>PLSD01000044.1 GCA_003164135.1 Acetobacteraceae bacterium
CAATCTTTAGGGCTGCTGGTATAAGACGCATATTTCGGCAAGGTTCATCGTGCCGTATCGATTTAAGCGCCGATGCTCCGGCGCTATCTTCCCCGTCCGGGTAACGAACTGCCACGGCGGATCCGCCAGGAACGTGGCAAATTTCTTCTTTCCGACCGTCGCAAGGAAGTCGGCAGCGGCATCAAGTTCGTCCGGCGATTTCATTCCTTGGATCTTTCAGGTTTAGCGTTGGGCAGGGTGCGCTCATAATGTGCCCAAACTTCAACAAATAATTCGTGTGGCTCCATGCCTCTCAGGGCAGCAGCCGATTTAAACGCCGCTTAACGGTTACAGGAATACGCACCTGCAAGGGTTCCTTCCCTTTGGGTCGCACTTCCTCTTTAAGTTTTCTACCCTGCGCGGGCGTATGTGTGGCGGCAACCATGCATGCATGCAGTTAGTCAAGGGAAGAGTTTGGTTAAATAAGCCGAAGCCGAACTAAACCCGCCCAAACACCAGCCGCGCCTTCCCATGCTCCCGCTCCGCCAACACCTCCGGCAAAGCTAGCGCATCCCCCGGCCCCAGCTCCGCCACCACCACGGCCCCCGGCGCCAGCCACCCACGCGCCCGCAGCACCGCCAGCGCCTTATTCACCAAATCTTTCCCATACGGCGGGTCCAGAAACACCAACTCATGCGGATCGCCCAGGCGCGCGCCCAGCACATCGCCCGCAAACACCCGGCTCATCCCCTCCGCCTTGCACGCCGCGATATTTTTCCGCAGCGCCGCCAAAGCCCCAGGCGCCTGCTCCATAAAATCCGCCGCCACCGCCCCGCGTGAGAGCGCCTCCAGCCCATAAGCCCCGGTGCCCGCAAACACATCCAGCACCCGGGCGCCACGCAAAAATTCCGCCCCCGCCCAAGGCGCATGCATCAAAATATCAAACACCGCCTGCCGGGCCCGCGCCCCCGTCGGCCGTGTCTCCAGCCTCTCGGGCGCCACCAGCTTGCGCCCCCGCCACGCCCCCGCAAGTATCCGTGGGCCAGAAATCACTTACCCAGCCTCACTTACCTAAGCCCGGCACCTGCTCGCGCAAAATTTTCCCGTTCACTTCCTCAACCTCGCCCCGCGCCAAATTCCCTAACTGAAACGGCCCATAAGCCACCCGGATCAACCGCGTCACCGGCAACAACAACGCATCCATCACGCGCCGGATTTCCCGGTTCTTCCCCTCGCGCAGCGAAACACTCAGCCACGTATTCGCCCGCTGCACGGAATCCACCGAGGCTTCGATCGGCCCGAACTTCACCCCATCCACCACCATGCCCTCCGCCAGGCGCACCAGCTTCTTCGGGTCCACGCCGCCATGCACCCGCACGCGGTACCGCCGCAGCCACCCGGTCGAGGGCAGCTCCAACTGGCGCGAAAGCTCGCCATCATTGGTCAGCAGCAGCAGCCCCTCGCTGGTGATATCCAGCCGCCCCACGCTAATCACGCGCGGCAGATCTTTCGGCAGATGGTCAAACACCGTCGCCCGCCCTTCCGGGTCCTTATGCGTCGTCACCAGCCCCTCGGGCTTATGGTAGCGCCACAGCCGCGTGCGCTCCGGCTGCGCCACCGCCTTGCCGTCCACCACCACAATATCGGTTGGCCCCACAAACACCGCCGGATGCTCCACCAGCGCGTTGTTCATCCGCACGCGCCCGGCCTCTATCATGGCCTCCGCATCACGCCGGCTCGCCACGCCCGCGCGTGACAAAAATTTCGCAATCCGCTCGCCCCGGTCTGGAGTATCCTCAACCATTGGCTGCCGCCATCATCGCCGCAAAAATCGCCGTATCCCCTTTGTCAACCAAATACTCAGGATGCCACTGCACCCCGATACAAAATTTCTGTCCCGGCACCTCAATGCCCTCAATCACCCCATCCGGCGCCACCGCATTCACCACCGACCGCCCGGCACTGCGCACCGCCTGGTGGTGCGAGGTATTCACCAGCATCCGCGGCCCCACGATATCATAAAGCCGCGTCCCCCGCAGAATTTCCACCTCATGCGCCGCTTCATAGTGTGAGGTCTTCTGCTCATGCTCCAAAGCCCCCGCCACGGCATCAGGGATATGCTGGATCAAACTCCCCCCCAGCACCACCGCCAGCAACTGCTGCCCGCCGCAAATCCCCAACACCGGCATATTCCGCCGCAACGCGCCCTGCAGCAGCGCCAACTCGGCCGTGGTGCGGTCCGCCTTCAATTCCACCGTCTCATGCCGCTCCGCGTCGCCATACAGCGCCGGGTCCACATCAAACGCCCCGCCGGTCACAATCAGCCCGTCCAGCCGGTCCAAATACGCTTCCGCCAGCCCAGCCTGATGCGGCAACGCCACCGCCAACCCGCCGGCCGCCTCCACCGCCTCACAATAATTCTGCCGCAGCGCGTACCACGGGTACTTAGACCACCCGCCCGCCGGCTCCGCATCCAGAGTCAAACCAATCAAAGGACGATTTCTCATGCCCGCACCTAGACCCACGGGCCCTACCAAGGCAAGAAAACCCGCATGACGCCGATGGACCACGCCCTGGAACAAGCCCGCGCCGCCGCCGCCCTGGGCGAAATCCCCGTCGGCGCCGTCATCACGGATGCTTCGGGCGCCATCATTGCCACCGGCCACAACCGTACCGAGGAACAACAAAACCCCGCCGCCCACGCCGAGTTCATAGCCCTGCAAGCCGCAACCGCCGCGCGGGGCCAAAAGTACCTCTCCGACTGCACCCTCACCGTCACCCTGGAACCCTGCGCCCTGTGCGCCGGCGCCATCGCCGCCTTCCGGGTACAAAAGCTGGTTTTCGGCGCCTACGACCCCAAATCCGGCGCCGTCGAGCACGGCCCGCGCGTATTCTCCCACGCCACCACCCACCACAAGCCGGAAGTCATCGGCGGCGTCCGCGATTCCGACTGCTCCGCCCTCCTCGCCGCCTTCTTCGCCGATTTGCGCAATGCCTGACCTCTCCTACGAGACCCGCATCGGCGGCCGCATCGCCGGGGTGGACGAAGTCGGCCGCGGCCCCCTCGCCGGCCCCGTCCTCGCCGCCGCTGTTATTCTGCTCCGCCCCCTGCCACCCAGCGTCACTGCCCTCATCGACGATTCCAAAAAACTAACCGCCCCCCGCCGCGCCGCCGCCCTGGCCGCCTTGCGGGCCAACGGCGCCCTCATCGCCCTGGGCGCCGCCTCCGTGCGCGAGATCGAGGCGCTCAACATCCTGCACGCCTCCATGCTCGCCATGCGCCGCGCCATCGCCGCCCTGCCGCAAACCCCCACCCACATCCTGGTCGACGGCAACCGCGCGCCAGGGTGCAACATACCCTGCACCACCATCGTCCACGGCGACGCCATCAGCCTCTCCATCGCCGCCGCCTCCATCGCCGCCAAAATCACCCGCGACCACCTCATGGCCCGCCTCGACGCCCGCTACCCCGGCTACGGCTGGGCCAAAAACGCCGGCTACGCCGCCCCCATCCACCGCGCCGCCATCATCCGCCACGGCCCCACCCCGCACCACCGCAACGGTTTTGGCCCATTATTATCCAAGAGTTGACGCGACCACGGTCCTCCCTTCAGTTTATACCTCTACCGAATTTGAGGGTCTGCCTTGCCCGTGGAAATGCTGCGCGAACTCCCGCTTGACCAGATACTGCTCGGCGATGCTGGGAACATGCTTCGCATGCTCCCCGACGCCTCGGTGAACTGCGTCTTCGCGGACCCGCCCTATAATTTGCAGCTCCGCGGTGAACTGCGCCGCCCCGACGACAGCCTGGTCGACGGCGTCGACGACGACTGGGACAAATTCAACGATTTCGCCGCCTACGACGCCTTCACCCGCGACTGGCTGAGCGAATGTCATCGTATTTTAAACAAAGACGGCACCCTCTGGGTCATCGGCAGCTACCACAACATTTTTCGCATCGGCTCCATCCTGCAGGACCTCGGCTTCTGGATCCTCAACGATGTGATCTGGCGCAAAACCAACCCCATGCCCAATTTCCGCGGCCGCCGCTTCACCAACGCGCATGAAACCATGATCTGGGCCGCCAAATCCAAAACCTCGCGCTATAAATTCAACTACCAGGCCATGAAGTCGCTCAACGACGACCTGCAAATGCGCTCGGACTGGACCATGCCGCTCTGCACCGGCGGCGAGCGCCTGCGCAACGTCCACGGCCTCAAACTCCACCCCACGCAAAAACCAGAGGCCCTGCTCCACCGCGTCATCATGTCCTCCACCAGCCCAGGGGACGTCATCGTCGACCCTTTCCTCGGCACCGGCACCACCGCCACGGTCGCCAAGCGCCTGCACCGCCACTTCATCGGCATCGAGCGCCACCCCGCCTACGTGGAAGCCGCCTGGGGCCGCCTACGCGCGGAAATCCCCGTGCCGCTCGCCTCCATCACCGCCCCGCCCACCGGCCGCGAAACACCTCGTATTGCGTTTGGAAGTTTTGTGGAGCGCGGCATCATCAAACCCGGCACCCAACTCACCGACAAACAACGCCGCATCGCCGCCGAGGTAACCGCCGAAGGCAACCTAACCTCCGGCCCCCACCGCGGCTCCATCCACCAGGTCGGCGCCGCCGTACAAAACGCCCCCTCCTGCAACGGCTGGACTTACTGGCATTTTGAACGTCAGGGGGTTTTGCTCCCGCTCGATATCCTGCGGAAGGAAGACACGGAGACCTGACCCGCAGTCTCCGTCATCCCGGGCGCAGCAGCGAAGCCGCGTAGACCCGGGATCTTCTGGTTCGGAGGCTTATTCCGACTTCAGATGCGCGATCAGCCGTTCGATCGCCGTCGCCTTATCAATCTGTTCCAGGGCGCCATACTCAGCCGCCAAACGGTCCAGCGCCGATTCATAAATCTGCCGTTCCGAAAAACTCTGGTCCGGCTGCCCGGCGTTGCGGTGCAAATCGCGCACCACTTCGGCGATGGCGGAGGGGTCGCCGGAGTTGATTTTCGCCTCGTATTCCTGCGCGCGGCGGGACCACATGGTGCGTTTAATGCGCGCGCGGCCCTTCAACACGGCCAGCACATCGTCGAACTGCTTGCGCGAGGCGAGCTTGCGCAGGCCCGCGGTGCGCGCCTTGTTGGTCGGCACGCGCAGGGTCATGCGGTTTTCGTCGAAGGTGATATGGATCAGCTCCAGCGTATGCCCGGCGATCTCCTCGGTGGCGATCCGCTCGACCTTGCCCACGCCGTGGGTCGGGTAGACCACAAAATCGCCGTCCACGAAGATTTCAGCTTTCGCCATGGCCCGCGGCGGCGTCATCGGGCGCATCGGCCCGGCGGGCACGCCGGAATGGCTGATAACCGGCGGGGCAGCCGGCGCAGGGGCCACGGGCACTGGTTTCGCCACTTCCACCACCGGCGCCGGGGCCGGCTTCGCGGCGGGCTTGGCAACCTTGGCAACCGGTTTCGCCTTCACGGGGGGCTTCTCGGCGGCAATTTCGGGGGCTGTTTCGTCTGGCTGGGATGTGTCGGCGGCTGTCACTTCATTTACCGTTTCGTTCAAAGGTTTCGCGGCTTTCTTCGCCGCCGCGGTCTTCGGTTTCTCGCTCATGACAACTCCGCTACAGTCGTTAACCGGGCCGCGATCGCGCGCGCCCGGTTTCAAAAATGAGCCTGTAGCAGAATTTTGGCCTCCCGTCACGGGAGGCCGCGTAGCTCAGAGATTGTTTCAGAAGTCGCTCCGGCGCGTCGTATAGCGGGGATTTTTGAGCACCGGAGCGCAGCGTACTTCAGTACGTGAGCACCGGCGCGCAGAAAATCGCCGCTAGACGGCCGCCGGAGTAGACTTCTGGAACAGTCTCTTACGGTTGGCCGGGTTCCGGAGACAATAGCGCTTCCTTGCCCGGCTTGTCCTTCCACTCGTCCGCGTCTTCC
Source organism: Acetobacteraceae bacterium (assembly GCA_003164135.1). Classification (GTDB taxonomy): domain Bacteria; phylum Pseudomonadota; class Alphaproteobacteria; order Acetobacterales; family Acetobacteraceae; genus Acidocella. Next base: position 5,910 of record PLSD01000044.1, read on the forward strand.
GGGGCCGTGCCCTTGCGGGTGATATTCGGCCACACCTTGGCGAAGCTCAGGTTACGCTCAATCCAGGCGGTGGAGCGGTCATCGCTATCAGGCAAAATGGCTTCCGCCGGGCATTCCGGCTCGCACACGCCGCAGTCAATGCATTCATCCGGATGGATCACCAGCATATTCTCGCCTACGTAGAAGCAGTCCACCGGGCAGACTTCCACGCAATCCATGTATTTGCACTTGATGCAATTCTCGGTGACCACATAGGTCATCAGGCACTCCTAATACGGTAATACGTTGGCAATTCGGCCCCGGATATGCGCGTGCGAGCGCGTTTAGGCAAGCGATCTTGAGGCAATGCACACAGCCAAAATCAACTGACTGCAATTTCCCTGTATAGCTGTTGCGCCTGCGCGGCACCTTCACGCCGTAGCGCCAGCCCCAGCACCTCCACGACCAGCACGCCGCGCGGCAACGCCAGGGTCAGCACATCGCCCACCCGCACCCGCGCATGGGCTTTTTCCACCGGCTGGCGGTTAATCCGCACCCCGCCCGCTGCCACCAACTCGCCCGCCACATCGCGCGTCTTACAAAACCGCGCAAAAAACAAAAATCTATCCAGCCGTTGCCAGCCGGCATCCTCCTCCGTCATCAGCGCCGGGCTGTCTGCCGCAACGCCGCCAGCGCCGCAAACGGGTTATCCTCGGAAACCGGCACCGGCGGCGGCGGGGGTGGTGCTATGGGTTTTGGCTCCATCTTTCGCCGCGCCAGCATCGCCGGGGCCGCCGGGCCATATTTCTTCTCGCCCAGCACCTGGGCTGGAATAATCCTGAACCCCAGCGCATTCAGCACCGGCGCAAGCTGGTCCGGCTTCAGCCCCATGCGCGAGCCCAGATTCGGCGGCAAAAACACCGGATGCTTGCGCACCAAGTAGTGCAGCTCGCGCACCAGTTTCTCCGCCACATCCAGCCGCACCATCACCGGCCCGGCGGGCAGCCAGCCCATGGAGAGCGCGAAATCCGCCCCCCAATTGCTGGGCATCGGCGCCGAGACCAGCCCCGCGGCCGGCAGCGGCGGCGGATTACGGTCATTCGCCACGCCCCACAGCAGCGCCCGCAGCTTCGCCGAACCCGGCTTCAGCACGGCCGGCATGAAAAACGCGAACCGCCCCGCCTCAACCCCCAACTTCTTCAGCACCGGGCGCAAATCCTGCGCCACAGTCTCCGCCTCCATCACGCCAGAGGCCTCACCCAGCCGGTACATCACCCCGCGCAGTTCCGCCGGCGGCTCCTTCATCGCCACCAGCAACGCCCCCAACCGCTTTTCCACTTCCGCCGCCACAAACGCGCTGATCCGCGCCCGCAGCCGCTCCCGCGCCAGCCCGTCCAAAAATTCCGAGTGCAGAATTTCCACTTCCGGCTTGAGCAGGTTTTCGCTGCGCTTCAGCCGCGCGATTTTCGCACCTTCCCACACCACTTGGCGGTCGTCAGTCAGCGTAAACGCCTCATCGGCCGCCGTCTCGCAGCGCAGAATCCGCCGCGGCAACTCCTGCCCCAAGGCCCGGCGCGCGGCACGGAGCAGAAACTTCTTCTCCTGCCCCTGCGTCGTGGGGTCCGGATGGAAGTTGAACCCCTCAACGCGGCCCACCTCATGGCCTTCCACCAGCACCACGCCGTGGTTGGAAACCACCGCCTGCAACTCTTCCGCTTCTTGGTCTTCCAGCCGTCTGGTCAAATGTGCCGCCCTCTTGTCCACAAACCGCGCCATCAACTTCATGTGCAGCGTGTCTGAAATTCTATCTTCGATCTCGCGCGCCAGCCTCGCCCAGGGCGTTGCATCGCGCATCCAATCCGCTCTGGCTGTTATATACGCCCAAACGCGCACATCCGTCAGCCGCTGCATAAGGGTATCAATATCCCCTTCCACTTTGTCCAGTGCCTCGATCTCGGCGCGCACCCAATCCACCGGCAAATTCTTCCCCGCCCGCAGGTGGGTGAACACATTTGCGCATAATTTCACATGCGCATCCGTCGCCAGCTTGCGGAAATCGGGGATCTGGCAGGTCTCCCATAACAGCCGTGTCGCCGCCCGGCCCTGCGCCGCCTTGCGGATATCCGCGTCATGGTTCAGCGCCTCCAGGGTGAGCACATCCGTGGCATCCTGCCCACGCACCAGCCCCGCCAAAGTGGGCGGCGCCGTCAAACTGCCCAGCAGCGCGTCCACCGAGGCAAAATCCAGCGCCGAGTTGCGCCACGCCAACTGCTCCAGCGGCTCGAAAACATGCGCCTCCACCGCGCCCACCAACTCATCGCCCAGCGGCGGGCACACCCCGGTCACGCCAAAACTGCCATCGCGCATCCCGCGCCCTGCCCGCCCGGCAATCTGCGCCACCTCCGCCGCCAGCAGCAGCCGGGGCCGGTGGCCATCGAATTTTGACAAGCCCGCAAACGCCACATGGTCCACATCCATGTTCAGCCCCATGCCGATGGCATCCGTCGCCACCAGAAAATCCACCTCTTTTTCCTGGTACAACGCCACCTGGGCGTTTCTGGTGCGCGGGCTCAAGCGCCCCATCACCACCGCGCACCCGCCCCGCCGCCGGCGCACCGCCTCGGCAATCGCGTAAACCTCGGCGGCCGAAAACGCGACAATCGCTGAGCGCGGCGGCAACCGCGACAACTTCACCGGCCCAGCGTAGGAAAGCTCCGAAAGCCGCGGCCGCGTCTCAATCTCAATCTCCGGCACCAAGCGCTTTAGCAGCTTGCGGATCGTCTCCGCGCCCAAAAACATCGTCTCCACCAGCCCGCGCGCATACAGAAGCCGGTCGGTGAACACATGCCCCCTATCCGGATCCGCGCACAGCTGAATTTCATCAACCGCCAGAAACTCGACCCGCCGGTCCAGCGGCATCGCCTCCACCGTGCAGGAGAACCATTTTGCCCCCGGCGGCACAATCTTCTCTTCCCCGGTAATCAGCCCGACGTTCTTCGCGCCCTTGCGCGCCACCATGCGGTCATAGTTTTCCCGCGCCAGCAACCGCAGCGGAAAACCGATCATGCCGGAAGAGTGTCCCAGCAGACGCTCCATCGCCAGATGCGTCTTGCCGGTATTGGTGGGGCCCAGCACGGCCTTCACCCTGGAGTAAGATCCGGACATGGAGCATGATGTGATGGTCCCCGGCCGATTTGGCAAGCCATCCCCGGCCGCCGCCTTATTCGGTGTTTACCGGCGCCCCGCAGGTAGTCAGCCGCCGCCCGGTGCGCCGGGGATAAAAAATTACGGCTTCAAGAACGCGAGGAAATGCCCTTCCGCGCGACGGAAGCAATAGATCAGCACGAAAGAGATGCAGAGGTAGATCAATGCGGCGGTGGAGAACGATGCAAACGGATTAT
>PLSD01000129.1 GCA_003164135.1 Acetobacteraceae bacterium
CTAAAGTGCAACTGTAATGTTAGGATGGGGCATTTTTACAGCCGTCGCCGCGCAATTTGTCCCGCCCAACTTTGGTATGGCCGGCGGGCGCGTATTCCGTGAGAGTGAGTATACGCCGGTAAGATCATAATAATCGGGCGAGGAAACCTGTGTACCCTGCAAAATCGAGGCTGCTGGCGCATATCCGGCCGCCGAAAGAGCGCTCCGGCCTGCTCGCCCGCCCGCGTTTAACCGGGGCGCTGGTTGAGGCCGCGTTGAACCGGCGGCTGGTGCTGGTGACCGCGCCTTCGGGCTTTGGCAAGACCACGCTGCTGGCCGATGCGTTCCGCAAGCTGGAAACGGACGAGGCGGCACGTATCTGGCTGAGCGTGACCGATGCTGACCGTGACCCGGTGTGGCTGGGCCGGATGCTGCTTGAGCAACTGGCGGAACAGTATCAGGCGCAGCCGCTGGAGGGTGAGGATTTTGGCGGCTACGTGAACCGGCTTGGTGGCGGAACGCTGGTGGTCGTGATGATCGACAACTGGAATTTCATCGAGTCCGAGGCGACCAACCATTATTTTGACCGGCTGCTGCGCGAAACCGAAGGGCTGGCGAATTTCGTCGTGGCCTCGCGCAGCCATCCGGGGTTTCTCTTCGAGACCTACCGCATGAGCGACGACTATGCGGCGTTTGGCATGCGCGATCTCACCTTCAGCGCGGAGGAAGCGCAGGCGTTTCTACTGGTGAACGCGCCGCCCCAACCGGCCGAGGTGTTGCACAGATTGGTTGGATGCACGGAAGGCTGGGCCGCCGGACTGCAGCTTTTGCGGCTGGCGCTCAACCAGGTTGGCCGCGGCGGCGCGGCGCGGATAAAATTCTCCGGCTCGCGCGCGGATGTGGCGGATTATTTGAACAAGACGCTATTCAGCCATCTGCCGCCGGGCCGCCGCGCGCTGCTGTGCAGCCTGGCGGTGCTGGATGAGGTGAGCCGTGAACTGGCCGCACAGGTGATGGACGACCCGCGCGCGGCCGCGGATTTCGCTGGGCTGGAGCGTGACAATATATTTTTGACCGAGACCGGCGACGGCTCGCAGCGCTTCAGGTTTCATTCACTGTTCCGCGATTTTTTACTCTCGCAGCACGGCGAGGCGGCAGCCTTGCCGCAGGAGGAAATTCTGCGCCGCGCCGGCGCCTGGCATACGGCGCGTGGTGAGCTGGAAGTGGCGATCCCCTATGCGATCCGCGCCGGCGAGGCGGAGCAGGCGGTCGCGCTGCTGGAGGATTATGCGCGGCGGCGGCTGGTCGCGGATGGCAAGATATTTCTGTTCACCGAATGGATCAGCGCGTTTTTAAATGGCGGCGGGGCGTTGAGTCCACTGCTGGAGCATTGGTACCGCTGGAGCCTGGTCTTCAGCGGTCGATGGACATTGGCGCTGAACTTTCAGGCGGCGGAGCCCACCAGCCGCGAGGTGATGATCGACGCGGTGATCTGCGCCTTCAGCGACGACCAGCCGGGGTTGCGCAATGCGCTGGAGCGCTGGAATGCCGATGGCGCCACCGGCGATGCGTTCAGCGTGGCGGTCATGCGCTGCGCCGCCGCGGTGGCGGAGATGGCGCGGGGGAATTTAAACGCCGCGGCGCAGAATATTCACCGCGCGAAATTCTCGGTGGAGCGGACCGACAGCGGCTTTGGCCGCGCCTGGGTGCTGGCGCTCTCGGCGCTGGTGACGCTGATGAAAGGCCGCGCGCGCGAGGCGGAGGAAGACATCCGCGAGGCTATAAAAACCACCGACCGCATGACTGGCCCCGGCGCGCCGATTGCCCGGCTGACGCGGCAGATGGCGGCGGTGATTGCGTATCATCGCGGCGACGCGGAAATGGCGGCGACAGACCTCGCATTTGCCCGGCTCTCGCCTGATGAACATGGTTTGCCGTTCATCGTGGTCTGGGCGGCGGCAGTCGCGCGGGCGCTGGGCGGCGGCGAGGAGCGGCGGTTCGAGGCGCATCTGCACGCCCCGGCCGTGTTGCTGATTGCCGAAACCTACCGCATTGAGGCGGTGATGCGCGAGGGCGGCGATGCGGGCCGGGCCTTGCACATGGCCGAGGCGTTCGAGGCGCGGCTGGCCACGGCCAGGGATGAAGACCCGGCCTTGATGACGCACGGCTGGACCTTGCGCGAAATGCACACGGCACTGCTCGCCCGCGCGGCCATGCTGCGGGGAGAAAACGAGGCGGCGCTGCATCTGCTCACACCGGTGATCAGCGCCTGCCAGCGCGACGGGCGCGGGCTGGCGGAGCAAAAACTCAACCTGCTGAAAATTGCCCTGCTGATACGCCAGAACAAGCGGCCGCTGGCGTTGCGGCTGCTCATCCAGACCGCCGATGCAGCGGTACGCAGCGGGCTTTACCGGTTTTTCATCGATGACCGCCGCCTGATCGAGCCGCTGCTCCCGGCACTGTTCGAGGCGGGCGAGCGCGCACCATTGGGCAACGATGCACAGGGCTGGCGGCAGTTTGCCGCCATGCTCGGGCATAGCCCGCTACCGGCGGCGCGCGCGGCGCAGCAGGTGAGCGAACTGGATGAGGATTTGCAGGTAACGGCGCGCGAAACCGAAATGCTGGGATTCCTCGATATCGGCCTGAGCAACCAGGAAATCGGCGACCGCCTGGGGATTACCGTGCCGACCGTGAAGTGGCATCTGCATAATCTGTTCTCTAAAATCGCGGTGCGTAACCGCAGCAGCGCCGTGCGCTTCGCCCGCGACAACCGTTTGATTTGAGTGCCACCGCTAACTTTGGGTGGGCGGCTAACCGGAATGCAGCGAATACTTCAAGTGTAAACAGGAGTGCGGCATGACGGTTGCGATGAAAAACCAGTGGGCGGTGGGCCGGTTGACGGATAAAATGTCAAACGATCTGCTTTTGCCCGAGGAGACAGTGCGGGTGCGCCGCGAGGCGCGGACATTTGCCGATGACGTGCTGCGCCCCGCCGCGCACGAACTCAATTGCACGCCCGAGACGCGCGATGGTTTCCGCTACGATATTTTTAACGCGATCACCGCCGCCGGATTGTACCGCGTGCCATACCCGGCGGATGTCGGCGGGCTGGGGCTGGAGTTTCCCACGCTGGCCGCACTCACGGTGCTGGAGGAACTGGGTTATTATTCACCGGGCATTGCATCGGCGATGTATGACGGCCAGGCCATTCTGGTCGGCAAAACGCTGGATGCCGCTGGCGGCGCGGTGCGCGCGACCTGGCTGCCAAAAATCGTGCGCGGCGAAATTGTTGGTTCGTTCGCCACCAGCGAGCCCGAGGCCAGCACGGATCTTTCGGTCAACACGCTGAAAACCACGGCGCGGCAGGTGGACGGCGGCTGGCGGATTGATGGGCGCAAGCGGTGGATCACCAATTCCGTCGCGGCGGACCGTGTGCTGGTGCTGTGCCGGACCGAGGCAAACACTTCGACATTTTTTGTCGATATGCACGCGGCGGGGGTACGGGTGGCTGAGCCGGACCGTAAAATGGGCAATCATGCGCAGCTGACGGCGGATATTTTCTTCGAGAACGTCTTTGTCACCGATGCTGATGTGGTGGGCACGCCAGGTGCGGGCTTGCGCACGGCCTTGGGCGCGCTGGCGCTGGGGCGCATGGGCATCGGCGCGGTGGGTGTGGGCATGGCGCAGCGCGCGCTGGATGTCGCGGCGGATTACACCTCCCGCCGGCACGTCTTCGGCAAGCCGATTGCAGCCTTCCAGCATTGGCAGTTCCGTTTTGCCGAACACGCCATCGAGATTGAGGCCGCCCGCAACATCTACCAAAAGGCCGGGATGAACGTGGATCGCGGCGCTGCTGCCGAACCCCTTGCGGCAATGGCAAAGGTAAAGGGCAGCGCGCTGGCCGTGGATGTCGCGCGCGATGCGATCCAGGCTTGCGGCGGCTACGGCTTTGCCCGCGAGCTGATGGCCGATGGCGACCAATGGCCGCTTGAGTCCATCTACCGCGACGCCAAAATCGGTGAAATTTATGAAGGTGCCAACGAAGTTCAGAAATGGGTAATTGCGCGAGCGATGTTCGGCCGGGCGATCACCGGTTAATTCAATGCGCCAGCAAGTGAAGGAATAAACATGAATCAGGCTTATATTGTGGCCGCCGTGCGGACCGCGACGGGCAAGCGCGAGGGGCGGCTGAAGGGTTGGCATCCGGCGGATCTGGGCGGTGAGGTGCTGAATGCGCTGGTTGACCGTTCGGGGATTGATCCTTCCGTGATCGACGATGTGATCGTCGGTTGCGTCACGCAAGCAGGCGAGCAAACTTACGCCTTTGCGCGCAACGTGATTTTTGCCTCCAAACTGCCGGAGAGCGTGCCGGGCGTGACCATCGACCGGCAGTGCGGCTCCTCGCAGCAGGCAGTACAATTTGCAGCACAGGCGGTAATGTCCGGCACGCAGGATGTGGTGATCGCGGCTGGCGTGGAAAGCATGACGCGGGTGCCGATGTTCAGCAATTTCTCGCTGCACAGCAAAGCAGGAATTGGCGCCGGGCCGTTCAGCCAGCGGATTCAGGAGCGGTTTGGCGTGAAGGAATTCAGCCAGTTTGCCGGCGCGCAGATGATCGCCGAGAAATACGGATTTGACCGCGACGCGCTGGACCGGTTTGCGCTCAAGAGCCACCAGCTTGCCGCCGCCGCGACCCAGGCCGGCGCGTTCGATGCCGAAATTCTGCCGCTGTCCATCACCAATGCCGCCGGTGTTTCCGAACTGCACAAACGCGATGAAGGCATCCGCTTCGATGCGACGCTGGAGGGTATCGGCTCCCTGCGCACACTTACCGAAGGCGGTGTGGTAACCGCCGCCAATGCCAGCCAGATTGCCGATGGCGCCGCCGGAGTGCTGGTGGTGAGCGAGCGGGCGCTGAAGCAATACGGGCTGACGCCGATTGCGAGGATCGTGAACCTGACCGTAACCGCCGGCGATCCGGTGATTATGCTCGAAGAGCCGATCCCGGCAACCCGCCGGGCTCTGGCACGCGCGGGAATGGGTATTGCCGATATTGATTTGTACGAGGTCAACGAGGCGTTCGCCCCGGTGCCGCTGGCCTGGCTGCAGGCATTGGAAGCCGACCCCGACAAGCTCAACGTGAACGGCGGGGCGATTGCGCTGGGCCATCCGCTGGGTGCCTCGGGTGCCCGCTTGATGACGACAATGATCCACGCCCTGCGCGCCCGCGGCAAACGCTACGGCTTGCAAACCATGTGCGAAGGTGGCGCCGTAGCGAACGTGACCATTCTGGAGGCACTGTAATGGCTCTGCGCACACGCTTTACCGAGCTGCTGGGCATCGAGCACCCCATAATGCAAGGCGGCATGATGTGGGTCGGCCGCGCCGAGCTGGCAGCGGCGGTCTCTAACGGCGGTGGCCTGGGCATTCTAACATTACAGTTGCACTTTAGAT
>PLSD01000009.1 GCA_003164135.1 Acetobacteraceae bacterium
TTAAAATCAAAATTTCGTAAACCTCGTGCCAATTTGTTTTGGAACGGCGCGGCTCTGAATCTCGGCGTTCTGGGGGGAGTAAAATTCATGATTTTGTAGATATTTCAGTGCATTCTCTAAAATCCTATGTCGCGATACGTACCTTTGCCGGGACGAACCCAACAAGGCGTCGTTCTACGACCCCGAGATCAATCTCAGCTATGGCCGGATGGCCGCGCATTACGGCATTGGCGTTCTACCGGCGCGGCCAAGGCGACCGAAGGACAAAGCCAGCCAGCTCTCTTCTCCTGGGTCTGCCAGCCGCGCACTATTCTTTGCTATTCATCTCTAACAGGCGAATTTTTAATCTGTGCAGAATATCATCGAGCTTCATAATCTCTTCTGTCGTGAGCACGCTCAACATGTCTTGATTAATCCCGGTGACACGGGCCTGCATTAAATTCAGCAAAGATTTTCCAGCAGGGGTCATTTCAACCTGTTTCGCACGCCGGTCTGTTGGATGATCACGTCTGGCAACAAAGCCATTTTTTTCAAGTCGATCGATTAACCCACCCAGAGCAACGGGACCGAGATCAAGGGTTTTGGCTAAATCCCGCTGTGTCATTGTTTCGTGCCGAGACAGGTGCGCGAGTACCCACCATTGCGATCTGGTGATGCCTAATGGCTTTAGGGCAGCGTCAAAAACCGTACGCCTTAGTCGGGACACGTCGTGGACCAAGAATCCCAAGCGGAACCGGCTAGGTTCAGGAGCTTCTTTTTCCGATTTATCCATATGTGACGCACCCTCCCCAAGTTCAGCAAGTCGATTCGTCGCGGAGGACAAACTTCCTCGCCCGAAATTAAATAAAGCCGCGTCGGCACGAAGTGACGAACGACACGGAATTTTTAGCATAAGCCGGCGAATGCCGGAACACCATGCGGGTTGAGTAAAGTTCGGCCCGGGTTCCATCCCCGGCGGAGCGGTTTCTGGCTGCCTCCGAGGTAACTGCGGCGTGGACGGTGATTTCGCTTTATCCCCTCCGCTGCGGGGCCTTTAAAATTTGACCGCCGGCGCCATTTTAAAGCAGACATCAAAGCGGACTTTCTGGTGGCAGGTCTGGTTGCTTGAATATCTATAATCATTTGATATATAATAATCTAATCCTAAGAAGGAAGCGGACGTGAAAGCGGACATAAAAACGGCAATCGATCGCGGCGAAGCGGTCTCCCAGATGGAGCCAGTTCTGATCGGCGAGCACTCACGACAGCGCGCGGCGCTGACCGATCTCGCCCTGGAGCTGGCGCAGAAGAGCGCCGGATTCAGGCGCTCCCTGCCGGAAAGCCTATTGGCCTCACTCGCCGATCTGGTGCGGTCGATGAACTGCTACTACAGCAATCTGATCGAAGGGCATGACACGCACCCGATCGACATTGAGCGTGCCCTCAAGGATGACTACAGCGCCGACCCGAAAAAGCGCGACCTCCAGCTCGAAGCGAAAGCTCACATCACGGTCCAGCAATGGATCGACAAGGGCAATCTCAAAGGCAGCACGTTGACCGTCCATTCCATCCGGGAAGTCCATCGCCACTTCTGCGAGCTGGTGCCCGATGAACTGCTATGGATCGAAGACCCCACAACCAAAAAGCGCTTGAAGGTGATCCCCGGCGAACTGCGCGCCCAAGACGTCGAGGTTGGTAACCACGTCGCCGTCAGCCCCGGCGCCGTGCCGCGCTTCCTGCAACGCTTCGAAGACGTCTACAGCAAAACCGGCAAAGCCGAGACCATCCTTGCCGCCGCCGCCGCACATCACCGCCTGTTGTGGATTCACCCGTTTCCCGACGGCAACGGCCGCGTCGCACGGCTTTTGTCGCACGCCACGTTGCTGGAAGCACTCGACACCGGCGCAGTCTGGTCAATCGCTCGCGGCCTAGCGCGCAACGTAAGGGCCTATAAGGGGCACCTTGCCGCCTGTGACCTCACCCGTCGCAACGATCTCGACGGCAGAGGCAACCTGAGCGAAGAGAACCTGGCTGAGTTCACGAAATTTTTCCTGACGACCTGCATCGACCAGGTATCCTTCATGGAATCCCTTGTACAGCCGGACCGCCTACGCGCGCGCATCCTCATTTGGGCCGAAGAAGAAATCAGGCTCAACCGTTTGCCGCCCAAATCCGGCAGTATCCTCGAAGCCGTGCTCTACCGCGGCGAACTCCCGCGGGCCGACGCCGCCGGCATTGTCGGCACCGGCGACCGTCAAGCCCGCCGCGTCGTCTCCGCTTTGTTCGATCAAGGCGTGCTCATCTCGGAAAGCACGCGCGCGCATCTGCGTCTCGCCTTCCCCGCCGCACTCGCATCACGATGGATGCCCGGATTGTTTCCCGAGACTCAGGGCTGACATACTGGTCTCAACGAGAACCTGGCCCTGCGTTTGCGGAATCGCAGGAATTCCAAATAAGGGATCGGCTGGTCCGAGTCGTTCCAGTCTATCAAACTTGTCAGGCCCACCAGTCTTGAAGGGAGTCCCCATTGGGCAATGACATTCAGACCGACATCAGCCGCACGAAATTGGTCCTCAACCGAATTCGCCCGGAAAAAAATGAACGGTACTTTTGCGCGTTGGCGATTACATGCGATCTGTTCGGAGAGACGTTGCTCTGGCGAATCTGGGGGCGCATCGGCACCGGAGGACGGCAGCGCTGGGACGTTTGCCCGGATATTGCCGCAGCAGCGAGGAGTTTTACAAAATTGGCGCACCGGAAGCATAAGCGAGGTTATCGCAGCACATAAATATAGTAATTTCAATTAAGAGT
>PLSD01000123.1 GCA_003164135.1 Acetobacteraceae bacterium
AGAAAATTCGGCGGCTGGTATAAATTGTTAAGATTTCAGGCGCGCAGGCTAGAGAGCACGCAATATGTGTTTGGCCTGAAATGGTCAGGGCATATGACGGCGGCGCGGATGCGGTTATTGTTGCGGAATTTGCCTGCGGGCAGCGCGGAGATTTATTTTCATCCGGCGGTGCGGCGCGATGCGGAGCTGCAACGGTTGATGCCTGATTATGAGCATGAGGCGGAGTTACGGGCGCTGCTGGAACTGAAAACGGCGCAATAAAAAACCCCGGATTTCTCCGGGGTTTTTCGTAGGGAGCAGCAACTCAGCGCTTGCTGAACTGGAAGCTGCGGCGGGCTTTCGCTTTGCCGTATTTCTTGCGTTCCACCACGCGCGAGTCGCGGGTGAGGAAGCCGGCAACTTTGAGGATGCCGCGCAGTTCCGGCTCGTAGAGGGTGAGCGCGCGGGAAATGCCGTGGCGCACCGCGCCGGCCTGACCGGAGAGACCGCCACCGTTGACCGTGCAGAACACGTCGAACTGGTTGTAGCGGTCAGCGACCAGGAAGGGCTGGGTGATGAGCATGCGCAGCACCGGGCGGGCAAAATAAACCGGCGCCTTTTTGCCGTTGACCATGATGTCGCCCTTGCCCGGCTTGATCCAGACGCGGGCGATCGCGTTTTTGCGGCGGCCGGTGGAGTAGGAACGGCCCTGCGCGTCGCGCTTGGGTTCACGTTTGGGGGTGGCGGCCTCGGCGGACACCACGCTCGGCAGATCTTTCAGGCCGGCAAAAGCATTGTTGGTATCGGACATTTTTTACGCTCTCCGGTTCTTGGCGTTCAGCGCGCCGACGTCAAAAATTTTCGGCTGCTGCGCGGCGTGCTTATGCTCGGAACCGGCATAGACATACAGGTTCTTCATCTGCTGGCGCTGCAGCGGGCCGCGCGTAATCATGCGCTCGATGGCTTTTTCCACCACGCGCTGCGGGTTGGCGCTGGCGAGACGGTCTTTGATGCTACGGCCCTTGATGCCGCCGGCAAAACCGGTGTGGTAGTAGAGCACGGACTGCTCAAGTTTGTTGCCGGTGAGCTTTACCTTCTCGGCATTGACGATGATGATGTTATCACCACAGTCAACATGCGGGGTGAACTGCGGCTTGTGCTTGCCGCGCAGGCGAGCGGCCACAATAGCGGCGAGACGGCCCAGGATCAGCCCTTCGGCGTCGATCAGGATCCATTCCTTCTTCACATCCGCTGGTTTCAGCGAAATCGTCGTTTTCATATGTTTGCACCCATTTAACTAGCGTGCGGGCTTATCGGGATTTCCCGGCATTAAGTCAAGGGGTTGGGTATGTGGTATTATAATACCGTGAGGTTTGGCGGAATGATTCCTCAAGGCTTTGCTGGGGTTTCCAGCCCAGTTGGCGGGCGGCGGCCGGGTTGGCGGTGAAGTTTCCGGCCAGGCTCTGCCACATGGCGCCGCGCCCGAGCAGGGTGGTGGCGGCTTGCAGGACGCGAGGCGGGCAGGCGAACAGGCGGGCTGGAATGTCCAGGCCCTCGGCCAGGGCGCGGACCAAAGCGGGGGTGCTGATGTTTTCAGGGTGGGCGGCGAGAACGCTCTCGGGCGGGTGAGGGCTGCGCAGGACTGCCAGGATGATCCGCGCCAGCTCCTCACGGTCAATGAAGCTGCGCTGGTTTTCGATACCCGCGAAGGGGAGCGGGATGCCGCGCGACAACAGTTTTAAAAGGAGCGGGATGTTGCCGGGGCAGCCGGGGCCGATGACGGCGACCGGGCGGATAATGGTGAGACCCAGGCCGAAGGCGGCGGCAACCTCGTGCTCGGCGCGGAGCTTGCTCTCCGCGTAGGCGTCCTGCGGGTTGGGTGGCGTGGTGTCGGTGACCAGGCGGTCATGGACGCGGCCGTGGATGTGGGCGGTGGAGATCAGGATGAAGCGTTTTGCCCCGGCGGCGCGGGCGGCGCGGGCGAGGTTCACGGCTGAGTCGATATTTGCCCGGCGCCAGGTTCTGGCGCTGGCGTGGCGGCGGTGGCCGAGGCCGGCGGCGTGGATAACCACCTCCACCGGCGGGAGTTGGAAGCCGGTTACGGAGAGATCCCCGGTGACAAAGGGGGTGATGCCCGGCGGCAGGGGGGTGAGGGCGCGCAGGCCACCCAGGGCCGGAATGCCCTCTGCCGCGAGTGCGCGTAAAATAGCGCCGCCAATGTAGCCGGTGGCGCCTGAGCAGAACACCTGGTTAGCGGAAAGGCTCAATCCAGCCGCGGCTCCGTGCGGCGCAATGGTTTGGGCGGTGGTGCGGGGACGAAACGCTCACGTGGGCTGACCACTGGCGTGGCCATGGGGGCCGGTGCTGGTGCAGGTGCCGGGCGCGGTGGCGGCGTTACCGGTTCCTCATAGGCGGCGTGGGATTTTTTGATCCGGGCGAAGTTGGGCACGTCGTCGTACGGGTGGAATTCGGACGGTGCAGGGGGCAGCGCTCCGGATGTGCGCATGGCCATCATCCGCAGATCGTCATGCAGCGACTCGACCTGGGATTCGAGCGAATCCAGCCGCGCCTTCACACCGAATACGCTGAAGGGCATGAGAGCGAAGGCTAGTGCCCAGAGCAATACGGGCAAGGCCAGCAGCAGGAACACCCAGGGGGGCATCCAATCCGGTAGAGCGAAGGGGAGATTGAGCAACATGGCGCGATATATACCCTATTAGTGCCGGAAATGCCGCATATTTGTGAACACCATGGTGATTCCGGCCGCATCGGCGGCGGCGATGACCTCAGCGTCGCGGATTGAGCCGCCGGGCTGGATAACGGCGGTGGCACCGGCGGAAATCGCGGCTTCCAGCCCGTCGGCGAAGGGGAAGAAGGCATCGGACGCGACGACGCAGTTGGAGAAGTCCAGCCCGGCGGAGGCACCGCGCCAGGCGGCGATGCGCGCGGAGTCGACGCGGTTCATCTGCCCGGCGCCGACCCCGATGGTGGCCAGGTTTTTGGCGTAGACGATGGCGTTGGATTTGACGTGCTTGCAGACGCGGAAGGCGAAGATCAGGTCCTCGATCTCGGCGGCCGTGGGGGCGCGTTTGGTGACGATTTGCAGGTTTGCGGGGGTGATGCGCCCTGCGTCGCGGTTTTGCAGGAGGAAACCGCCGGCCAGGGATTTGAAGGTGACGCCGGCCTCGGCCGGGTCCGGCAAGCCGCCGGTGAGCAGCAGGCGCAAGTTCTTCTTTTTCGCCAGAATGTCCTGTGCGCCCTGGGTGGCGTTGGGCGCGATGATGACCTCGGTGAAGATAGCGGAGATTTTGGCCGCCGTTTCTTCATCCAGCGTGCGGTTGAGCGCGACGATGCCGCCAAAAGCCGAGACCGGGTCGCAGGCCAGTGCCGCATCCCAGGCGTCGGCCACCGAGGCGGCGGTGGCGATGCCGCAGGGGTTGGCGTGTTTAACGATGACCACCGTGGGTTCGGCGAATTCGGCGACGCATTCGTAGGCGGCGTCGGTGTCGTTAAAATTGTTGTAGGAGAGTTCCTTGCCTTGCACCTGGGTGGCGGTGGCCACGCCGAAGCGGGCCGGGGCGGCGGTGTAGAAGGCCGCCGACTGGTGCGGGTTTTCGCCATAACGCAGAGTTTGCCTGAGCTGCCCGGAGATGGCGAAAGTTTGCGGGTATTCCACGCCGTTCTGCGCGGCGAACCAGGTGGAAATCGCGGCGTCATACGCGGCGGTTCGGCCATAGGCGGCGGCTGCCAGGGTGCGGCGGGTGGCAAGGCTGGTGCCGCCGTGCTCGTTCAGTTCGGCGATGACGGTGGCAAAATGTTCGGGTGCTGTGAGCACCGCGACCGAGGCGTGGTTTTTGGCCGCCGAGCGGATCATCGTCGGGCCGCCGATGTCGATGTTCTCGATGCAATCTTCAAACGCGGCGCCGCGGGCGACGGTGGCCTCGAACGGGTAGAGGTTGACCGCCACGAGGTCGATCGGGGCGATGTTGTGGGTTGCCATCTGCGCCTGGTGCTCCGGCAGGTCGCGCCGGCCGAGGATGCCGCCGTGCACTTGCGGGACCAGGGTTTTCACGCGGCCGTCGAGGATTTCGGGGAAGCCGGTGTGCTCGGAGACATCCGTGACCGGGATGCCGGCATCGCGGATTGCCTTGGCGGTGCCGCCGGTGGAGAGGATTTTGACGCCGTGGGCCTCCAGGGCGGTGCAAAATTCGATGAGGCCGGTTTTGTCGGAGACGGAAATCAGGGCGGTGCGGATGGGGACAATATCGGTCACGGGCGGTTCTCCGGCTTTTGATCGAGGAATTGCCCAGGCGCGCGGCGGTCTTTTGCTCCACGCTCCCCGAAGGTTGCCCATCATCAGCGCCAGTCACGCGGAACGGGGGCGGTTTGGCACGGCGGGCGGGGGGATGCAAGGTTTTGGGTGGGGGTCGGGTGGGGAGACCGGGCTTTCGCGCAAGCTGCTCTATCGCTCGTTTTCCGCCAGCGGCAACCCGGCGCTGAAAACGATTCTGGCGGTGATGAAAGTGCTGGGATTGAGCTGACGGCGAAGGTGGGGGTGGAATGAAATTTGTAGGATGGGTGGAGCGCAGCGCAACCCATCAGTTCCTGCCTCGCCGTAATGATGGGTTGCGCTGCGCTCCACCCACTTGCTGGGCATTGATAAGCGCTGGGCATTCAGAGCCGCCGCCCTCAGCCCGAAATCGCCAATTTGCCGTAAAACCCCGAACCAGCGGAATCAGTGGTGACAGTCAACTGGGCCATGACATCGAGCACGCCCGAGCTGTAGAGCGAACCGCCCAGCGAGCCGAGGTCAATGGCGTGGTTGTGGAAATAGGCCGCCGCAGCCGCGCCGCTGCTAAAACTTTCGTCAACCAAGGTTGCGCCATTGGCGGAAATATCCAGCGTGACGCCGGTCACCCCGGCACTGCTGCCGGTGTATGTGCCGCCAAACAACCCGATTTTCAGATCCTGCGCCATGTCGGCCGCAAGCAGGCTGGCGCTAAATGAAACCATGCTGGTCGAGGTCTCCGCCCCAGTGCCGCCGGTCGCGTAGCCGCCACCGAGCTCTTCCATCGCCAGCACCGTCGGGGTGGGCCCGAAGGCGGCGGAAATTTTAGGATTGTTGGTGAGAATCGCCTGGGTAGTCAGCGGGTTGGGAAGGCCGAGACCTAGGGCAACCGCCTGACCGGAGGTAATAAAGCCGGGCAAGCCGGCCTGAGAGAACGATTTGGCGATTGCGGTGGAGCTGCCGCTGACGCTGGCCGTCGCGGTCGACTGCAGGAGGAATACCTGTCCAGCCAATGGCTCTGTTTTGGCCGAGGCCGTAACCGTACCACCGCTAGCGTTGCCCGTTGCGGTTGCGGAAGCTCCTGCCGGGCCGCGCGCCTCCTCGCCGGCGGCGGCCGTTGCGTCAGAGTAAACAGTTGCTCCGGTCGCTGTACTTTGCGCGATTGCCTCCCCTCCCGCGCCCCCAGTGCCATAGTTGGCACCACCATCGGCCGTTGCGCTGGATGTCACCACCTGGCTGCCGGTGATGGTGCTGACCGCTTCCGCGTTACCGCTATTTGCAGTGAAAAGGTTCCCATTGCCGCCGCCAACGCCGCCGGCGGCAACAACCCCGCTCGTTATCGATGCGCTTTGCGTTGCGTTGGTGGTGTCGTTAAATATGAGAGTCGATTTTGCGTTACCCCCACGACCGCCCGTGCCCGTGGCGGTGGAGCCGCCGTTGCCGCCAATCGCGGTCTGGTCGAGAGTCAAATTGCCCCCGTCGGTCATGCCCGCGACAGCGTTGGTCAATGTGCTGGAAGCACCAGCCCCTCCATCGGCACCGTTCAGGCCCCAGCCACCGATGCCACTGGTCTGCGTGACCTCCGCGTCCGCCGATCCGGACAGCATTGTGGAAACCGCTATTGCCCCCGTGCCGCTAACGGCACCGCCAGCGCCGCCGCTAAAGCCAGCCCCCTGGCCGGTACCGCCGCTACCGCCCGTGGCAGTGCTGGTCGCCTCGGCAGTTACGCCCTCCGCGGTGGCGGATGTGCCCGTGGCCTTGCCGCCCGCGCCGCCGTTGCCGGTATTGCCGCTGGCACCGCCGGCGCCACCGTCTGCCGTTGCCCGCGCGATCGATTCGTATGGAGATATGATGATGTTGGTGATGGTCTGCGCCGTGGCATTGCCGCCGGCGCCGCCCGCACCGCCCGGGTCCGTGCTCGTGCCGCCATTGCCGCCCGCACCACCTGGTCCGCCGTAGGCGAAGGCATTATTTGTTGCATAAATGGTGCTGCCGGCAACCGCGCTGGCGTTGCCGCCTTTGCCACCCACCCCGCCGGACTGCCCTGGTACGGCGCCGTTAAGGCCGTTGCCGCCAGAAGTGCCTGATACAAAAACGGTGGACATCGCCCCATTTCTTTCCGGAATGATTTAATAATTTGACGCTACCACCCTGCAATTTTTTGTCAACGCGATAAATCCGCTCCGCCATCACCGCGCCGTCAACTCATTTCTTTTTCGTTACAAACTCGCATAAATTGGGGTGCAAGTAAAAAATAAACCAAAACTAACATAGTGTTATAACATACTCATCACAACTGTTCCACGTGGAACACCCCCCGCCTTACTAATTCCCCGGCACTGCCGACACCGCGTTCGCCGGTGAGCCATGCAGGATTCTGGTGCTGATCAGCACGTACACCAGCGTGTTGCTCTGCCTATCCACCATGCGGGTAATAATAAAATGTTTGAACAGGAAGGAGGCGGAGATGGCACCCATTTCTTCCTGGTCAGGCAGGTCGGCGGGGATGCTGACGGCGCCGTGGGCGATGCAGTTGAGGGCGAACTGGCTGGGGTCCTCGGCCACGCCGACGCCGCCGGCGACGCCGCCGGTTTGGGCGAAGCTGGCGTAGCAGGCGACATTCGCCACTTTCGGGTCGTCAAAACGCTCCACCACCACTTTGTCGTTGGGGCCGAGCAGGCGGAAATTGGTGCTGACGCTGCCGATGTTCTGGCGGTCAGTGCCGGGGGTGCCGCTGATGAAGCTGGAGAAGAACCATACGCCGAGGAGGGCGATGACAACCAAAGCAAGCAAGGCGAACAAGGCTTTTTTCATGGTGGGTCTCCGGGTACCAGCGCAGCATACACCAAAAGTGTCTGCGCGCAGATATGGGGCGAGGAAAACTCCTGCACCGCGCGGGCGCGGGCGGCGGCACCCATGCGGGCGCGCAACTCTGGCGAGGCGATGAGTTTTTTTAAGCCGGCGGCGAGCGCGGAGGCATCGCCGGGGGGGACCAGAAAACCGGTCTGGCCGTCAACCACGGCCTCGCGGCAGCCGGGGACGTTGGTGGCAACCAATGGTTTGCCCGCCGCCATGGCTTCCAGCGCGGATTTGGGCAGGCCCTCGCGGTAGGTGGAGGGCTGGCAGGCGATGTGCGCGCCGCGCAGCAGGGCCGCGATGTCCGTGCGCGGGCCGAGCCAGGTGACGATGCTTTCGGCCTGCCAGGCGCGCAACTCGGCCTCGGGGATGGAGTCGAGGTTGCCGGGGTCGGGGGCGCCGGCCAGGATGAATTCGGCCTGGCCATGCAGGATGCGGGCCGCCTCGCAGAACACGGCGATGCCTTTGGCGCGGATCATGCGGGCGATGAGGATAACGCGGACGGGGCCGGGCGGTTCCGGGGCGGGGGAGAATTCGTCCGTGTTCACCCCGGCACCGCGGATGAGCACGGCGGCGGCGGGGCGCACCATGCCCGCGGCGGTGAGGGCGGCGAGGTCGTCGGGGTTCTCGAAGATCACTTTGGCGCCCTTGGGGGAAAGGGTAAGGCGCAGGGCGAGGGTGACGAAGGGGCGCAGCAGTTTGGCCAAGGGTTTGTCCGACGAGAAGACAAAGCCGAGGCCCGTGGGGGCATTCACGATAGCGCGCACCCCGGCCAGCCGCGCCGCCAGCCCGCCGATGGCGATGGGTTTGAGGGCGATGTGATGCACGACGGTGGGTTTTAGCTGCCGGTAGAGGCGGGCGAGTTTGAGGGTGAACCAGAGTTCGGCGAATGGATTTAGGCGGCGGCGGGAGAAATCGACTGGGATGACCTCAATGCCGGAGGCGCGGATGCGGGCGGTAGCCTCGGTTTGCCGTGCGACCAGTATGACGCGCCAGCCGGCCGCTTGCGCGGCCAGCCCGCGCGCCCAAAAATGCGAGGCGAAGAACCAGTCTTCCGTGAGCAGGAAGACGAGGGTGCGGGGCGGTGGCGCGCTTTGCGGCATGGGCGGGATTTAGAGCAAGTGCCGGTAAACTGCCATGGTCCGCTGGCTAGCGGAAAACACCCCAGAGCCTCGGATCAAAATTGAACGGCTCGGCCCTGACGATGCGCGCGGGGGCGGCGGCCGGGTGCGCGGGGTTGATCAGCACGTTGCGAGCTTGCGGTATAATCACCGACGGCACGGCAAGTAGTAGCGTGCGCTGCTCTTGCAGCCAGGCATCGCCATGGGCGCGCGGGTTTTCGGGCAGGGTCGCCAAGGTTTCAAGGTCCGCCGGGCCGGTCTCGATCGACACCAGGACATAATCGTCGGGCAGCAGTTCGAAGGGGACGTCGAGGTTGACCCGCACTTCCAGCACGGCCAGCGATGGTTCCGTGGCGGTGTAAATGATGGGGCGCCCGGCGCTATGCCAGCGGCCGGAATAGAGCCGCCCACCCTCTCCGGATAAATTGGCGTGCGCCAGGCGGCACAGCCGCCACAGGATCAAGCCGCGATGCCGTGACTGATACGCCCGAGCAAGGCCTCGACCATGCGCGCACCTTCGTCAGTGTCCAGCAGATGCAGCGGCGCCTGGCCGTTCAGTGCCGTGGTTTCCCGCCGGAGCCAGCGGTGGGCTTTCTCCGGCGCGCCGAAAACCTCCTCGGCTTCGGTAAAAACACGTGCCAGGCGAACCAGGCGGTCGGATTGCTCCGGGTTCAGCCGCCCCAGTTCGCGCCGGTTGGCCAGGGTTTTACGGGGCAAAACCAGCTCATGCAGCTCAGCGGCGGTGATGGCGCCGGTTTTCAGGAAATGATCCACGGCGGAAACCGGAAGCCCGTGCCGGACCGCCTGCATCAGCCGGAAGGATGACGAGGTGGCGTCCTCCCATTGAAATGGCGCGGGCGTATCGCGGAATCCGGCGGGGTTGCTGGTGGGGGCGGGGTTCCGCTCCAGGGCGTTGGCGCCGAGCAGATCGTAGATATCGCGGCTTTTGTGCGTTTGTGGCTGTGCCATGAGGCTGTCCTGGTTGGTGGCTAATTCGCCACATACTATGGGCGTTTGGCCGGGTCTGGTCAATATTATTCGGCGTTTGGGGTCTTAAACGTCGTTAATCCCGGCGCGTTTCGCTTGCCAGCGCCAGGAGTCCTGGCACATGTCGTTCACGTCCAGCTCGGCTTTCCAGCCGAACACGCGCGCGGCCATGCCGGGGTTGGCGTAGTAGCTGGCGACGTCGCCGGGGCGGCGGGGGGCGATGTTGAGGGGGATGTTGCGACCGGTGGCGCGCTCGAAGGCGTGGACGAGGTCCAGCACGGAAATGCCGATGCCCGTTCCCAGATTCACCGTTAATGACACATCATTCTCGCAGATGTGCTCAAGGGCGAGGGCGTGCGCGCGGGCGAGGTCGACGACATGGATATAGTCGCGCACGCCGGTGCCGTCGGGGGTGTCGTAGTCATTGCCGAACACGTTGAGGTGCGGGCGCTCGCCGGTGGCCACTTGCGTCACGTAGGGCATCAGGTTGTTGGGCACGCCGCGCGGGGTTTCGCCGATCATGGCCGAGGGGTGGGCGCCGACGGGGTTGAAGTAGCGCAGGTTGGCGGCGGCCAGCAGCTTGCCGGTGCGGGCGAGGTCGGAGATCAGGTCTTCCATGACCAGCTTGGTGCGGCCGTAGATGTTTTGCACGCGGGTCGGCGCGTCCTCCAGAATGGGCGAGGAGTCCGGCTGGCCGTACACCGTGGCGGAGGAGGAGAACACGATCCGGCGGACGTTTTGCGCCTGCATCGCCTGCAACAGGCGGATCGTGCCGATGATGTTCATGTCGTAGTACAGCAGCGGATCGGCCTCGGACTCGCCGACAGCTTTCAGTGCCGCGAAATGGATGACCGCGTCCACCGGATGCGCCGCCAGGGCCGCGCTCACGGCCGCCGTGTCGCGGATGTCGGCCTCGATGACGGGAATGTTTGCCCGCCCGGTCAGGCGTTTCAGCCGGGCGGGGACGTCGCGCTCGGAATTGGCGAAATTGTCGAGAATCACGACCTCATGCCCGCGCTCAATGAGTGCCACGGCGGTATGGGAGCCGATGTACCCGGCGCCGCCGGTCAACAGTACACGTGTCATAGCGTCACACCTTTATGATTGACCATTTAACATGTTGCGGCCCGTCCTGGTGCCCGGACAGCACCACCTGCTCGGCGCGCCGGGGTTCGGCTTGGCCGAAATAGATGCTTTCCTCCACGGAAATCGGCGCACCTTCCGCGCGCAGGCGAAAGCCCATGCCGCTGGCCAGGCGCAACAGCACCGCGCCGTCATCCTGTTGCAGGCTGGCGGTGACGTTGGGGTGCAAATGGAAGCGGATGGTGAAGGGCTGCGGTTGCTCGGCCTCGATCAGATCCTCGCCCAGCAGTTCCTCGCCGTTGTCCGACAGACCGATGCGGCGGTGGTGGATGGCGCCGAAAAGCCTGCCCCAGCCGTCGTGGTTGGCCTCTATCCATTGGCCGCCGGCGATGTCCTGGCGTTCGGCGTGGACCTCGGTGGGGCGGCGGCCAAGGCCTTGTTCGCGGACTTCGGATGAGGAGACATCGGCGATGCTGAGCGTGGAGTGCGCCGCCGTGCTGCGTAGCGCCGTACCCCAATCGCCGGCGCTGGCCGGTGCCGCGCCGCAGTTGGTGATAAGGCGTTCCTTGCCCCAGGAAAACTCCAGGCCCAGCGTGCCGGCATGGGCAAAACGGTCCAGCCCAGGGGGGGCGGGCAGGCCGGCGTCCATGAATACCAGTGCTTTGGCCGCGCTCATGCGGAACAGGCCGCTGCTGCGCAACGGGGCGATGGCGCCGCGCGCACGGCCGGCCTGGGCCAGCACGAGGTCGATGAGGGTGGCGAGGTCTTCCTTGGTGCCGTTGAACAGGGTCAGCCCGCCGTCGCCATGGCGCAGGGCGCGCAGGGCGGCGGCGGCTTTTTCGATGGCGGTCACCAGTTCGCTCGGCGGTTCCGCGCCGTGCGCCTGCATCAGCGCGCGGATTTCGGTGAGGTCCTGCAAGGCCGCCAGATGCGCCGCCGGGCTGCGTTCGATCTGGCAGCCGTCGGGGAAAAACTGGCGGTCGATTTCGGGGAGGAGGAATTTGAGCACGCGGGGGAGGTGGCCGACATGCTCGGGCATGGCGACGGAAGCGGCGGCGAGGCCTTTAAGCGCGGTGAGCGCGCGGCCATCGCGGACCTCGGCGGGGAGGATGGCGGAGAGGCTGCGCGCGTCCATGACCAGCCGGCTCATCAGGCGCTGGCGGAAGTCGTCATCGGCCGAGGCAGCGAAGAAGTCGTAATGGCCAAGCCAGGCGGCCAGACGCGCGCCGGTGACATCCGGGGTCAGCCCGATCGGCTCCAGGATTTCGGTATCCATGAACTCGGAGACCAATGTGCGGGCGCGGGTGCGCGCGGCATCCGTGCCCAGGGCCCGCAGGTCGCGCAGCCAAGTAAAGCCGTGCAGATGCGCGCGCAGCATGGCGGTGGCGTTGGAGGGCTGGAACACGCCGGCCGGCATGGGAAGTACCGCGCCGGAGAACTCCAGCTCCGCCTTTACCAGCCGCGCACCACGGCCGGGGTCGCCCGGCCAGGGGTCGCGCAGGCCAAGTGCCGGAGCATCGGGCGCGTTCTTGCTCCGCAGGTTTTGCAGGCGGGCCAGGAAGGAGCGCGCGCCGCGGCTGAATTGCCCCGGTTGGGTCATCCGGCGTTAACCGCGAATTCCGGCTGTTCCTTTGGCCGCGCCACGCGAAGGGCGCTGATCGCCTTGGCGTAATCAGGCGCACCGAACACCGCCGTGCCGGCGATCAGGCAGTCGGCGCCCATTTCCAGCACTTGCGGGGCCGTGGCGGGGGTGATGCCGCCGTCGATCTGCAAAATGATGTCGCGGCCGGTCTCGTCGATCATCCGCCGCAGGGTGGCGATTTTGCGTAGTTGCGAGGCGATGAACGCCTGGCCGCCGAAGCCGGGGTTCACGGTCATCACCATGATGATGTCGAGGAGGTCCATGACATGGACGATGGCTTCGACCGGGGTGGCGGGGTTGAGCACCACGCCGGCTTTTTTGCCCAGGCTGCGGATGAGTTGCAGCGTGCGGTGCAGATGCGGACCGGATTCCGGGTGCACGCTGATATTGTCCGCACCCGCCTCGGCAAAGGCGGCGATGTAGGGGTCGACGGGGGCGATCATCAGATGCACGTCCATCGGCATGGTGGTGTGCTTGCGCAGGGCCTTCACCACCAACGGGCCGAATGTGATGTTGGGGACGAAGTGCCCGTCCATCACATCCAGGTGCAGCCAGTCCGCGCCGGCGGCTTCAACGGCTTTGGTTTCTTCAGCCAATCGCGCGAAATCCGCGGCGAGAAGGCTGGGGGCAATGAGGAGTCGAGTCGAGCTTGCGTTCATGGGATAGGCTTGTACCCAAGCAGGGGTGTTTTTAACAAGCACCTCCGTGTGAGGTGATGCTGATCCTGGCTTTTCATTTGACGCAGCGCCGTGGTTCTGGCTGGATGTCTGTAACATTGTTATAGATCGCCGGTGTAAGCACGCCAGGCGGCGGATCGAGGGCAACGCGCATTCGCTGGCCGAGACGCAGATGCCACGGCCACGGGGACGGTGGTTGCCGTGCTGTTCGCAAGCTTTCTCTGGTTCGCGGCGGCGTTCCGGCCGGGTATCATGCCGCCCGCTGTTGTGCAGAGCCTGAACGATCTGGGCTGGCTTTGCTTTGTCGGGCTGTATCCGCCGGCCGTACTGCAATGTATTGCGCTGGGTATTTGCATTTTATCGCAGAAGCCGGGCACGATGATTTATCCGCGCTGGCTGGGTTATCGTGTTGTCTTTTGCGACCGCCGGCGCGATCAAACGCATGAATTTTGCTGATTAATTGAAAGGCAGGGAGGCATGGCATCGTTTTACCAAAGGCATATTCTGCCACGGCTGATTAAATGCGCCTGCGGCTGTGAAATGGTTGAGCAAAAACGCGCCGCCATTATTCCCGGCGCCAGCGGGCGGGTGCTGGAGTTGGGCATCGGCGGCGGGCTGAACATGAAGTTCTACGATCCGGCGCGGGTGAGCGGGCTCACCGGCATCGACCCCTCGCCGGAGCTGCGCGCCTATGCGCAGGCGGCGCCAAGAGCGGCGGGGCTGGCGGTGGAAATTCTGGACGCGAGTGCCGATGCCATGCCGTTCGCCCATGCCAGTTTCGACACGGTGGTGACGACGTTCACGTTATGCTCCGTGCCCGATGCGCCACGCGCCTTGGCCGAGGCAAGGCGCGTGCTGCGCCCTGGCGGGCAATTGCTGTTTTGCGAGCACGGCAGCGCGCCGGACGCGGGCGTTGCCGTGTGGCAGCGGCGGCTGGAGCCATTGTGGAAGCGCGCCTTTGGCGGCTGCCATCTTACCCGGCCGGTGGGCAGCAACATCGCGGCGCAATTCACCATCGAGCAGTTGGAAAGTGGCTATATGCCCAAAGCGCCACGGCTGGCCGGTTGGGTGGAGTGGGGCCGCGCGGTGGCGGTTTAGGATTTAGTTGCCGAACAAGCCTTTTACCTGGCTGCCGAGATTGCTGGGCGCGCCGCCAACGCCTTGCAACGCGCCCGTTGCCATGGCTCTGACCTGCCGCTCCAGTGCCGCCGCACCTACCCGGTTGGCCTGGGCGATGACGGCGCTGAGAATTTGCCCGGCAACCTGCGCCGGGGTTACGCCGCCGCTGCTGGCGCCGATGTTGGTGAGGTGGATCGGCGGCAGCGGCACGGTAATTCCGTTGCCCTTGAGGACCGCGGCATCGAGGCTGATTTCCCCGCCGGTGACGTAGAGGTCCTGAATAATTTCCTTGCGCGCCGGGGTGCTGCTGGGTGGCGGGGCTGCGGGGGCGGCGGTTGTGCTTTGCACGTTGCGCTGGATGGCTTGCAGGTTGCTGTTGGTGGAAACGCCCATGAGGCTGGCGCCGGCGGTGATCTCGTAGGTGACGTGCGGCTGGGTGATGTAGATGGTTTTGATGACGATGGGGCCGTTGCCGGCCAGGGTGCTGGTGTCTACCTGCACTGTCATCGAGTCCACTGAAATCGCGAAGGGCGAGGTGAAGCCTTGCGGGTTGCCGACGATGAGGCCGGAGACGATGCCTTCGCCGGAGGTGAGGGAGAGTTTTACGCCGTCGACGTTTACCGAGGTGAGGGTGGCCGCCGAGCCGTATTTGCTGATGGCGGCTTTGATAATGGAATCAAGGTTGGACAAAAGATACCAGCCCGCGCCGGCGGTGATGATGAGCAGGACGGCCACGCCGATACCGATTTTCTTCCACATGACTCAGTTCCCTCTGCCGGATGAGGCGGCTGGCCCGCCCCGTTGGTGGAATGATAGCGATTTGCGAGCGTGAGGGAAAATTTTTCAACGGTTTAAAGTTCAACCGTTGCCGTTATCGCGCTGAATCCCGGAGAGATGGACGAATGGCGTGTTTGCTCAACGCAGCATGCCAAGGTTTGGCACCCGCCAGCGGACCCCGATCAGCCCCAGAAGCGCCAGAACCGTAAAGAGTGCACCGGAGAGAAACGTGGCCTGCGGGCCAAGATACTGCCACAGGGCGCCAGCCACCATACTCGCCGCCAGTAATGCCAGCCCCGCGGAAAGGTTGAATACGCCATAGGCCGTGCCGCGCAATTCCGCCGCGGCGGTGTCGGCGACAAGGGTGGAGAGAAGTCCTTGCGTAAACCCAAGGTGCAGGCCCCATAAAACGATGCCAAGCGACACGCCGATGAGGCTGCCGGAGAATGCCAGCGTAAGGTCCGCGGCAATGAGCAGGGCAAAACCGATAATCAGGACGGTGAGGCGATTGATGCGATCCGACAAGACGCCGGCCGGAAGGGCTGCGAGCGCGTAGACGGCATTCATGACCACCAGGACCATGGGAATGAGCGCGAGCGGCAGACCGGCCGCACGCGCCCGCAGGATAAGAAATGCGGTGCTGAACTGCGCCAGCGTGAAAACCGTGGTGACAATAACGACCAGCCAGTAGTTCAAGCCGAGCCGGCGAAGTTCCGACCGGCTCAGCGGGAAGCGGATTTTGCGCAGCTGCGCCGGACGTTTCGGCTCGCGCACCGCGAACAATATGAGACCGAACGAGAGCAACCCGGGGATAACGGCAACCCAGAAAACAGTCCGGAAATTGTCGGCGGTCAGCCACATGAGCGCAATTGCTATGAGTGGCCCGACGAAGGCTCCGACTGTGTCGAGCGATTGACGTAGCCCGAACGCCGCGCCGCGCAGATGGGGCGGGGCGATATCGGCCACGAGCGCATCCCGTGGCGCGCCGCGAATGCCTTTGCCAACGCGGTCGATGAAACGGGCGGCCACCACCCACCCCAGAGAAGAGGCCAGCGGAAATACCGGTTTGGTGAAGGCCGCGAGGCCATATCCGATGGCCACGATCAGCTTGCGCTTGCCGAGCCAGTCCGAGAGCGCGCCCGAAAATATTTTAACAATTGACGCGGTTGCTTCGGCGACGCCCTCTATGATGCCGATCGTTTCCATCGATGCGCCCATGATGGTGACGAGATAAACGGGCAGTAGCGCGTGGATCATTTCCGATGAGACGTCCATCAGAAGCGAAACAAAGCCCAGCGCCCAAACGCCGGAGGGAATGGTTTTTTTCACGGCTGTTACCTTCCATGGAAGTTATTTAGCCTTGGTCTGTAAACTCCGGCCCGCGTTCCCCCTGCGGGCATGGCGGGGAACTGCATTCCACGATGTCATCGTCCTCGGTGCCGCCGGCTTTGGCCCGCACCAGCCGCGCGATGAAAAATCCGTCCAGCCCGCCGCGTTGCGGCCACATGCCGGGGTGCGTGCGCACATCGCCTTGCGGGGTGACGGCCTCGGGCATTTCCGGCAGGCTTAAAGGGTCGCGGCGCAGGCCCAGGCGGACGCAGGCGGCGTCGATGCGGGCGGCACCTTCCTCCGGCTGCAGCGAGCACACGGCGTAGATGATGCGCCCGCCGGGGGCCAGCATGTCCGCCGCCGCGTCCAACAATGTGTCCTGCGCTTTGGTGAGGGTCTGTACGTCCCGCGGTTTGCGCAGATGCAGCAGGTCCGGGTGGCGGCGGATGGTGCCGGTGGCGCTGCAAGGGGCGTCCAGCAAAATGGCGCTGAATTTCTGCTCCGGGCGCCAGGTGACGGCATCGGCCAGCACGCAGTCCACGGTCAGATTCAGGCGGGTGAGGTTGCCCTTCAGCGTGCCCATGCGGGCTTTGTCGCGCTCCACCGCGGTGACCAGCGCGCCGGCGGCGGCGAGTTGCGCGGTTTTGCCGCCGGGGGCGGCGCAGAGGTCGAGCACGCGTTCACCCGGTTGCACGGCCAGGAGTTTGGCGGGGAGGGCGGCGGCGGCGTCCTGTACCCAGATGTCGCCGGTGGCAAAACCTGGCAGGTCCAGCACGCTGGTGCCCGCGGAGAAGCGCACCGAGCCGGTGGGCAGAAGCTCGCCTTCCAGCGTGACGCCGGGTTTGACCGAGATATCCAGCGGGGCTTCCAGCGCCTGCGCGGTGGCGATGGCGCGGGCGTTTTTGCCCCAGCTAGCCCAGGCCCAGGCGGGGGTGTCCAGACGGGGCATGTCCAGCGACTCGAGCGCCTCCGGCCCCGCCGCGACGACTTTGCGCAGCACCGCGTTCACCAGCCCGGCGAAGGGCGCCAGTTTTTTTGCCCGTGCGAGGTCCACCGCAGTGCCGACCGCCGCGTGTGCCGGGGCGCCGAGGAGCAGAAAAGCGGCGGCGCCGAGCCACAGGATGTGCCGCACCGGGACCGGCGGCTGGCGGAGCAGGAATGGTTCCAGCACCGCGTCCAGCGTGCCGGAATGGCGCAGTACCGAGGCCGCCAGCCGGTGCGCGGCGGCGCGGTCGCGCGCATCCAACGGGGGCAGGGCGTCCAGCGCCACATCCAGCGACGTATTTTTGGTGAGGACCGCCTGTAGCAGCGCGAAGGCCGACTCTCGCGTGGGATCGCTCATGAAGTTTGTGCCTTCCGATGATGGAGCGCGTCAGCGCGTAGTCTGAATCGGGCGGCTAAGTGATGGTTCATGGTGGAGCTGTGGGGAATCGAACCCCAGACCTCGTCATTGCGAACGACGCGCTCTACCAACTGAGCTACAGCCCCGTGACCATAAATGTGAACCGGGTCCATCCGGGGGCGGCATCGCGCATTCGCGCGTGCAAGTCAACATGCAGGCATCATTGCCACGGGGGCGGCGCGCCGTTACTCATGCGCCGCAAGTAACCCCTGGGGACTAAAAATGTTATTCGCGATCTTCTGGCTGGCCGGCGAGCTGATCCATCTGATGATCCTCGCCATCATCATAGTGGTGGTTTTGAGCATGCTGATTTCCTTTGGCGTGGTGGATCGTCGCAATCAGTTCGTCTACTCGGTGGCGCACTTCCTGGAGCAGGTCACCAACCCGGTACTCGCCCCCATCCGCCGCCACCTGCCATTGTTCGGCAATGTGGATATTTCCCCGTTAATCGCTATTTTGCTGCTGCAGGCGCTGCAATTCGTGCTCTCGGATGTCTACGGGCGTCTCGTTACGGCCGGGCTGGGGTTCTAAGCGCCGGCCGGGGTGGGAGAGGGGCGATTTTGCGCCTGATTGTTGGAATTGTAAGCGCGGCACGCCGGGCCGCCTGGCCTACCATATTTGCCGCACTGCTGCTGGCCGGGGCGGGGCTGAACTACGCCGCGCACCACCTGCGAATGGATACCGATACCGACAATCTGTTTGCCAGTTCGCTGCCGTGGCGGCAGGCGGCGATCCGGGAGAACCAGAATTTCCCGCAATTCGACCGGCTGATCGTCGCCGTGGTGCGCGCCGCCACGCCCGAGGAGGCGCGCGAGACCGCCGCCGCGTTGAATGCTGCCCTGGCCGCGGACAAGGCTGATTTCCACGACTCCAGTTACCCGGCGGGGGACGCGTTTTATAGCCAGGAAGGGCTGTTGCTGCTGCCCCCGGCGCAACTGGCCAAGCTGCTGACCAGCATTGTCGCCGCGCAGCCGTTTTTGGGCCAGCTTGCGGCGGACCCTTCGGCGCGTGGCTTGTTGGGCGGGCTGTCGTTGATTGCCCAGGGCGTGCAGGCGGGGGCGAACCTGACCCCCTATAACGGCGCGTTGCAGGCCGTGCAGCGCAATTTGCAGGCGGCGGCGGACGGGCATCCGGTGCCGCTGTCGTGGCAGTCGCTCATCGGCGGCAATATCGGCGGCGGTGACGGCGAGTTCGTGCTGGCGCACCCGGTGCTTAACCAGGGCACGCTGCAACCCGGCGGGGTGGCCACGGCGGCGCTCAAACGCATTGCGGCCTCGCTGCCGGATGTGCGGGCGGGGCGGGCAACGGTGGACTACACCGGGCAAATTCCCATCTCGGACGAGGAGTTTGCCTCGCTGACGCAGGGGCTGGTCACGGGTGGGATTATCAGCGTGCTGCTGATCGCGCTCTGGCTGTTCCTGGCGCTGCGCACCTGGCGGCTGATTGTGCCGATTCTGGCGACGCTGCTGCTCGGGCTGGCGCTGACCATCAGTTTCGCCGCCATTTTTATCGGCGTGATGAATTTGATCTCGGTGGCGTTTGCGATTTTGTTTATTGGTCTGGCTGTGGATTTCGCCATTCAGTTCTGCGTGCGGCTGCGCGACGTGCGGCGTGACGCGCCGTTGCTGGCGTTTGCCATACCAGAAACCGCTTTCCAGGCGGGCGGGCAGATCGCGCTGGCCGCGGCCGCCACATCCTGCGGGTTTTTTGCCTTCGCGCCCACCCCGTTCACCGGCGTCGCGGAATTGGGCATTATTGCCGGGGCGGGCATGTTCATTGCGTTTGCCTGCACCATTACGTTTTTGCCGGCGCTGGTCTGGGTGTTTGCGCCGCGCGCGGAGGAAGTGCGGGTCGGTCTGCCTTACGGCGCGCAAATGGACGGTTTGTTGAGCAAGCACCGCCGTGGCGTGCTGGCGGCCTTCGTGGTTTTAGCGCTGGCCGGTGCGGCCTCGGCGTTCACCATCGGGTTTGATGCCAATCCGCTGGATACCAAGGACCCGAACACCGAGAGCATGCGCACGCTGAGCACGCTGCTCGCCAACCCGGCAACCAACCCGTTTTATGCCGATGCGCTGGCGCCTAACCTCGCTGCCGCGCGGGTGCTGGCGGGAAAGCTTTCGGCGTTGCCGCAGGTCGCCGGCGTGCTCTCCGGCGCCACTTTTGTGCCGGATGACCAAACACCGAAGCTGGCGATGCTGGCGCAGGCGCAGAACATTCTGGCCCCCACGTTGCTGGCCGCCGCATCGCCGCCCACAGCCCCGGTAACCGCGCCGGACATCCGCGCGGCGCTGGTGAAGACGCAAGCGGCGATTGCCGCCGTGGCGCCGCAACTGCCGAAAGGCTCTGCCCTGCTCGCGTTGGCTGCCACCCTGGCGAAGTTGCAGGGGGGCAGCGATGCGCAGTTGATGGCGATGAACGCGGCACTCACGCGCTTCCTGCCGGGCGAGCTCAACAGCCTGGCCTCCAGCCTGAACGCCACGCCGATTACTGTGCAGAACCTGCCGCCAGGGGTGGCGGCGGACTGGTTCCTGCCCAACGGCCAGGTGCGGGTGGAGGCGCTGCCTTCCGCCGCCGCACAAACCACCGCCGGGTTACGGCAGTTTGCCAATTCGGTGCTAGCCATTGCACCCGATGCCGGGGGGCCGGCGATTTCCACCATGGCGACCGCGGGGACGATTCTGGGCTCCTTCCGGGAAGCGGCGTGGCTGGCCTTCTTCGCCATTGCGGCCATGCTGCTCCTGGTGTTCCGCAACCTGCGCGACACCGCGCTGGTGCTGACAACGCTGGCGATGTCAGCGCTGCTGACTGCGCTGCTGGCGAAACTTGTTGGATTATCGATCAACTACGCCAACATCATCGCGCTGCCGCTGCTGCTGGGCGTTGGCGTGTCGTTCAACGTGTATTTCGTGATGAATTTCCGCGCCGGGATGAAGAAATTTCTTGCCTCGGCCACCGCGCATGCGGTGCTGTTCTCGGCGCTGACCACGGGCACCGCGTTTGGCACGCTCGCCGCCTCGGCGGACCGGGGCACGGCGAGCATGGGGGTTTTGCTGCTGCTCAGCCTGCTGGCGGTGCTGATCGCGACCTTCGTGTTCCTGCCGGCATTGCTGTATACCATCGGGAATGCTCGAAAAACGTAGCCTTAGCCTGTCGGGTCATCGCACCAGCATCGCGCTGGAGCCGGAGTTCTGGGCGGCACTGGCGGCGCTGGCGGCGGCGGAAAATTTAAGTCTAGCCGGGCTGGTCACGCGCATTGACGCGGCGCGCACGCCGGAGCGGCCGCTGGCCTCGGCGTTGCGCGTATTTGCGCTGCTGCGGGGTTAACCCCGCAACACGCCCCCCGTCTTCTTGGCCACCTCCGCGACGATTTTCGCTGAAATCGCGTCCAGTTCGGTCTCCGAAAAACTTTTTTCCACCGGCTGGATAGTGACTGCGATGGCGAGCGAGACCTGGCCTTCCGGCACGCCCTTGCCCTGGTAGCGGTCGAACAGCGCGACGTTGGTGATGAGGTTGCGCTCGGCACCTTTGGCGGCGCGTAGCAGGGCTTCGGACTGCGTGTCCACGCTCACCAGGAAGGCGAAGTCGCGGCGGATCGGCTGGAAGGCGGGTAGCACTGGCGCGGCTTTTTTGCGGCGCTTCGGCTCAGGGATGGCATCCAGGAAGATTTCGAACGCCACCGAGCCCACCGGCAGGTCCAGTCTGGCGCACAAGGCCGGATGCAGGGTGCCGAAGGCGGCCAGGATGGTTTTTGGCCCCTGGCGCAAGGTGCCGCACTGGCCGGGGTGGTAGTACGCGGCACCGCCGGGGGAGGTGGTGACACCTTCCATCGGCACACCGAGCGCGGTGAGCACCGCAATCGCGTCCGCCTTGGCGTCCAGCGCGTCGAATTTGCGGGCGGGGGCCAGGGCGGAGAGTGGGGTTTCGCCCACCCGCAGCCCGGCGGCGACCAAGGCCTGGGATTTGTCTGCAGCGTAGGCTGGGCCGATTTCGAACAGGCCGAGATCGCCAAAACCACGCGCGACGTTGCGGGCGGCGGCCAGGGCCAGGGTGGCCAAAGCCGTCGGACGCATCTGGTCGAGGTCGGCGGCGATGGGGTTGGCGAGGCGCAGGCTCTCGGGCGCGTCGCCAAACAGCGCGGCGGTTTCGTGGTCGAGGAAGCTGAAGGTTACTGCCTCCAGCAGGCCACGTGAGGCCAATACGCGGCGCGCCAAAGCGGTGCGGGCCTGTTTGGGGGTGAATATCGGCACCTGGATAACGCCCTCCACGGGCAGCGAGACGGGGACGATGGCGTCCATGCCTTTCAGGCGCAGCACTTCCTCGATGAGGTCGACCTCCGGCTCGATTTCAGCGGCGCCGATGGCCGCCTCTGCCGCGCCCGGAACATCCGCCTGATCCAATGCGGAGGGCTGGGCGACGTCGTTGCGCCAGCTTGGCACGGCGACGGTGACACTGGCGGAGTCGCGCGCCTGCACGGTGAAGCCGAGCCGTTGCAGCGAAGCGACGGCCTCATCCGGGCCGATGTCCGAGCCGCCAAAGCTTTGTACGCGCTCGAAGCGTAGTTTGGCTGTGCGGGACCATTCCGGGCGGGTGCCGCCCTCGGAGATTTCGCTGGCGGCGCCGCCGCAGAGTTCGATCACCATGGCGGTGGCGGCATCCAGCGCCTGGGGCAGCAGCTGGCTGTCGATGCCGCGCTCAAAGCGCTGGCGGGCGTCCGAGAAGATGCCGGTGCGCTGGCCGGTCTGCGCGATGCGCACGCGGTCGAACAATGCGCATTCGATGAACACGGTTTGCGTGGCCTCGTCGCAGCCGGTGGCCTCGCCGCCGACGATGCCGGCCAGCGATTGCACGCCCGCCGCGTCGGCAATGATGCAGTCTTCCGCGCCCGCTTTTACGGGTTTACCGTGAAGGCCGGTGAATTCCTCGCCATTGCCAGCGCGAAGTTCGAGGAAGCCGCCAGAGACTTTATCCGCGTCGAACACATGCAGCGGGCGGCCGAGGTCGTGGGTGAAGAAGTTGGTGATGTCGACCAGGGTGTTGATCGGGCGCAAGCCCACGGATTCCAGGCGCTTTTTCAGCCATTCCGGGCTTTCGCCGTTTTTCACGCCGGTCACGGTGCGGCCGAGCACCCAGGGGCAGGCTTCGGGAAATTCATTACGCCACGCCACGGCGCTGGCACCGGCACCAGCTACCGGGGCAGGAGCAAAGTCCTTCAATACGCCCAGGCCGGCGGCGGCGAGGTCGCGCGCCACGCCGCGCACGCTCAGTGCGTCGCCACGGTTGGGGGTGACTGCGATTTCGATCACCGGGTCGTCCATGCCGGCCCACACCGGGTAGGGCACGCCGATGGGTGCGTCCTGGGGCAGTTCGATAATGCCGTCGGCATCGCCCTCCAGCCCCAACTCCCGGAAGCTGACCAGCATGCCCTCGGATTTCACGCCGCGGATTTCACCAACTTTGAGCGTAATGCCGGAGCCCGGCACAAACGCGCCGGGCGGGGCAAACACCACGCGCAGGCCGGTGCGCGCGTTTGGCGCGCCGCAGACCACGGAACGTTCCACGCCGTCGCCCACATCCACGCGGCAGGCGCGCAGGCGGTCGGCGTTGGGGTGGGGCAGGGCCTCGATCACCTGCGCGATCACAAACGGTGCCAGCGTGGCGGCGCGGTTTTCCACGCCCTCCACTTCCAGGCCGATGGCGGACAGGGTGGTGAGGATTTGCTCCAGGGACGCGTCCGTCTCCAGCCAGGTCTTCAACCATGACAATGTGAATTTCATGGGATCAGAATCCTTCGTGCAGCATGGCGGGGGAAAGGGAAGCAAAGCCGTAATGGCGCAGCCAGCGCACATCGCTCTCGTAGAACAGCCGCAGATCCGCGATGCCGTGTTTCAGCATGGTGATGCGCTCGATGCCAACGCCAAAGGCAAAGCCCTGGAATTCGCGCGGGTCGATGCCGCAATTGGCGAGCACGTTGGGATGGACCATGCCGGAACCGAGAATCTCCAGCCAGTCGCTCCCCGCCCCGATTTCCCCGGTCTTGCGGTTCCAGCCGATGTCCACTTCCATCGAGGGCTCGGTGAACGGGAAGTAGCTGGCGCGGAAGCGCACCGGCAAAGCGGGATTGTCGAAGAAGGCGCGCAGGAAGTCGATGAGACAGCCCTTGAGATGCCCCAGCGTAATGCCGCGCCCGATGACCAGACCCTCGGTCTGGTGGAACATTGGCGAATGGGTGGCGTCGTGGTCGGCGCGGAAGGTGCGGCCGGGAACGATGATGCGAATCGGCTGTGCCGTGGCCTGGGCCGTTTGGCTGCGTGCCCACTCTAGCATGGTACGAATTTGCACGGGGGAGGTATGCGTGCGCAGCACTTCGCCGCCTTGCAGGTAGAAGGTGTCCATCATCGCGCGGGCTGGGTGGTGGGCGGCAATGTTCAGCGCGCTGAAATTATTCCAGTCGTTTTCGATGTCCGGGCCGTCCTTGATGGCAAAACCCATGGCGCTGAAAATCGCCGCGATCTCCTCGGTGGTGCGGCTGATCGGGTGGATCGCCCCGGCAATTTCGGGGCGGACGGGGGCGGTGACGTCGATCCGTTCCGCCGCCAGCCGGCTCTCCAGCGCCGCCGCATCCAGCACCGCGCGGCGTTCCGCCAGCGCCTGGGTGATGACAGTTTTGAGAACATTCAGCTCTGCGCCTCGGGCTTTGCGCGCGTCCGGGTCCATCGCGCCCAGCGTTTTCAGTTCGGCGGTGATCGCGCCGTTCTTGCCGAGCAGAGAGACGCGCAATTCCTCTAGCGTGTCGCTGTCGGCTGCGGCGATTTTCAGTTCAGCCTGTGCTTGTAATAAGTTAAGGTCGTTTGCCGGCATTTGGTCCACCTGATCCATCCGGCCGCAGGGCAGACATTTTTGCCGGCCAAAAGTCAAGCGCCAACCTGGCGCCAGGGGTAGCAACCTTGCCGTTGGTGTTACAAATTCTCAACATGCGTAAAATAAAGTGTCGGTACTGATGTAATAGGGCCACAACCGCACAAAATGCATAACTATAGTGCTTGACCCTTCACGGCCGGGCAGAGTATCCCCCGCCTGGGATGTGTAATCATAGGGATTACGCAACCAGTTTTATCTTTTCGCTCACCAATCACGGACAGGGATCGGTTTTTAGTATGAAATTCAAAGCATTGGGCGCTTTCGCCGGCCTTGCCCTGCTGGCAGCCTGCTCTTCTACCCCCACAGCCTCCACCAACAACATGTCTGGCGCTAACACTCAGACCAACGCGAGCGCCGTTCCGGGCAGCGAGCAGGACTTGGTCGCCAACGTTGGTGACCGCGTGTTCTACGCGTTCGACAGGTCCGACCTGAGCAGCGACTCCGACGCCACACTGGGCCGTCAGGCCGCTTGGCTCGCCAAGTACCCGAGCGTGAACGTCCTCGTCGCCGGCAATGCCGACGAACGTGGCACCGAAACGTACAACTTGGCGCTCGCTCAGCGCCGCGCGAACACCGCGCGTGACTACCTGGTTGCCCAGGGCGTTGCCGCTTCGCGCTTCTCCACCATCTCTTACGGCAAGGATTGCCCGGTTGCCGCTGGCAACGACGAAGCTTCCTACCAGCAGAACCGTAACGCCATCACTTCAGTTCAGGGCTTCAACCCGCAGAACTGCAAGTAATTTTTTACTCCCCCCAACTCCGGTTGGGATGGACTAAAAATTAGCAACCGGCGGTGTCTCTTCAGTGAGGCGCCGCCGGTTTTGTTTTTGGGCGGTTTTGTTTTTGGGGCGGTAAGGCTATATCGGACCAGATAAAAGCCACAGTTCAGGATTACCCGCGGATATGCGCCAAAATCTCTTTGCTCTTGCTGTTTTCGCCACCCTGCTGCCCTTCGGCGCCGCGCAAGGCCAGCCGCTGGTGCAGAGCCAGGAGGGAATTGCGCTGCAAAACCAGATTCTGCAGTTGCAGAGTCAGGTACAGCAATTGCAGGCCAATGGCGGCGGCGGTGGCGGCAACAACAGCGGCGGCTCCGCGCTCGGCGGCGAGTCCGCCCCGGCGCCGTCCTCACCCTCGGGAGGGGGCACGCCAGATAGCAGCATTGTCACCAACCTGCTCAATCAGGTGAACGATTTGCAGTCGCAGGTGCAGGACCTTAGCGGCAAGGTGGATACGCTGCAGAACGAGGTCGATACCCAGCATGCCGCGACCGAGAAAGAAATCGCCGACCTGAAATTCCAGATGACCAATGGAGCGACCCCAGGTGGCGCCCCAGGTGGCGCACCCGGCGCCACGCCGGGTGCGCCGGCACCCCAGGCCAGCAGTGCCCCCGGCCCGGCTGCACCCACCGCACCCGCGCCGGCTGCTCCGGCGGTTACCGGTTCCCCCGCGACCATTTTGCACGATGGCCTCGCCGCTTATGGCAAGCATGACTACCCCACCTCCGAGGCCGCGGCGCACGCCATTCTCACCACCGCCAAGGCCAGCTCGCAGGCCTACCGGGCGCAATATCTGCTGGCGCAGTCGCTGGACGCCGAGGGTAAGCCGCAGGCCGCGGCCATTGCCTATGACGATACCTATAACCTCAACCGCACCGGAACTTGGGCGCCGCAATCGTTGTTTGGCCTGGCCAATTCGCTGGCTGCCATCAACCAGAACGAAGCCGCGTGCGACACGCTCTCCTCGCTCAACAGCCAGTTCCCGACGCCGCCCAGCGGCATGAAGTCGAAGATCGAAACATTAAGCCACCGGGCGCATTGCTCATAACACGGTCTGATCCTGCCAGTGCGGGGCTGGCCGGGCATTTCGCCGCCGCCATGGCCCGGCTGGGGCCGTTTGGCGCTGCCCCGCGCCTTGCCGTCGCGGTTTCCGGCGGGGCGGACAGCACGGCGCTGGCGCTGCTGGCGCAAAACTGGGCCGAACAAAACAATGGCAGTATTTTGGCGCTGATCGTCGACCACGGTCTGCGTGAAGCCTCGGCGGCTGAGGCTGAGCTTGCCGCCGCCCGGTTGGCTGTGCGTGGTATTAAAAGTAAAATCAGTATCTTGTCAGGTATTTCTGCTCCCGCAATTCAGGAAAAAGCCCGTGCCGCGCGTTATGCGGCATTGGGGAACGCTGCGCTGGCGGACGGGCGGTTGCACTTGCTGCTGGGGCATCACGCTGGCGACCAAGCCGAAACGGTGGCCATGCGGGCGCGGCGCGGCCCTGGCGGGGCGGAAGGTGTTGCCGCATGGACCGCGCGCGACAAGGTTTTACTCCTCCGCCCGTTGCTGGAGGTGCCACCCGCAGCCTTGCGGGCCTACCTCGCGGCGGAAAACATGGAATGGGTGGAAGACCCCTCCAACCAGAACCAGAAATTCGAGCGGGCGCGCATCCGGCTGGAAGGTACCGGCGCGCAACCCGCCGGCGCCGACGCGCGGCAGGCGCGGGAACTGGAGGCGGCGCAATTTTTGGCCCGCCATGCCGTCCTGCGGCCCGAGGGCTTTGCCGTGCTGGATGCGCCCGCTGCTCCGGTGGCGGCACTGGCGGCGCTGCTGCGCGTGATCGGCGGTAATGTTTATGCGCCGGACCAGCAGGCTACTGCCGCCCTGGCCGCAAGGCTGCGGCCGGCCACGTTGGGCGGGGTGCGTATTTTGGCCGCCGGGCGGCTGGGGCCGGGCTGGCTGCTGGTCCGCGAGCAGGCCTGCCTTGCACCGCCCATCCCGGCGCGGTGCGGTGCTCTTTGGGACGGGCGGTTTACCGTGGAAGCCACGGCGGCACCGGGGATGTCCCTTGGCGCGCTCGGGGATGCCACGAGGAAATACAGAAAATACAATGGATTACCGGAAGTTGTTTTGTGCGCCATGCCCGCCTTGCATGGCCCGGACGGCGCGGTGAGCTTCCCCGCCCCGGCTCGTTTCACGCCGCCGGCACCCGTCGCGCCGCATCCATTTTTCAGTTCGCGGCAATAAATTTGTGCAACGCTACAAAATCGGTGCAGAATGACCATCTGAGGTTATGCGCTTTAACCGCGGCAGCGCGGTGTTGGCTTTATTTTAAGAGAATTGGATTAGGCTAGATGAACAATCTTGGTCGAAATATAGCGCTCTGGGTGGTTGTGGCCCTGTTTCTGGTCGTACTTTTTAACGTCTTCCAGCCTTCCAGCTCGTCCAGCAACCCGGTGAGCCAGCTTGCCTACTCCAGCTTTCTGGATCAGGTGAACAACAATCAGGTACAGGACGTCACCATCGCGGGGCATGACGTCACCGGCACCACCAAGGACGGCAAGGCGTTTGAAACCTACGCGCCGGAAGACCCGGCGCTGCTGAACAAGCTGATCGCCGCCAACGTGCATGTGGACGCTAAGCCCGAGGGCGATTCCATGAACCCGATTATCAAGGTGCTCATCTCCTGGGCGCCGATGCTGCTGCTGATCGGCGTGTGGATATTCTTCATGCGCCAGATGCAATCCGGTGGCGGCCGCGCCATGGGCTTTGGCAAGTCGCGTGCCCGGTTGCTGACGGAAAAGCAGGGCCGGGTGACGTTTGATGACGTGGCCGGCATTGATGAAGCCAAGAGCGAACTGCAGGAAATCGTGGAATTCCTGCGCGACCCGCAGAAGTTCCAGCGCCTCGGCGGCAAAATCCC
The DNA here is from genome assembly GCA_003164135.1 of Acetobacteraceae bacterium. Lineage (GTDB taxonomy): Bacteria > Pseudomonadota > Alphaproteobacteria > Acetobacterales > Acetobacteraceae > Acidocella. Next base: position 27,863 of record PLSD01000123.1, read on the forward strand.
CAAGGGCTGCTTGCTCGTCGGCCCGCCCGGCACCGGCAAAACCTTGCTGGCGCGCGCCATCGCGGGGGAGGCCAACGTGCCGTTCTTCACCATTTCGGGTTCTGACTTTGTGGAAATGTTCGTCGGCGTGGGTGCCAGCCGCGTGCGTGACATGTTCGAGCAGGGCAAAAAGAACGCGCCGTGCATCATCTTCATTGACGAAATCGACGCCGTCGGCCGCCACCGTGGCGCTGGCCTCGGCGGCGGTAACGACGAGCGCGAGCAGACGTTGAACCAGATGCTGGTCGAAATGGACGGATTTGAGAGCAATGAGGGCGTTATCCTCATTGCCGCCACCAACCGGCCGGACGTGCTGGACCCGGCGCTGCTGCGTCCCGGCCGCTTCGACCGTCAGGTCGTGGTGCCGAATCCGGATGTGCTGGGCCGCGAAAAAATCCTCAAAGTGCACATGCGCAAGGTGCCTTTGGCGTCCGACGTGGACCCGAAGACCATTGCACGTGGCACGCCTGGCTTCTCCGGCGCCGACCTGGCGAACCTTGTGAACGAAGCCGCATTGCTGGCCGCGCGCATCGGCAAGCGCGTGGTTGCCATGGCGGAGTTCGAACACGCCAAGGACAAGGTGATGATGGGCGCTGAACGTCGCTCTCTGGTCATGTCCGACGAAGAAAAGCGCATGACCGCGTATCACGAGGGCGGGCACGCGCTCTGCTCCATCACCCTGCCCGAGTGCGACCCGGTGCATAAGGCCACCATTATTCCGCGTGGCCGGGCACTCGGCATGGTCATGTCCCTGCCGGAGGGCGACCGCTACTCCACCAGCAAGCTGAAACTGCTGCAGCAGTTGATTATGGCCATGGGTGGCCGCGCCGCCGAGGAAATCGTCTTTGGCGCTGACAGGGTCTCCAACGGCGCCTCCGGCGACATTAAAATGGCGACCGATATGACACGGCGCATGGTCACCGAGTGGGGTATGTCCGAGAAGCTGGGCATGATCTCCTACGGCGATAACGGGCAGGAGGTGTTCCTCGGCCATTCCGTGACGCAGAACAAAAATGTCTCGGAAGCCACGGCGCGTGAAATCGATAATGAGATCAAAGCCATTATCGACCACGCCTACTCCGAGGCACGGCGCATCCTTACCGAGCGCCGGGCGGATCTGGAGTCGCTGGCGCAGGGGCTGCTGGAGTATGAGACGCTTTCGGGTGACGAAATCGAGGCGGTGATTCGCGGCGAAAAGATTATCCGCAAGGTGGTTGACGAGCCGATGCCCGACCAGCGCCGTGCCTCGGTGCCCACGGCGGCTCCACCGCGGCCGGAGATGCCGGGGATTATCCCCGCGGCGGGCTGATTTTTAAAACGGCACGGGACTCACATCCCGTGCCGTTTCTGCTCTTGCCGGGGCGGGCGGGCTTCTTTATCCGCAATGCATGGCACAGCATTATTTCACGGTTACAATGGCTACCATAAATTATCTTTTGATTTCAATCAATTATGTTAAATAAACGTGACAGTCTGAGCTTTTGTCACATTCCTGTGGCAAATAAAATTGCTTGAACTTTTGCAATGGCTTGCAAGAGAATTCAATAATGTTGAGGAACAGCCAAATGGGCACCAATCAACTTAGCAAAGTCTCGCTCGCGGCTTTGTAGGGAGCGGTTAGTCTTCATTGGCACGGGCAAAAGCCAAAGCGGATAGTATTCAAACTGCGTTTGGCGTCGTATTAAATGCAAAATACCAATTGATGCAAAAAGATGATCGCGGGGTCTCGATGAGGAAATTTGGACTTACGCTTGTTCTGCTAAGTGCATTCTTTTCGTTTGCCCACGCCCAAACCCCATCCCCAATTGACTTACTTCGAATGGTCAAAACCTTAGCGGATAGCGGTCGAGCTGATGATCCGAATACAATTGCAAGAACGCTACATCTATCGCTCATACGGAGTGACCATACAGATTCCGTTTTGACAGATTACGCTTTCAGTTCGAGCCTTTTAAAATGCCAGCCTACTGGACATTGGATCATCGACCACTACCGTGCAACCGGCACAGTCGGGCTTGTTGGGTTGGCGGATATTACCCTGGAAACTGTGGGCTTTCAGAGATGCAGCGCGCCTACCTGGGACGGAAGCTCAGGATTTCTCGGTATAGGCAGCTATCCAACCGCTCTCCAGCTTGGAACCACTCCTGCCGCTTCTTGCATTACCGAGGCAAACATCAAAGCAATATTTCCACCCCCACCTCCTCCGCCTCCTCCTCGTCCCGGGCATCGACCGATCGAAGAGTCGCTGGGCTGGGGTCCGCCTGCTGAATTGTCATATTCACCCGCCCCACATGTGAATGTAGGATTTATGATGGCGGATGTGCCGAAACCTGGCGGCACGTTTGCCTTGTGCCTTTCAAACATAGAATTGATCGCCCATTATCCGTTAGGTCCGTTACACAAACTTGATCTCAAGAATTGATAGCGCCTTAGTGTCTGATCGCAATCTTTCTGAGTCTTTTGAATCACTTACCGATGGCATGTTTTGCCGTGCCCATTGAAATCACTGGAGTATACTCGTTTGGAACCCAAACATTGCAGTATTTTTTCGGCACAACCCACTGATATTGGCTGAAAAGATTGCGATCAGCCTCTTAGGCTATCGATTGCTTGCACACCCAGACTTCATTTCGTAAAGATAACAAACAATCTCTGTAATTGTAGGATAGTTTTCCTAATTTTCGTGATTGTTTGTAAAGGCGTAGAGCTGCCCTTGCATATTTCTGTCAAAGATATTTCTTGATGATTTATCAAAAGAAATTTGACAAACTTCTCGTAAGATTATTTTTTGTCTGTCACGTAACCTGTCACAGAACTGTGCCAAATTTGAAGACTTATCCACAAGTCATTGATTCGTGCCACATTTTTTCCTGTCCGACATAAGTAGTTGTTTTTTTTCAATATTGCACATGTGCCGTTGTGCAAATTTTCCTTATTCTATATGGCACAAAAATGAGCACTCACTATTTCACCGTTACATGGGACCAGTTGCACCGCGATGCGAAGGCGCTGGCGTGGCGGCTGCACGCGCTCGGGCCCTGGAAGGGCATTGTGGCGATTACACGCGGCGGGCTGATCCCGGCGGCGATTATAGCCCGTGAGCTGGAATGCCGGTTGATCGAGACCGTCTCGGTGATGACCTATGACGAGGAGAGCCGCGGCAAGCCGGTTGTTATCAAGCCGCCGGTCGCGGCCGGCGACGGTGAAGGGTGGCTGATTATTGATGATTTGGTGGATTCCGGCACCACCGCGAAACTGGTGCGGGGGCTGCTGCCAAAGGCGCATCTGGCCACGGTTTACGCCAAGCCGGTAGGCAAACCATTCGCGGATACTTTTGTAACCGAGGTCAGCCAGGACACCTGGATCCTCTTTCCGTGGGATACAGAGCCGCAGTTTGTCGCGCCCTTGGCGCGCAAGCCTGTATAGAGCCACCCTGGCCCGCAAGCCCGCCTAGCATTTAGGGCAAAACTCCGGTATGAGCGGCCCACACGCCATGGGGCGTGTTCGTGCGTGGGGCATTGGGCCTCATTCATGTTGTTGAGACTAGCGGCAGAACGGGGTTTTAGGGAACCAACCGGATGATCCGCGCCGCCGCCGGTTTATGCCCGCGGCGTTTCCGGCCACATGGTCCGTGGCTGTGATGCGTGTTTGCACCGTTCACAGCCAGACCCATGCAGCCCGAGGCGCCGCTTAACCACCGGCCTACGCGCTTTCATTCGACGTTTCCTCCCCCGGGCTTGCCGTATTGGGAGTTGTTAAAAATGTTTGATCGTTATTTCCGTAAAGAGATGGAATGGGGCGGCAAGACGCTGATCCTCGAGACCGGCAAGGTCGCCCGTCAGGCTGATGGCGCCGTGGTTGCCTCCTATGGCGACACCGTGGTGCTTGCCACCGTCGTTGGCGCGAAATCCCCCAAGCCGGGCCTGGATTTCTTCCCGCTGACCGTGAACTACCAGGAAAAATTCTTTGCCGCCGGGCGCATTCCGGGCGGTTTCTTCAAGCGTGAAGGCCGCCCGACCGAGAAGGAGACACTGGTCTCCCGCTTGATCGACCGTCCGATCCGCCCGCTGTTCCCGAAGGGCTACAAGAACGAAGTCCAGGTCATCGTCACCGTGCTGAGCCACGACCTTGAGAACGACCCGGACATTCTGGCCCTCGTTGCCGCCTCCGCGGCGCTGACCATTTCCGGCATTCCGTTCTTTGGCCCGGTTGGTGCGGCGCGTGTTGGCCTGATCAATGGCGAATACGTGCTGAACCCGACCACCTCCGAGAAGGAAGAGAGCAAGCTCGACCTGGTGCTCGCCGGCACCGTTGAAGGCGTGCTGATGGTGGAATCCGAGGCTTCCGAGCTTTCCGAAGACGTCATGCTCGGCGCCGTCACTTTTGGCCATGCCGCGTTCCAGCTGGTGATCCAGGCGATCATCGAACTGGCCGAGCATTCCGCCAAAGACCCCTGGGCCCTGCCGGAAGTCTCCGAGGAGACCAAAACCCTGGCCGCCCGCGTGGATGCGCTGGCCCGCCAGCCGCTGCGTGATGCCTATACCGAGACCGTGAAGCAGGTTCGCCAGGAAAAGATTTCCGCCGCGAAGAAGGGTGCGCTTGGTCTGCTGGCCGAGGAAGGCCTGGACGCCGAGAAGGCAAAATCCCTGTTCAAGGAACTGGAAGCCGACATCGTCCGCAATAACATTTTAGACACCGGCCTGCGCATTGACGGCCGCGACACCAAAACCGTGCGCCCGATTCTGGCCGAAGTGGGCGTGCTGCCGCGCACCCATGGCTCGGCGCTGTTCACCCGTGGCGAAACCCAGGCGCTGGTTGTTGCCACGCTCGGCACCGCGCAGGACGAGCAGTTGATCGACGCCGTGGAAGGCGAGTTCAAAGAGCATTTCATGCTGCACTACAACTTCCCTCCGTACTCGGTTGGTGAAACCGGCCGCATGGGCTCGCCCGGCCGCCGCGAAATCGGCCACGGTAAACTGGCTTGGCGCGCGGTGCATCCGCTGCTGCCGACCAAGGAAGCCTTCCCCTACACCCTGCGCATCGTCTCCGAGATCACCGAATCCAACGGCTCGTCCTCGATGGCAACCGTTTGCGGCACCTCGCTGGCGCTGATGGATGCCGGCGTGCCGCTGCTGCGCCCGGTGGCGGGTATCGCCATGGGGCTGATCAAGGAAGATCGCGCCTTTGCCGTGCTCTCCGACATTCTGGGCGACGAGGATCACCTCGGCGACATGGACTTCAAGGTGGCCGGTACCGAAGCGGGTGTGACCTCGCTGCAGATGGACATCAAGATCACCTCCATCACCCCGGAAATCATGAAAATCGCGCTGGAACAGGCCAAGGGCGGGCGTTTGCACATCCTCGGCGAAATGGCGAAAGCGCTGACCTCCGGCCGCGAGGGCGTTTCCTCCAACGCGCCGAAGATCGTGACCATCCAGGTGCCGAAGGATAAAATCCGCGACATCATCGGCACCGGCGGCAAGGTGATCCGCGAGATCGTCGAACAGACCGGCGCGAAAATCGACATCGACGATAGCGGCGCTGTCAAAGTCTCCGCTGCCGACGACAAGAAGATCCAGGCGGCGATCGACAAGATCCGCGGCATCATCGCCGAGCCGGAAGTGGGCGTGATCTACAATGGCAAGGTCGTGAAGACCGCCGATTTCGGTGCCTTCGTGAACTTCCTTGGCGCCAAGGACGGCCTGGTTCACATCTCCGAACTGGCTGCGAACCGCGTTGCGAAAACCAACGATGTGGTCAAGCAGGGCGATAGCGTGAAGGTCAAAGTCATCGGCTTCGATGACCGCGGCAAGGTCAAGCTGTCAATGAAGCAGGTCGACCAGGAAACTGGTGAAGACATCTCCAAGCGCGAGATGGCTGAGTAAGCATTCAGCGTAAACCAACTGATGGTTTGGAACGGCGCCCCGTAACGGGCGCCGTTTTTTTTGTAAAAACCAACGCCAGCCATTACGCGAGCAGCGTCGGCACCAGCACCGCTGCGCCCTCCAGCCGCCCCGCGCGCAAATCATCCAGCGCCTGGTTGGCTTGGCGCAGCGGGTAGATTGTGATGTGTGTCTGGATGCCGATTTCCGGTGCCAGGCGCAGGAAGTCGATGCCGTCCTGGCGGGTGAGGTTGGCCACCGAGACCAGTTGCCGCTCTTCCCACAGCAGCCGGTACGGGAAGCTCGGAATATCGCTCATATGGATGCCCGCGCACACCACGCGCCCGCCCTTGCGCACCGCTTGCAACGCCAGCGGCACCAGAGCGCCCACCGGTGCGAAGATGATCGCGGCATCCAACGGCTCGGGCGGCATCTCATCCGAGCCGCCGACCCAGACCGCCCCCAACTGCCGCGCGAAATCCTGCGCTGCCGTATCCCCTGGCCGGGTGAAGGCAAACACCGAGCGCCCCTGCCAGCGGGCGATCTGTGCCACGATATGCGCGGAGGCGCCAAAACCGTAAAGGCCCAGGGTTTTGCTTTTGCCGGCGATGCCCAGCGACCGCCAGCCAATCAGCCCGGCGCAGAGCAGCGGCGCCAGCGAGGAATCATTGCCCGCCTCACCCAGCGGAAAGGCGTAATGCGCGTCGGCGATGCAGGCGGTGGCGTAGCCGCCGTTGCGCGTATAGCCGGTGAACAGCGGGTCATCGCACAGGTTCTCGCGCCCGCTGGTGCAATAGGGGCACACGCCGCAAGTATGCCCGAGCCACGGCACGCCCACCCGCTCGCCCAGCCTCAAGCCCTCCACGCCCTCGCCCAGTGCGTCGATCCGTCCGACGATTTCATGCCCTGGGATGATGGGCAGTTTCGGGTGCGTCAACTCGCCGTCAACCACATGCAAATCCGTGCGGCAGACCCCGCAGGCAGTTATTTTTACCCTGATTTCACCATAGCCCGGCTGCGGGTCCGGCAGTTCGGTCCATTCAAGCGCTACGCCGGGTTGTTTCAGGAGCATGGCGTGCATCGCGGTTCTCTATCTTTGCAAAATATACTGCCCGGGCGCCGGTTCCAGGCATTTGTAACCGGCTTTGGCGTTGCCCATTGGCGGGGGTGCCACCGGCTCGCCGGAAAGCGCATCCAGCCAGGCGGTCCAGGCCGGCCACCAGGAGCCCTCGGTGAGCGTCGCCGCCTGCATCCACTCATCGGGCGCATGGTACTTGCCTTCCGGCGGGCGGTGCAGGCTACGGTAATGCCGGTGCGGGTGGCCCGGCTCGCTCACGATTCCGGCGTTATGTCCGCCGGAGGTGAGCACGAAAGTAAGGTCCTCAGAATTGAGCAGATGCAGCTTATGCACTGAGCGCCATGGCGCGACGTGGTCCGTTTCGGTGCCGACGACAAAGAACGGCCCCGCGATATCGGTTAGCGAAACCGGCTTGCCCCCGGCGGGGAACTGGCCTTCCGCGAGGTTGTTGTTCTGGAATAAATGCCACAGATATTCCGAATGCATCCGGTAGGGCATGCGCGTGGCATCCAAATTCCACGACATCATATCGTTGGGATGTTCTTCCTCGCCCAAATAATAGCGCCGCACCAGGCGTGACCAGATCAGGTCGTTGGAACGCAACGACTGGAAGGCCCCGGCCATCTGCGTACTGTCCAGATAGCCTTTTTGCCACATGATATCATCAAGAAACGCGAGTTGAGACTCGTTGATGAACAACTGCATTTCGCCGGCTTCGGTAAAATCCGTCTGCGCGGCCAGCAGGGTGAGGCTGGCCAGCCGGTTGTCCTGGTCGCGCGCCATCGCGGCGGCGGCAATGGTGAGCAAGGTGCCGCCGAGGCAATAGCCGGTGGCGTGGATTTTTGCCGCACCGCTGATCGCCTGCACCGCATCCAGCGCCGCCATCACGCCCTTGGTGCGGTAATCGTCGAAATGCAACTCGCGTTGTTCGGCGCTCGGGTTCAGCCAGGAAATGCAGAATACGGTGTAGCCCTGGTCCACCAGATAGCGGATCATCGAGTTATGCGGCGAAAGGTCGAGAATGTAATATTTCATCACCCAGGCTGGCACGATCAGAATCGGCTCGGGCCGCACTTTCTCCGTGCGCGGGGCGTATTGGATCAGTTCAATCAGCTCATTACGGAACACCACCTGTCCCGGCGTGATCGCAACATCGCGCCCCGGCTGCAAGGGCAGGGGAACCGGCCCTTGCTGGGCCGTCAGCGCCAGGTCGGCAAGGAAATTCTTCAGGCCCTGCTGGAGGTTTTTGCCACCCGTCGCGCGCGTTGCGTCGATCACCTCAGGATTTAGGAACGGAATATTCGAGGGTGCGAACATGTCCAGCACTTGCCGGGTCATGAAGCTTATCATGCGCTCATGGCTGAGCGAGACACCGTTCACACCGGTCGTTGCCAGTTTCCACCAGCGCTCGTTGAGCAGAAATCCCTGCTCGACAAAGGAAAACGGGAACCGGTTCCAGCCTGGACTGTCAAAACGATGATCGCCGGGCGCGGGCTTCACGACAGGACTGGCACTGAAGGCGGATTGCCAGAGCGTCACCGCATCGCGCAAAGCCTGATGCGCCAGGGCGGTGCGCCGGCCAGGTTTGTCCCCCATATGCGCGGCCCAGTCCATCACCGCACCAGTAATTGCTGAAGGTGACAGCCCGGCCGTCATCTTGCCTTCAGCCGCATGCAGGGTGCGGTCGAACGCGCGCATTTCGGTCAGGTCGACCATTGAGAGTGCGTTGTTTTGTGAATCTTCAGGCAAGCATCACCTCCAGAACGTTTCCCCTGAGATCAGGGGATCTGCGCCTGTTTATATCAGAAAAAGGCCAGATTTTACGTCGATTCAAGTCAAACGTGTGAAATCAGGTATCAATGATGCGGGTGCCCCCCGCCGCCAGGTCCGCCGCCGCCATGCCATCCGCCGCCGCCGCCGTTCCAGCCGCCACCGTGCCAGCCACCCCCACCGCCATGCCAGCCGTTTCCGCCGCCGATCCATATGCCGCCGCCGTAAACAAACGGAAACGGCGGATAGAGGTAGCCGTAGGCCGGATAATAGGCATAAGGCGGCGGGTACTCGTAATAGCCTGGCGCATAGCCACCGGCCGCTTCGGGCGGCATCGGGGGCACCTTGTTTCCCATCGAGGCCATGCATTGCATATAGGTAATGTCGTATTGCCGTTGCAGATCGTAAGCCGACGCCTGCGCGTTATTCGCACCTGCGGCGGACCCCACCAGCAAGCCCGTTCCAGCACCAATAGCAGCCCCCGCGCCGACGTTGCCCGAAACCGAGCCGATCGCGGCACCCGCCAAAGCCCCCACCGCAGTGCCCACAACGGCACTGCCCACGGCGGCCTGATTGGCGGCTTGTGTAGGCGAGGAATAACCGATGCTCTGTGCCGCAGCGGCGCGGCAACTTGAGTCGTCGGCCTGAAACACTGAATAGCTTACTCCCGGACCAGGCATAACCGCTACGCTCGGGCCGGTAGGCGGTGCCACCGCACAGCCGCCAAGCCCGGCCAGAAACACTACGCCAAGCGCATGTTTCGAAAATTTTATCTTCTGCATATCTCGCATATCCCGTACCTCCGGCAAATAAATTTCCAGGACGAAGACCCCTGCCAGCCATATGGCGCCATATTTAGGCGTTTGAACTTGGGTTGTCGTTGATCTCCATCAAGAACTGGTATTGATCCGGATCAATGTTGATTGCCGCGCGATCCCATAGCAAGGTAGCTGCGCGGGTGGTTTTGCCTGTCACAACCGGCATCGGATTTGCCATCGGATTTGCCATGGGTTCAGTTGCATCGCAGGGAAAGGTCGTCTCGGTTCGCGGCGTTGTCGTGGATGTCAGTTTTGCTGACGGAAATCTGCCGGAGATTAACACCGCTCTGGTGGTGGAGTGGGACCGCCCCGAACCGCTGATCCTGGAAGTGCATGCGCATGAAAACGCCACCACGGTGCGCGCTATTGCGTTACAAACCACCGCCGGACTGGCCCGCAATACCACCGTTCGGGCCACCGGTGCGCCGGTTAGTGTGCCGGTGGGGGATGCCGTGCTGGGCCGGCTGCTCGATGTCACCGGCAATCTGGGCGACCGTGGCCCGCCTCTGCCGGAAAATACCCCCCGGCGCGGCATCCACAACCCGCCGCCGCCGCTGGGTGACGTTGTTGCCACCAACATCGTGTTTGAGAGCGGCATCAAGGTCATCGACCTGCTCGCCCCCATGGCCCAGGGCGGCAAGGCGGCCATGTTCGGCGGCGCCGGCGTCGGCAAAACCGTGCTGGTGATGGAGCTGATCCACGCCATGGTGGAAAAATACCAGGGAATTTCAGTGTTCGCCGGCGTGGGGGAGCGCTCGCGCGAGGGCCATGAGCTGCTCAACGACATGCGCACCTCCGGCGTGCTGGCGCGCACGGTCCTGGTCTACGGTCAGATGAATGAGCCCCCCGGTGCGCGCTGGCGGGTGCCGCTCACCGCACTCACCATCGCCGAGTATTTCCGCGACAGTAAGCACCAGAACGTGCTGCTGCTCATGGATAACGTGTTCCGCTTCGTGCAGGCGGGGGCGGAGGTTTCCAGCCTGCTCGGGCGGCTGCCCTCGCGCGTCGGCTACCAGCCCACTTTGGCAACAGAAGTCGCCTCGCTGGAGGAACGCATCGCTTCGGTCGCGGGTGCGGCGATCACTTCCATCCAGGCCGTCTACGTCCCCGCCGATGACTTCACCGACCCGGCGGTGACGGCGATTTCCAGCCATATGGACAGCATCGTCATGCTCTCACGCCAACTGGCAGCGGAGGCGTTTTACCCGGCGGTGGACCCGCTGGCCTCGTCGTCGATATTGCTGGACCCTCTGGTGGTCGGCGAGACGCATTACCGCGTGGCGGAGCAGGTGCGCGAGGCGCTGGCCCGCTTCAAGGATTTACAGGACATCATCGCGCTGCTCGGCATGGAGGAATTGGGTGCGGCGGACAGGCTGACCGTCAAACGCGCGCGCCGCCTGCAACGCTTTTTGAGCCAGCCGTTCACCGTCACCGAGGCATTCACCGGCACGCCCGGCCGCTCGGTGAGTTGCGCGGACACCGTCGCCGGCTGTCAGGCCATCCTGAACGGCGAGGCCGACAACTGGGCGGAAAGCTCGCTCTACATGGTCGGCACGTTCGAGGAGGCGCGCGCGAAGGAAGCCGCCGCGTTGAAACCCGCATGAGGCTGCAGATCATCACCCCCTTGAGCGTGGCCGTGGATGCACCGGATGTGCGCGCTCTGCGCGCCGAGGACGCCAGCGGCCATTTCGGCATTCTCTCGGGCCATGCCGAATTTCTCTCCAGTCTCGCCATTTCCGTGGTGGCGTGGAACACCGCGGATGGCGCCCCGCATTACTGCGCCGTGCGCGGCGGCATGATCTCGGTCAGCGGCGGGGAGGACATTACCATCGCCACGCGTGAGGCTGTGCCGGGCGAGGACCTCGCCACGCTGGAGGCCGATGTGCTGGCCCGTTTCCGCACTGCGCTGGAGGTGGAGCGCACCGAGCGGGTGGAGAGTACCAAGCTGCAGCTCAATGCCATAAGAATGATCATGCGGCATCTGCGGCCCGCTTCGCGCGGCGTGGGAGAATTTTCATGAGCGAGCCGGAAGACGACGATCCCCTGGTGCAAAACGTGCATCTGCGCGGCGAGCGCCACCAGCGCTGGTTGCGCGAGGGCGAGGCCTCCACCGCGCAACGCCTGGCGCAGATCGGCGTGCTCGGCTGGATCATCGTCGTGCCCATGCTTATCGGCATTTTTATCGGCCACTGGCTGGACCACAGGCTGAACACCGGCATTTTCTGGACCGCGCCGCTGCTGTTCGTGGGGCTGGCATTTGGCTGCTGGTCGGGCTGGAAATGGATGCAAAGCGCATGAGCGCGGCACTCTACCTGCTCGCCGGTTTCGCCGCCGGGCTGCTGTATTTCTATGCCGTCTGGCGCAGCGCCAATCTGTTCGCGGCCGGCGGCGCCTGGGCGGCGGCGGGGCTGACCCTGGCGCGCATCGGTTTGCTTGGCGGCGCGCTGGCACTGGCCAGCCGCCACGGGGCACTGGCGCTGCTGCTCATGGCGCTCGGCGTGCTGGCCGCCCGCCCGCTGGTGCTGCGCCGCTACAAGGTGGCGGCATGATCTCCCCGCTCAGCAACCCGCCGCTGTTCCACCTCGGCCCGGTGCCGATTACCGAGCCCGTGGCCGCCACCTGGGGCATCATGCTGGTGCTGGTCTGCGGCAGCGCGTTGCTCACCCGCCGCCTGGCTTTGGTGCCGGGCAAAACCCAGGCGGCGCTGGAACTCATCGTCACCACCGTCGACAGCCAGATCCGCGACACCATGCGCGTGGAGCCCGCCCCCTACCGCGCGTTCATAGGCACGCTGTTTTTGTTCATCTTTGTCGCCAACTGGTCCTCGCTGCTGCCCGGCGTGGCGCCGCCCACCGCGCATCTGGAAACCGATGCCGCGCTGGCGCTGCTGGTGTTCCTCGCCGTCATCTGGTTTGGCATCCGTGCCGGTGGGATAGGGGGGTATCTCGCCAGTTTTGCCTTCCCCAACCCGGTGATGATCCCACTCAACTTCATCGAAAGCCTGACCCGCACCTTCTCCCTGCTGGTGCGCCTGTTCGGCAATGTCATGAGCGGCGTGTTCATCGTCGCCATCGTGCTTTCGCTCGCCGGGCTGCTGGTGCCGATCCCGCTCATGGCGCTGGACCTGCTCACCGGCGCCGTGCAGGCCTATATTTTTGCCGTGCTGGCGATGGTGTTCATCGCCGGCGCGCTCGCCGAACCTAAACCCGAAACCCCCAGCACAAAGGCTCCCCCATGAACTGGTTGGCGTTTGCTAGCATCATCTCCGCCGCGCTCGCGGTCTCCTTCGGCGCCATCGGCCCGGCCCTTGGCGAAGGCCGCGCGGTGGCCGCCGCGATGGACGCCATCGCCCGGCAGCCCGAGGCGGCGAACACCATTTCCCGCACGCTGTTTGTTGGCTTGGCGATGATCGAGACCATGGCCATCTACTGCCTGGTCATCGCGCTGCTGCTGCTGTTCGCGAACCCGCTGCTGAAGTGACGCCATGAGCATCGACTGGTGGACGCTTGGCCTGCAGGCCCTCAACGTCCTCATCCTCATCTGGCTGCTGGCGCGCTTCTTCTGGCGCCCCGTCGCGGGGATGATCGAACAGCGCCGCGCCGCCGCGCAAACCCTGCTGGACGAGGCTGCTACCAAACGCGCGGCGGCCGAGGCGGCGCTGGCCGAAATCACCAAAACCCGCGCCGGCTTCGCCCAAGAGCGTGAGGCGATACTGGCCACCGCCAAGGCCGAGGCCACCACAGCCCGCGCCGCGTTGCTGGCCGAGGCGGGCAAGGAGGCCGAGACGCTGAAGCACGCCGCCCAGGAAGCCATGGACGCCGCGCAGCAAGCCGCCTCCCAGAGCTGGCGGGACCACGCCAGCCGCCTCGCCGTGGACATCGCCGCGCGCCTCGCCGCCCGGCTGCAAGGCGAGGCGGTGCAGGCGGCGTTTCTGGAATCTTTGCTGAGCGAGATACGGGCATTGCCCGGCGCGGCGCGGCAGGCGCCCGCGCTGGACGTCTTCAGCGCCACCGAAATCCCTCCCGCCGCGCAAACTTCCATCGCCGCGCAAATCACCGCCGCCCTGGGCACCGCGCCGCAACTCACTTTCCAAACCGAGCCCACGCTGATCGCCGGCCTGGAACTGCGCGGCGCCCATCTGTCCATCAAAAATAGCTGGCGCGCGGACCTCGACCGCATCCTCCAAGATCTCACCCATGACTGACAACGCCCCTCTCCCGGACGCATGGCTGGCCGAGGCTGATGCCAAACTCGGCGCCGCGCAACTTGGCCCGCATGCGGATCAGGTCGGCCGCGTCGAGGAAGTCGGCGACGGCATCGCGCTCATCTCCGGCCTGCCCGGCGTGCGGCTGGACGAGCTGCTGCAATTCGAATCCGGCCAATTCGGCTTTGCCCAGGTGCTGGAGCGCGATCGCATCGGCTGCGTGCTGTTCGACGATGCCGACGCCATCCATGCCGGCGAGGCCGTGCGCGGCACCGGCGATGTGGTGCGCGTCCCCACCGGCCCAAACTTGCTCGGCCGCGTCCTCGACCCCCTCGGCCGCCCGCTCGACGGCAAAGGCCCGATCACCGGCGCTCCGCTCATGCCCATTGAACGCCCCGCCCCGGCGATCGTCGACCGCGAACTGGTCACCCAGCCGGTGCAGACCGGCCTGGTGGTGGTGGACGCTTTGTTCGCCCTCGGGCGTGGCCAGCGCGAACTCATTATCGGCGACCGCGCCATCGGCAAATCCACCCTCGCCATCGACACCATCATAAACCAGCGCGACAGCGACATGATCTGCGTCTACATCGCCGTCGGCCAGAAAACCTCCGCCGTGCGCCGCGCCATCGACGCCATCCACACCAAGGGCGTGCCCGAGCGCAGCATCATCATCGCCGCCGGCGCCTCCAGCTCGCCCGGCCTGCAATGGATCGCCCCTTTCGCCGGCTTCACCATGGCCGAATATTTCCGCGACCTCGGCCAGCATGTGCTGGTGGTGATCGACGACCTGACCAAGCACGCCGCCAGCCACCGCGAAATCGCGCTGCTCACCCGCCAGTCACCGGGGCGCGAGGCGTATCCGGGCGACGTGTTCTACGTCCACGCCCGCCTGCTGGAGCGCGCCGCAAAACTCAGCACGGCCATGGGCGGCGGCTCGATCACGGCACTCCCCATTGCCGAGACCGATGCCGGGAATTTATCCGCCTACATCCCTACCAACCTGATCTCCATCACCGACGGCCAGATCGTGCTGAGCAGCAAGCTGTTCCACGAGGGCCATAAGCCCGCGGTCGACGCCGGCACCAGCGTCAGCCGCGTCGGCGGCAAAACCCAGGCGCCCGCGTTGCGCGAGGCGGCGGAGACACTGCGGCTGGACTACGCGCAGTTTTTAGAGCTGGAAATGTTCTCCCGCTTCGGCGGCATGCCGGAAACGCGGGTGCGCAACCAGCTCACACGCGGTGCGCGCATCCGCGCCATTTTGCGCCAGCCGCAGCACGCGCCTTTGCGGTTGTCAGAGGAGGTGGCGTTGGTGCTGGCCGTGCAAGCGGGCGTGCTGGACACGCTGGAGGTGTCAGCCATCGACAATTTCCGCCAGGACCTGCGCGAAGTGCTGGAACGCGACGTGCCGCAAATCGTGAAAAGCATCCAGCAAACCGGCATGCTGGACGATGCCGCCAAAGCCACCCTGCTCGCGGCACTCGCCACCTACGCAAAAACCTTCCCGGCAGCAAAATGACCGAGCGCCTCGCCGACATTAACGCGCGGATCGAGGGCATTACCCAGCTTGGCACGGTGATGAACGCCATGCGCGGCATTGCCGCCGCTCGTGCCCAGCAGGCACGCAGCCAGCTCGCCGCCGTGGAGCACTATGCCGCCGGCATCACTGCAGCCATCGGCCGTGCGCTGAGTTTTCTTCCCGCCAGCCCGGCCGATGACCATGGCCCGCGCCGTGCCGCGCTGGTGCTGTTCTGCGCGGAGCAGGGTTTTGCCGGCGCCTTCAGCGAACGTGTTCTGGATGCCGCCGGAGCAGACCTGCGCACCAGCGAACTCTTTCTCATCGGCACCCGCGGCCTCACCGCCGTTCAGGAACGCGGCATCACCCCCGGCTGGAGCAGCCCGCTGCCCGCCCATTCAGCCGGCATCCCCCGCCTCGCCGACTCCATCGCCCAGGCCCTGTATCAGCGCATCGCCACCGCCGGGCTGAACCAAATCGACGCCATGTTTAGCATTTTTCAGCCGGGGCAGGCGATCACAATCACCCGCCTGCGGCTGCTCCCCTTCGACACCACCGCCTTCCCCCGCACCGCGCCTGGCGGCATGCCCGTGCTCAACCTCGCCCCGGAGGCGCTACTGCACGGGCTGATGGCCGACTACGTCCACGCCCAGCTTTGCAGCGCCGGGCTGCACGGTTTCGCCGCTGAAAACCAGGCGCGCATGGAGGCCATGGCCTCGGCGCATCAACAGGTCGAGCGCCAGCTTAGCAGCCTGCAATCAACGCAGCGCGTGGTGCGCCAGGAGGAGATCACGGCGGAAATCATTGAGCTTGCCGCCGGTGAAACAGCGAGCCGGGACATTATATAGGGCCAATGCGGCCGGATTGGCGTGCATCATGGCGCCGCAGGGAGCAAAGTGCTTTGTGGAACATTCGGCGTTGCCGTGGAGGCTGCTTTCCCCAGTAACGCCGTTGGTAGGGGACTACGGATGAGCACCTTGTTAACGCCGCTGCATGCGCCGTCTTGGACGAACGAGGTTTTTCTCGGCCGCGTCATCGCCGCTTACGTCATGCGCGGGGAAAATGTTTACCCGGTGTGGGAAACGGTGTTGCTGGAAACGCCATTCTGTTCGCTCCGCCGCTTTGGCTACGGCCTGCCCGCCGAGGTGCCGCGCGTTCTGGTGGTGGTGCCGCTCTCTGGCATCCGTGCCCCGATGTTTTACGATATGTTGAGCGACCTGCTTCCCGATTTTGATCTGCATGTGCTGTTCTGGGCGGACCCGGTGAACATCCCGGTTGAGGACGGCCCGTTCGGGCTGGACGATAATATTGCCTGCGTGCACGAGGCATTGCGCTTGCTCGGTCCCGGCACGCATCTGCTCGGGCTTTGCCAGTCCGCCCTGCCGGCGTTGGCCGCCACCGCGCTGCTGGCGGTGGATCACGACCCGGCGTGTCCCGCGTCCCTGGCGCTGCTGGGCGGCAAGCTCGACACGCGCATCAACCCGGCGCGGGTGGATGTGATGATGCGCAGCTATTCGCGGGAGGTTTTCGCGCGCCAGGTGCTCACCACGGTGCCGTCATTTGAACCGGGGCATGGCCGGCTGGTCTATCCGGCGCGTTTGCAGGAGATGATGATGCTCGCCTACGTCGGCCGCCACATGCTGAGCGGCGGCGAGGTTTTCAGGAAAATGCTGCATGACGACGGCGATGACATCGCCGCGCACCCGTTTATCCACCTGCTGCTCTCCGCTGTGGCCGTTCCAGGTGAGTTCTTTCTCGATACGCTGGCCACCGTGTTCCAGGACTGCGCGCTCGCCAAGGGCCGGATGATGTGGCGCGGCATCGCCATCGATCCCGGCGCGATCACCCGCACCGCCCTGCTGACCATCGAGGCGGCGCGCGACGACATCGCCGGGCTGGGCCAGACCCATGCCGCGCACGGGTTATGCGGCGCGCTGGCGCCAGACTTGCGTGCGCATCATGTGCAGGAGGAAATCGGCCATTTCGGCCTGTTCCACGGCAAGGTGTGGCGGGGCGAAATTTTACCGAGGCTATCCGCGTTCATCACGGCGCACCCTGGTCCATAGCGGGTCAATAATGCTCCCTGGGCTGCAAAAATGATGCCTATCGTATTTGACTGAAATCAATGTGAAGTTCCTCGGCAGGTGCAACCCTGAAATTTATGATAGGCTCATAACAAAGCCTGTTGGCTCCGGGTCCATCCGGGGCAGACTTGTTGAACTGAAAGGGATAAACTCATGTCCGAAAGATTTGGCGCAACGGCCAGCATAACCGCGGCTGATATTATGAGCCGCAAGGTTGTTGTTGCGCACCCGGCCGATAGCGTCGCCACCGTCGCCCGGCAGCTTGCCGCCCATGGCATCAGCGCCGTACCCGTGGTGGATGCCGAGGGTAAATTGCTTGGCATGGTAAGCGAAGGCGATATCATGCGTCCGTTCGGCGCCAAGAACCAGATGCGCCGCGCCTGGTGGCTGGAAATGCTGGCTGAGGGCGAAGATCTGGCGCCGGATTTTCTGGAGTACATCAAGCAGGACAATCGGAAGGCGTCGGACCTGATGACCCGCGACGTGATTGGCGCGCCAGAGACGGCGACCGTGGGTGAAATCGCTGATCTGTTGACCGAGCATCACGTCAAGCGGGTGCCGGTACTCAAAGATGGCCATGTCGTGGGCATCGTCAGCCGCGCGGATATCGTGCGCGCCCTGGCGCAGCATAAACTTTAATAAGGGAGTAAAAAAATGCCACATTATTTACGGCTTCTAATCGTTGTTGCCGACGGCGAGCATGCCCGTTTCGTCCGCGCCAAGCAGGATAACGCGCTTTACACCGATGCGGCTTTTGATTCAGCCGCCGCGCACAAGCGCTCGTCGGATCTGGGCTCGGATCATCCCGGCGCTTCGTTTCACACCGGCTCCACGGTGCGTAACTCAATTGCGCCCGAACATGACCTGCACGATCAGGAAAAAGAGAAATTCGCGCATTACGTCGCGAAAGAAATCAACGAGGCGGCCATCGCCGGCACCTTCGACGAACTGGTGATCGTGGCACCCGCGCATAGCCTGAACGCGATCCGCGCGGCGCTTGATCCGGCGGCCGAAACAAAAATCATCGGCACGCTGGCGAAAGACCTGGTGAAAACGCCCGACCACGAGTTGCAGCCCCATGTCAGCGAATGGGTGCGTGCGGTGGACCGGAGCGGGCATTAACACTTAAAAGGGGAGCACGGGCGCCTTGGCGTCCATGCTCCCTTGCGTAGCTTCGCTCGCTCTCGCAGATTAAGGTGCGGTGCTGCCCGAGAGTGCTGGCTTTGTAATCGTTATCTTCGGCACCACGACGTTGGACCCGCCGCCACCACCACCGGTCACGCCAGGAGTCATAGTAGCGCCGCCGGCGCCATTGGTCATGGAACTGCCGGGTGATTGCTGGCGCATCGTGCCGTTGGCATTCACGCCGTTCACCACATTAACGCCAGGACCATACATCGCATGCGAGTCGGAATTGATCCCGGACTTCACATCAGAGCCGGTTTGCGCCAGGGCGGCACCGGAAAATGCCAGACAAAACGCAGTGCCGATTAACCAACGAGACATCAAACCACCCTTTACAAAATCCATTGCCGGTTCACCGCCGCCACGCTGCGGCAAACCGTGCCGCAAGGCAATAACCAGATACTTTTTATAGACGCGCCCAGCGGAACAGGCCTTGATCGACATCAATCCCGCCAAGGCCGTGACTCTATAAGGACGCGGCCGACGTCAGATCAAGTACGGGCACCAATTTTACGCAGGCCGAAGGCTACGCCGGCTCCAGGCGCAGCAGTCTCGCCAGACCGGCGCGCCGCTTCATCAAATCCGCCAGGGTAAAACCATCCAGCACCGCCATGAACGCGCTCAGCGCCGTATTCAATGCGCTGGTAAGGCCGCAGGCGGGGGCGATGAGACAGGAGCCGCAATCCACCAACTGCAGGTCTTCCTCCATCAGGCGGACCACGGCGCCGATGTTGATCTCCTCGCACGCTTTGGCCAGACGCACGCCACCCAGCCGGCCGCGCACGCTTTTCACATATCCGGCCTTGCCGAGGTTATGCACCACCTTCATCAGGTGGTTCTGCGAAATGCCGTAAGCCTTGGCGATCTCGGAAATCGAGCAGACTCGTTCCTCATGCGTGCCCAGATAGAGCAACACCCGCAGCGAATAATCAGTGTACCGTGTCAGGTGCATACATGCCTCAATAAGCTCTCCAGCATAGATATACACTGAATCGGTTCAATTAATCATCTGGTCCGCCCGCTTACATGGAAATACATGTATTTCAAATATATGTATTTCCATGTAAGCGGCATGTCGCTGACCCCACAGGTTCCAACCAGCCTGCCCGCAACCACCAAAGCCGGTCCGCGTGAACGCGCCCGGGGAGTTAAATCATGGCCCAGCCTTTATCGAACGAGACCAACGCGATTATCAAATCCACCGCCCCGGCGCTGCAGGAACACGGTGTCGCGATTACCACGCGCATGTACGAGCGCCTGTTTGTTGATCCCGCCATCAAGGCTTTGTTCGATCAGGCGGCCCAGGTCTCCGGCGAGCAGCCTAAGCGGCTGGCGGCGGCCATCCTGGCGTTTGCAAAAAACGCCGATAACCTTGGCGCGCTTAGCGCGGCGGTGGAGCGCATGGCCGCCCGCCATGTGGAGACTTCAATAAAGCCCGAACACTACCCGGCGGTGGCCAACGCCCTGCTACCGGCGATCAAGGACGTTCTGGGGGATGCGGTGGACGAGCGCGTGCTTAACGCCTGGGGCGAGGCCTACTGGTTCCTCGCCGATGTGCTGATCAACCGCGAAGCCCAGCTTTACGCCGCCGAACAGCCCTGCGCCGAACCCGCCTGATCCACCCCCTCGTTGGCGGGCTCCCGCACGGAGTCCGCCAACTCATCGGGAGCCGCATAGCTTTGCAGCTTCGCAATGTCGTGCAGCCACACCCGTGTGCCGCTGGTTTCCACCCCCATCGCGCGTAGCACCGCAAACGCGCGGGACAAATTTTCCTGCCGGCAGCCCAGCCGCCCGGCGAGCAGCCCTTTCTCAAACGGCAGCCGCAGTTCGGCGCTCGTCGCCAGAGGGTCCCGCACCAGCGCCAGCAGGTAACAACCCAGCCGCTGCGCCGTGGTGCGCAGCTTCAAATCCCGCACCTGGCGCACCATGGCACGGAAATCCCGCGCCTGGCTTTGCAGCAGGCTGAGCGCCAGTGGCGGCGCCTGCTCCACCAATGTCCGCAACCCGCCGGCATCCACCCGCAGCAGCCGCACGGGCGTCAGCGCGTGTGCGGTCATCAGGTAGGGCATCTGCGTCAGCACCGCCGCCAGCACAAAGTGGCCGGGCGCGCTGATGATTTCCACCACCGCTGCGGCACCATCCGGCGCGGTGCCGCTCAACGTAACCTGTCCGGCCAGCAGCACATGCAGATGTGCTGCAAATTCGCCCTGGCGGCAAAGTTCCGCACCATGCGCCGCCTCGCTCGCTTCGGTCATGGCGGCAAGCTGCCCCAACAGCGCCGTATCCAGTTCCGCGAACATCGGCACGGTGCGCAGCAGGGCGGGGAGGGGCTCGTTTTTCATGCCTTTGATCTAGATCAAAGATGTATCTGGTATAAACATATATTAAAAATACACCTTTTAGGGCGCCGACGATAGCATGCCGCCGGGAGGCCAGTTTTTTGCCAGTTTTTTCATAAGGGAATAATGTCTGATGTTTTGTTTTCAATGCGAGCAGACCACGCGCGGACCGGCCGGTGCCGGTTGCGCCACGGATAAAGGCGTATGCGGCAAGGACGAAGCCACCGCCGATTTACAGGACGTGCTGATCCACCAACTCAAGGGCATCGGCCAGTACGTGTCGCGCCTGCGCACGCTCGGCGTGGCTGACGCGGCGGCTGACACCTTCATCCTCTACGGCCTGTTCACCACGCTCACCAACGTCAATTTCAATCGCGGCCGCTTCGTTGAGCTTATCTCCGAGGCCGCCCGCCTGCGTGACCGTCTGCGCACCGCCTTTGAGGCCGCCGCCAAAGCCGCTGGCCAAGTGCCCGAAGCCCTCTCCGGCCCCGCCGCCTTCGTACCGGCTGACAACATTACCGGCCTGCTCGCCCAGGCCAATGTCGCCAGCGTCATCGCCGGGCGCGATGTGGTGGGTGAGGATGTGATCGGCCTGCGCGCGTTGCTGCTGTACGGCCTCAAGGGTGTGGCCGCCTATGCCCACCACGCTGAAGTTCTGGGCGAATCGCGCGATGAAATCGCCATCGGCATTGCCCACGCGCTGGACGTACTGGCCAGCAACCCGACCGACCTCGGTGACATGCTGGAGGAAGCTCTCGCCCTCGGCCGCCTCAACTTCAAAGTCATGGAAACCCTGGACGCCGCCAATACCGGCAGCTTCGGCACCCCGTCCCCGCATGCGGTGCGCACTACCCCGGTTGAAGGCAAAGCCATCCTGGTCTCCGGCCATGATTTCCGCGACTTGCACGAGCTGCTGGAAGCCACCAAGGGCACCGGCATTAACGTGTACACGCACGGCGAAATGCTGCCCGCGCACGGCTACCCCAAACTGCGCGAATACTCGCACCTGGCGGGCAATTACGGCGGCGCCTGGCAGAACCAGCAGATCGAATTCGCGGCGTTCCCCGGCCCCATCGTGATGACTTCCAACTGCCTGATCGAACCGCAGCCGCTCTACCGCAACCGCATTTTCACCTCCGGCCCGGTGGGCTGGCCCGGCGTGCGCCATGTCACCAACGGTGACTACGCCGCGGTTGTGCAAGCCGCCAAGGCGCTGCCCGGCTTCACCAAAACCATGGAAGGCCCGAGCTTGACCGTCGGCTTCGGCCGCGACGCGGTTCTGGGCGCCGCTGGCACAGTGGTCGAGGCGGTGAAATCCGGCGCGATCCGCCACTTCTTCCTCATCGGCGGCTGCGATGGCGCGGCACCCGGCCGTAACTACTTCACCGAGTTCGCGGAGCAGGCCCCGGCCGATACCATGATTCTCACGCTCGGCTGCGGCAAATACCGCTTCAACAGCCATGACTTCGGCACCATCGGCGGCTTGCCGCGCCTGCTCGACATCGGCCAGTGCAACGACACCTACTCCGCTTTGGTCATCGCCACCGCCCTGGCCGGCGCCTTCAACTGCGGCGTCAACGAGCTGCCGCTCTCGCTCGTCATCTCCTGGTTCGAGCAAAAGGCCGCCGCCGTGTTCCTCACGCTGCTCGCCTTGGGCGTGCGCAACGTAAGGCTCGGGCCGACACTCCCGGCCTTCCTCACGCCCGCCATCCTGGACATCCTCGTCAACCAGTTCGGCGTGCTGCCGATCACCACCGCCGAGGCTGACATCAAGGCCGCGCTGACCCCGCTCGCAGCGGAGTAACGTGCGGCGGGCGCCGGGATGGTTCTCCCCAGTCCATCCCGGCGCCGCCTTGTCTCCAATTCCAAGGATCATCAAATGTCCGACATCACGCTCATCACGCGCGACGGCGCGAAACTCAGCCTCGCCGCCTCGCCGCAGGAGACCGTGCTGGAAGCCGCCGAGGCCGCCGGGCTGTTTCTCCCCGCCATGTGCCATGAGGGCAGTTGCGGCCTGTGCTCCGCGCAGATCGCCACCGGCGACTACACAATGCGCGGCGGCCCCCGCGAACCCGCCGCCGACGGTTCGGTGCCGCTCTGCCTCTGCCTGCCGCAATCCGCCCTCACGGTTAATCTGCCGTACCCGGAATCCGGCATCAGCCACCACCGCATTCCTACCCGCGCGGCCACCGTCACCTCCATCACACCCGCGGGCAGCGGCGCCGTCACGCTCAGCCTCACCCTCCAACCGGACCCTGAATTCGGCACAGCGGCGGATTTCACCCCTGGCCAGTTCATGGAAGTCTCAATCCCCGGCACGGAGATCACCCGCGCCTATTCGCTCTCCAACCTGCCCAACTGGGACGGCACGCTGGAATTCCTCATCCGCCTGCAACCCGGCGGCGCTTTCTCCACCTGGCTGGCGCAAACTGCTAAACCCGGCGACGCGCTCACCCTGCGCGGCCCCGCCGGCCGCTTCGTGCTGGACGAAATCAGCCCGCGCCCACGCTGCCTGGTCGGCGGCGGCTGTGGCTTCGCGCCGCTGCTCTCCATGCTGCGCCATCTGGCGGATTTCCAGAACATGCAGCCCACGCACCTGATCTTCGGCGCCAACACCGAGGCTGAACTTGCCGTCGCCGCCCCCCTGAAGGCTTTGGCCGCGCAACTGCCGAACCTCACCATCTGCTACGCCGTGTGGCACCCGCAAGCCGCTTGGCACGGTTTTACCGGCACCGCGGCGGACGCCTTGGCGCAATACCTCGCCACCGCCACGGACTTGCCGGACGTCTACTTGTGCGGCCCGCCGCGCTTGGTGGAAGCCGTCACCAATGTCGCGCAGGCGCGCGGTATTCCCCCGGCGCGCATCTACACCGAGCAAGTGCAACTACGCTGATTGCGCTTAGAGACTGTTAAGCACGCCGCTCTATCCTGACGCCGGACTGTCCGTGACCGGTATTCAGCTTCCTGCCGTTATCTGGGTGCTGTGAGCGGAACGTCTTGGCGTGCGACCCGTTTATGCCGGCCCTTTGTGGTCCGGCATAAACGGTGAGTCGCCCGCCTGATTTTTTGCGTGTAAACCGTTAGAGATAGGCGCAGCTTACAGATTGCGCGAAATCAACTCACGCATAATCTCCGAGGTGCCTCCATAAATACGCTGCACGCGCGCATCGGCAAACAACCGGCAGATTTCGTATTCCCGCATAAAGCCATAGCCGCCGAAGAACTGCAGGCACTGGTCAACCACGCGGCCATGCATTTCCGTCGCCCACAGCTTGGCGATGGAAGCCGCCTCGCCGGTCAGCTCGGATTTAATATGCTGCGCCAGGCACTGGTCAAAAAACGCCCAGCCCACGGCGAGGTCCGCTTTCAAATCCGCGAGCTTGAAACGCGTGTTCTGCTGCGCTCCCACCGGTTTGCCGAACGCCACCCGCTCCTTCACATAGGTGCAGGTAATATCAAAAGCTTTCTGCGCCGAGGCGAGCGACTGGCAGGCAATCGCCAAGCGCTCCTGCGGCAGCTCGCTCATCAAAATCCCCATCGCCCCGCCTTCCGCACCCAGGCGGTTGGTCACCGGCACGCGGACCTCATCGAAGAACAACTCCGAGGTATCGGCGGAGAGATGCCCCAGCTTGTGCAGGTTACGGCCACGGCGGAAACCAGGGCGGTCGGCTTCCACCACAATCAGTGTCATCCCGCGCGAGCCAGCATCCACCGCCGTGCGCGTCACCACAATTACGTAGTCGCAATGCTGGCCGTTGGAGATGAACGTCTTCTGCCCGGAGATCACATATTCGTCGCCATCGAGCACCGCGCGGGTACGGATACCCTGCAAATCACTCCCGGTGCCCGGTTCGGTCATCGCAATGGCAAACACCGCATCGCCCGAAACCATCCCCGGCAGCCAGCGCTGCTTCTGTTCCTCATTGGCGACGCTCAGCACATACCCGGCGCAAACATCGCTATGCACCGCAAAATCCGCGCCCGGCCCGGTGAACCCGGCGTAGAACAATTCCTCAGTAACAATGGTGTTGAAACGGAAATCCCCGCCCACGCCGCCGTATTCCTCCGGAATCTGCGGGCAGAGCAACCCGGCCTCGCCGCCTTTGCCCCAATAGCTGCGGTCAACAATACCGGCCTCTTCCCACCGGTCGAAATGCGGCGCGATTTGCGTGGCGGCAAACCGGCGCACCGTTTCGCGGAACTGCTCATGTTCCTCATCGTAAATGGCGCGATGCTTCAGCACTTTAATAACTCCTACAAAACAAAAAACCCTGAACGCTCAGGCGGGAATTTTCTCCGCATGGGCCAGCAGGCAGAACGGACCGCCCAGATAAGCGGGGAACCCGGCTTCGCTCACCAAGCCATAATCGGCCAGGCGCTGGCCTTCGGCACCAAGCTCGGGCAGCAGCCGCGCGGTGGCGGCGGTGACATCTTCCAGCACCTCACGCACGGCGCGCTTGGCGGCGGTCACGGGCGCCGAGGCGTACCAGTAGTCCTTACCATTGAAATCAGCATCCGGGGCAGGGGGGGCAACCCCCGCAATCCTGAAGCCCGCGGCCACCAGCGCAGCGGTCACATCCGCCGGCCTTCCCTGCCATACCGCCGGCAGTTCCCGCAGCGCGCGGGTTACGGCGGCGGGCATGTCGCCAGCCTTCACCTTGCGCTCATATTCCGTTTTGGCGATGAACATGGTGCGGATCATGTCGCGCGCCTCCGGCCGCTGGATCAGCCCGGCAAAAATCGTCATTTCAGTGCGGATCGCCGTCTCAATATCCTGCGGGAAGCCCTGCTCCAGGCATTCCAGAATCGCCAGCGGCGCCGGGTAATGCCCCAGCGTCTCCGCCAGAATTTTGCTCCGCGTGGCGGCGATCAGCCCGCCCAGCCGCGCCACATCAGGGTGCTTCCAGTTCGCGTCATCCCAAGGCTGGTGCGCCACGGGGTTGGAGAGAATCCAGCGTTCCGCGGCCGCCACTTCCTCGCCCGGCGCCACCAGCTCACTGGCAAGCCCCGCGTCCAGCGCGTCCTGTCCGGAAAGCCGGCCACCCGTCAACAGAATCGGCAGCGTTTTCTCCAGCCCCACCACGCGCGGCATGCGCTGCGTGCCGCCCGCGCCGGGGAGCAGGCCAACCAGTGATTCCGGCAGACCCATCGCCACCTTCGGCGAATTCACCAGCACGCGGTAATGCGTACCCAGCGCCAGTTCGCAACCGCCGCCCAGCGCCAGGCCCGCAATGGCCGTGGCCACCGGCTTGCCGCAGGTCTCCAGCGCGCGCACGGCGGCGCTGAGCTGGAAAAAATGGTCAAATGCAAGTTTGAAACGTTCCGCCGGCGGTGCGGCCATAATCATGTCATAGGCCTGCCCGAGTTCTATCAGGTCCGCCCCCGCGCAGAACGCGGAGGTTTTACCCGAGCGCACCACCACGCCGCGCGCATCGCGGCACTTCACCCAGGCGGCAAAATCGCCCAAATCCTTAATGGCGGCGTTCGAGAACACGTTCATGGAACGGCCCGGCATATCAAAAATCAGATGGACGATGCCCTGCGGCGTCGTCTCAACCCTGAACTGCGTCAATTCGAGGTTTTGTTGCATTTCTTAATCTCCTCCAAGCCTGGACGCTAGCAACGCGCCGGAGTTGGGGAACAGGTCTAAAGTGTGGCTCCTTACAGCTATCCAGGAGCAGCCGTTTCACGAACAGATACTACACCCAGGCACGCAACGCGGCGCGGGCGGCGTCGAACTCCATGACCAGCCGGTCGATGTAATCAGCCGCCGGCTCCACATGGTGAACCGCGCCAATGCCCTGGCCAGCACTCCAAATGTCGCGCCATGCCTTAGGGTTGGCGCCGCCGTCGGCAATGCTGATCTTCGCCCCCTCGGGACGGCTCAGCTTGGCCGGGTCCAGCCCATTGGCCTCAATCGAAGGCCGCAGGAAGGTCGCGTTCACCCCGGTGAAGCAGTTGGTCACGATCACGTCGCGCGAGTCGGAAGTCCGCACCATTTCCTTGAACCCATGCGCGGTATTGGCCTCCAGGCTGGCCAGGAACGGCGAGCCGATATAGGCAAAATCCGCCCCCATCGCCAGCGCGCCCAGAATGCTCTGCCCGGTGGCAATGCAGCCGGAAAGGGCGAGCGGCCCCTGCCACCACGCCCGCAACTCCTGCACCAGCGCAAACGGCGACATATTGCCGGTATGCCCACCGGCCCCCGCGCACACCGCAATCAACCCATCCACCCCGGCTTCCGCGCATTTTTCCGCATGCCGGTTGCTGATGACATCGTTGAAAACCAACCCGCCGTATTCATGCACGGCGGTCACGATATCCTTCGGCGCCGCCAGGCTGACAATCGCCAGTTTGACCTTATGCGCCAGCAGCAGCGCCAGGTCCGGCTCCAAGCGCGGGTTGGACGCATGCGCCACCAGGTTCAGCGAGTACGGTGCCGCCGGCTGCTCCGGATTCGCGGCATCATGCGCCGCCAGCGCTTCCTCGATCTCGCTCAGCATCTCGTCCAGCTCAGCCGTCGAGCGTGCATTCAGCGCCGGGATGGAGCCGATGACCCCACTGGTGCATTGCGCGATCACCAGCGCCGGGGAGGTCGCAATGAACATCGGCCCGCCGATGAGCGGCAGGCGCAGTTTTTCGCGAAGCTCCGGCGCAATGCTGGTGTTGCCAATCATCACACCGGGTCCCAGGTGAACACATCGCCCGAGCGCTGCAGCGGGTAAAAATCATTCTCGAACATCGGGAACACCCGTTCGGCAATGCTTTCCGGCGTCCAGCCCTCGGCGGTATGCGCGGTGCGGATCGGGCGCGGCTGCGAGAACAGATAAATCTCGTTGTTGCGCACGCCAAAAATCTGCCCGCTCACTTTCGCCCCCGCATCACTGCCAAGTGCTACCACAAACGGCGCGATTTTTTCCGGGACCAACTTCTTCAACCCTTCCACTCGCTTTTGCTGCTCGGGCGTCTCATTGGGGATCGAGCTAACCATCCGCGTCCACGCAAACGGCGCCACCGCGTTGGAGCGCACATTAAAACGCTGCATGTCCAGCGCAATGGATTTGGAAAGCCCGACAATGCCCATCTTGGCGGCGGCATAATTCGCCTGGCCAAAATTGCCGACCAGGCCGGAGGTCGAGGTCATGTGAATATACGCGCCCGAAGCCTGCTCCTTGAAGAACGGGGCGGCGGCCCGGCTCACGTTAAAGCTGCCCTTCAGATGCACCGCGATCACCGCATCAAAATCGTCCTCGGTCATCTTGTGGAACAGCACGTCGCGCAGATTGCCTGCGTTGTTCACCACCACGTCGATCCGCCCAAAATTATCAATCGCCGCCTGCACCATCGCCTGCCCGCCGGCCCAGTCTGCCACGCTATCGCTATTGGCAACGGCCTGCCCGCCAGCGGCGATAATCTCGTTCACCACCTCCTGCGCGGGTGAAACACTGCCCGCATCCTGCCCGGTCAGCGACACGCCGAGATCATTCACCACCACGGCGGCGCCCGCCTTGGCGAATTCCAGCGCAATGCCACGGCCCACGCCGCGTCCGCCGCCGGTTACGAGTGCAACTTTTCCATTCATCATGGTCATCGGTAAATTTCCCTGAACTTAGTGATTGTGTAACTGAAACGTATTAAATCGGTGGATGCATTTGCACATTCTTGTACAGCGGGAAATCCTTGCCCACGCCGTACTCGATAATGCCGTAGCCAATGTCATCGCCGTCGCGCACTTCGATCACATGGTCGGAGAGCGTGCGCACCAGCTTGCGGGTTTCGGGGTCGCTCAAATCCCAGCGTTCATGCTCGGAATGGAACTTTCCCTTGTCATCGCCCTGGAACCAGCCATGCAATCCGCCATAGAGTCCACCTTTAAGGTAGTAGCGCCCCGGCAGAGTACGAATCTGAATCTTCCGCGACGAGCCATCGGCGAAATGCAACTCAAACTCCGCACTCTCCACCGTCTGCCCGCGCGGGTCATCGGCAAAGTTGAAGTCATACTTCACATCTTCCAGGAGCGAGCCCGGCTTGGCCCGCTCACCCACGGCGAAAACCTCCTCGCCGGAAAGGTAAATCTTCTCGCCCGGCGCGCGCTCCTTAAAGAACACATGCAGCCCCCGTGTCGGGAACTGCACCGTCACCCAGGAGTACAGAAACGGCGGATAAAACGTCACCGGCGGATGGCTCTCATCGGTGCGCATTTCGGCGCGAATTCCCCAGCTATGGTCGCGCTGCCCCTGCCAACTCTCGGCACCCATGTCATAGGTCTTGTCGCCGATTTTCAGCCAGCCCGTGTAGCGCCCCAACTGTTCCGCGCGTGCCATATGCTCGGTCACGCGCCCCTGGCGGCGGCGGTAGTGCTGCTCTTCCTCATGCGGGTTCATCGTCGCGATGAATTCCATATCAAAACTAATCGGCGAGTCATTCTCCGCCAGTGTCAGCCGGTGCCGCCGCAACCCTTCGATCACCTCAATCTTCAACGGCCCGATTGTCGTCTCCAACGGGTTCGGCCGCGCGCGGCGCGAGACACGAAAATTGTACTGAATTCCATCAACTTCCACGCCCGCGAACGCATCCATCACGTTGCGGTTGGGGTGGTAGCCAAGCCCAATGTCAAACACCACATTGCCCGCCGGCACCAAATGGCCGGTGTACCACAGCCGTTCCATCCACGCCGGGTCACTCGTGCCCACATGGTCAAACGTCGTGGGCGTCTGGTGGCCGATTAAATCGTCCTGTGGTGTCAGCATTTACGCCTCCTGTTCCTTGCCGAGCGAAATTTCCGCGAACATCGGTTTCGCACTGGTTTTCAGCTCATGTTTCAATTGCCGGTGAATATACGCCCTCACCGCCGCATCGCCCGCCGGATGCTCATGCGCCGCCAGCCAGCCGATCAACGCCGACACCGCCGCATCCCCCGTATCGCGCAGCTTCTCCAACTGACCCGCATCATGCGGCAGCTCATCGGGCAACAACACATGCGGCGCCTCGGCGGGCAGTTCCGCCGTTGCTTCCGCCAATTCCCGCAACGCGCCAATCTGCGCCAGCAAAAACGCCGGGGACCACGACGCCCGCAGCTGCAAACTTTTCAGCGCATAAATCACGCCATAAGCCTGGCCGCGCACAAACTCGCCTTCCAAATTCGGCAGAATCTCCCGCCGCAGCGTCTCCACCATGCCTTCAATCAAACGATCCAGGGAATTGTTCATGCGTTTGCCTCCAGCGCCTTTTCAATCTGCCGCAGCACCGGGGCAATCTGCGTGCCCATTGCCGGCATCCGCATGTCGTAAAACCCCTTGCGCTCAAACGCATAAACCCCGGCCATATGCGTGGCCGCCAGCTTTACCAGATTGAAAATCTCATAAAACCGCATGGACTCCTCACTCACCGCAAACCCGGTCTTCGCCTCATAACGCGCATAAAACTCATCGCGCGCAATCAGCTTGCCCATCAGCTTCGTGCCGCCCCGGTATTGCGGCAGGCAGAACCACGCCAGATCCTCATGCGGGTCGCCCAGATGCACCAGCTCCCAATCCAGAATTGCCGTGATTTTCCCATCAACTTCCAGGAAATTCCCCAGCCGGTAATCGCCATGGACGATACTCACGCGCGGTGCCACCGGCTGGTGCGCGCGCAACCAGCGCAGCGCGAAATCAAACATCGGGTAAGCCTTCAGCGCCCAGCGATGATAATTGCGCTCCCATTCCTCAATCTGCAGCAGCCCCGCGTTCGCCACGCTCACATTCGCTGCCAATTCCGCCAACCCCGAGCGTTGCCAGTCAATATTATGCAGCGCCCCCAGCGCATCGGTGAACTGCGCGCCCAGCGAGTGCCGGAATTCATCGCTCATCTCGCTCCCCGGCCCCCAGGGTATCGGCGCCTCGCCGCGCACCAGCTCGGAGATGAAAAACGGCGCACCGAGAATTGCCGCATCGTCGGACCAATAATACGCACGCGGTGCGGGCACATCATGCCCCTCCAGCGCCTTCAACGACAAATACTGCGGCGCGGCGCTATACGGCGCAAACAACCCAAGTGCTGGCCCCAGCCGCAAAATCAACCCCGTCACGCCCTCAATCCCCGGTGCGGGAATGGAAAACCCATAAGTGATCCACGAAAACCCAACCGCAAACCGCTTCAACGCGCCGATCTCCACCGGCCGCCCAAGTTTTTCCGTCAAATACGCATTCAGCCGCAGCACCAGCCCAGGCTCGTCATACAGATCAATAGGCTCAATTGCTTGCCCGGCGCTGCTCATCAATTTATTTCCCCCGGCTCTGGCATTATCTCTGTATTGGCGGTCAGCAACAGCAAACCACCCGCGCCAAGCCCCTCAATGCCACCCCATATCGGGCGATAATAAGTCCCACGGACCGAACTTTTGTGTGGCTCCGTCCGCCACGCCTCCCGATAACAAGAAGCCAATCGGAGGCCCCACAGGGCCTCTTCATCTCATGGAGGAGAGCTTAGATGATCGAGCGTACCTTATTCCGCGAAGAGCACAACATATTCCGGGAGTCGGTCCGCCGCTTCGTCGAACGCGAAATCGTGCCCTTCCACGCGCAGTGGGAGGAAGACGGCATCGTCCCGCGCGAACTCTGGCTGAAAGCCGGCGCCGAGGGGTTGCTGTGTTGCACCGTGCCGGAAGAATACGGCGGACTTGGCCTTGATTATCTGTTCGATGTCGTGGTCTTCGAGGAACTCTGGCGCGCCGGCGCCTCCGGCCCGGGCTTCCTCATCCATACCGACCTCGTCGCCACCTACATCCTTTCCTTCGGCACCGATGAACAAAAGCGCAAGTGGCTGCCCAAAATGGTTAGCGGCGAGGCGATCGGCTCGCTGGGCATGACCGAACCGCACGCCGGCTCCGACCTCAAAGCCATCCGCACCAAAGCCACCCGCGACGGCGATGACTTCGTCATCAACGGCCAGAAAGTCTTCATCTCCAACGGCCAGATGTGCGACATCCTGGTCCTCGCCACCAAAACCGACGGCGCCGCCGGTGCCCACGGCATCACCCTCTTCCTGGTCGAAGGCGACCGCGAGGGTTTTCACCGCGGCCGCAACCTCAGCAAGCTGGGCATGAAGGCGCAGGACACCTCCGAGCTGTTCTTCGACAACGTCCGCATCCCCGCCACCAACCTGCTGGGCCAGGAAGGCAAGGGCTTCCAGCAGATGATGACCAAACTCGCGCAGGAGCGCCTCGCGCAGGCCATCCGCTCCGCCACGGTAACCGAAACCGTCATCCAGTGGACGGTCGACTACACCTCCGAGCGCAAGGCGTTCGGCCAGACCATCGCCGACTTCCAGAACACCCAGTTCGTGCTGGCGGATTTGCACACCAAGGCAACCGTCGCCCGCGTCTACACCGACAAATGCATCGAGCTGTTCATGCAGGGCAAGCTGGACTCCGTGGACGCCGCCATGGCGAAAATGTTCGTCTGTGAGCTTCACTGCGAAGCCGTCGACAAATGCCTGCAACTCTTCGGCGGCTGGGGCTATATGTGGGAATATCCCATCACCCGCGCCTACGCCGACGCGCGTATCGTCAAAATCGCCGGTGGCTCCATCGAGATCATGAAGACCATCATCGCCAAACAAATGTTCGCGGGCAAGCTCACCAAACCCGCCAGAAACAAAGAATAAAAGGAACTCAACCATGGTTTCACCGTTTCGCAGCAACGTCCTCGCGGACAAGCGCATCCTCGTCTCCGGCGGCGGCACCGGCCTGGGCCGCGAGATCACCCGCGGCTTCGCCCAGCACGGCGCCACCGTCTACATCTGCGGCCGGCGCGAAGGCGTCCTAGCCGAAACCGCGGCCGAAATCAGCGCCGAGACCGGCGGCAAGGTCATCGGCATCGGCTGCAACCTGCGCGAGCCGGACTCCATCACCGCGATGGCCGATCGCATCTGGCAGGACGGCGCGCTGACCGGCCTGGTCAACAACGCCGCCGCCAACTTCATCTCCCCCACCAAAGACCTCACCCCGCGCGGCTACGAGGCCATCCGCTCCACGGTGATGGACGGCAATTTCTACGCGACGCTGGAAGTCGGCAAACGCTGGATCGCGGCCGGCCAGCGCGGCTCCATCGTCAGCAACCTCGTCACCTGGGTATGGACCGGCTCGGCCTTCGTCGTCCCCTCCGCCATGGCCAAAACCGCGTTGCACGCCATGACCATGTCGCTCGCCGTCGAATGGGGCCCCTACGGCATCCGTCTCAACGCGGTCGCGCCCGGCGCGTTCCCGACCGAAACGGCCTGGGAAAAACTCAGCCCCATCCCCGAAGCCTCGGTCGGCGCCAGCTCGGCGGACGAAGTGCCAATGCGCCGTTTCGGCGAGATGCCGGAACTGCAGAACCTCATGATCTTCCTGCAGGCCGACGGCTGCGACTACCTCACCGGCCAGACCATCGGCATCGACGGCGGCCACCATTTGGCCGCCCCCAGCACTTTCGCCGGCCTCTCCAAACTGACCGACGAACAATGGGGCCGCGCCCGCGAAGCCATCAAAGCCTCCTCCGCGAAGGAAAAAGCCCAGCGCACCGTTTAATTCTCCAACTCCCCAACTTTAGGTAGGTTCGCCGGTCTAAAATTTAAACCAAACCGTAACCGTACGAGTTTATCCTACGCAAACTCGTAGTGACGTTTCCTCCCTAAACTTGGCGGTGCTTTCGGGCACCGCCTTTTTTCTGTCTGCTGCTTCTGTCTGCGGCTCTGGGAGTTTCTGGTGCGGGTGGGGGGACTCGAACCCCCACAGGACTATGTCCCAACGGATTTTAAGTCCGGTGCGTCTACCATTCCGCCACACCCGCACACGGCCCCGTCTATAAGGGCTCACCCGAGCGAAGCCAAGAACCCGCCCCGCCCGCAAATCATCCATTGACGCGGCGCGGCCACCCTTGGCAGCACAACCTCCATGGCCCGCCCACCCCGCACCCCCGCCAAACCAACCGCCAAGGCAAAACCCGCCCCGCCGCCCCCCGCGCGCGCAAAAATCCACATCCGCGCCCGCCGCCACCTGCGCGTCGCCACCTTCATCCTGCGCCATCTTACCATCATCGCCATCTGGGGTGCGGTCACCCTCGGCCTCGCCGGGCTCTGGTTCACCTGGGACATGCCGAATCCCGCCACCGCCGTCACCACCGCCCGCCGCCCCGCCATTTTGCTGCTGGACCCCGCCGGCCACCTCGTCGCCCGCTTCGGCGACGCTTCCGGGAACGTCGTCCTCCCCGCGGCCCTGCCGCCCTACGTTCCCGCCGCCTTCATCGCCATCGAGGACCGCCGTTTCTACGCCCACGGCCCGTTCGACCTGCAAGGCATCCTCCGCGCCGGCGTCTCCGACCTCTTCCACCGCCGCATCGTCCAAGGCGGCTCCACCCTCACGCAGCAGGTCGCCAAAACCCTGTTCCTCACCGACAAACGCACAATGCGCCGCAAAGTGCAGGAAGCCGTCCTCAGCCTCTGGCTCGCCAAACACTATTCGCAAGCCGACATCCTCGGCATCTACCTCAACCGCGTCTACCTGGGGGAGGGCGCTTATGGCATCGACGCCGCCGCCAGACTCTACTTCGGCGTCCCCGCGGAAAAACTAACCCTCGCCCAGGCCGCCATCCTTGCTGGCCTGCCCAAAGCCCCCTCCAACCTCAACCCGCTCGCCAACCCGCAAGCCGCCGCCGCTCGCGCGACCGAGGTGCTCGACGCCATGGTCGCCACCCAGGCCATCACCCTGGATCAGGAAAACCTTGCCGAAGCCCAGCTCGCCAACGCTGCTTCCCCCACCTCGCGCACCTCCTGGTTCGCCCTTTGGCTCATGCAGAGCCAAGGTGCCTCCATCCCCGAGGGCGAGGACGTCACCCTCAACACCACCCTCAACGCCGGTCTGCAAACCGTCGCGGAAGCCGCACTCGACAACACCATCTCCCTCCAAGGCCCCGCCTACAACGTCGCCCAAGGCGCGGTCGTGGTGCTCGACGCCCGCACCGGCGCGGTCCGCGCCCTGGTCGGCGGCGTGGGTGACCGCGAGGGCTACAACCGCGCCACCCTCGCCCGCCGCCAGACCGGCTCGGCCATCAAACCCATCGTCTGGCTCGCCGGCCTGCGCGCCGGCATGTCCCCATCTGACACCGTGTTCGACGGCCCTCTCTATTTCCGCGGCTATCACCCGCACGACTATGAGGCCAACTACCGCGGCAACGTCTCCATGACCGAGGCACTGGCCGATTCCATGAATACCTGCGCCATTCGTATTCTGCTC
This sequence comes from Acetobacteraceae bacterium, assembly GCA_003164135.1. Lineage (GTDB taxonomy): Bacteria > Pseudomonadota > Alphaproteobacteria > Acetobacterales > Acetobacteraceae > Acidocella. The sequence goes on from PLSD01000123.1 coordinate 63,029, forward strand.
CGCGCCGGCGGCGCCCGCCGCGTCATCGCATTGGCACACGACCTAGGCCTCAACGATAATTTCCCAGACGACGCCACCATGGCGCTCGGTACCGGCGCCGTCGGCGTCATGCAACTCGCTGGCGCCTACGCCACCTTCTTCAACGGCGGCAACCGCGTCATCCCCTACGGTGTCTCCGCCATCAACGGCACACCCGTATCAAACCCCGGCCCGGTCCCTGTCGTCAGCCCCAACCAAGCCCAGGCCATCGCGTCCATGATGCGTGCCGTCGTCACCGGCGGCACCGGCAAAGCCGCCTTCATCCCAACAGAATACACCGCTGGCAAAACCGGCACCACGCAGGACTACCGCGACGCTTGGTTCATAGGCTACGCCAACGGCGACATCATCGCCGTCTGGCTCGGCAACGACGACAACTCCCCCACCAACAAAATGCTCGGCGGCACCTTGCCGGCGCAGATTTTCAAGGTAATCGCGTCGAGCCTGTCTTAGCCCCACCCAGTGCCAGCCACGCGATGCTGCAAAACACCAGCGCCTCCAGCACAATATAAACAAAGCACGCAGCGGCGTTGCGCGTGACCTCGAAGGGAAACAGATACGCCGTCAAGTACAGTGCCAGCACCGGCGTAGTCAGGCGCATCCCCCGCCCGGCCATCCACACTCCGGTCAGCAACAGCGCCACCACCACAAACACCGTATCATAAACATAGTCATGCGGCGCCGCGAGCGCGGTCCCCGCCAGCAACGCAGCCACCGCCAATCGGTAGTCAGCCCGGCGGAAGCAAAACCACACCACAAGCGCGATCCCCAAACCGCCCATACCCTGCGCCGCCAAGGCAATCCCCGCCGGCACATGCAGGTCCAACGCCCCAGCGTCGATGGCCGCCATCAACGCCGCGTTCCCTTGCGTCACGTGCTGGTATAGCGGCAGCACCCGCCACCACGCCGCCCACATCTCCGGCGGAAACACCAGCAACGAGACCCCCACCATCGCCAGCGCGGTCAACACAGTGGCCACAATCACCCGCCAGTCCCCGCGCGCCAGTAAGGCAACGGGCACCAGCACGCCCAACTGCGGCTTCAGCGTCAACAGTCCAAAGGCGACGCCCGCCAGCACCGGGCTCGTCGGCACCCAGGCGAACCCCGCCACCAGCAGCGCCGTGCCAAAAAACGCGGTTTCCCCAATTGCGGCATTCATCAGCGAGGCCGGGGCCAGCACCATCGCCAGCAGCGCGAACCGGCGGAACGGCGGTTGAAACATCAGCCAGCCGGAGCCAGTCAGCAGCGCCAGCCCGGCCACGGTCCACAAGGCTTTGGCCGGCCCAATGGGCAAATGCCCCAGCCACACAATGGCCGCCAGAAAATCCGGTGGATAAGGGCAGGGGTAAAATCCGGTAAAATCCGGCGCCACCGCCTCCTGAAACACCTGCAACCGTGGGAAATCATAAATCCCGCTCCCCGGATGCAGCACGGAGAACCGCGCAAACGACCAGATGCCGAAAAAATCCTCATGTGCGTCCGGGCCAAGCCAGCCGATTCTCACCAGATCGTACAGCGCCACCGCCGCGCAAACCGCCAGTATTGCCGTCAGGCACCACCGCAGCGCCCGCCCGTTTATGTCCCAGCCGGACTCTACGGGCGGCAAACCTTAACGCCCCATCGCCGTCAGCATAAACCGCCGCTTCAGCCGCGGCATCCGCTCCACCGCCGCCAGCCCCACATCCCGCGCCAGCCGCAGCAGCGGGTTGTTGGTGGAAAACAGCCGGTCCAGCGCATCGGTCGCCACCAGCATCAACATATTCGCCGGCCGCCGCGCTGCCTGATACGCGGCCAGCACCTCCGGCACGCCGCAATCCTCCACACCCGCCAGTAGTTCCACCAGCGCCAGCGCGTCCAAAAACCCCAGGTTCAGCCCCTGGCCCGCAATCGGATGCACCCCATGCGCGGCATCGCCGATCAGCGCGAGGCGCGTGTCATAATACCGCGCCGCGTACATCGCCGAGAGCGGATACGTCCACCGCCGCCCCACCAGTTCCGCTGTCCCCAGGTGATCCCCCAGCCGCTTGCGCACCTCGCTCAGAAACCGCACGTCATCCAGGGCCGCCAGCCGCTTCACGATCTCATGCCGGTCGGTGAACACAATCGCCGAGAGGTGAGGGTGCTCCGCGGTCCCGGTCATCGGCAGCTGCGCGAACGGCCCGCCGGGCAGGAAATGCTCCAGCGCCACGCCCTCATGCGGCTTCTCATGCGCAATGGCGCACACCACGGCGGATTGTCCATACTGCAGCCGCGTCACCGGTATCCCAGCCTGCCCGCGCAGTTGCGAGCCACGGCCGTCCGCCGCCACCACCAGCCCGGCGGTGAACACCTCATCGCCCACCACCACGCGCACGCCATCGGCATCACGCGTCACCTTCGCCTCCGCCGGCGCGCGCAGCGTCACCCCCGCCGCATCATGCAGCCGCCGGTTAATCGCAATGCGCAGGCTCCGCGCCTCGATGATCCAGCCGAACGCGCTATCCCCCACCGCGCCCGCATCAAAATGCAGCCGCAGCGGCGAGGCCGGGCGCCCGACCTTTCCATCCGTCACGTCGATCTTAACAATAGGGCAGGGGGCAAAAGGCAGCGCCTCCCAAAACCCGGCCATATCCAGCAGCCGCTTGCACCCCGCCGCAATGGCATAGGCCCGCCCATCGAAATCCGGGTGCTCCATCGGCGGCAGCGCGGCCCGGTCCACCAGCAGCACGCTCTTACCCTGCGCGGCCAGGGCGCAGGCCAAAGCCCCGCCGACCGGCCCGGCCCCGATGATCGCAATGTCATGGCTGAATGTCATGCCGCCAATCTGGCAGACTCGGCCCGCACCGCCAAGCACCCCGGCGGTTTTACCTGGCGGACTGAACTGCCCACGCATTGCCCATAAAATCGCCTTTAATTTGTGCAGTTCCGTTTTAGTGGACAAGCTGTAACCGGCTAACCCCGCGCTTAAAGTTTGCGCAAGGTGTTGGCACGGAAGCTGCAAGACATCTCGCGATGCGACGTGGCCGTGAAACCGCGAGGCATCTTGGTGCAACACACACACGGCTGGGATGTTATGGAGACGAGAGAATGACAATTGTTCAAGCACTGCCGGGGAACTGGCTCGATACAGGCGATAACGCCTGGCAGTTGACCGCCGCGACGTTCGTCGGGATCATGAGCATTCCGGGACTGGCTTTGCTGTATGGCGGTGCTGTCAAGAAAAAATGGGCGGTTAACTCCGCTTTCATGGTATTTTACGCCTTTTCGGCCGTTCTCATGGTCTGGGTGCTATGGGCGTATAATATGTCCTTCGGCAAACCATGGTTTAATGTTCCCGGCTTCCTTGGCTCTGGCGCGTGGATCGGCCATCCAAGCCCCACCACCTCGGCGTACAACATGGAGCGGGAAGCCATCATTCCCTCGGCCGCCGGCGCCATGCCCGCACTGGGCTACGGCATGGCCACAATGGTCTACTTCCAGTTCGTGTTCGCCGCGATCACCCCGATCATTCTGCTCGGCGCGATCCTAGGGCGCGTCTCTTTCAAAGCCTGGATGATCTTCGTGCCGCTGTGGACAACCTTCATCTATTCCGTCGGCGCCTACTCCCTGTGGGGCGGCGGCTGGCTCGGCTCCATGGGCGTGATCGACTACTCCGGTGGTTACGTCATTCACTTGGCGGCCGCGTTCTCCGGGTTCACCGCCGCCGCTGTCATCGGGCCGCGTATGGCGCGTGACCGCGAAAACTTCCAGCCCAACAACCTGCTCATCACCATGGCGGGCGCTGGCCTGCTCTGGCTCGGCTGGTCTGGCTTCAACGGCGGTGACCCGTTCACTGCCAACGCCGATGCCGGCGTGGGCGTGCTGAACACCCATACCGCCACCGCCGCCGCCCTGCTCACCTGGGTTGCGCTGGACGTGCTGGCCTACGGCAAGCCCTCCATCCTCGGTGCGGTCAACGGCATGATCTGCGGTCTGGTCGCCATCACCCCGGCGGCTGGTTACATCAACGGCACCAGCGCCATCATCCTCGGCGTCGTCGCGGCGACCCTGCCCTGGATGACCTGGAACTGGCTCGGCAAGACCAAGCTGATGCGTAAGGTCGACGACGTGCTCGGCGTCATCCACACCCATGGCGTCGCCGCCCTGGTCGGTGGTATCGGCACCGGTATCCTCGCGGACCCCAAGATGATCGAATGGTACGGCACCAAGAACGACGCTATCAGCGTTACCGGCTGGTGGTATGGCAACTTCCACCAGGTGATCCTGCAGCTCTACGGCGCCGCTTTCATCATCGTCTTCAACGTGGTCGGCACTTTCATCCTGCTCAAGCTCATCGGCCTCTTCGTGTCGCTGCGCTTCGATGACGAAACCCTGCTGATCGGCGACGACGCGATCCATGGCGAAGAAGCCTACGCGATCTACGCGGACGGCCAGAAGATCCCGGTGATGGGCGACTAATCCGCCCCAATCGGAACCACTTCCAAGGAAACAGCGCCGCAAGGCGCTGTTTCTGTTTTTGCGCACCACGCCATGAAAACAGAAACACTTTGAAAATCAGGCGCCTCCCCGGTATAGTGAATACATGGCGGTGAATTTCGAGGCACGGCGTTTCATATCCCCAACGCTGCGGGCGCAGTTGCGCCGGCGCATGGCGGAACTGCTGGCTGTTGCCTGCGCCCTGGCCGGGTTAACCCTGCTGCTCGCCCTGGTGTCCTACAGCCCGGCGGACCCATCGTTTGACACCGCAACCGCAGCCCGCACCGGCAACCTCGCCGGCCCCTTTGGCGCCACCTTCGCGGACCTCACGCTGCAAGGCTTTGGCATCGCCGGGTTTATTCCCTCGCTGGTGCTGTTGGCCTGGAGCTACAGGCTCGGCACGCGCGGCGCCGTCGGGCACCTCAAGCTGCGAATCGTCATGGGCGGCCTCGCCATGCCGCTGGTCGCCACCGCCTTGGCCCTCGGCCTCGCCATCATCCCCGGCCCGCCGGTTTCCTGGCCCGTGCCTGCGGGCATAGGCGGCACCGCAGGCGGCATCCTCTCCAGCGCCTTTTTCGCCGCCGGTGCCTCCGTGCTCGGCCGCGTCGGCAGCGGCATCATGATGCTGCTCATTCTCATCCTCGCCATGTCCGCCTTTGGCTATGCGCTGGGCTTCACCCCCGGCGAATGGCGCTCCGGCGGAGCCAAGGCCGCCCGTGCCGCCGCCGTCTCCGTCGCGCAGAGCCGCCGCGGCGCCGAAGCCGTTACCTCCTGGATCACCCCGCTATTCGCCGGTACGCCTCCCGCTCCCGCCCGTTCCTGGGGCGGCGCCGTCATTGAGCCCCGCGCGCAACCCGCGCCGCCGGACGAGATGGATGACGAGTCGCCGATCCCCTTCCTACCGCTGCGCGCCAAGCCGGTCATCAAAGCCGCCGCCCCGGCTAAAAAAGCCCCAGCCAAGCAGGAGCGCCTGCCCTTGCTGGAAGCAGGCTGGAACTTCCCGCCGCTGGACCTGCTGCGCCCCGCCCCGCCGCGTGCCTCCACCGGCCCCAGCGCCGAGTCGCTGGAATCCAACGCCCGCCTGCTGGAAACCGTGCTGCAGGACTACGGCGTGCAGGGCAAAATCGTCGAAATCCGCCCCGGCCCGGTGGTCACCCTCTACGAGCTGGAGCCCGCCCCCGGCATCCGCTCCTCGCGCGTCATCGGCCTGGCTGACGACATCGCCCGCTCGCTCTCCGTCGTCGCCGTGCGCATCGCCACCGTCTCGGGCCGCAACGTCATCGGCATCGAGGTCCCCAACGCCAAGCGCGAGACCGTCTACCTCTCCGAGCTCCTGGGCTCGGAAATGTGGGACAATCAGTCCGGCAAACTCTCCATCGCCCTGGGCAAGGACATTTCCGGCGCCCCCATTGTCGCCGACCTCGCCCGCATGCCGCATCTGCTCATCGCCGGTACCACCGGCTCGGGTAAATCCGTCGGCGTCAACGCCATGATTATGAGTTTGCTGTTCCGCCTCTCGCCGGAGCAGTGCCGCCTCATCCTCATCGACCCAAAAATGCTGGAACTCTCCGTCTACGACGGCATCCCGCATCTCATGGCCCCGGTCGTCACCGAACCCGCCAAAGCCGTCGCCGCGCTCAAATGGGTGGTGCGCGAAATGGAACGCCGCTACCGCTCCATGAGCCAGCTCGCCGTGCGCAACATCGCCGGCTACAATGAGCGTGTGGACGAAGCCCGCTCGCGTGGCGAAGTCGTCACCCGCCGCGTGCAAACCGGTTTCGACTCCGAAACCGGCAAGCCTGTCTTCGAGGACCAGCCGCTCGCCCTCGAACCTCTCCCCTTCATCGTCGTCTTCATCGACGAAATGGCCGACCTCATGATGGTCGCGGGCAAGGAAATCGAAATCGCCGTGCAGCGCCTCGCCCAGATGGCCCGCGCCGCCGGCATCCACGTCATCATGGCCACCCAGCGCCCCTCGGTGGACGTCATCACCGGCACCATCAAAGCCAACTTCCCCACCCGCATCAGCTTCCAGGTCATCTCCAAGTTCGACAGCCGCACCATTTTGGGCGAGCAGGGGGCCGAACAGCTCCTCGGCCAAGGCGACCTGCTCTACATGCAAGGCGGCGGCCGCATCACCCGCGTGCATGGCCCCTTCGTATCGGACCAGGAAGTCGAAGCCGTGGTCGCCTTCCTGCGCGAGCAGGGCGAACCCGCCTATCTGGATGAAGTCACCGAACCCATGGAGGACGACGGCGGCAGCGCTTCCGGCGGCGCCACCGGCGGCAACACCACGGGCGAAAACGCGCTATATGACCAAGCCGTCTCCCTGGTCGCGCGCGAGGGCAAGGCCAGTACCTCCTTCATCCAGCGCCACCTGCAAATCGGCTACAACCGTGCCGCCAAGCTCATCGAGCAAATGGAGAAAGACGGCGTCGTCAGCCAAGCCAACCATGTCGGCAAGCGCGAGGTCCTGGTCCGCCGCGAAAAAGATGAGTAGCGGGCGTTTGCGCTTAAATGATATATATATAATATCGCCTATAGCATGAGCATATTGCGCAACATTCCCAGCGGCGGACCAAATATCAGCAGCGTGCCGCTGCGTGCGGATAAGTTCGGCCTATCCCAGCCGTTCCTGAGCGTGGAAGACCGGCATAAGCTGGCCCTCATTGCCTCGCTGCGGCACTTCAATGCCGGTGAGCTCATATGCAATGAGGACGATCAAGCCACCTTCATCTTCAACATCGCGTCCGGCGTGGCAAAATCCTACAGTTTTCTGCCGGAAGGCAAAGAGATCATTCAGGGCTTTTTCTTTGCCAACGATCTGCTCGGTTTCATGGAAAATGGCCGGTACACAAACACGGTCAAAGCCATCACCCCGGTCGTGGCCTTTCAGTTCCACGTCTCCGCACTGGAAGCGTTATTGCGCACGGAACCTGACCTGCAATTGCAGTTTCTCGCAAAGACCTGTCACGAGCTACGTCTGGCGCAGCAGCACGCCATCGCCCTCTCGCAGCAAAGCGCGCAGAAGCGGCTGCTCATGCTGCTCAACCTCGTGAGACTGCACAATGAACCGCAGGCGCAGGCGGCGCGGCAGATCCACTTGCCCATGAGCCGGGCAGACATCGCCGACTATACCGGCCTGGCGGTCGAAACCGTCAGCCGAAACCTGCACCAGCTCCAGCGCCAGGGGGTAATCCATTTGATTTCCCCGCAATGTATTGAAATCGCCGATGAACACATTTTCACGGCGGCGCTGGCCCAGGAATCTTAGCCGCCAGCGGGCTGCATAAAATTGCTGCACCGCAAAATTTTCTCGCCCAAACCCAGGTTCTGTGCCAGAATAAGCCTTCATTCCATCATGGAGGAGGTGCCCATGCTCGATCAGCCGGCCGTGAATCTGTTCTCCCATAACAAACCTGCCGACACGCCCTGGCGTACCGACGGCTTGCGGGACTTCTTTCTCTATCGCGACCTTGGCGTCGCCGCCGCCACCGGCCACCGCGTCATTGCCCAACTGGTCAAAGCCAACCCGGCGCACCCGCCCGAACACGGCACCGGCTGGCACCAGCACATCGCCGATTTCCACATCGTCATCATGACCAAAGGCTGGGCCCGCTTCATGTACGGCGACCAGGAGCACCTCGTCGAAGCCGGCGATTGCGTCCACCAGCAGCCCGGCATCACGCACTACCTGTTCGATTATTCGCCGGACATGGAATACCTGGAAATTACCTCACCGGCGGATTTCGGCACCGTCGATGTCATCGGCCCCTGTCCGGTGCCCGCAGCCATCCCATGGCCCGGCACGTCCACCTAGCAAAAAGGGCCGGTGCAACCGGCCCTTTTGTAGCAATCTCCGTGGAAACCCCAGAGGAAACCTCAGAAATCCAGATCGAGTTCGATGATTTCCTGCGGCTCCTCGCGCGAATCGGCGACCCACTCCTTCATCGGCGCCCATTTCATGATGGTGTCGCAGTAGTCCTGGCAAACCGGCCCCACCGACACGTCGTAGCTCAAAAACCGCGTCACCACCGGGGCATACATTGCATCCGCGATGGTTGGCCGGCGCCCAAACAGGAACGGGCCTTTCCAGGTCGTCAGGCAGTCGCGCCAGATGCCGGTGATCCGGTCAATATCGGCCTGCGCCGAGGACCAAACAGTAAACCCGGGCTTGCGGAAGCGCAGGTTCATCGGCAGCGAGGAGCGCAACGCCGCGAAACCCGAGTGCATTTCCCCGGAAATCGAGCGGCAGCGTGCCCGCGCCACTTTCTCCGCCGGCAGCATCTGCGCATCGGGGAAATTTTCGTTCAGATACTCGGCAATCGCCAGCGTATCCCAAACGGTGACTTCGCCATGGATCAGGCAGGGCACCAAAATCGAGGAAGTGCGCATCAGCAACTCTTCCTTGGCACGCGGATCATCAGGCGAGACGCGTTCTTCGTTAAAATCAATTCCCGAGAGCTTGGCGAGGAGATACCCCCGCAGCGACCACGAGGAATAATTCTTGCTACTGATCAGCAGGGTCGCCTCGGTCATGATCACCCTTTCCTTTTCACTAAAATAGACACATGATTATCAAAGCCGATTCAACCGCACAATGCCGCACTTGCATGTTTTCTGAAGCATACCGATATCTTCTTTCGGTTTAGGATTAAATGATGATCTACCAGATGTATCAGGCGCAAGCCGATATCATGGACCCGTTCCGCATGTTCGCGCGCACCAGCAGTGCGCTGCTGCGTACAGTCACGCCTAGCGCGCCCTACGGCATCGGGCTGCGGCATATCACGGCGGCACTTGATGTTTTTGGCTATTCCGGCACCACGCACAAACGTCCTGACTACGCCATCAACGATGTCACCATCGGCAATAGTGTCGTTAAGGTTGAAGACGAGGTGGTTTATACCACGCCTTTCGCAAGTCTGGTGCATTTTAAAAAGGATTCCGGCCGCAAACAGCCGAAAGTCCTTCTGGTTGCCCCGCTTTCCGGCCATTTCGCGACCCTGCTGCGCAACACGGCTGAGGTACTGCTGCAGGATCACGACGTCTACATCACGGACTGGCACAACGCGCGCGATATTCCAGTCGAGGCCGGCACCTTCGGCTTCGACGAATACGTCGAGCATGTCATCAAATTCCTCGAATACCTCGGGCCCCGCAGCCACGTCGTCGGCGTCTGTCAGCCCACGGTCGCGGTGCTCACCGCGGTCTCCGTCATGGCCGAGGACCACAACCCCGCCACCCCCCGCAGCATGACCCTCATGGCCGGCCCGATCGACACGCGCCGTAACCCGACGCGCGTCAATCTTCTTGCCAAAACCAAGGATATTTCCTGGTTCGAGAAAAAGATGATCGGCGTCGTGCCCTGGCGCTTCCGTGGCGCCGGCCGGCGCGTCTACCCCGGCTTCATGCAGCTCACCGCTTTCGTCTCGATGAACCTGGACAAACATCTCGGCGCCCATATCCGCCAGTTCCGCTCACTCGCCACGGAAGACAACGCAGCAGCCACCGTCCACCGCGAATTCTACGACGAATACCTCGCGGTCATGGACCTCCCGGCGGAATTCTACCTGGAAACCGTGCAACGCATTTTCATGGAGCACCAGTTGCCCAAGGGCGAACTGAAATACAAAGGCCGTCTGGTCAAACCCGAAACCATCAAAAAAACCTTTGTCTTCACAGTGGAAGGTGAGCGCGACGACATTTGCGGCCTCGGCCAGACCTCCGCCGCGCTGGACCTTTGTTCCAACCTGCGCCCGTTACTCAAGCGCCACCACGTGCAAACCGGCGTCGGCCATTACGGTGTTTTCTCAGGCAAGCGCTGGGCCAATGAGATCTACCCCCTAGTCCGCGAAGTCATCCAGTTCAGCGTCTAGTTTTGAAACAGATTTTTTAAAGTACCGCCCCAGCGGCGGCGCAAAACAGCACCACCAGTATCGGCCTCGCATGTCCAGCCGTCAGCAGCAGCAGCGCCGCTCCGGCAATAGGCAAATCCCAAAAGTTCTGCACCGTGCTCAGCGTCAACAGGTTGATAAACGCCGCCCCCAGCAACCCGACCACGGCGGCATTCACGCCCATCATCACGGCTTCCAGGTTAGGGCGGGTCCGTAAAATCTGCCAATAGGGCTGGGTCGCCGCCACCACCAGCAGGCCGGGCAGAAAAATCGCCACGGTGGCAATCGCCGCCCCCCACGCGCCACCGGGTCCGCTGCCGGCCACCGCGCCCAAAAACGCCGCCACGGTGAACAGCGGTCCCGGTACGGCCTGCGCCGCGCCATACCCAGCCAGGAACAGTTGCGGCGAAATCCATCCCGGCACCACCACGGCGTCGCGCAGCAGCGGCAGCACCACATGCCCGCCGCCGAACACCAGCGCCCCGGCGCGGTAGAACGCCCCGAACAATCCCAGCGCGCCCCCGTCAGGCCCCAGAAACGCCAGCACCAGGAGCAATAAAAACATTGTCATGCATGCAAACGCTATGCGATTCGTCGCCACGGATATGCCCGCCACCGAAGGTGCCGGTTTCGCCGGCCCGCCCTGGCTCAGCGCCAGCCGCCCGATCACGGCGCCGATCACCAGCACCAGAATTTGCCCGAAAGTATCGGGTTGCAGCCCCAAAATCGCCGCCGCCAGCAGGGCCAAAGCCCGGCGCGGCGTATCCGGGCACAGGCTGCGCGCCATCACCCACACCGCCTGCGCCACCACGGCCACCGCCGCCAACTGCAAGCCATGCAGCGCCCCGCGCGCCATTGCCACGCTTTGGAACGGCACGATCCAATGCGCCAGCGCCAGCATCAGCAACGCCGAGGGCAGGGTGAACCCCACCCAGGCCGCTAAGCCGCCGCGCCATCCAGCCCGGCGCAACCCAATGCAGAACCCTGTCTGGCTGGAGGCAGGGCCGGGCAAAAACTGGCACAGCGCCAGCAGCCCCGCGTAGTCATCAGCGCTCAGCCAGCCGCGCTTTTCCACGAATTCCTTGCGAAAATAGCCAAAATGCGCCACCGGGCCGCCAAACGAGGTCAGCCCCAGCACAAAAAACGCCCGCAGCACTTCCACTGCGGAGCCCTTTGGTTCGGTGCCATCACCTTTCATTCGGCGCCCAGCAGGCGGCCGAGCTTGCGCCCAGCCAGAATATGCACATGAAAATGCGGCACTTCCTGGTGGCTGTCCGGCCCGGCATTGGAGATCAACCGGTAACCGGCCTCCTCCACCCCCAACCGCTTAGCCACCAGCGACACGGCGCGGAAAAACCCTGTAATCTCCGCAGCACTAGCCTTGGCGCCAAAATCCGCGATGGAGATGTACGCCCCCTTGGGGATCACCAGCACATGGCAAGGCGCTGCTGGCCTGATGTCGGGGAACGCCAGCGCGAATTCATCCTCATAAAGTTTTTCGCACGGGATCTCGCCGCGCAGAACCCGGGCAAACACATTCATGCTATCGTAAGCCATACCACCCCATACTGGTAACGTTACCGTGATAGCATCACATACCGGCTGTCATGTCCAACCGGATCTCCGCCAGACACCCTGAAATTTAAGGAATTTTTCTCGTGGGCAGCCCGTCCAGCGCCAGGGGCTTACGCGCCGCTTTCTCCGCAATGCCGCTCAGGCCCTCGCGGCGGCTCAATTCCGCCCATATATGCTCGGGCCGCAGCCCCGCATCCACCCACAGCACCAGCAAATGATACAGCACGTCCGCACTCTCGGCGATCAACGAGGGCTTATGCCCCGTCACCGCCTCGATCACGCATTCCACCGCTTCCTCGCCAAATTTCTGCGCAATTTTCGCGGTCCCGCGCGCCAGCAGCCGTGCCGAATGGCTCTCCGACGGACTCGCATCCTTGCGCGAGAGCACGGTCGCCCACAACCGGTCGAGCACCCGCGCGTCCGGCGCGTTCAGCGGCGGCGGTATGGTCGCGGTGCTTGCGCGCGCAACTTCCTTCTTCTTCGGCGCGGCAGTGGTGGATTTGGCGATTTTCTTGGCCATCGGCGGTTGTTGCGACTCCTCTTAATTCGCGAGTATCGCGCGCGGCAGGCGCACCGGCAAGCGCGCCTGCGTTAAAGCTTCCTTAACCTGGGCAATTGTGAACTGGCCAAAATGAAACACGCTGGCCGCCAGCAGCCCGGTCGCCCCGGCCTGCGCGCCTTCCACGAAATGCTGCAACGTGCCCACCCCGCCCGAGGCGATCACCGGCAGCCGCACCGCCGCGCAAATCCGCCGCAGCAACGCCAGGTCAAACCCCTTGCCGGTCCCGTCGCGGTCCATCGAGGTCAGCAGAATCTCCCCCGCCCCCAGGCTTTCCATCTGTTTCGCCCATTCGATTACATCCAGCCCGGTATTGGTCCGCCCGCCGTGCGAGAACACCTCCCATTTGTCAGGGCCGGACTGGCGCGCATCAATCGCCACCACCACGCACTGGCTGCCGAATTTCCGCGCCGCCTCGGCCACCAGCTCCGGCCGGCTGATCGCCGCCGAGTTAATGCTGCACTTGTCCGCGCCCGCCAGCAGCAGCTTGCGCATATCGCCGGTGCTCCTTATCCCCCCGCCCACGGTGAGCGGCAAAAACACCCGCTCGGCAGTACGCGAAACCACGTCGAGGATCGTATCCCGGTTGTCGGAGCTGGCGGTAATGTCCAAAAACGTCAGCTCATCTGCCCCGGCGGCGTCATACACCACGGCCTGTTCCACTGGGTCCCCGGCATCGCGCAGGGAGACAAAGTTTACCCCCTTCACCACGCGCCCGTCCTTCACGTCCAGGCAGGGGATCACTCGCAGTTTCAGCATGCGGCCAGCGCCTCGGCAGGCTTCAGGCTGCCGTCATAAAGTGCGCGCCCCAGAATCGCGCCGTTCAAATTCGGGCTCTGCCGCGCCGCCGCCTTTAACGCCACAATATCCGCGACTCCGGCGACTCCGCCCGAGGCAATCACCGGCACATTTACCGCATCTGCCAGCGCCGCGGTCTCCTCCAGGTTCAACCCGGTCTTCATCCCGTCGCGCGCGATATCCGTGTAAATAATCCCGGCAATTCCCGCATCCTGCAACCGCACCGCCAAATCCGTCGCCTTCAAGGTAGACGTCTCGGCCCAGCCCTCGGTCGCCACCATCCCGGCCTTGGCATCAATGCCCACCACAATCCGCCCTGGAAATTTAGCGCACGCCTCGAACACCAGCGCCGGATTCTTCGCCGCGGCACTGCCCAGAATCACCCGGTTCACCCCGGCGGCCAGCCAGCTCTCAATCCCCGCCAGATCACGGATTCCGCCACCCAACTGCACCGGCACCTTCACGCTGGCCAGAATCGCCCGCACCGCCGCGCCATTCACCGGCCGCCCGGCAAACGCTCCATTCAAATCCACCACATGAATCCAACCAAACCCCGCCGCCGCCCAGGCCGCTGCCTGCGCCCCAGGGTCCTGCCCATACACCGTCGCCTGATCCATCTCGCCGCGCTGCAACCGCACGCAGGCGCCGTCCTTCAGGTCGATCGCCGGGTATAATGTCAGTCTCATTTGGCCAGTCTCATTTGGTCAGTGTCTTGTAGTAAAAATGTCCCGCCACCGTGGCGCCCTTCACCCGCGCATAGGCCGGATGCGTACCCCAGCGCGTAAACCCGGACGCCTCATACAGCGAGATCGCGCCTTCCTGTGTCGCGCGCACGTCCAGGTTCAACACCTGATACCCCAGGTTGCGCGCATGGTCCTCGGCGCACAGCAGCATCAGCCGCGCCAACCCATGCCCGCGCGCATAGGGCGCGACGAAGTGGTGCATCAGCGTCGCGGAAAACGCCTGCGCCTCGTTATTGCGCGAAGGCCGCACCAGTTGGATCGCGCCATAGATCACGCCGTCCATCCGGCCCACGATCAACTCGCGCTCCGGCACCAGCGCCACGCCCTTAAAATATTGTTCCACCACGCTGGCCTTCGGCGGTTTCACCCAGCCAAACCCGCCCCCGTTCAGAATTGCCGCGATTGTCGCTTCGGCGAGCGCGTGCACGTCCGCCTCATCCTCAAAGCGTTCCAGGCGTTCGGCCATCAAGGTGACCGGCGGGGGCATATCATGTTTCACCGCTGCCTATTCGCGCGTGCGGCCCAGGTAATCAAGTCACCTACTGTGACGTTGTCGCTCTAAGGCGTCCATTCCAGGAAATTGCCGAGAATCTGCAAGCCCACCTGCTGGCTTTTCTCGGCATGGAACTGCGTCCCGGCACGGTTGCCATGCGCCACCATCGCCACCACCGGCCCGCCGTAATCGGTCGTGGCGATAATCTGCCCCGGATCGCCCCCGGCCAGCGCGTAGGAATGCACGAAATACGCATGGTCCCCCGGCAGCAACCCATCCAGCAGCGGGTGCGAGCCGGGTTCGAACAGCAGTTCGTTCCAACCCATATGCGGCATGCGCAGGTTTGTCGCGGGCAGGGGCCTTATCTCGCCTTGCACCCAACCGAACCCCGGCGTCACCCCATGCTCCAGCCCGCGCTCGGCCATCAACTGCATACCCACGCAAATCCCTAAAAAGGGCGCCCCCGCATCCACCCGTGCGAACATGGCCTGCTCCAACCCGTCCACCGCGGCCAGCCCGGCGGCGCAATCGGCAAACGCGCCCTGGCCCGGCAATACAATCCTATCCGCCCGCGCCACCACATCCGGGTCGGCGGTAATACGCACATCCACGCTTATGCCGCGCTGTTCCGCCGCCAGCACGAGTCCCCGCGCCGCGGAAGCCAGGTTCCCGCTGTTGTAGTCTATAACCGCGACGAGCATGCGCGTCCGATCGCAGAGGAGAGCGAGCCTGCTTGGCACGCGAGCCGCCGCGTGAATCGGCCGCGCCAAAACAAAACCACTTAGATCACGCCCTTGGTCGAGGGTATCTGCCCCGCCGCGCGCGGTTCCATCGCCACGGCCATCTTCAGCGCCCGCGCCACGGCCTTGAACGTGGCTTCCGCGACGTGATGCGCATTCGTCCCGGCCAGTTGGCGCACATGCAGGTTGAACAAGCCGTTCCCCGCCAGCGCGCGGAAAAACTCCTCGATCAGCTGCGTGTCCATGCTGCCCAGCATCGGCCGCTCAAAGCTCACCCCCCAGGCCACAAACGGCCGCCCGGAAAGATCCACCACCGCCTCCACCAGCGCCTCGTCCATCGGTACGGTAGCCTGGCCAAAGCGGCTGATGCCGCGTTTCACATCCAATGCGGAGCTAAACGTCTGCCCCAGCAAAATGCCCACATCCTCAACCGTGTGGTGCGCGTCGATATGCAAATCGCCCACCGCCTGGATGCTCAGGTCGAACAACCCATGCCGGCCGAAGGCGTTTAGCATATGGTCAAAAAACCCCACCCCGGTGGCGATCTCGGTCTTGCCGGTGCCATCAAGGTTCAGGCGGACCTGAATATCGGTTTCGGAAGTCTTTCTGCTCAGTTCAGATGTGCGTGTCATGGCTGCTGGCCTACAACAAAGCCCCGCAAATTTAAACTGGGAAGCGCCAATTCAGGTCTCGGTTGCATATTCCGGGGTTCTCTCTCCCTGGCGGCGTGCTTAAACGCTGCGCATGGCCCGGCCCGTCAGCAAAAACCTACCGATTCTCCTGGGCTTTCTCATCGCGGTCGGTCCCATGTCCACGGATATGTACCTGCCGGCCTTCCCGGCCATCGCGCGGGATCTGCACAATCCGGCGGCCCCGCAATACTCGCTGGCCGCCTATTTCATCGGCCTCGCCATCGGCCAGATGACCCAAGGCGCGCTCTCTGACCGCATCGGCCGCCGCAAGCCTCTGCTCGCCGGCCTCATCATCTACACCATTGCCAGCACCGGCTGTTGGTTGAGCTGGAACGTCGACTCCTTCATCGTGTTCCGTTTCCTCACCGCACTTGGCGCCTCCGCCGGCACCGTCATCCCGCGCGCCATGGTGCGCGACCTGGCCGATGGCCCCGCCGCCGCGAAACTGTTTTCCAAACTCATGCTTGTCATGGGCGTCGCCCCCATCGCCGCCCCCATGCTCGGCTCAGTCTGCGTGATATTCGCCAGCTGGCGGGTCATTTTCGCCGTCTGCACGCTCTACGGCGTCATCGCCACCGCGGCCATCTGGTTCCTGCTGCCCGACACCCTTCCCATCGCGCGGCGCACCCGCATCGGCTTCATCCCCGTGCTGCTCCGCTACGCCGCCATTTTCCGCGAGCGCGCCTTCCTCAGCCACGCCTGCGTCGGCGCCTTCACCTCCGCCGCGCTGTTCGGCTATCTCGCCGCCTCACCGCAGATTTTCATCAACGCATATGGCTGGAGCACCACGGACTACGCGGCTTTTTTCGGCGTCAACTCCTTCGCCTACATCGGCTTCAACCAGTTCAACCCACCACTGGTTATGCGCTTCGGCATCGCGCGCGTCATCACCATCGCCGCCGGCATCCTGCTTATCGCCTCCATCGGCCTCGCGGTCATGGCGTTTTTCCCGCATGGCCCGTTCCCCATAGCCGGCATGCTTACCTTGTCCGAAGCCGGCGTCGGCCTGCTGCTGCCCTGCTCCATGGTCGGCGCCCTCTCGCGCCACCAGGCCCATGCTGGCAGTGCTTCCGCCCTGCTCGGCACCATGCAATTCACCGGCGGCGCCATCACCGGCCTGCTCATGGGCGTGCTGGCCGACGGCACCGCCAGACCAATGGCCGCCGCGATGCTGCTATGCGCGGGGGCTGTGGTGCTTGCCGCCACCCTGCGCCCCAGTTTAAGTTTCTCTCCAACGGAGAGTTAGTAATATGACTAAGAACATCATCGGCATCCCGGCCTGCACCAAATTCATTTCCGGCTACATCCAGCACGCCACCCCGGCGCGCTATGGTGCCGCGCTAATCGCCGCGTCCGAAGGCATCCCCATCCTCATCCCGCCCGAGGGCGAGCTGATGCTCGGCCTGCTGGACCGCGTCGACGGCATCATGTTCAACGGCAGCCCCTCCAACGTCGCCCCCATGCGCTACGGCGCGGATTTTGACGCCACGCCGGACGCCCACGACCCCGAGCGCGACGCCACCACCATCCCGCTCATCCTCGCGGCGCTGGAACGCGGCATCCCCGTGCTGTGCATCTGCCGCGGCATGCAGGAACTCAACGTCGCCCTCGGCGGCACCTTGTTCCAGGAGGTCCACCTTCAACCCGGCCGCATGGACCACAGGGCAGGGGAGGGCGAGCAACGCTTCGCCGTCAAGCACGAGGTCTCGCTCACCGGCGAACTCGCCCGCATCTCCGGTACGCAAACCATCCAGGTCAACTCCCTGCACGGCCAGGCCATCGACCAGCTCGCGTCCGGCCTCGTGGTCGAGGCCACGGCGCCCGACGGCACCATCGAGGCCGTGCGCGTCGAGGGTGCAAAAAACTTCGCGCTGGCCGTGCAATGGCACCCGGAATGGGAGGTCACGCATTTCCCCGACCGCAAGCGCCTGTTCAACGCTTTCGGCGAGGCCTGCGCCGCCTACCATGAAACTCGCCGCTCCGTATAAGTTTACCGGAAAAATCATACCGGGGGTTGCAATACCCCTCGGAATTGGCACCGGAACGTTCTATAGTTGCTCCAACGAAGGAGCCGCATCATGGACATCCAGACAATCGACAGCAATTACAGCCAGTTGCAAGCGCAGGCGCAACAGACTGTCGCCGAGCTGAAGGAACTGGCGCAGAAGCTGCAAACCGCCGTCCAGGCAGGCAACCCGGACGCGCGGGAGTGGTTTCTCGACCTCAAAAGCATCGCGCTCGCCATCCAGGCGGAACAAAACCAGGTCTCCAACCTGCTTCAGTCGCTGCATAATTTTGTAGAGGCCCAAGCTCTGGCCCCGGCCGCGCCACCGCCGGCCCTCGTCCCCCAGCTGGTATCGCAGCAAATGCCGTGGGGCAACCCGCAGCCCAATTACGGCGGCTACCCGCAGCAAAACAGCGGCATGGGCGGCATCCTCGGCGGCCTGATGAACTCCGGCTTCGGCCGCGCCATCGTCACCGGCGCCGGTTTTGGCATCGGTGACGACCTCATCAACAAAATTTTCTAAATGTAGTCCTCCGCGCGGGTCTCATCCCCGGCGCGGTCCGAGGCAAATGCATTCAGCGGCAGGCTCAACACCGCCGCCACCAGCGCATTCAACACCACCGTCGCCAGCGCGATATAACTGGGCAGCGTAAAGCCCAGCACATGAAACGCCCAGATCGACCCCGCGAAATGGTTCAGCGCCACCAGCCAGGTCGCACTCACAATCCCCACCGCCCAGCCTGCCAGCAACGCCCAGCCGTTAAAAAACCGCGTGAACACCGAGAACACGATCGCCGGAAACGTCTGGATAATCCACATGCCCCCCAGCAACTGCAACTGCACCGCATAGGTCGTCGGGATCACCAGAATAAACACCAGCGCCCCCGCCACCATCACCAGCGAGAAGCGTTTCGCAACCTTCGCCTCCCCGCTCGCCACGCTCCCGCGCACAAACTGCGAATAAATATCGCGGGTAAAAATATTCGCCGACGCAATCGCCATAATCGCGGCCGGCACCAGCGCGCCAATCGCAATCGCCCCAAACGCCACGCCCGCAAACCAGCCAGGGAAAGACTGCAACACCAGTGCGGGCACCGCGAAGCTCGTGCCATATTGCTTAAACCCGGCGGCATATTGCGGCATATCCTTCACCCCCGCCGCCACCGCCATATACCCCACCAGCGCCAGCAGCCCGAGCATAATCGAATACGCCGGCAGCAGCACCGCATTGCGCCGGATCACCTGCGGCCCCGAGGCACTCAATATTCCCGTCGTGGTATGCGGATACAAAAATAGCGCCATCGCCGACCCCAGCGCCAGCGTCGCATACCCGCTATAAGCCCCCGCACTCCCCGCGGGCGGTGCTGCCAGCAGCAATTTCGCGGGCGCAATCTTGGCAAATATCACCCCAAATCCACCAAGTTCCGCCGGTATCACAATCACCGCGACAATCACCGTCAGATAAATCAGCAGATCCTTCACAATCGCAATCATCGCCGGCGCCCGCAACCCGGAGGTATAGGTAAACGCCGCCAGCACGGCAAAAGCCAAAATCAACGGCCCATGCCCAGGAATCCCCAACGCGCCGATCACCGTCTGCATGCCGATCAACTGCAGCGCGATATACGGCATGGTCGCAAAAATCCCCGTCAGCCCAATCGCCAGCGCCAGATGCTTATTGCCATACCGCCCGCGCACAAACTCCGGCCCGGTAATATACCCGTATTTATGCGCAACCTTCCAAAGTTTCGGAAACACCACATACAAAATCGGATAAATCAGCACGGTATACGGCATGGCGAAAAACCCCACCGCCCCGGCGCCGAACATCAACGCCGGAATCGCAATGAACGTATACGCCGTATACGCGTCCCCGCCGATCAGAAACCACGAAACCCAGGTACCAAAGCGCCGCCCGCCCAGCCCCCACTCCTCGATATGTTCCATATTCCCAGCATTCCACCGCGCGGCGGTAAACCCCAGCACGATCACCACCGCGATCAACGCCAAAAACACTAAGGTTGCAGCAGGATAAAGCATTACTTCTCTCCCCCATGCTCAACCCGGTAGACAATATAAATCAGCAACGAGGCCACCGGCACCATGGCAATCTGATACCAGTAGAAAAACGGAAACCCAAACAACACCGGCGCCGCATGATTATAAAACGGCACCGCCAGCACCAGCACAAACACCAACAGCAACAGAATTTTTATCATTTTTAGCCCCCCAATGTCCGCTCATATTACACCGTCACGGCAACAAACCCCACCACATCCGGCCGCCCCGCCGCAAACCACCATTCCGGCTCACCCGGTGGGCAGGGCAGGGCGATCAACGACGAACAAACCGTCCCAAACCCATCCTTCTCTGGAATATTCAGCGCCGTCTCCCACGCCCCGGAAGCATCCGCCAGCAACGCCCCCCAGTCCGCAAACGCCGCCGCCTCAAACCGTGGCAGATGCCGGGCAATCCGTGGATGCGCCATATCATTGGGCTCACCCGAGGTAATCATCGTCACCCCGTCACCCAGCCGCACCACATCCAACTTCCCCTCGCCCAGCCCACGCAACAGCCAAGCCCCAGAAGCATCCGCCACCACCAGATTAAACGGCCGGTACACCCTCGCATCCAGCCCGGCCAAGACCCCAGCCGCCGCCTCGGCCGAATCCGCCGCCAGCGCCATCACCGGCAACTCCCCCCGGCTGCGTTTCCCCGCCGCCGGCCCTAGCGTCCCCGTCCGGTTCAACACCGCCGCCACCACGCCATGCCGGTTCATCCCCAGCCAAGTTCCGCCCGCCAGCCTGTCCCGCCCGGCAATCACCCCCGGCCAGAACTCCCCCGGCGCATCCCACGCGCGCTCCACCATCTCATCGCGATTGGCGCCAATAAACACGCCGTCCGCCCCAATCCGCAAAACAATGGAACACACGCGCTAAAACCCTAGCCAAACACGCGCTTAAATATCACATCCACCTGCCCCAGATGCATCTCGGAGGCCATCGCCGCATCAATCTGCGCAGCACTCACCCGCCCCGCCACTTCTTCATCCGCCAGCAAATTCGTCTTAAAATCCACCGCCCCCGGCTGGCCCAATTTGGTCCACGTCGCCATCGCATTGCGCTGCACGATCTTATACGCATCCTCGCGCAAAATCCCCGCCTTCGTCAGCGCCAGCAGCACCTCCCCGGAATGCACCACCCCGCCCAGGCTATCCATGTTCTCGCGCATCCGCTCCGGGTAGATCGTCAACTTATCCATCATTCCCGCCAACCGGCTCAGCGCAAAATCCAGCGTCACCGTCGTATCCGGCCCAATCCCGCGCTCGACCGAAGAGTGGCTGATATCGCGCTCATGCCACAGCGCCACATTCTCCATCGCCGGCACCACCGCCGCGCGCACCAGCCGCGCCAGCCCGCACAAATTCTCCGAGAGCACCGGATTGCGCTTATGCGGCATCGCCGAAGACCCCTTCTGCCCCGCATGGAAAAACTCCTCGGCCTCGCGCACTTCGGAGCGCTGCAAATGCCGCACCTCCGTCGCCAGCCGCTCAATCCCGCAGGCAATCACCCCCAGCGCTGCAAAAAACGCCGCATGCCGGTCGCGCGGGATCACCTGCGTCGAAACCGGCTCCACCGCCAGCCCCAATTTCGCCGCCACATATTCCTCAACCCGCGGGTCCACATGCGCAAACGTCCCCACCGCGCCGGAAATCGCACAGGTCGCAATCTCCGCCCGCGCCGCCACCAGCCGCTCGCGGTTACGCGCAAACTCCGCATAATGCCCCGCCAGCTTCAGCCCAAAACTCGTCGGCTCGGCATGAATCCCGTGACTGCGGCCAATGGTCAGCGTATATTTATGCTCCTCGGCCCGCTTGCGCAGCGCCGCCAGCACGTCATCGATATCCGCCAGCAGCAAATCCGCCGCTTGCGTCAACTGCACCGCAAAACACGTATCCAGCACGTCGGAAGACGTCAGCCCCTGATGCACAAACCGGCTCTCCGGCCCCACGCTCTCCGCCAGCCAGGTCAAAAACGCGATCACATCATGGCGCGTCTCGCGCTCAATCTCATCAATCCGCTCCACATCCACGGCATCGATCACCGCCAGCTTGGCCCCGCCCTTGGCACGGATCACCATCGCCGCCTCGCGCGGGATCAACCCCACCTCGGCCATCCCCTCGCACGCCAGCGCCTCGATCTCGAACCAGATCTTGTACTTGTTTTCTTGCGTCCAAATGGCGGCGGCCTGCGGGCGGCTATAACGGGGGATCATGGCTAACTCCTCTAGTAAAATCTCAAGGCTCCGCCTAACCTTCCGCCCCCGCATTGACAAGTCACACAGGCGCAAGTCACCTCCCCCGCATGGACCTCGCCACCTTACTCCCCCTCCTCGTCATCCTCCTGCAAGTCCTGCTCATCGACCTCGTCCTGGCCGGCGACAATGCGGTGGTCATCGGCCTCGCCGTCAACGGCCTCCCCCCTGAGCAACGCCGCCGCGCCATCTGGTACGGCATCGCCGGCGCCACCATCGTCCGCATCGCCTTTGCTTTGTTCGCGCTCAAAATGCTGCACATCCTCGGCCTCACTTTGGCCGGCGGCATCCTGCTCCTCTGGGTGGTCTGGAAATCCGCGCGCGAACTGCACAAGCCGGAGCAAACCCACACCACCAAACCAGCATCCCGCCTGCGCGCCGCGATCTGGCGCATCATCGTGGCTGACGTCTCCATGTCGCTCGACAATGTCCTCGCCGTCGCAGGCGCCGCCCACGCCCATCCTTACGTCCTGGCGGCCGGCCTGGTGGTCTCCGTCGGCCTCATGGGCTTCGCCGCCACCCTGGTCGCGCAATTATTACAGCGTTTCCCCTGGATGGCCTGGGTTGGCATCGCAATCGTCCTATATGTATCCCTAACCATGATCCACGACGGCACCCTCCAGCTCCTCCACCACCCATGAGCGACCACCCATGAGCGCCAGTCTCACCACTGGCGAACAAAGCATCGCGCTCACCGGCCCGCTCACCGCGCTCGGCCTGGGCAAGCTCTGGCCGCAAGCCATCACCGCCGCCAGCAAAGCCCATGGTACCCCCCTCACGCTGGACCTCACCGCCGTCACGGTGCTGGACACCTCCGGCGCCGCCCTCATCCTCGCCATGGAAACCGCCCATGGCGGCCCCGTCACCCTCACCGGCGCCACCCCCCGCGCCACGGCCTTGCTCACCCAACTCCGCACCGCCCTGCCGCCCCCCGGCACGCCCGCGCCAAAACCCACGCCGGAATCCGCCCCACCCCTGCTCGCCGGCGCCAAAATCCGCATCGAATTTTTCGGCGCCACCGTCCTCGCCCTCATCGGCCTGCCGCGAAAACTCCGCTTCCTGCGCGGTGCCGACTTCTTCCGCATCGCTGACCGCGCCGGGCTGCAAGCCCTGCCGCTGGTCCTCATGCTCGGCTTCCTCATCGGCATGATTCTGGCTTTCCAGTCCGCCATCCCCATGCGCCAGTTCGGCGCCGATCTTTACGTCGCCAACCTCGTCGCCATCTCGCTGTTCCGCGAACTCGGCCCGCTGCTGGTCGCCGTCATCCTGGCGGGCCGCACCGGTTCCGCCTTCGCCGCCGAGCTCGGCACCATGCAGGTCAACGAGGAAATCGCCGCCCTGACCACCATGGGCATCGACCCTCCCACCATGCTGGTTCTCCCCCGCATGGCCGCCGCCATGCTGGTCATGCCCGCCCTCATCGTCGCCATGGATGTCTCCGGCCTGCTCGGCATGGGCTCCGTCCTCATGTTCTTCGGCTTCCCGGCCTCGGCCATCGTCGCCCAGATCACCGCCTCCACCGGCCCGCAGGATTTTCTCCTCGGCCTGTTCAAAGGCATGATCTTCGCCGCCGCCGTCGCCCTCATCGGCTGCCGCGCCGGCCTCACCGCCGGCAACGGCCCCCGCGCCGTGGGCGAGGCCGCCACCGCCGCGGTCGTCGGCGGTATTGTCGCCACCGTCCTGCTCGACGGCTTGTTCGCCGTCATGTCCTACCGGCTGGGCCTCTAAATGCCCCCTATCATCTCCATCCGGGACGTCAGCCAAACCTTCGGCCCCCGCACCATCTTCAAAAACGTCAGCTTCGACATCGAGCCTGGCGAAGTCTTCGTCATTCTCGGCGGCTCCGGCTGCGGCAAATCCACCCTCCTCAAGCAGATTATCGGCCTGCTCCGCCCCACCTCCGGCCACATCACCGTCGCCGGCCACTCGGTCACCGACGACGTCGAGGCCGTGCGCAAAACCATCGGCGTCATGTTCCAGTCCGGCGCCTTGTTCGGCTCCATGACCCTGCTGGAGAACGTTGCCCTCGCGCTCGCCGTCTTCACCGACCTCCCCGCTGCCGCCCGCAACGAGATCGCCCGCATCAAACTGGCCCTGGTCGGCCTCGCCGGCGCCGTGGACCTCCTGCCCGCCGAAGTCTCGGGCGGCATGGTCAAGCGCGCCGCCATCGCCCGCGCCCTGGCGCTGGACCCGCCCATCCTCCTGCTCGACGAACCCTCCGCCGGGCTAGACCCCATCACCTCCGCCGGCCTCGACCGCCTGATCCTCGAACTGCGCGACGCCCTCGGCGCCACCTTCGTCGTCGTCACGCACGAGCTGCCCTCCATCCTCGCCATCGCCGACCGCTGCGCCATGCTGGACGCCAAAGCCGAGGGCCTCATCGCCCTCGGGCCGCCGGCCGATTTAAAAGCCAACGCCACCGACCCCATGGTAAAAGCCTTCTTCAACCGGGAGACGCCGCAATGACCCCCCGCAGCCACGCGCTCAGACCAGAGGACCGAAATTTTGACTTTTTCAAAATGAGGTCCGGCGGTCGTGCGCGCGGGGCCGGGGAGGCGTCCGTGCGCCAAACAGAGTCTCAGAGCGGAGGGCATTCTTCATGACCGCCGCCCTGAGAGTTGGCATGTTCGTCTTCGCTGGAGCCATCGCCTTGCTGGCGCTCCTCTTTTTCCTCAGCGGCGCGGTCCTGCACCCCGGCACGCCTTACGAGACCTATTTCCAGGAATCCGTGCAGGGCCTCGACATCGGCACCGCCGTCAAATTCCGCGGCGTCACCATCGGCAAAATCACTGACATCGGCCTCGTTGCCGCCGAATACCCGCCCCCGGACGGCGCCCAGAATCAAAAAGTCTACCGGCAGGTCGTCGTGCGCTTCACCATCGACCCCAAAAAGCTCGGCCGCACCACCAACATCCCCAACGCCATCGCGCACGGCCTGCGCGTGCAAATCGAACCCCAGGGCATCACCGGCCTCGCCTATCTGGAACTCAGCTACGTCAGCCCGCAGCAATACCCCATCGCCTCCATCCCCTGGGCGCCCGATTCCACCTTTATCCCCTCCATGCCCAGCACGCTCACCCAGATTCAGGACGCAGCAGAACAGGTCATGTCCTCGCTCTCCAAAGTCGACCTCGGTAAAATCGTCACCCAGTTCAGCACACTCATCACCACCCTCACCAACGAGGTCACCACCGGCGACGCCCACCAGGCCGTCGCCGCCGCCAACACCCTGCTGACCAACCTCAACACCACGTTGAATGCCACGGATCTGCCGGCCACTACGGCCTCCATCCGCAACCTCGCCTCCGGCCCGCAAACGGTGCAAATCCTCGCCCAGCTCAACAAGACCACCGCGCAGCTCGCCAAAATCAGCGCCCAGCTCCCCGCTCTGGTCGCCTCCTCGCAAGCCACCATCAACCAGGCCAATGAGACGACAGCAGACCTGCAAGCCCAGCTCCTGCCCATGCTGCAGGACATGAAAACCACCACCGCAAACCTGCGCGAGCTCTCCTCCGAGCTGTCCCGCAACCCCTCCCAGGTCATTCTCAGCGCGCCACCCCCGCCCGACGGAGCCACCAAATGAACCGCCGCCTCATCCTCCTGGCACCTTTCGCCCTATCGGCCTGCACCTCGCTGCTGCCCGCGCCAAAATACATCGCCCGCACCAACTGGCCGCTCGCCCCGCAACCCCCGGCGCAAAACCCCGCCAACCCCTCCGGCCCCATTCTCATGGTCCGCCCCATTACCGCCGCCCCCGGCCTGGACCAGCAAGGCCTGCAATCCCTGGCGCCCGGCGGCAGCCTCACCATCGATTATTACAACAACTGGGCCGTCCAACCCGCTGACGCCGTCACCCAATCCCTCATCAACTGGACCCAAGCCAGCGGCGCCTTTGCCGCCGTCATCACCCCCGGCAGCCGCCTCACCCCCACGCTCATCGTCGAGGGCGAACTCACCCAATTCCTCGCCGACCCCGGGCACGCCCAGGCCATCGCCGTGCTCACTCTGGTCATCATCAAACCCGCCGCCGGCCTCACCACCAAGGCACTCCCGCTGGCGCAAACCCTCATCACCGGCACCGCCCCACTCACCGGCAACACTCCCGCCGCGCAAGCCGCCGCGCAAGCCGCCGCCCTCGCCAACGCCCTCACCCAAGCCACGGCCCTCATCACCCGCAGTTTTTAACCGTCATGCCAGCGCAGGCTGGCACAACCGGCTAGCCCCGCCCCCGCCTTGCGTCACCCCGCCATTTGCACCAAAAGCGCCCTCCACTTTCTCAAAGGCGCGGCTACATGACCAGGCTGATCGGCATCGATTTCGGCACCACCAACAGCGTGGTCGCGGTGCTGACCCCCGACGGCCGCATCGAGACCGCCCGCTTCGCCATGGGTGCCGCCGAGGTTGACGTCTTCCGCACCGTGCTCTGCTTCTGGAAGGAAGAGTCCCGAGGCCGCAGTCACCTCCACCACGCCGCCGGCCCAAGCGCCATCGAGGCCTATCTCAACGACCCGGCGGACAGCCGTCTCATCATGTCGATGAAAACCTACCTCGCCCAGCGCAGCTTCACCCAGACCAACATTTTCGGCCGCATCTACACCCTGGAGCAAATGATCTCGCTCTTCCTGCAAGCCTTGCTCGGCACCGCGCATAACGGCGCCCACATCACCGCCGGCCGCCCCGTCCGCTTCGCCGGCGCCTTCGCTGATGATGACTTCGGCGAGGCCCGCCTGCGCGCCGCCTACGCCGCCGCCGGCCACCCGCACATCGGCGTCGCCCTGGAACCCGAAGCCGCCGGCTACCGCTTCACCCGCACCCTGCACCAGCCCGCCACCGTCCTGGTCGGCGACTTTGGCGGCGGCACCAGCGATTTCTCCATCCTCCGCTTCACCCCCGGCGAGCGCGTCGTCTCCCTTGCCCACGGCGGTGCTGGCATTGCGGGCGACAGTTTTGACTACCGCATCATCGACCACGCCGTCTCCCCGCTGCTCGGCAAGGGCGACACCTACCGCGTCATGGGCTCGGACATGCCCGTACCCATCGAATATTTTACCGGCTTCGCCCGCTGGCACCGGCTTTCCCTCATGCGCACACCAAAAATGCTGCGCGACATTGAAGCCGTCGCCCGCGCAACCGCCGACCCCACCCGCCTGCGCAACCTCATCGGCCTCATCACCGAGGAAGCCGGTTATCAACTCTACCAGACCGTCAGCGCACTCAAGGCGGAGCTTTCCCACGCCCCCACCGCCCGCCTGCAATTCCACCACGACAATTTCCGCGTCGACCGTGAAATCACGCGCGCCGACTTCGAATCCTGGATCGCCCCGGACCTCGCCCAACTCGCCGAAACCGTAGACGCCACCTTAACCAGCGCCAACCTGCGCCCCCAGGACATAGACCGCGTCTTCCTCACCGGCGGCACCTCCTTCGTCCCCGCCGTCCGCGCCATCTTCTCAGACCGTTTCGGCGCCTCCCGCCTCTCCGCTGGCGGCGAATTCGTCTCCGTCGCCGAAGGCCTCGCCCTCATCGGCCGCGACCGCCAAACCCAACCCGCCGCCTGATCCCGCGGCCTAACCCAAGCCCACCCCACCTCGTCATGCCGAAGTCATGCCGAACCTCCCTCCTGGCGCGCCACGCGGGGCTGACCGCAGCTTACTTACTTGGTTATTAAGCATTATTAATGTTCTGAGAAGTATCATTACTCATGTGGGATAAGCTGCTAATCTGCACATATTAAGTTTCTGTCCCAACCAATCTGAAAAAATAGGGAAGCTTCCACATGCCCGTTAAACCTCCCGTTCTCACTACCGGCAGTTATACGAATTTGGCTGGTTCCACGATCAGCGGCACGCTCTACGGTGTGCAACTCACCAACGGCGGCACCGTTCTAAATGCCGGGAGTATCAACGCGTCCGGCGGTAACGGCGTCATGGTAGACGGGGTTGGATTTGTTACAAACACAACATTAGCGGCAATCACCGGCTCTGTTGAGGGTGTCTATATCGGTGGCGCCGGAAATATTTATAATTCCGGCGTTATAGCCGGATCAATCACCGGCGCCTATGTAAAAGGCGTCGGCATTATCGACAATTATGCCAACGCACTGTTCAGCGGCTCTTCCTTCGGACTGGACATCACCGGCGCCGGCACGGTTAATAATCTCGGCGGCATCTCCGCCTCAAACGGTATTGGCATCTACACATCAGGAGTCGGGATTGTAAGCAACTCCCTCAACGGCGTCATCACCGGCGCCTCATTTGGCCTGGATTTTTTCAAATCCGCCGGTACCGTAATGAATTACGGAATCATATCAAGCTCCAAGGGCGGCGCCGCCTATATCGGCGGTTACGGCACAGTCTCCAATGCAGCCACGATCACAGGAAATTCGTTTGGAGTAGACATCAATGCCGGCGGCACGGTTCTTAACGCCGGAAAAATTTCCGCCTCCGACGGGTCTGGCATCTCCATCACCGGCACCGCTTTCGTCACCAATTCCGTGGCTTCCGCGATAAACGGCTCCTCCTTCGGCGTTGACATCGTCGGCCCCGGCGTCGTCACCAACGCGGGACTCATCGCCGCATCGGACGGCACCGGTATCAGCGTGCTCGCCGCCGGGGATATCACCAATCTTGCCGGCGCAACGATAACCGGCACTCTCTATGGCATCGACATGCTGGGTGCCGCGACCGTCACAAATGCAGGCACCATCAGCGGCGCCACCGGCGCTGTGGGTGGCGCGGTCGTTTTCTCGCTGGCCGTGGGCGACCTGATCGTCGATCCTGGCGCCGTCTTCAATGGCAACGTCACAGACATAGCCGGCAGTGGTATCATCGAGTTGGCCGCCGGCACCGCGGGCAGCTTCGGCACGCTCGATATGGGTTCGAGCTTTTCCGGCTTCACCACGGTCAATTTTGACTCCGGCTCCTCCTGGCTGCTTGCCGGTGATGGCAATAACATCGCCGGCGGCCAGGCAATCAACGGCTTCGTCCAGGGTGACACGATCGACCTCAAAGGTTTTGCCGAAACATCGTACACCTATGTCTCCGGCGCCGGGCTGGAACTCTCCAATGGCGCGACAACCGAAACACTTGACATCACGGGGCCGTACAGCACTGGTTCATTCGGCGTTTCCATCCTGGCCGATGGTGCGACCCAGGTTGTCATCTGCTACCTGCGCGGCACCAAAATTCTTACCCCCGCCGGCGAAATCGCGATTGAGGCACTGAACATTGGCGATCCGGTCATTACCCGATTTAACGGCTATCAGCCGATCAAATGGATCGGCCGGCAGAGTTTCAGCGCGCGGTTCGTGCAAAACAACCAGGACCGGATTCCCGTGCGAATCGCGGCCGAAGCACTCGGTAAAAACCTGCCCGCGCGCGCCCTCTACGTCTCCCCAGGCCATTCCATGTTGCTCGATAATACCTT
>PLSD01000057.1 GCA_003164135.1 Acetobacteraceae bacterium
AGGCGGCCGCTGCCGGAGGGATACGCTTTGACAGGTTGCGGCGGTTACTGGTTGGCGTGGCCGTGCTGCTGCCAGGGCTGGCCGCCGCCGCGCCGGTAACGCAACGCCCGCCCGGCCCCGGTGACAACGCCGCCGCCGGTTATCTGCCCGGCGATTTCTGGGTGGCGGGGCAACAGGTATTCCAGAACACACCCGGCGGCTGGCAGGTGTTCCCCCTGCCCTCGCCGTATCCGGTGGATGCGATCGGTGGGGACCTGCCCGCCGCGTGTTACGGCACCGGGAAACTGCGCGCCGCCTACACCGGGCCGCTGCTGCGCGTGGTGAATCCACAAACCCAGGCGGCGGCGGATATTTTCGCCCTGCCAAGCGGCGCGCTGGACCGGGGCGCGCTGGATCTGGGCGCGCTGCGGGCTGCCATGCACGGGGCGGATTATGTGCAGGTGGAAACCCTGTACGACCAGTGCGGACATAACGACGCCACCCAGCCCAACCCGGCCAACCGCCCGGATATTTCCCCGCGGGTGAGCATGGGGAGCGGGCTCGGCATCGCGCTGGACGGCTCGACCATGCAGGGCATCGCTAAAAATATGATCCTGCCGAAAAGCCTCGCCTGGAGGGGGCTGACGGCAAGCTCGCAGGTGGCGGTGGTGGAATTCCGCGCCTGGTTCGAGGAAAACGCCAGTATTTCCGTTCTGGAGGACGCGCACCCGCCGGCGAAGTATTCGACCGGCTGGGGCTACGGCAGCTCTTCAGCCTATTATGTTACGATCACCGCTGACGACCTGGTGGCGCTGCATGCGCTGAACACCAAGCCCTCGCCACGTGCGCCCGCAACGCCGTTTGTCACCGGCTATGTTTCCGGCGGCGACGGCACCTCGCTATGGATGGATAATTTCCGCGCCCAGACGCCGGTGCATTTCAACCCCCGCGTGGCGGGCGGAATGATCGGCGGCTCGGAGTTTTTGCCCAGCTTCGGCTATATCGACCTCGCGGAACTGCTGATCTACAGCCGCGCGCTCACCCCCGCCGAACAGGCCCGCGCCAATGCGGCGTCGTACCGCGCCTTTGGCCTGACGCCGCAACTGCGCGATACCATCGATATTGTTGGTGACAGCATCGGCGAAGGCCACGGCAGCCAGTTGAACCTGAGCTGGCCCCGCCAGATGCTCCCCCTGCTCCACCGGCCCTACGTGCTGAGCAACGCCAGCATTGCCGGCATCAGCGCCGCCGCCATGCGCCCGCTGGCCAGCCTCGTGTTCTTTGAACGCGGCTTCCTCAACGGCAACGCGCGCCGGGTGGTGTTCCTCGACCTCGGCAGCAACGACCTCGTGGCCCAGGCAAAAGCACCCGATATCTACAATAACCTTTGCAAGATCGTGATGAACGCCCACCGCGCCGGAGCCAAAGTCATCATCGCCACCATCCTGCCACGCGGCGGCCTCCGGCTGTTCGGCACCCCGCCCGGCGACGATGAAACCCAGCGCCTGACCCTGAACACCATGCTCCGCGCCAACCGCGCCGGAGCGGACGCGCTGGTGGACTTTGCCGCGGACCCAATAATGGGCAGCTACCAAGCCGTGCTCAACCCAGCCGATTACAAAGATACCATCCACCCCACCACCCAAGGCTACGTCCACCTCGCCGCCGACGCGGCCCAAGCCCTCAATCGGCTGGACGGGGATTGAATTTTGGGGAGGTAAGTAAGGCCAAGGGGCTTTGCCCCCTGGACCCCCACGAAGGGCCGCGCCCTTCGAACGCGTTAACAAGGTTTCTGAGAGGGGATGATTGCGTCCTGCGCGGCCATGATTTGTTTGCCGAAGAGGAAGCGGGCCTGGGTGTTAAGTTCTAGGCGCGTGCGGGTTTTGAACCGGATGACCGCGCCGTTGAGGATTATCGATTCGCCTTGTTTGAGTTCCAGGATCAGTGCCGACATGGGGTCCTTCATTGGCTCGCGGGAAGGTGTTCTCGCATGCCGGCGTTAATGGAGTCTGATCGGGCGCGTGCTTGTTTACGGTTTCTCCGCGGCGGTTTTCAGGTTGAGCAGCCAGAAGTGGATGGATTGGTCGAGTTCCGGCTGCGAGAAGAAATAACTGATCATGAAGCCGCCGGCGGACTCGCTGGTGGTAACCAGCGTGGTGCCGTCCGGTTGCGGGGCGAGGGTCCAGGTTTGGATGGCGTGGTAGTTCAGCACGTCGCCGGTCCAGGCCAGCGCCGTATCCGGGACAAATTCGCGGATGGCGGCGTGGATGCTCATGCCGTCGGTATTGTAGGAAAACAGGGTGCCGTCTTGCACATCGGGCGGGGTGCTGGTGCTGGGGATGCTGGAGTCCCAGCTGGGCCAGGCCTGCACGTTGGTCAGCAGCGCCCAGATTTTGTCTGGCGGGGCGTTGATGCTGATCTGCTGGGTGGATTGCCGGGGGGCGGCGGGGTCGGTTTTGCCTTGCGCTGCGAGGCCGGCGCGGTGGGAGCCAGAGCTGTCACAGGCGGTGAGGCTGAGCAGCAGGCAAAGCAGGGCAACGCCGGTGCGCATGGGTTAAACCGCCGGCATGGCGGGGCGCAGCCGGCCGCCGAGGCGCACCGGCTCGATGCGCAGGGCGAGGCCGTCTTCCCCGGTTTCGATAAAGGCGCCGCAGACGGTGGCGATGCCTTCGGCCGGGGTCAGGCGGTCACCGGGCATTTTGCGGATGAAACGGGCGATGGCGGCGTCCTTGCTCATGCCGATCACGCTATCATAATCGCCGCACATGCCAAGGTCCGTGCAATAGGCGGTGCCGCGCGGGAAAATCTGGTGGTCGGCGGTGGGGATGTGCGTGTGGGTGCCGACCACGGCGGAGACCCGTCCGTCGAAGGCGTGACCGAACGCCATTTTCTCTGATGTGGCCTCGGCGTGGATGTCCAGGATGACGGCGTGCAGGCTGTTGCCCAGGCGGTGGCGGGTGAGCAGTTCGTCCATTGCCATGAACGGGCAGTTGAGCGGGTCCATGAACAACCTTCCCATGGCCTGGGCGACCAGCACCTTGCGGCCGTCGGCCACGGTAACCAGCGCGG
This sequence comes from Acetobacteraceae bacterium, assembly GCA_003164135.1. GTDB lineage: Bacteria > Pseudomonadota > Alphaproteobacteria > Acetobacterales > Acetobacteraceae > Acidocella. Next base: position 3,049 of record PLSD01000057.1, read on the forward strand.
AGCCCTGGCCGGGGGTGCCGGGCGGGTAGTTGAGCGGGCGGATCAGGCGTTTTTCCTGGGCGATGTAGGGGATGATTTCGCGGCGGTCCCAGGCGTGGTTGCCCAGAGTGATGACATCGGCGCCAGCTTTGAACAGGGCATCGGCCATGTCCGGCCCCAGGCCGAAGCCGTGGCTGGCGTTTTCGGCGTTCACCGCCACGAAGTCGAGTTTCAGCTGGGCGCGGAGTTCCGGAATGGCTTTGATGGCGGCGTCGCGGCCGGCGCGGCCCAGCAGGTCGCCAAGGATAAGAAGTCTCATAAAGTTTCTATAACGCCTTCATGGATGCTGTAACAGGCGGCTTGCAGGCCGGCGAAGGGTTCGGCATCCGTGCCGGTGATCCAGGCGGCGAGGTTGAGGGTTTGCACCGCGGCAAAGAGCGCTGCGCGATGGGCGGCATCGAGGTGGACCAGAGGTTCGTCGAGCAGCAGCAGCGGCGGGGTGCCCCGTGTGGCGGCGATGAGGGCGGCGTGGCCGAGCACGATGCCAATGAGCATGGCTTTTTGCTGCCCGGTGGAGGACAGCGCGGCGGGGCGGGCGGAAGCGGCGTCGGTGATCAGCAGGTCGGTTTTTTGCGGGCCGAGCGAGGTGCCGCGCTGCCCTGTGTCCTGCGAACGGGCGGCTTTGTAGGCGGCGCGCAGGGAGTCCTCGACCTCCACGGCGGGTGCGGTGCGCAGTTTTTCGGCGATGGCGCAGTTAAGGCCGAGGCGCACCAACGGGAACGGCGCGGCGGCACCGGCGGCCAGGGTGGCGTTGAGTTGGGCGATGAGGGCGGCGCGGCTGGCGGTGGCGGCGACGGCGTGGCGGGCGCAGGAATCCTCCAGCCCGTCCAGCCAGATGGGGTCCGGGTTTTCCGCCAGCAGGCGGTTGCGCTGGGCGGAGGCGGATTCAAAAGCGGCGATTTCGCGGGCGTGGTGCGGTTCCAGCGCGATGACCAGGCGGTCCAGGAACTTGCGCCGGCCGGAGGTGGTGTCGGTGAACAGCCGGTCCATCTGCGGGGTGAGCCAGACGGCGGCGAGGCGCTCGGCGACTTCCGATTGCGAGCGGGGCTTGGCGCCGTCCAGCATGAACACGCGGCGATCGGGTGCGTTTTCCGCCGTGCCGGTACCGATTTCGAATGTACCCTCCGCGCCGGAGAGTTGCGCGGCAACGGCCCAGGTGGCGGTGGCGTCCGGGCCGCGGCGGGCGAGTTCGGAGAATTTGGCGCCGCGCAGGCCCCTGCCGGGCACCAGCAGCGAGGCGGCTTCCAGCAGGTTGGTTTTACCGGCGCCGTTTGGCCCCGCAAAAACGCAAATCCGCGCTGCGGGGTTAAAGCGCAGCGCGGGATAAGAGCGGAAGTCCGTAAGCGTGAGGCGGGTTAACTGCGTCGTGATCAGACCCGCATCGGCATGAGGACGTAGACGGCGGAGGCGTCGTCCTGGTCGCGCACCAGAGTTGGTGCGGCGCCGTCGGCGAAGACGAATTCAACCTTGCCTTTGATCTGCTCGGTGACGTCGCTCAGGTAGCGGGCCTGGAAGCCGATTTCCAACGGGCCGGACTGGTAGTCCACCAGTTCGGGGCCGAGTTCCTCGGAGGCGCTGCCCTGTTCCGCGCTGGCGGCGGAGATGACCAGCAGGTCTTTCGCCAGCGAGAGTTTCACCGGGCGGTGCTTTTCCGCGCTGATGGCGGAGACGCGCCCGACGGCGTCGTTAAAATCTTTTTTGTCGATGCGCAGGATTTTATCGTTGCCGCGCGGAATCACGCGGTCGTAGTCGGGGAAAGTGCCGTCGATGAGCTTGCTGGTGAGGCGCATGTTGCCGATGGTGAACTGGATGCGCGTCTCGGAGAGGGCAATTTCGACCTCGCCGGAGACTTCATCCAGCAGCTTGCGCAGTTCGGTGACGGTTTTGCGCGGAATGATGACGCCGGGCATCCCCGCAGCGCCTTCCGGCAGGGGCTCTTCCACACGGGCCAAGCGATGGCCGTCCGTGGCGACGGTGCGCAGCACGGGGCCGGAGTCGCCTTCAGCCGCGTGCAGGAAGATGCCATTGAGGTAGTAGCGCGTTTCCTCGGTGGAAATGGCGAATTTGGTGCGGTCGATCAGGCCGCGCAGCTCCTGGGCGGAGAGCACGAAGTGGTGGCTGAGCTTGCCGGCATCCAGTTTGGGGAATTCGTCGACGCTGAGGGCGACCAGGCTGGTGGCGTAGCGGCCGGCGCGCAGGGCCAGTTGGGCATCGCCGCCGGGGTGGTCCAGCTCGATCTCGGCGTTGTCCGGCTGGCGGCGCACGATTTCGTACAGCGTGGCGGCGGGCACGGTGATGGCGCCGTTGCGTGTGGTCTGGGCGGGAACCTCCTCGACCAGGGAGATTTCCAGGTCAGTCGCGGCAATGGTCAGTTTGCCGTCCCGCACGGCCAGCAGCACGTTGGCGAGGATGGGAATCGTGTTCCGCTTTTCGACCACGTTTTGCACATGGGCCAGCGACTTCATCAGCGTAGCGCGGTCGGCCTTGAACTTCATGATACCCTTCCAGACGGTGAATCGGATTTTTGGCGGCTGTTTAGACCGATTCGCCCTTTAAAGTAGCAAGGGTTTTGGGGATAGGGAAGGTGCGGGATTTTTGCTGTTTTCCGGGCGGTTTGACGGGGCGGGACGCGTATTCCGATTTTGCCTTCCAGATCGGCGGAAAACCGGCGTAGCGCGGCGGGGGGGAACGTGCTTAGGGGCGTTATAGTTGTTTTTACTCTAAAATGAGGTGGGTACGACATGACTGTTCTAATTATTGCCTTGATCATAACCGGAATCATCTGCGCATTTATCGTACTGCCGACCCAGACGTGGGAGGCGATGGGCAATTGGTGTCTCGCGTTCGCGCGCCGCTCCAAGCAGCGTAAGATGGAGCGCGAGCTTGCCCGCCTGGCCCGGCAGATGCCGTTCCAGCAGGACAAGAGTTTTTTGCCGCTGGGAATCGGCTTGGCCTTTGATACCGCGCGGCGGCTGGTGTTTGTTTGCGTGAGCGAGGGCGGCAAGCTGCGCGCGGCGATTTTGCCGGTGAGCGCGGTGAAGGGTTACACCACCGGCGAGATGCAGCCCTATGGGTTTTACGACCGCTATGTTGAGCTGGCGGAGACGGATGCCACGCATAAGCAGTGGCGCATTCTGTGCGGGGATAATGCGCCACTGGTGGAGAAGCTGCGCGGCGCGCTGGATGAGTTTGGCGTTCTGCTTAACTAATCGGGGTCAGGGCGCCGCCGTGACCCCTTTCTAGTTCTCCAGCATCCGCCGCAGCAATTCCACGTCCTCGCCGAATGCCGCGTCCTGGCTCATCAGCTCGGTGACGCGTGAGACGGCGTGCATGACCGTGGTGTGGTCGCGGTCGCCGAAGTGGCGGCCAATGTCCGGCAGGCTTTTGCTGGTGAGTTGCTTGGCCAGGAACATGGCCACCTGGCGCGGGCGGGCGATGTTGCGGGCCCGCCGCGCGGAGGACATTTCCGCGATGCGGATGTTGTAATGGTCCGCGACTTTTTTCTGGATTTCCTGGATCGAGACTTTGCGGTCATGCGCCTTCAACACATCGTGCAGCACTTCATGCGCGGCTTCCAGCGTGATCTGCCGGTTGAACAGATTGGCATGGGCGACGAGGCGGTTGAGCGCGCCTTCCAGCTCACGCACGTTGGAGGTGATTTTGCGGGCGAGGAATTCCAGCACTTTTCCGGGCACATCGACGCCGGCGCGTTCGGCCTTGGCTTCCAGGATGGAAATGCGAAGTTCGAAGGTGGTGGCGTGAAGGTCAGCCACCATGCCACAACCTAGACGTGTGCGCAGGCGGTCGTCGAGGCCGGAGAGATCCGACGGTGATTTGTCGGCGGAGACCACGATCTGCTTGCCGGCGTCGACCAGGGCGTTGAAGGTGTGGAAGAATTCTTCCTGCGTGTTGTCCTTGCCGATGAGGAATTGCAGATCATCGATCATCAGCACGTCGACGCCGCGCAGCTCGTTTTTGAATTCGAGCGTGGATTGCGAGCGCAGCGCGTTGATGAAGCGGTACATGAATTTTTCCGCCGACATATAGGCAACGGAAACCTGGCCGCCGCCCTTGTGCTGGGTGGAAAGTTCCCAGGCGATGGCGTGCATGAGATGCGTTTTGCCGAGGCCGACGCCGCCGTAGAGGAACAGCGGATTGAACCCTGCGGTGGCTGGGGATTCCGCCACGCGGCGGGCGCAAGCGTAAGCGAATTCGTTGGGCTTGCCTACAACAAACGTGTCGAAGGTAAAGCGCTGGTCGAGCGGGGCGATGACGTCCGCGCGCGGAATAGCGGCGGGCGCCGGGGCGGCGGCCACGGGGACCGGCTCGGCGAGGTTGGGGGCGGTGCCGCGGCCGGGCTGGGCGCGGATGTCCACACTGCGGATGGCGGGATTTTCGGTCTGCCAGAGGCTGGCGATCAGCTCACCGTATTCCTTTTTCACCCAATCGCGCAGAAAGCGCGTGGGCAGGATGACAGTAACTTCGTCGCCATCGACGCCAGCCAGCGCCACCTGCTTGAGCCAGGTGCGGTACTCGACCTCCCCAACCTCAGCCTGCAAGCGGGCGCGCACGCGGCCCCACTGCTCCGTGAGACCGGCCTCGCCTTGGTGGGGCGACGAAGACTTAAGCACAACGCCGCCGTCACGCATGGAACCGACCTCCAGGCTCATTCGAATTTCCCGTTCCAACCCTGTTACCGCCACGCCGAATCGCTTTCTGGTTGTGAAAAAGCATAGATTAAGCTTAATCTTCCCAGAAATAAGACAACCGTGACGGCGTTTGTAAGGGATGGAGCTTAGGTCAGAAGAGGCCCGGTACGCAAGCGCTCAATTGTTTCGCCCCACCGGACAAACCTCTGAAACCTCATATTTTAGCTGCAAAATCAATGAGATTTAAATTCCGAAGATTCTTAACCGGCCGTTTACGTTGCAACATCAGAACTTATTGTTCCGGCACAAAAACAATGCCGGTGTAAAGCTCATGACAATGAGATTACACCGGCATTACAACATCTTAAAAATGGGACGGTGCTTTACACCACCCCGGCCTCAGCTCAGGCGGCGGCGGAAACCGCTTTGACCGCAGCCGAGAGGCGGGAGATTTTGCGCGAGACGGTGTTGGCTTTCAACACGCCCTTGCCGACGGCGCGCTGCAGCTCGGGCTGCGCGGCACGGAAGGCGGCCAGGGCCACTTCCTTGTTGCCAGCGGCGACGGCTTCTTCAACCTTGCGGATGGCGCCATGCACGCGTGACTTGCGGGCCTTGTTGCGCGCGGTGCGCTTAACGGTTTGGCGAATGCGTTTTTGGGCGGATGCGATATTGGCCATGATGTCCGAAGGAAAAAGGTGAGTTTAACGAAGGGCGCGGTCTAGACCGGGGCGAGGGCGGCGTCAAGTAAGCAAGCGCGCGGGGCGGCTCCTATTCGCGGATCACCCAGTGCTTGCGCATCGGCACGGTGACTTCCCAGGTGCCGGTGAAGCCGGGCTCGATGACGAAGGCATCACCGGGGCCCGCGGTGATGGTGGTGCCGTCATCGCCAGTGAGCACGCAGTGGCCGGAGAGCATGCGCACATATTCCCACTCGGCATAGGCGATGCGCCATTTGCCAACGGTGGCCTCCCACTCGCCGGCGCAGAGTTTTTCACCCGGGTTGTCGTAAAGCACCCAGGTGCGGGTTTGCGGCTGGCCGGTGACGATCTTGTCCGCCGGTACCGGCTCCCACGCGGCCTCGCCGGCGGCGGGGAGTTTGATGAGGTGGCTCATTGCGGGGCCCCCTGGCCAAGCGCGGCGGGGCCGGCGCCGGGCAGGTAGCTGGGCACAGCCGGGTTGGTGTTCACCGGCGTCGCGGGCCCCGGTAGCGGGGCAGCACCTGTGGCCGGGGCGCCCGGTGCGGGTGTCAGCGGCGCGAGCGGCGCGGCCTGGATGGCTCCCGGCGCGCCCGTTGGCCCGGCCGCCAGCGGTGCCGCGCCCGGCGCACCGGACCAGGAGATCCAGCTGCCGAGGTTATGCTGCATCTGGTACTGCAACTGCACGTTCATATCGTCCATGAGCTGCTTGGTCAGGCCATACAGCGCGGCCTGCGTGGCGTTCTGCGAGGCGTCCGAGTCCGGCGCGGTCTGGGTGGCGGAAACCTGCGCCTCGGTATCGCCGGTGGAAAGACCGTCCTGGCTGGCGACATGCACGCCCACGATCATGTTGCCGACCAGATTGTTGCCCACCAGGTCGATGGAGGCGTTCTGGATGGTCACCGTGGCGCTGCCCGGCGCGCCGGAGGCGACGATGCGGTGGTTGAGCATGGCTTGCAGCGTGGTGATGGGCGAGGCCGGATCCTCGGCGATCAGGTTCGCCTGGGTGGGTGTGGGTACATAGTTGTTCGTCACGTTCAGGTTGGCGACTTTCAGCACCAGCGGCGGCAGGTAGGAATAGTCCAGCGGCGCGAAGGTTTGCAGCGGCGGCGGCGGTGAGCTGCACGCGGCCAAGGCGAGCAACGCGAAGGGTGAAAAATACCAGGTTTTCAGAGGCTGGGGCTTCATCGACTGGGGTTTCATGAGGCTGCTCCAGGCTTGCCGGTGACCGACTCGCGCGAGAAATGAAAGTCGTAATTGCAGAATTCGCAGGTCATGATGATGTCACCCTCGACCGCCATATGGTCGAGGTCGTCCTGCGGGAATCCCTCCAGTATGCCGCCCAGTTTGGCCCGCGAGCAGCGGCAGCCAAAACGCAGCGGGCGGGGGCGGTCAACCGCCACGCCCTCGCCGTGGAACAGCCGGTAAAGGAGGCGCTCGGGCGGGAGGGAATCGTCGAGCAGTTCTTCCGGGGTGACCGTGTCGGCCAGAATGACGGCGGTGCGCCAGGATTCCTCCTGCGCCTCGGCGGAAGCGTCCGTGGGGAGGCCGCCGGAGCCGGCGATGCGCTCCACCACCAGCGCCGCCGCGCGCCAGCCGGCCGGTGTCTCGGCGGCGGCCAGGTAGACCTTGCAGGGGAACTGTTCGGAGAGGTCAAAATAATGCTCGGCCATGTCCGCCAGCGAGTCGCCCTCCAGCGAGACGATGCCCTGCTGCGGTTCGCGGTCCAGCCCCTGGTCCACGGTGAAGGCGAGGTAGCCCTTGCCCAGCAACTGCCCGGCGGTGGCGTCCGGCGGCAGTTCGGCGGTTTTATCCACCCGGGCATAGCCGCGCAGCGCGCCGGCATCGGTGCAATCGGCGATCAGCAGGGAGACGGGACCGTCCGACCGGGCCTGCACGCTGAAGGAACCTGTGAATTTCAACGCACTGGCCAGTGCCGCCGCCAGGGCCAGCGCCTCGCCCATGAGCGTGCGCACAGGTACCGCGTGGTCGTGGCGGGTGAGCAGCGTGTTGGCGAGCGGCCCGAGGCGGACCAGCCGCCCGCGCACCGGCTGGCGTGGCAAATAAAACGGGGTGATGCCGCGCGGTACGGCCAGGTCGGGCACGTCCGGGCGGGTGGAATCGAGAAAAGCCGGGAGATCTGTCATCACATCGAGGATAACTACGTTTTCACGGCGTTGCCATACTCCTTCGTCCGGGTTAGCGGTTTGTCATGAGTAAATCCGAGCCAACAGCCGATCTGGGTGCCTATGTGAAACGCTTCTCGCGCGCCAGCGTACTGGTGGTGGGCGATGTGATGCTCGACCGTTACGTGTACGGCGAGGTCACCCGCGTCAGCCCGGAGGCGCCGGTGCCCATTCTCACCGTCACGCGCGAAGTGGCAATGCCCGGCGGCGCCGGCAATGTGGTGCGCAACCTCATCGCGCTGGGAGCCTCGGCAGCGTTTGTCTCCGTGGTGGGTGACGACATTGCGGGCTCGGACCTGACTGGACTGATCGGCGGGCAGGAGCGCGTGGAACCCTGGCTGCTGGTGCAAGGCGGGCGCACCACCACGCTGAAGACACGCTACATCGCCCAAGGCCAGCATTTGATCCGCGCCGACCGCGAAGTGACCATGGCCCTGCCCGCGCGGCTGGCCGAGCGGCTGGTGCGCATCGCCCTGGATGCGATGGCGGCGACCACCGTCACCATCCTCTCCGACTACCGCAAGGGCGTGCTGAGCGCCGAGGTGGCCGGGCAGTTGATCGCCGGGGCGAAAAAGCTCGGGCGCAAGGTGATCGTCGACCCGAAGGGCCGCGACTACGGAATATATAAGGGTGCGGACGTGATTACCCCCAACCGGCGCGAGCTGGCGGACGCGACCGGCATGCCGGTGGATACCGAGGCCGGGCTTGTCGCCGCCGCGCAGATGCTGCTGGCCGAGCATGACTTTGGCGCCGTGCTGGTCACCCGCGCCGAGGACGGCATGAGCCTGATTACGGCCCAGGAAGTCCGCCACTACCCCGGCGAGGCGAAGGAAGTGTTTGACGTTTCCGGCGCCGGCGACACCGTGGTGGCGACCCTGGCGGCGGCACTGGCGGCGAACGTGCCGCTGCCCGAGGCGGCGCGGCTGGCCAACATCGCGGGCGGCATCGTCGTCGGCAAGGTTGGCACCGCGGTAACGCGCCCGGCGGACATCCTGGCCGCCATCGCCCCCGCCACCGGCGCCCTACGCAAAGTGGTAACCGCCGCCGCCGCCGCCGAGGCCGCCGAACGCTGGCGCACGCGCGGCTACAAAGTGGGCTTCACCAACGGCTGCTTTGACCTGCTGCACCCCGGCCATGTGCACCTGCTGGAACAATGCCGCGCCATGTGCGACCGGCTGATCGTCGGCATTAACTCCGATGCCTCGGTGCAACGGCTGAAAGGCCCCACCCGCCCGGCGCAAGGCGAGGCGGCGCGTGCCGCCGTGCTGGCGTCGCTCGCCAGCGTGGACCTGGTCTGCCTGTTCGAGGAAGATACGCCGATCGAGATCATCAAGCTGATCAAGCCGGATTTGCTGATTAAAGGCTCGGACTACACGCGCGAGACGGTGGTGGGCGCCGAACTGGTGGAAAGCTGGGGCGGCGCGGTGGCGCTGGCCGAACTGCTGCCGGGACATTCCACCACGGCGACGCTGGCGCGGCTGCGTGGGTAACCTGCCGCTCGGCCCCGAAGTCGACCCCTGGCCGCGCCCCCTGCCCGCGCGCACGCCGATCGCGGGGGTGCATGTGTCGCTGGAGCCGCTGCACCGGCGCCATACGGATGAGCTTTTCGAGGCGATGCGCGGCGCGGACGAGAGTTTCACCTATATGAGCTACGGGCCGTTCGGTACGAAGGCCGAGCTGGGTAAATGGATTGCCGCCAGTGCCGCCGTGCATGACCCGATGTTCTGGGCGGTGCGGCCGGTGGCGACGGGCATGGCGTCGGGCTGGCTCTCGCTGATGGAAATCGAGCCGGTGCATGCCGCCATCGAGCTGGGCAATATCTGGTTCTCACCGCGCCTGCAGCGCACCCGCGCGGCGACCGAGGCGATGTATCTGCTGCTCAAACGCGCCGGGGACGAGCTGGGCTACCGGCGGCTGGTGTGGAAGTGCAACGCGCTCAACGCCGCTTCCATCCGCGCCGCGCACCGGCTGGGGTTTACGCCCGAGGGCGTGTTGCGCGCGCATAAAGTGGTGAAGGGGTGCCAGCGCGACACCGCGATGTTCAGCATCACCGCCGCCGAGTGGCCCAACCGGCGCGATGCGATGGCGGCCTGGCTGGCGCCGGAGAATTTCGGCCATGACGGCACGGCGAAACAGGGACTGGCCGCGTTTCGGGGCTAGATCGGCCCGGCGCCCGGAATTCGTGTCCTAAATGCAACAGTGTTTCCGGATTTTAACAGATTCCACCAATAGATGACTTGAATCAACACACTTAATTGCCGTGATAGTAACAATCATTCATAAGGTTACGTATTCAATAAAATAGGAGGCTGTGCTGAAATTCCGTTTGATTCTTGCTGCAGCGACGTGCTTGGCGGTGCCGCTTACGGCCCATGCGCAACCCGTAAAAGGCCCGTACGTCAGCCTGGGAGTTGGCACAAGCATTCTTGACCCGTCCAACGCCGCTTTCACGCAGTCGGCCGGCCCTAACTTCATTAAAATATCCGGTAAAAACCAGTTTCGGCCTGCCTACGCGGGAGATCTCGGGGTTGGGTACGGTTTCGGTAACAACTTTCGCGTGGAGCTGGATGGCAATTTCATCCGCAATACGCGCCATGCGTTAGACCTCAGCTTAACCGAAAGCATCGGCGGTTCGACAGTATCAACCCCCACGATACATGTGCGCGAGACGGGCGGGGTAAACAAATACGGGCCGATGCTGAATGGGTTCTATGACATACCCGTATCCTTCCCCTTGCACCCTTATATTGGCGCGGGCGTCGGATACCAGTGGATCAAACTCAACTCGGATTTCACGATTCTGCCCGGACAGGTCAGCACAAGCGGCACGCGGGGCAGCTTTGCCTATGACGTTATCGCCGGTGCGGCTTATGATGTGCCGTTCGTTCCTGGTCTGGCACTGACCGGCGAATATCGCTTCATGCAGCTTACCGGCAGCGAAAATTTCAACCTTAACCTGCCAGGTGGTATCGTGGAACCGGGCCTGAACAGGCGTGTGAAGTTTGGCCAGCAGTCCAGCCAGACCTTCCTGGCCGGCCTGCGTTATCAGTTGTGCAACCCGCCGGCACCCGCGCCAGCTGTTGCGGAGACTGCGGCCACGGTTGCCGCAGCTCCGGCGCCGGCGCCGGCCCGCACCTACTTGGTGTTCTTCGACTGGGATAAGTACAACCTGACCCCGCGCGCCACGCAGATCATTTCGCAGGCCGCTTCGGACAGCAAGACCCAGTCCACCACCTCGCTCGATGTCTCGGGTTATACCGACACCTCCGGCACCCCGGACTACAACCAGGGTCTGTCCCTGCGCCGTGCGAAAGCGGTGGCCGGTCAGCTCGTCGCGGACGGCGTTCCTGCTTCCGAGATCGAAATCCACGCCTTTGGCGAAACCCACCTGCTGGTGCCCACCGGCCCAGGTGTGCGCGAGCCGCAGAACCGCCGCGTGGAAATCGTCCTCAACTAAATCCGCAACTAAAGCGAGGCGTTTTCGAAAAACCCCGGCAGGAGACTGCCGGGGGTTTTGTTTAGTCAGGTAAGCGCCGCCACCGGACGCTTTGTGTCCAATATGCAACAGTGCATCTCAATTTTTCGCGGCTTCCGCAAAATGACCTGGATCAATGCGGATAGTTACAAGAACCATATTATCAATACGGTATGTTGATTCTTGTTTAAATTTGGAGGCTGTCATGAAGTTACATTTCGTTCTTGCTGCCGCGACCTGCCTTGTTGCGCCGTTAGCCGCCTATGCCCAGCCTGTCACCGGCCCGTACGTGAGCCTGGGCGCGGGTACGAGTATTTCCAATCCGTTCAATTACAATTATTTTGACGTGCAGGATCCTGGGGTTCCTACCTATCAGGGGCCAACGGGTAAGTTTCTGTCGCGGCCTTCCTATGCGGGCGTTGGCTCCGTTGGTTATGGCTTCGGCAACGGTTTCCGGGTTGAACTTGGCGGCAATTTCTACCGCAACACAATCCACGCGGATGATAACAATTATAGCCCGCCCGTTTTCGCCTCGGCCGTGATGGGTGGTTCCAGCAATCATTATCGGGCCACAGGCGGCATGGACACTTACGGCCCGATGGTCAACGTGCTATACGATATGAATGTCGGCTTGCCGGTCTTCCCGTATATTGGCGCCGGCGTTGGTTATCAGTGGGTCAAGTTCAGCAGCCATATCAACGACTTTGACAGCTTCTCAGACTCGATCAATGGCACCAAGGGCAGCTTCGCTTACCAGCTCATTGCCGGTGTTGCGTATCCGCTGCCGATGGTTCCGGGCCTGTCTCTGACGGCGGAATACCGCTTCATGCAGCTGACCGCGAACCGGAACTATAGTTCGACTTACTATACTTCAGGGGGGCCGGTTCCCAACGGCAAGGTGCGTATCGGCCAGCAGTCCAGCCATACCTTCCTGCTGGGGATGCGTTATCAGCTGTTCAACCCGCCGCCGCCGGCCCCGGCTGTTGCGGAGACGGCGGCCACGGTTGCCGCGGCTCCGGCTCCGGTTCCGGCCAAGACCTATCTGGTGTTCTTCGACTGGGATAAGTACAACCTGACCCCGCGCGCCACGCAGATCATTGCGCAGGCCGCTTCGGACAGCAAAACCCAGTCCACCACGACGATCGACGTGAACGGCTATACCGACACGTCCGGTACGCCGGTCTACAACCAGGGTCTGTCCATCCGCCGTGCGAAGGCCGTTGCGGCTCAGTTGGTGACCGATGGCGTCCCGGCCTCGGAGATCACGGCGCAAGGCTTTGGCGACACGAACTTGCTGGTGGCCACCGGCCCGGGTGTGCGCGAGCCGCAGAACCGCCGCGTGGAAATCGTCCTCAACTAAGCGAGGCGTTTTCGAGAAACCCCCGGCAGGAAACTGCCGGGGGTTTTGTTTTGTCAGGTAAGCGCCGCCACCGCGCCGCGCAGCCGGGGCAGAATGTCCGCGCCGAACCAAGCGTTCTTCGCCTCCCAGCCGATGGTGCGCCAGGAGGGGTGCGGCAATGCCAGGAAACGCGGATGCGCCGCCGGGTCGCGCACGTTTTCCGTCATGCTTTTGCCGCCCAGATAGCGTTTTTGCGCGTAGGAGCCGACCAGCAGGGTGAGCTGAATTTGCGGCATCAGCGCCAGGAATTTATCATGCCACGCCGGGGCGCATTCCGGCCGGGGCGGGGCGTCACCGCCATTGGGCAGCGTGCCGGGGTAGCAAAAGCCCATCGGCATGATGGCGATGCGGGACTCGTCGTAAAATATGTCCGGGCCAATGCCCATCCAGAAGCGCAGGCGTTCGCCCGAGGCATCGTTCCAGGGAATGCCGGTGGCATGCACTTTGGTCCCCGGCGCCTGGCCGATGATGAGCAGTTGCGCGGTGCTGGAAACCCGGAACACCGGGCGCGGGCCGAGCGGCAGATGCGCCGCACATAAAGTGCAGGCACGGGCCTGTGCCGCCAGCGAGTCGAGAGGGGTGGTCATGGGCAGGGGTTTACGCCCCTGCCCTGTTCAACCGTTAGAATGGAATTTCATCATCCAGATCGGTGTTGCCCGGCCGTGTATCCCAGCCACCGGTGGCACGCGCCGCGGGGGCGGCACGGGCCGGCGCGGCAGCGCGCGGCTCGCGGGGTTCGTAGTCACCGCTGCCGGCGTTCGGGTTCTTGTCGAGCGACACCAGTTCGCCGCCAAAGCGGCCGATCATCACCTCGGTGGTGAATTTGTCCTGGCCGGATTGGTCCGTCCATTTGCGGGTCTGCAATTTGCCCTCGACGTAAACTTTCGCGCCCTTGCGCAGATATTTTTCCGCAAACTCGCCCAGACGGTCGTTCATGATGACCACACGGTGCCACTCGGTCTGCTCCTTGCGCTCGCCGCTGGCCTTGTCGGTCCAGTTGTCGGAAGTCGCGATCGCCAGGTTGACGATTTTAAGGCCCGACTGCGCATTGCGGACTTCCGGGTCTTTCCCGAGATTTCCCACTAAAATCACTTTATTGACACTACCGGCCACCAGGACCTCCTCTACTTTAGATTGTTCTCTAGGTTAACGCATTATTTGCATTCAGGCCAGACAAAGAAGTTTGCATTCTACGCGGCAACCCCATATCTTACAAGAACAATACACGAACATTGGTGCGAGAATGGTTGAGCAGAAACACGCGGGCTTCATCACGGTCCGCGGCGCGCGTGAACATAACCTGAAGAACATCGACATTGCGATTCCGCGCGAACAGCTCACCGTCATCACCGGGCTGTCCGGCTCGGGCAAATCGTCGCTGGCGTTCGACACGATTTATGCTGAAGGGCAGCGGCGGTATGTCGAGAGCCTGTCCTCCTACGCGCGCCAATTCTTGGAACTGATGGGCAAGCCGGATGTGGACAGCATCGAGGGCTTGTCCCCGGCGATTTCCATCGAGCAGAAAACCACCTCGAAAAACCCGCGTTCCACCGTTGGCACCGTCACGGAAATTCATGACTATATGCGGCTGTTATGGGCGCGCGCCGGGGTGCCGTATTCGCCGGCCACCGGCCTGCCGATTGAGGCGCAGAGCGTGGCGCAGATGGTTGACCGCGTGATGACCATGAAGGAGGGCACCAAGCTGCTGCTGCTCGCCCCGGTGATCCGCGATCGCAAGGGCGAATACAAAAAGGAGCTGGCCGAACTGCAGCGCAAAGGTTACACGCGGGCGAAAGTCGATGGCAAACTCTATGAGATCGACCAAGTCCCGGCGCTGAACAAAAAGCTGAAACATGAGATTGAGGCGGTGGTGGACCGCATTGTGGTGAAACCCGGCCTGGAAAAGCGGCTCGCGGATTCGTTCGAGACCGCCTTGGGACTCTCCGACGGCATCGTGTATGCCGAGGGTGCCGATGACGGCGTGCGCACGGTGTTTTCGTCCCGCTTCGCCTGCCCGGTCAGCGGTTTCACCATCGAGGAAATCGAACCCCGGCTGTTCAGCTTCAACTCCCCGCACGGCGCCTGCCCGGTGTGCGATGGCTTGGGGCATGAGGTATTTTTTGATCCGCATCTGGTGGTGCCGGACGAGCAGCGTTCCCTGGAAGACGGTGCGGTGGCACCCTGGGTGAATTCGCTCTCGCCCTATTACACGCAAACCCTGGCCAGCCTGGCCAAGCATTTTAAAATAAAAATGACCACGCCATGGGAGAAACTGCCCGAGGAGGTGCGTCAGGCGATTTTATACGGCACCGGCAAGGTGGAGGTGGAGTTTTCCTACAAGGATACCGCGCGCGCCTACACGGTAAAAAAAGCGTTCGAGGGTGTGATTAAAAACCTTGAGCGCCGGTTGCGTGAAACCGATTCCGCCTGGACGCGCGAGGAACTCTCCCGCTACCACGCCGAACGCCCCTGCGGCACCTGCCACGGCGCGCGGTTGAAGCCCGAGGCGCTGGCGGTGAAAGTCGCGGGGCATAATCTGGCCGAAGTCGCGGAACTCTCCATCTCCGGCGCGCGCGAATGGTTCGACGGTGTGGCGGCAACGCTGACGCCGCAGCGGCTGGAAATCGCCCGGCGGATTTTGCGGGAAATCAACGAGCGTTTGCAGTTTCTCGTGGATGTGGGGTTGAACTACCTCACCCTGGCGCGCGGCTCGGCAACACTTTCCGGCGGCGAGAGCCAGCGCATCCGCCTCGCCAGCCAGATCGGCTCCGGCCTCACCGGCGTGCTGTATGTGCTGGACGAGCCTTCGATTGGCCTGCACCAGCGCGATAACGAAAGACTGTTGGGCACACTGCAACGTTTGAAGCGCCTGGGCAACACCGTGCTGGTGGTGGAGCATGACGAAGACGCGATCCGCAGCGCCGACCACCTCATCGACATGGGCCCGCTCGCCGGCATGGCCGGCGGCTATGTCGTCGCGCAAGGCACTCCGGCGGAAGTGGCGGCGAACCCAAAATCCATCACCGGCGACTACCTCTCCGGCCGGCGGGCCATTCCCATCCCGCGCCCGCGGCGGGCCGTGCAAAGCAACCGTGTTCTGAAAGTTATCGGCGCCACGGGCAACAACTTAAAGAACGTCTCGGCTTCATTTCCACTCGGCGTATTCACCTGCATCACCGGCGTCTCCGGCGGCGGCAAATCGACGCTGGTGGTGGACACACTCTACAAAGCCGTCTCGCGCCGCCTGATGGGGTCGGGCGAAGTGCCGAGCCCCTTCGAGCGGCTGGAGGGACTGGAACAGCTCGATAAGATCATCGACATCGACCAATCCCCCATCGGCCGCACCCCGCGCTCCAACCCCGCCACCTATACCGATTTGTTCGCCCCGATGCGCGACTGGTTCGCGGAAATGCCCGAAGCCCGCACGCGCGGCTACAAGCCAGGCCGCTTCAGCTTCAACGTTAAAGGCGGGCGCTGCGAGGCTTGCCAGGGCGACGGCGTGCTGAAAATTGAAATGCACTTCCTGCCGGATGTGTTCGTGACCTGCGACACCTGCAAGGGCAAGCGCTACAACCGTGAAACACTGGAAGTGAAATTCCGCGAAAAATCCATCGCCGATGTGCTGGATATGACCGTGGACGAAGCGCTCGGCTTCTTTTCCGCCGTGCCAAAAATCCGCGACCGGCTCTCGCTGCTCAGCAAAGTTGGGCTCGGCTACATCAAACTCGGGCAGCAGGCCACTACGCTCTCCGGCGGTGAGGCCCAGCGCATCAAACTCGCAAAAGAACTCGCCAAACGCCCCACCGGCCGCACACTCTACATCCTCGACGAGCCCACCACCGGCCTGCATTTCGAAGATATCCGCAAACTGCTCGAAGTCCTGCACGCGCTGGTCGACGCCGGCAACACCATCATCGTCATCGAACATAACCTGGAAGTCATCAAAACCGCCGACCACGTCATCGACCTCGGCCCGGAAGGCGGCGACGGTGGCGGCCGTATCGTCGCCACGGGCACGCCCGAAGATATCGCCGCCAACCCAAACAGCCACACCGGCCGCTTCCTGGCGCCACTGCTGACACCAAAACCCGCGAAAACCCGCCGAAAGGCATCTGCGTAGGGGAAGGGGAAGCAAGGCCAAGGGGCTCTGCCCCTTGGATCCCCGCCAAAGGCTCGCCTTTGGAATCCATTAACCAAGGTTTCTGAGAGGGGCTCGCCCAAGCCTTTCCAGCGCCCATGCAGCGAGCCCCTCTCAGAAACCTTATTTATGCGTTCAAGGGCGCGGCCCTTCGTGGGGGCCCAGGGGGCAAAGCCCCATGGCCTTATACCAGCCGCCGAATTTTCTGACTCTCCGGGGATTCCCCCGACGCGGTGAGTTATGATTCGATGTTTCCCGTTGATTTGATTGATGGGAGGCGGTGATGGCTGTGGCGATTGCGGTTACCAATACGGACTACACGGCAGTGGATTTGCGGCG
>PLSD01000070.1 GCA_003164135.1 Acetobacteraceae bacterium
ATATGAATGACTCGCGGCACTAGTGATATGCAGAGAATGCGGAAAACAGGTCAGCGATCAGGCTGAATCATGCCCAAATTGCGGAATAAAGTCGCCTGCATTGGTGACGTTACCAGAATCAGCGGTCCCGCCACAAAACACCAACGAAGTGATCTTGGCGCTTGACACTGTTGTTATCACCCGGACTTTAGCCAAATTCAAAAGTCAAACGTTTCCGATTAACGGGATTGGAAGTGTGACGTTGCTCCCGCCGAAAAGGGCCGGAATGATCATTTTTGGTTCCATCCTGGCGCTGCTTGCTATTGGCGCTTTTAGCGGCGGAACCGCTGGTGGGGGGATGTTTTTCCTCATTTTCGCAGGTGTCGTGTTCGCTATTGCATTTTCTAGGAACCATGGTCTTTTTATAAAAACTGCCAGCGGCGACGTTCGGGCGATGGAGGGCGATGAAAAGGTTTTGGAAACAGTGAAACAAGCAATCGAACGCGCCGCGACAATGCGGGGATAGCAAGCGTAGGATCGATTAGTGTAATCCGTCGCTTGTTACGCAAAAACATACCCGATCACTCGCGTCCGCAAAACTCCCCCACCGTCCCACACAGGAGCAAAAGATCAGCCTCCCGTGACAACCGATGGTCCCCATCCTTCACAAACACCAGCCGCACATCCTCACTCACCAGCCGTTCCGCCAGCAGCAAACTATGCCGCCACGGCACATCCGCATCGCGCATGCCGTGCAGCACCCGCACCGGCCCGGTAAACGCAATCGGCGCGTCCAGCACCAAATGCCGCGCCCCATCCTCCAACAGTTTCAACGTCAGCGGCGTCGGCTCGCCATATTCGCTGGGCTGATAAATTACCCCCGCCCGCCGCAGCTCCGCCCACTCGGCCTCGCCCAACTGCGTCTTCATCAGTAATTCGGTAAAATCCGGCGCCGGCGCCACCAGCACCAGCCCTTTCACCCGCTCCGGCGCGCGCGCCAGCAGCAGCGCAATCCACCCGCCCATGGAAGACCCCACCACCAGCAGCTCCCGCCCAGCCGTCACCGCCTCCACCACATGCGCCGCATCCGCCGCCCAGTCGCCAATGCACCCATCCACAAACCGCCCGCCGGACTGCCCATGCCCCGCATAATCAAACCGCAGCATCGCCTGCCCCCGCGCTTGGCACATCGCCCACAGCGCCATCGCCTTGGTCCCGCCCATGTCGGAGGCGAACCCAGGGCAGAACACCACCACCGGCCCCGAGCCGTCCAAAAATTCATAAGCCAGCGCCACTTCCGGCACACGAAACGTAATCGCCACGGTAATCTCCCCTTCGTCTGTAATCCGTGATAGCGCCCCCCGCATGATTGATCGACCCATGACGATTCTCCAGGTGCTGCCAAAGCTCGATACCGGCGGCGCCGAGCGGGTCGTGATAGAAATTGCCGAGGCCGTGCAGTCCTGCGGCCATATTGCGCTGATCGCCGCCGAGCCCGGCGCGCTCACCAACGCGGCCCTGCGCACGGGCGCCGAGATCATCACCCTGCCGCTGGCCAGCAAATCGCCCTTCACCATCCACCGCAACGCAAAGCGCCTGGAAAAGCTGATCCGCGAGCGCAAAATCGACCTCGTCCACGCCCATTCCCGCGCCCCCGCCTGGTCCGCCTACTGGGCCACGCGCCGCACGCACACCCCCTTGGTCACCACCTATCACGGCGTGTACGGCGAAAAAAACGCGTTCAAGCACCGCTACAATTCCGTCATGGCCCGCGGCGACCGCGTCATCGCCGTCAGCGCCTTCATCGCCGATCTCATCCAAACCCGCTACGGCCTGCCGCCCGAAAAACTCCGCATCATCCACGGCGGCGTCGACACCATCAAATTCGACTCCGCCAATGTTCTGGGTGACCGCGTCTCCCGCCTGGGCCGCGAATGGCGGGTGGAAATGGGCCAGCCGACCATCATGCTCCCCGGCCGTCTCACCTCCTGGAAAGGCCATAAAACCCTCATCGCCGCTTTGGCCCGCCTGCGCCATACGGATGCCATCGCCATCCTCGCCGGCGGCGACCAGGGCCGCGACACCTACGCGGCCAGCCTCACGGCTCTGGCCGAAAACCTAAGTGTCGCGGACCGCCTACGCATCGCCGGCCATAACGAGGACATGCCGGCCGCCATGATGCTGGCCGACATCGTCGTCAACGCCTCCACCAACCCGGAAGCTTTCGGGCGCACCATCGTCGAAGCCCAGGCCATGGGCCGCATCGTCATCGCCGCCGACCACGGCGGCGCCCGCGAAACCATTATCCCTAATGAGACCGGCTTCCTCGTCCCCCCCGGTGACGCCACAGCACTGGCCGAGGCCATCGACACCGCGCTGGACATGCCCCCCGGCGCCCGCATCGCCTGGGGCCGCCACGCCCGCGCGCACATCATACAAAACTACTCCATCACCGCCATGCAGCAGGCCGTGCTCAACGTCTACGCGGAGCTGCTGGCATGAAAATCCTCGTCATCAAGCACGGCGCGCTGGGTGACATCCTGCTCAGCCTCCCCGCCATGGCCGCCATCCGCGCCGCCCACCCGCAAGCCCACATCACTCTCCTCACCACGCCCCCCTACGCGCCGCTGCTCGCCGCCAGCCCGTGGTTCGACACCATACTCACCGACTCCCGCCCCAAATTCTGGAATTTGCCCGGCATCTGGCGCCTGCGCCGCCAGCTACGCGGGTTCGATATGGTCTACGACCTGCAAACGTCCAGCCGCAGCTCCAGCTATTTTTCCCTGGCTGGTCGCCCCCCCTGGTCCGGCATCTCCAAGGGTTGCGCCTTCCCGCACACTGATCCCCAGCGCGACCACATCCACACCCGTGAGCGCCTGGAAGGCCAGCTCGCAGCCGCCGGCATCCCCGGTTTGCCCGCGCCCAACCTCGCCTGGCTCACGCGTGCGGACGTCTCGCGCTTCCATTTGCCTGAACAATTCATCCTCCTGGTCCCCGGCGCTGCGCCGCACCGCCCGGAAAAACGCTGGCCGGAGCAAAATTTTGCCGAACTCGCCCAGTCCCTGCCGCTCCCCTGCGTAATCGCCGGCGGCCCAGCGGAAGCCGAACTGGCCCGCGCCATCCCCGGCCTCAACCTCACCGGCCAGACGGATTTCTTCGAACTCGCCGCCATCACCGCCCGCGCCACCTTGGCCATCGGCAACGACACAGGCCCCATGCATCTCGCCACCACGCTCGGCATCCCCTCCGTCGTGCTGTTCTCCGCCGCCTCCGACCCCGCCCTCACCGCGCCGCGCTACCCCGACGGCGGCTGGCCCATCATTCTCCGCGCGCCAAACTTGCACGATCTCCCGGTTGCGCAGGTGCTCGCCTCCCTGCCATAACGCGCCACCTTCACCAGCTTGAGAGATCAAATGCCTGTAATCACCCTGCCCGACGGAAGCACACGCCAGTTTGACGGTGCCGTTACGGGCACGGAAATCGCCGCCGCCATCGGCCCCGGCCTTGCCCGCGCGGCGCTGGCCATGGTCGTCAACGGCGCCGAGCTGGATATCTCCCGCCAAATCACCGAGGACGCTTCAGTCAAATTCGTCACCCGCAAGGACGATGCAGCCCTGGAGCTGATCCGCCACGACACCGCGCACGTGCTGGCGCAGGCCGTGCAGGCGCTCTTCCCCGGCACCCAGGTCACCATCGGCCCCTCCATCGAGAATGGCTTCTACTACGATTTTGCCCGTGACGAGCCCTTCACTCCCGATGACTTCCCGGTCATCGAAGCCAAAATGCGCGAACTCATCGCCGCCAACACCCCCTTTACCCGCGAGGTGCTCGCGCGCGAGGACGCCATCGCCCTGTTCGAAGCCAAGGGCGAGCGCTTCAAGGCCGAGCTGATCCGCGACCTGCCCAACACCGA
>PLSD01000092.1 GCA_003164135.1 Acetobacteraceae bacterium
AGCGCTGAGCTGCACCTCATATTTTTTTATGACAGTTTGTTGCGCGGCCACGTATCATCTCCGTCATTGCGGAGACATCGATTCAGAAGTCATATTCAAAGTCAATGACGCGACACACTAGGCGGAGTTTCTTCGGCTCGTATTTCTTTGGGTTACGCAGCACCGCGGAATTGACCTCGGCGGCGCTGGCGGCGGTGGGATATTTGATGGCGTTGACGGCGGAGACTTCCGGCGTGGTGCCGAACACGGCCATCAGGCGCATGGCCAGCGGCATGATCGGGTCGGTCATGGCCTTGGTCTTAGTGGAGCCGACGCAACTGGCGGCGATGGTGACCGGCTGGCCCTGCCAGCGTTTCGCGGCTTCCTGGATGTGCATGAAGCCGAGGATATGCGTGCCGAGCACGGATTTGAAGAATGACCATTTGCGGTGTTCGAATTGGAGATCATCGAGGTCGGGCTTCATGAGACCGGGAACGTCACCGGCGATGTGCAGGATGCGGCCGTCGCCGGAGGCAGCGAGCTGCGGCAGAAGCAGGCGGTTGAGCGAAGCGCGGGCCATGTATTGCAGGGCGAAGGCGAACTCCAGACCGTCGGAGGTCATGGTTTTGCCTTTGAAGGCGCCCATGGCGGTGTGCATGACGCCGGACAGCGCGGGGCGCCAAGCGGCGGCGCTGTCCGGCGCGAGTTTGACGCCAGCGATGGTGGATAGGTCGCCGGCGAGGAAATCGGCCGATTTGGCGCCGGCGGCTTTGATGTCAGCGGCGGCGGCCTCACCGGCCTCGCGGCCGCGGCTGACGACCAGTACCGAGGCGCCGCGCTGGCCAAGTGCCACGGCGGTGGCCCGGCCGATGCCGTGGCTGCCGCCAAACACTACGATATTCGCCTCGTTCAGCGGACGTTCCGACGGCATACTCAATTCTCTATCGTTCGCCAAATGGTTCGTTATTTTATTCGGCGGCTTCGAAATTCGTGACGAAATCCTCAGGCGGCGTGGGGCCCCAGAGGAACATGGAATCCTCAGGGTCGTGGTCGCCCGCTAACCATTCAGTCGAGGGCGGAATGTAATCCATGTCAGCCGAATATTCGCAATAGCTGCCCCAGGGGTCGCGCACGTAGTGGAAGTAGTTGGAGCCGAGCACATGCCGCCCAAGCCCCCAGCCGGCGGCGTAGCCTTTCACGGCCATCTGCATGGCACCCAGGCCAACGTCGTTCACCGAGCCCATGTCCCAACTGCAATGGTGGATGCCGGGGCCATTGGATTTGAGCACCGCGATCATGTGATGCTCGCTGCCGTGCGGGCCGTGCATGAAGGCGACGAATTCACGCGAGCGGTCCGACAGGCGGACACCGAGGGCGGCGGTGTAGAACTTTACGGCGCGGTCGACATCGGTGGTGAAAACCGCGACGTGGCTGAGGCGCCTGGGGTGGACCGCCTGGACCTTGCTGCGCCCCCGCACGGCGGCCACGCCCGAGGGGGCGGAGATGGCGGCAAAGGCAGATTTTTCTACAGGCGAGGATTTTGCCTTAACGGCCAGCTCAATGAGATTGCCATCAGGGTCGGTGAACCAGATGCCCTGGTCGTCATGCCCTGGTGGCGGCGCGAGGCGGGCGATGTTGAGCTGGTTGAGGCGGGTGTTGAAGGCGGCCATATCGTCAGCGAAAATGCCGAAGGAGAGGTGGCCGAATTTTTTGCGCGCACCTTGCTGTAGGTGGCCCCAGCGATGCGTGTTGCCAACGGCATACAGCCCCAGGTCATTGCCTTCTGCGCGGGCTTCCAGGCCGAAAGTTGAATAAAATTCCGAGGCTTTTGCGAGGTCGGGGACCGTGATTGCGAAATGGTCCAGCGAATGCACACCCAGCACGCCGGGGCGGCGCTGTTCCTGAACCTGAGTACTGGTATCTGTCATGTCTTGATCCTCAACGTGGTTTTGAATGGGGGCTGGAAAAACAAGGTTGTGGGCCGGAATGGCGGATAATTACTTGAAATCATTCAAGAACACTTGCGTTTTTCCTTTCCGACACGGCCTCGAGGGTTACAAACGCAAGTGCGGGGTATCGCGCACCTTGCGTAGGATAGGTACCCGAGGCGCGAGGCGTGAAACGCAAAGCATCAGGCGGCCAACCACGAGCCGAGGCATAAGGAGGATTGCATGGTAAATACCCCCGAGACGAGCCAGGTTCTGGCGAATCGCGTGCCCGATGTAAGTCACCTGACCGCGCGGCAGCGGCGGAACCTGACATTCTGGACGGATTTAAAACCCCGCTGAACCGGGGCGATTTTGACGGCACGGACCGGTTCTTCCACGCCGACTTCCGGTACTCCAACCCGAACCGGCCGCACCTTGGCACCTATGGGCAGTGGAAAGCCTCCTCGGTGTAGTTGTTCCGGGTGTTTCCGCCGTCGAAATACGTGACGCTGGATGCCACGGCAAAAGGTGATTATGAAATCTGGGTTTATTGCCAGCACCAGGGCAAGCAGACTGGCCGGCGCTATATGGGGCAGGACCCGAGGGGGCAATAGATCAGCGTGTATTGGTTTTCCATCGCCAAATTCAAGGATGACAAGATACTCTCCATCTACAGCATAGCCGATGTTCCGGGCATGTTGGTTGCAGTGGGCACCATCGACAAAGCCACCATGCCGGTACGATCCGTACTCATAACTAAAGCATGGTTCCGGGGGAGCGGGTTCATCCTTCCGGAACGGTTCTACCCAAATCGGAGAACTCGGGATCTATACGTTTGGCGATCTAACAACCGAGCTGGCGAGTATCATTTTACTCGGCGATGTGCTGTGACATTTTTTTACGTCAGGTCGGAATGCGAATTCCTGGTCTCATGGCCGTGTTTAAATCCTGAGGCCCCCAGAATGCCACTGGCCTTACAGTAGTTGCCCTCGTGTACGGCCAGAGATTATATATAATGCCAGGATGACCTGAAAATTTCCCGCTTCCCAACCTTTCCTGGCCGCCCCTGCAGCACGCCGGCGCGGCCGCCGCCGCCTGGAGGAAGGCCCGGCGCTTGACCAATCCCGCATCGCCGAAGTGCTGCTGAAAATCGCCCGTGAGGAAGGCCTGGCGGCGATGAACATGCGCCGCGTCGCCGCCGAGCTAAATGTCTCCTCGCGCCTGCTCTACCACTACATGCGCGACAAGGACGAGATGATCGACATTATGAGCGATGCGATCACCGCACAGAACATGCCCGACCTTTCCAGTCCCGATTGGGAAACCCGGCTGCGCAATGTCGTCATGGCCGCGCGCCGCGCCTATGGGGATTTTCCCGGCGTCCCGGCGACGATACTTGCGCGCATAGTGAGCAAGCTGACCCAGCCTCATGCGTCGCAGGTGCGTGAGGCCGTGTTGCAGGCGCTGCGCGATGCCGGGCTGTCACAGGAGAACGTTGAGATTGCCCACGTGCAGTTTTCCGTCATGTTGTTCGGCAGTCTGGTGGTCAAGGAAACGCTCAACGATGGCGGCCGGCCGGCCAGCTCGCCATCGACCCCAAGCTGGCCGAGCGTAGCCTCGACCTGCTGCTGTTTGGCATCAAGCGGCTGGCAAAAGCCAACTGATCACCCCGCGCGGCCGGTGATGTCCGCATCGCCCGTATGGTGGATTCCGGGTCCGCATGGCCGGGCAGGGCGCAGAAGAACGCATCCACGCCCAGCGCCGTCATCGCCTCCCAGGTTGCCTTCACCTCCGCCGGCGAACCCGCCACGGTGTCGAAATCACCCAAGAACTCTCGTTCAGCCCCAGCTCATCGAGTAGCACCACATTGCGCCCCCCATCACCACGTGTTCGGAGGGAAGCCGCCGGATAGAACCGCCAGATGAATTCAAATCCACCCTACGCAGAGGCTCCCTGGATTGACTAGCTGACCCGCCAAGTCCCCTGAGCGGCGGGCCGGCGCGGTTGGATGCCGATTGCCGTTTCCGCTACTTTCGTCCTGCTGCTCGAATTGCGCGAGGAAAGCTCTGACCTCCGGAACCTAGCGTTTGACACCGACCATCTCCGTGTACTCAATCACCGCATCCGGGGCGAAGACGTAATCCAGCGCGTCCCGGTCGCGGTTGTCGATGGCGTAGCAATATTCAGCCATCAGATCCTGGGTTTTCATCCTGTCCGGAATTTCCTCTAATGTCATTATGTTTCCGCCAGTTACCGCTCAGGTGGGGCTGTCTGTCATGCCAACAATCTGGACACCCCTCCGAATGGTAGGTGAGATGAGGCCAAGGTCAGCATGAGAACCTATCGTCCTCAAGGATCGGAGCGGAGCAAAAACGCTCGTCATCGCGTAACAATGCCATAAGGGCAAAAATTTTAAGGAGCAGCTATGGGTGGACTTCCCGCATTTACTGACGCAGATTTCGTACTCTCTAAAGAGAAGCGTGCGGAAATCACCGCCGGCTTGACCGAGCGCCAGGCTTTCATGGTCAACCATTGGATGAACCTCCACGAGGTCATCAACCGTGGTGACTGGAATGGCATGGACGCATTCTTCGACACCGAGAAAATGACCTACGACAACCCCAACCGGCCGGACCTGGGCACCTACAAGGTGTGGAAGACCTCGCCGCAGGGACTGTACAAGACCTTCCCGCCTTCTATTTATCGCACGCTGAAGGCCTGGGGCCGTGGTGACAACGAGATTTGCGTGCTTTGCCACCACCATGGCAAGCATACCGGCGGCAACTACATGGGCATCAAGCCGACCGGCAACGATCTCAATGTCGTGTGGTTCTCCTGGCTCCGCTTCGAGGGCGACAAGATCGTGCATATCTACTCGATCTCGGATGTGTACTCGATGTTGATCGATATCGGCGTGATTGCTGCGCCGCAGCCGGTCGACCCGTACAAATAAGTCTCATTGGCGGGGTAACCTTGCGGTTACCCCGCCTTTTTTATGTAGGCAATGCGAATGAAACTTAATGTTGGCGTTCCAAATTCCATGCATGTGGCGGCCATGGTGCAGCCCTGGGAATATTCGGTAACCGGTGCCCAAATTGGCCAGGCCATGGCGCTTGCGGATGAGCTTGGCTTTAACAAATGCATGCTCGGCGAACATTTTATCATCCCGAATGAGCATATCGCGCTTTCCGGCGATCATTATTTTCATACCCCGGTGGCTCTTAGCTTCATTGGCGGGCACACCAAGAATTTACGGCTCTCGTCGTCGGTCACCATCCTCCCTCTGCAAAACCCGATCGTGCAGGCAAAGGCGTGGTCGACCCTGGACTGGTTGAGTGGCGGCCGCGCCGAGGCGATGTTCGGCGTCGGCTGGCTCAAGGAAGAATTCGACATGCTCGGGGTGAATTTCCACGAGCGCGGCAAAATGGCTGATGAATACATCGCCGCGATGCAGGTGCTGTGGACCATGGATGCGCCGGTGTTCGAAGGCAAATACGTCAACTTTAAAGACATCGGTTTTGCGCCTAAGCCGGTGCAGCGGCCACGCCTGCCGGTCTGGTTCGGCGGCGACGCGGAACCCGTGCTCAAGCGCGTCGCCAAATTCGGCGACGGCTGGTGCCCATTTCGTACCCCGCCCGAGAAATTTCCTGAATGCATCGAACTCATCAAGTCGCAGCCGGAGTACGATGGCCGGCCGATCAGCACCTTCTTCGCGCTGGAAATGTTGAATGTCGGCGCGCACCATGAAGTGCTGGACGACCCGCGCGCGCCCGGTACCACGAGCAAGCAGAAGATCATCGACCAGATTGGCTGGCTTAAAGAACTCGGTATTACCGAGACAATCGTGCCGTTGCCGCCGGGTATTGGTGGGTTGGAGGAGTATTCCGACCGCTTGCGTTGGGTGGCAGCGGAAATTATGCCATACATTGCCTGATTAAAGTTTGAGGAAATATCCATAATGTCTACGGTTCCATCTCATGTTCCGCCCGAACTCGTCCATGACTGCACAATCGCCGATCGCACGGTGTATTTCGAGAACGTGTACGAGACGAAACTCGCTCATGTGCATGCCACCACGCCGCCTGTTTTCTGGTGCCCGAATATCTATCCCGGTGGGACGGGTGCCTGGGTTGTCCGGCGTTCCGAGTATCTGAAGGAAGTCTACGCTGACGACGATCTGTTCACGAAAAAGGGCTTTTCTGGTTTCGCGCAGTTTATCGGCGAGGATTGGAGTCTGGTGCCGACCGAACTTACCGGCGAGCCGCATGCCCAGGTCCGGCGTACGTTGAACCCGGTGTTCGCGCCGGCGAAAATGTTTTCGCTCGACGATATGGTCCGCAACCGCGCGCGTAGCCTCATCGCTAAATTCAAGGACCGCGGGCATTGCGATTTCGTGTCTGAATTCGCGGTGCCGTTCCCGGTCACCATCTTCCTCGACCTGTTCGGTCTTGACCAGTCACAGATTCCCCAATTCCTGTCCTGGGAACACGACTTGCTGCACACCACGGACATGAATGCGCGGATCAAGGCGACTCATGAGGTTAAAAAATGCCTGCTCGATGCGATTCAGGCGCGGCGAGAAAATCCGAAAGATGATTTGATCACCTATGCCCTCGACTATGAGTTCGACGGCAAGCCCTGGACAAATGAAATGGTCTACGGCTATTGCTTCAACCTGTTCGTCGGTGGGTTGGATACCGTGACAGCCAATATCGGGCTGCATCTTTATCATCTGGCGACGCACGCTGAACAGCAGGCTGAGCTACGCGCAGACCCGGCCAAGCTTACCCTGGCGATCGAGGAAATGTTGCGTGCCTATGGCGCGGTGACCACCTACCGCACTGTCACGCGGGAGATTGATTTCCACGGCGTGAAAATGCTGCCGGGCGATAAAGTGGCGATGTCGACCTCGCTCGCCGCACGTGATCCGGAAGCCTGGGATCACCCGGATGAAATCCGCTTCGATCGCAAGCCGAGCCACTTGACCTTCGGTAGTTCCTCCCACCGCTGCCTGGGCATGCATTTGGCGCGCCGAGAACTGCTGATCGCGACGCAGGAGATGCTGGCGTGTTTGCCGGCGTTCGAGCTAGATAAATCGCAGCCAGTGCCGTTCTGGATGGGATCGATTATTCAGGTGCGCAAGTTGCCGCTCGTGTGGAAAGTCTAATAGCGTGAAGACCGCCGAGCTGCGGATCGAAGTTTCGACCGCAGCCGGGATCGCCAATGCGCAGCTGGCGGCCTCGCTGCATATGCCGGATACCATACCAAGGGGGTGCGCACTGGAACTCCTGGTTTGCCTGCATGGTGGCGGCTACCGGCGCCGCTACTGGCACGCCAACTATCCGGGGTTTGCAGGTTATAGTTTCGCGGAACATCTTACGGCTAAAGGGTATGCTGTGCTCGCAGTGGACCTGCTTGGCATGGGGGAAAGCACGCGCCCGGAACTGGAGACAGTGCTCAGCCGTCTAAAAATCAGCGCGGCGAATGACCAGGCAACGCGCTACGTCGTTGCCGGCCTTACCGATGGAACCTTCGCCCGGGCCGGCAAGGTTACGGTAACCGGCGTCGGCCATTCGATCGGTGGGATGATGGTCATTACCCAGCAGGCGGGGCATAGATCCTTCGACCGTCTGGCTGTTCTGGGTTGGTCCAATGAGCCGATGATGCTGGGGGATGCCGACCCCGCCACGATGGCCGCAGGGATTCGGCCAGGTTACCTCGCCTCGCCCCGCGTGGTCATGCGCGCGTTGTTCTATGCTCCGGATGTCCCTCTTGCGCTTATTGAAGCAGACGAGGCCGATGGGTCACTGACGCCGGCGTGCCTGGGGCGCGATGCGCTGCAACCTGGCGTCGTGCACCAGGCTGCGGCGGAAATCGCCTGCCCGGTGTTCGTGATGCACGGTGCGGTCGACACCAGTCCCCGTCCACATGCCGAAGTGGGCTATTTCCGAGCCAGCCCGGACGTCACGCTGATGGTCCTGCCGGAAACGGCGCATTGCCACAATTTTGCAACTTTGCGCCATCGACTCTGGGACCGGCTCGACAGTTGGATTTCGAGCCTGCCCTATTAGGCATTCCACACAATCGGAAGTTCGACGGGCTGAATGATGCCGCCCAGATGCGCGTGCAGCGTCTGGCCGTCCGCGACGCAGAATTCAGGAAGCCCCACAAGAATCTCCTCCATCGCAATACGCATCTCCCGCCGTGCCAGATGCATGCCAACGCATAGATGCGGCCCGTAGCCAAAGCTCACATGATGCGGCTTGCGGGTCAGGATGACCTCGTTCGGGCGGTCGTATTCCTGCGGGTCGCGCCCGGCAATGGCTGTTGACATGGCCACCTTGTCGCCGGGCATCATCTTCACGCCACGGATCTCGGTTTCCTTGATGCAGGTTCGGAAGGTAGTGACGGCGCCGTAAGCGCGCATCATTTCGTCGATGGCATCAGGGATCATCGACGGATTGGCGCGCAGCATTCTCTGGTCTTCGGGGTGTTCGGCCAAATGCCGGAACTGCCAGCCCATATTGGTGGATACGGTATCCAGCCCGCCGATGAACAGATTGAAGGTGAAGCCGACCAGTTCATCATTCGTCAATTTGCGGCCATCAACGGTGGCCTTTACGCCGTAGCTGATAAGGTCGTCCCTGGGATTGACTTCACGGTCGGCGATTTCGCCGCGCAGGTAGTCCACCACGTTACGGGTCGCCTGGGCGAGGCGGCCCATGTCTGAGTTGTGCAGAAGGTCCATTTCCCAGGCCATGAACCGAGGCGTGAGCTCAAGCGGCAGCCCCATCAGCTCAAGAAATATTTTAATCGGGAATTCGAAAGCAAAATCCGCCATGAACTCGCAACGCCCGGCGGTCTTGAACCCCTCGACATATTCGCGCGCATAGTCCCGGATGCGGCCTTCAAGCTTCGTCATGGCCTTCGGCGTGAAAATGGGATTTACGAAAGCGCGGTACAGGGCATGCATCGGCGGGTCGGTTTCCGCCGGCAGGCTGCTCCACGTCTCGCCGATGATCTTCGCGAACGGCGCAAAGTCCTTATTGGAAAAATGCTCGGTATCAAAATAAATTTTTCGCAGATCCTCGGTCCGCCGGACGATCCAGGCGGGCGTGAAGCCGGGATAGGCATCCAACGCGTAAAAAACCTCAGGCAGTTTATGCAGGCCGGGGATCATCGTCGTAAATGGGTTTTCCTCAGTCACGCCGCCATAGGTGATCGGGTAGTCACGCACGAGGTCCTGGGACACATGCGCCGGTAGTTGGGAAGGGGAAATTGTCATGGCTGGAACTCCGGGGCGTCGGTGGATTCAATGGGAGTCGGCGGCGGCGTAAACGTGCATGCGGGCGATGTTAGCGCGCTCGGGCTGTTCGAGCAGATAACGGACTGCGCGTGCGATGTCCTCCGGCTGCAAGGGCGTGATGTATTCATCCCAGCCGGGTTCGCCGTGCGATTTCATGTCGGCAAAAATCTCAGTGGCTGTGGTACCGGGGGCGATTAGACCGACCCGCACGCCCGACCCGGCAAGCTCGATGCGGAGCGCCTCGGAGGTCATTTCCAGCGCCTTTTTCAACCCGCCATAGATGCCAACACCAGCGGCGGTGAGATGCGCGCCGATGCTCGAGATATTGACAATGGACCCGCTGCCGGCGGCCTTCATGGCGCGGGCAAACACGTAGCTGGTGCGCACCGGGGCCTCATAATTAGTGGCGATCATCGGGCTCAGATGCGCCAGATCGAATGTATCCAGCGGGCCCACGCGCAGAATTCCGGCATTGTTGACAAGAATATCCGCCCGGCCGAACTGAGTGGTGGCAAAAGCAAGGAGCTTTTCCGGAGTCTCCGGCGTCGTGATGTCGGCGCTGAGGACCGCGGTCTTGCCGGGAAGGTCCGCGGCCAGAGCCTCCAGCCGGTCCTGGCGACGGGCGGTTAATACCAGATACGCCCCCGCTTCTGATAACTCGCGCGCGATCGCAGCGCCGATGCCGCTTGATGCGCCCGTGATTACCGCAACCTTACCTGCGATCACTCCCATAACTTCCTCATTTGGTTTGCTTTGCGTGTAACCAACCTGATTCTGCCGGGGTGGGCACCTTTCTTCAGACAGGGCGTCGCCGAGGTCTCCCTGTGCGCGATTACGCCCTGTCTTTAGATAGGTTCTCAGCGCGGTCCGGGTTCTAACGTGACGCTCCTGACAGGCGCTCCGGGAGGACGTCTATAACGAGATAAAATAGAGCGGGATGACATGGATTTTTCATTTTCCGAGGAGCAAGAGGCATTCCGTGACATGGTGCGCCGCTGGGTAAATGCCGAGGCGCCAAAAGACTGGATGCGTAAACTTGAGGCCGACGAGCAGAATTATCCGTTTGCATTCTGGGATAAGCTAAAGAAGGCCGGGTTCTTCGGAATCGGGATCGATGAGGAGTGGGGCGGCCAGGGCGGCGATATCATGATGCAGATGATATTTGCCCGCGAACTTGCCCGTACGGCCGGCGGTTTGCTGTGGACCTGGGGCCTGACCTCCTTCGCCGGCGCTAAATCCATAGGCATTTATGGCACGCCCGAACAGAAGCAACGCTGGCTGCCACCGATGGCCGCGGGTGATCTGCGTGTTTCCATGGGCATGACGGAACCGGGCGGCGGGACCGATGTGCTGGGCGCAATGAAAACTTTCGCAACCAAGGTTGACGGCGGTTGGCGCGTGAATGGCGCAAAAATGTGGACCACGGCCGCGCGTGTAGCGGACCGTATCCTGGTTCTGGCGCGCAGCGACAAGAACGTTGAAAAGCGGCATCAGGGGCTGACATTGTTCTTCATGGACGCAAAGTCCGAAGGTGTATCCGCGACGCTGCTGCCCAAGCTTGGCATGCGGGCCATGGGATCATGCTCGGTGACCCTCGACAATGTCTTCGTACCGGATTCGGATGTTCTCGGCGAGCCGGGCAAGGCCTGGTACATGATGTTGTCGACACTAAACAACGAGCGGATCATGGTCGGCGCGCAATGCCTAGGCGCGATCGACGGCGTGCTGGAAGATGCTCTGGCCTACGCCATGCAGCGTCACGCATTTGGTAAGCCGATCGGGCAGTTCCAGATTATCCAGCATTACATTGCCGATATCGCGACGTGGCAGCAGCAGACGGAGTTACTGCTCAACTATGTGGCATGGTTGCAGGCCAAGGGAGAAGACTGCGGCGTGCAGGCCAACATGCTGAAAATGGTCGCCTCTGAAAATGCAGTAAAAGCGGCGGACCTGGGTATCCAGATCCTGGGTGGCATGGGTTACTCGGCTGAGACGGATATGCAGCGTTACTGGCGTGATCACCGGATTTTGCGCATGACGCCGATCAGCAATGAAATGGTGCGTAATTCAATTGCCGAGAGTCTCGGATTGCCGAGGTCTTTTTAGATGAATGAAAATTCCGATCTGCCGCCAGCCCCCGATGTCGCCGGGACCTCGCTCGACGGCACCGAAGTCTACGTCATTTCGGCTGAGGAGAATGCGGCGCTGTGCGCGTCAACGGGCGTTGCGCCGGCGGCGGACGGCAGTGCGCATCCGATCTACTATTACATCGCTACACAGGTCGCGATGGGTAAAACCGTCGCTGGTGTTTGCAATGTTTGTGAGTTCGATGTCGATGACGGGCCGATGATGGGCAGCTCCGGCGTGGTGTTCCAGAAGCCATTGATGGTGGGGGCACCTTACCGCGTGAAGGGAAAAATTCTCGGGCTGGCGCGCAAGCGCAGCCGCAAACTGGGCGTGATGGACGTGCTGACCTACCGGTTAAGCCTGCAAGATGAGGCTGATGCCGAGGTATTGCAAACGGAAAACGTCTGGGTGCTGCCGCGGAGGGAACTTGCATGAGCTACGCTGTTGGTCAGGAGTTACCGACGTTCATCATCGAGTCGGTTTCCCCGGAAGCGATGAAGCAATGGGCCGTGTTTCTGCGCGATCCTAACCCAATTCATCTGGACGTTGAAGTTGTAAAAGCAAAGGGCCTTGGTAGCCGCGTAATCAATCAGGGGCCAGCAAATGTTGCCTATGTGATGAATATGCTGCTGGCCGCCTTTCCCGGAGAGCGGATTGAGGCGATGGATTCCAAGTTCGTCGATAACGTGTATGGAGGGGACCGGCTCGAAGCGGGCGGCACCGTGAGCGGCGTTGCTGATGACCGGGTGAATTGCGATGTATGGTTACGTGCCGATGGACAGCGTTTGGTGATCTCCGGCACTGCTACCATTTTGACACAACGGGTTTTGTAATAACTATTGAAGGAGAGGCGTCATGCCCAGCGGACCGTTTGCCCATGTTTGTATTTTGGTTAAGGACCTTGATAAATCCATCGCGGATTGGACTAAGATCCTGGGAATTCTCGACCCGGCCTCCCTCGAGAAGCGGATCGTCAAATACGACGAATTCTCCAGCGGTGAAGACCAGGGTATGAAATGGGCCACCTTCGTGAATGAGAATTCCACGGAGATACAGTTTATCCAGCCCGCACCGGGCACGCCGCTTGGCGACCGGCTGGAGAAGGTGGGCGAGCATGTGCATCACCTCTGTTTCACCACCGATGATGTTCCCGGCGCAATGGCCCGTGCCCAAGCCGAGGGGCTGCAGGTGTTCGAGAACGGCAAAATCTACAACGATAAGGACATGCCCTGGCAGACCTGGAGCTGGATCGGCCCGAAGAGCGCGCATGGTGTCTTGATCGAGGTTGCGGCGCCGTATGAGAGCCATGACGACGGTAAATGGTACCATGCGCCGGGCAAATTCACATATAAAATACCCGGTTCCACCGCGGCGGAGTGATGTCGCGCAACGCCTTCGTCGTTGGTGGGTCGGGCGGGCTTGGGAGCGCAATCTGTCGCTGCCTGGCCGAGGAATGGGATACTGTCGCGATTGGTTACAGGTCCCGTGCCGATGTGGCGCAAGCGCTTGCGGAGGAAATTGGCGTGCATTGCACCGCAGTACCGGTGCAATGCGACCTTGCTGATGCGGATGGCGTAATCAAAGCGATTGCCGGCTTCGCGGAGAAGGCGGGCGGTATCGGCACAATGATATTTGCTGGCGGCGTGTCCATCGAACAGCCCTTTGTCAGTAAAATCGGCGAGGCGGCATGGCGCGAGGTTATCGAGACGGAGTTGATCGGGTTTATCCGTGTGGTCGGCGCGGCATTGCCGATCTTCCGCCGCCAGCAGCGGGGCAATTTTGTCAGTGTGGTGTCAGTTGCAACGCATAGCTATCCACCGGGGGACGCGCTCTCGGCTGTGCCCAAAGCAGGCATCGAAATGCTGGGTCGGGCAATCGCCAAGGAAGAAGGCCGTTTTGGCATTCGTGCCAACATGGTCGCACCTGGAATCATCGATGCAGGACTTGGTGCAACGTTTTTAAAAGACCTATACAGCCCAGAAATTTGGGAAACTCAACGTAACCGCATTGCATTGAGGCGCTTTGGCACTGGCGATGAGGTGGCGCAGGCGGTGGCGTTTCTGGCCTCCGAACAGGCGCGTTACATAACGGGCCAAACACTCATTGTCGATGGCGGCTTCAGTTTATAACAAATCGGGTGGCAAAAATGTCGAAGTCTCTCGCAAATAAAGTGGCAATTGTGACGGGTGCGGCAACCGGGATCGGGCTAGAAAGTGCGCGGGTTTTGGCCGAGCACGGCGCAACGGTCGTGCTAGCGGATATTGATGCGGCCGGCGTTGAACGTGCCGCAGCATTATTGGTGGCCGAAGGACTCGAAGCCTTCCCATTGGCCTTCGACCTCACAGACGAAGCGCAGATTGCCGCCAGCGTTCGTCAGGTGGTCGAAAAAAACGGGCGGATCGATATCGTCCACAACAATGCCGCGATCCAGACCAATGCGCAGCGTGCGGGAGACCGCGACGTGATCAATATTGAGACGAGCGCCTGGGACGCCGCAATGGCCGTGAATGTGCGCGGCCCGATGCTTTTGTGTAAGCATGCGCTGCCGGTGATGATCGCGAATGGCGGCGGGTCAATCATTCACTCATCGTCGGGCTTTGGGTTGCTGGGGGAAGTTACGCTTACTGCTTACGGAAGTTCGAAAGCGGCGCTGATCAATTTGAGCCGGTTTATTGCGACCCAGTACGGCAAGAGCGGCATCCGCTCAAACGTGGTGGCAATAGGCTTTGTATTGACGCAGAATGCCATTGAATCGACGCCGCAGGTTGTGAAGGACATTCTGCTGCAGCACACACTCAACCCAGCGCTTGGCACGCCGCGGAATATCGCCGACGTTGTCGCGTTTTTGGCTTCCGATAAATCGGTCTTCATCAATGGCGCATTGATCCCCGTTGATGGCGGGTTCACGGCGCATCAACCGAGTGTCGTCCATTTCCAGGAGCTTTTCGCGGTGGCGGGAAGTAACCAGCTTTAGCCGTAAGAGCAGCGTCGATTCAGGGTGACCTCAAACCAAGTCACCCTGAAACATCAGGTCTGCTTTAGTCTTCGGGCGCGATGGTGAGTTTCAGGCCGTTGAGTGCATCAGTGAAGGAGATTTGGCAGGACAGGCGGGAGGTCGCATTCCGGTGGGATGATCCATCCAGCAAATCGTTCTCGTCGGCGCTCATCGGCGGCAACGCCGCGGCAAAAGCGGGGTCGACATACACATGGCATGTGGCGCAGGAGCAGCACCCGCCGCAAAGGGCTAAAAGCTCGTCAATTCCGGCATCGCGGATGATTTCCATGACGGTCGCGCCAGCCTTGCCGGTTATGCTTTGTTCCTTGTTTTCGCGGGTGGTGACGATAAGCTGTGGCATTATGTAATTCCTGAATTTTTGTAATCTGGAAGTGAACAAGAGCCGCATAGGTGATAAAAATCAATTTGGCTACACCTTCCAAAAGGAAGGAAATTCCTTGGCGATCATGTCCATCA
This sequence comes from Acetobacteraceae bacterium, assembly GCA_003164135.1. GTDB lineage: Bacteria > Pseudomonadota > Alphaproteobacteria > Acetobacterales > Acetobacteraceae > Acidocella. The sequence goes on from PLSD01000092.1 coordinate 14,813, forward strand.
ATGACTTTAACCCAACATAGGGCTTTGGAAAAAAGTGAATAAAATCACCAAGCTCGCCGGACAAAAGATAGGGTCTTGCTCTTGGGGATAGGTTGTGCTTCAGTTGACTATACCTATCCTTTTAGGGTGGGCTGGAAAATCAAGAAGGAGGACTAACCGGTGGGATTTATCTCGACGGCGATTGAGCCCAAGCGCCCCGGAGGGGCTATTGTCGCACGTGAGCGGCTTCTCGGATTTCTGGAAGATATTGGCAAGTCCCGTGTGACAACGGTAAGCGCGCCGGCCGGTTACGGCAAAACCTCGGCGATGATGCAATGGGCTCAGAGTTTCGCGGAGCAGGGGCGCAAAGTTTTGTGGGTTGCCCCGCGTAAGGGCATTTCCACGGCGGAGAAATTCGTCTCCACTTTGACAGAAGCGTTTGTCCAGGGCGATTTTGTCTGGCCAACATTGCCGCGGGACAACTCGCCCGCAGAATATATTGCCGATTTGCTCGCTGCACAGCCAGAGCGTCCGGTTCTGGTGATTGACGATGCGCAGATGCTCACCCGCCCCATTTTGGATTTGATTGGCGATATCATCGCCATCGCGCGCGATTCTCTCACCACCATCATTGCCTCCCGTGGTTCGCCCCTGATCCAGGTTGCGCGGCTGCATTCGCTAGGTTTGTTGTACGAGGTGAAGGCGGACGATCTGAAGTTTTCATATGACGATACGATGGAATTCATTGCCCGCAAATCCATTCCGCCAGTTGGGGATGAAGCGTTGCGTGAACTGGTTGACGAAACGGATGGCTGGGCCGCGGGCATCGCAATGGCATGCGCGCGGATGCGTTTTCGCACGCCCTCGAGAACGAAGAGTTCCCCCAAGGCCGGCCCGCTTTCGGTCGATATTGAACAGTATTTTGTCGAGGAGGTGATGCGACCGCAGTCGGAGCAGGTGCGCAATTTTATTGTTAGTACCGCCATTTTGGACGAGCTGACGCCGAGCGCCTGCGTTGCCGTGACGGAACGCGATGACGGCCGGCAGATGCTGGAATTGATTGAGTCGGGAGGACTCTTTGTCGAATTGGTCGACGTGGAAAAGAGCACTTATGTATATCATAAGCTTTTTCGTTCGATGGTGCTTCGACGCCTGAACAACTATGATCCCGAACGAGCCTGTGAACTGCACCGCTTGGCGAGCCAGCATTTTGCCGCCACCGGCCAGTCGCTCCGGGCCATTGAACACGCGGCGCTTAGCAGGGATCAGATTTTTCTGGCGGATCAGCTTGACCTATTGGCAGAGCCGCTAACCTATGAGGGGCATTTGTACCGGATCGAGGAATTAAGCTCATCAATCCCTTGCTCGATCATGGCGACACGACCGATGCTTCTGCTGTCGCTGGCGTGGCGCAGTATCCGCCGGCTGAATTTCAGCTCGGCAGAGAAACTGATCGATCTCGCGAGCCAGCATGTTAATCGTTTGCAGGCGGAAGGAGCCATTGAGGATTACCGTTATATGCATTTGCAACGTACGATCGATCACCGGCGCGTCATGCTGGATGCGGCGCTGGACGACATGCCGAAAGTTGAGCTTTCGGCAGCTAAACTTCTCGCTGACCTGGGCGATAACTATGCGTATCTGAGCTGTACGCTGTTGGCGCAGCTTATGGCGGCGCGGCGTGAGCTGTATCACTTTCAGGACATCCAGAAGCTTGAAGCGGAAACACGGCGTGCCCTCAACCGCCCCGGTGCGGATTTCGCTTCGATTGCATTAAAAGCCTCGATCGCGCCGACGCTCGTGGTGCAAGGCAAGACCGATGCCGCCAAGCATTTCCTGGAAGAGGCGCTTACCCTCGCCTGTGCGCTGCAGGGGGAAGGTTCGGGGCTGGCAGCTTTGCCCGCTTTGCCGCTTGCGGAACTGCTTTACGATTGTGGCGACCTTGAGCAGGCGCGCAAGCTGGTGGATGCGCATATTCCCGTGGCGCGGCAGTGGGGCTTTATTGATCAGTTGTCAGCGGGACATCTGGTTCGCGCCAGGTTGGCGGTGGCGGCGGGCGATGTAGATGGCGCGCTGAAAGGGCTTGAGGAAGCCAATCTGATTGCCATTGAATGCGGGTTGGACCGTTTGCGGGCCTTGGTTGTGGCCGAGCAGGTGCGGATTCTCCTGCGCAACGGCCGGCCGGCTCAGGCGCAGGCGGTGTTCGACAACAGCGCCCTGGCGCCAACCGCCGAGCCGTTGCCGACACTCAATCCGCTGCGGCGCAGTGAGAGCATCGCCATTGCGTGGCTCCGGCTGGAGATTCAAAATCATCGTCTGGTCCGGGCCCGCAAAATCGCCAGTCGCTGGTGTGAGTTGGCGCGCCGCACGGGGGTACTGCGCTCCGTCGTGAGCTTTGAGCTGCTGCTGGCTGAAATTGCGGTTCAGGCAGGTAACCGTTCGGAGGCCCGGCGCGCGGTGCGCGAAGCCGTGTCACTTGCCGCGCCCACTGGCTGGACCCGGATTTTCCTGGATGAAGGCGATGTGATCGGCTCGCTGATTGTCGAAGCTTACGGCCAAGGTCCTGTTCTGGACACGCCGCCGGACCGGCTGGCGGCGAAGCTGGTGAAGGCTTTCAAAGGTGGGGCGGTGATTGAGCCGGAGGAGAATTGCGGTCTGGGCAGCAAGCTGGCCAACCGGGAGTTTGATATTCTCGGGATGGTCGCGGGTGGTCTGCGCAACCGTGAAATTGGCGACCGCCTCGGTCTGACCGAGGGAACCGTAAAGTGGTATATGCAGCAGATTTACGACAAATTGGGAGTTAGGCGCCGGCCACAGGCAGTTATGCGGGCGCGCCAGTTGGGTATCCTGGCTTGACCTATCCGGCGGCAGAGGGGCACCCTGGCGCCGGACGTCAGGCGGATAATTCAAATTTAAAGGGAGCCCGATGCTCAAGGATAAAGTGATCATAAGTTGCGCGGTAACGGGGGCGATCCATACGCCTTCGATGTCGCCATATCTGCCAGTTACGGCGCAGGAGATCGCGACCTCCGCGATTGAAGCGGCCGAGGCGGGTGCGGCGATCGTGCATCTACACGCGCGGAACCCGCAAACCGGGCAGCCGGATCAGGACCCGGTGTGGTTCAAGCCGTTCCTTGAAGTTATCAAGCAAAGTTCTGACGTGGTCATCAACCTCACCACCGGCGGCGCGCCGTGGATGACCGCCGACGACCGCATCCGCCCCGCGGTACAATTCCAGCCGGAAATCGCCTCACTGAACATGGGCACGATGGGCTTTGGCCTGTTTCCCATGCTCAACCGCTTCAAGGAATTCAAGCATGACTGGGAGCCTAAGGCGCTGGAAGCCTCGTGCGATCTGGTCTTCAAAAACACCTACGCGGACATCGAACATTCTCTCTCGGTGCTATCACCCATGGGCGTGCGCTTCGAGTTCGAATGCTACGACACCAGCCATCTCTACAATCTGGCCTATTTTCACGACCGTGGCCTGGTGAAGGGACCGTTGTTCATCCAGACCGTGTTTGGCATCCTCGGCGGCATCGGCGCGCACCCTGACGATGTGATGCACATGAAACGCACCGCCGACCGGCTGTTTGGCGACCAGTACAAATGGTCCGTGCTTGGCGCCGGCGCCAAGCAGATGAAGGTGGTGGCAATGGCGGCCGCGATGGGCGGCAATGTCCGCGTCGGGTTGGAAGACTCACTTTGGGCCGGCAAGGGCCGCCTTGCCAAGTCGAATGCCGAACAGGTACGTATCGCGCGGCAGATCATCGAAGGACTTGGCCTCTCAGTGGCCACACCGGCGGAGGCACGGGAAATTCTGGCGTTGAAGGGCGGCGACCGCACGGCGATTTAACGCGGAGGAGACTGGCCGCGTGGCCCGCCCCCTCCCATTTCCTTGGTGTCAAAGGCTCGAATTTTTGAAGGCGAATTGGACATGACCGGCATACCAGATCAAGCGGCTTTCGACTCCGCGGCAGCGGTGGATATTGTCCGGATGCTGGAGGGTGCCGCCCTCACGGACCTCACCGCCCGTGCCGAGGCAATGACGCTGGCGGCATTCGGCCGCCGCGTCACCTATTCCCGCAAAGTGTTCATCCCGCTGACCAAACTCTGCCGGGACGTGTGCCATTACTGCACCTTCGCGCAGATACCCAAATCCATTGGCGCCGCTTACCTATCCGCCGATGAAGTCCTCGCCATCGCCCGCGCCGGGGTTGCCGCCGGCTGCCGCGAGGCGCTGTTCACTTTGGGCGACCAGCCCGAGGCCCGTTACGCCGCCGCGCGCGAGGCCCTGACCGCACTCGGGCACCCAACCACGCTCTCCTACCTGTGCGCGATGGCCGAACTGGTACTGAGGGAAACTGGCCTGCTGCCGCACCTCAACCCCGGCCTGATGAACGCGGCCGATTACGCTGCCCTGCGCCCGGTCTCCGCCTCCATGGGCATCATGCTGGAAACCGCGTCGGAGCGGCTGTCCGGGCCAGGCGGGCCGCATTACGGCTCGCCCGACAAACTCCCCGCTGCCCGCCTTGCCGCCATCGCCGCCGCTGGTGAGGCCCGCGTGCCCTTCACCACCGGCCTGCTCATCGGCATCGGTGAAACCCGCGCCGAGCGCATTGAGGCGCTGGTTGCCATCCGCGACCTGCAACGCCGTTACGGTCACATCCAGGAAGTCATCATCCAGAACTTCCGGGCCAAGCAGGACACCAAAATGGCCAGCCACCCGGAGCCCTCGCTGGAAGAGCATTGCTGGACCATTGCGGTGGCACGGCTGATTCTGGGCCCGGAGATGACCATCCAGGCGCCACCCAACCTGCAGCCCAACGAACTCGCTGCCCTGCTAAAAGCCGGCGTCAACGACTGGGGCGGCGTTTCTCCCGTTACGCCGGACCATGTGAACCCCGAAGCCCCCTGGCCGCACTTGGCAGCTTTGGCGGAGACCACGGCTGCGGCCGGGCGCCTGCTGGTGGAACGTCTGGCGATTGGCCCCGCCTTTGCTCAAGCGCCGGATATCTGGTTGGACAAATCCCTGGTGCAGCGTGTCCGCCGCATGGTGGATGGCCGTGGTCTGCCGGTGACCGATGCCTGGCACGCTGGTACCGGCGATCAGATACCCGCACCCGCGCTGCATGCTGGCACCGTGTCGCCCGTTATTGATACCATCATCGCCCGCGCCTGTGCCGGTGTGTGTCTCAGCGAGGCGGAGATCGTGCAGTTGTTCAACGCCGATGGCGTGGACGCGCAGCGCATTACCGCCGCCGCCGACGCCCTGCGCGCCGAGGTCGCGGGCGACAACATCACCTACGTCATCAACCGCAACATCAACTACACCAACATCTGCCTCTACAAATGCGGTTTTTGCGCCTTCTCGAAGGGCAGCACCAAGGCCGAGCGCGGCCCCGCCTACAATATTGACCTCTCCGAGATCAGTGGCCGCGCCGTGGAGGCCTGGGCGCGCGGCGCCACCGAAGTCTGCCTGCAAGGCGGCATCCACCCGGATTACGACGGCAACACCTACCTCAACATCGCCCGCTCCGTGCGCCAATCCACGCCCGGCATGCACATCCACGCCTTCTCCCCGCTGGAAGTCTGGCACGGCGCCACCACACTTGGCCTGGACCTGGAAATCTACCTCGCCCAACTGCGCGACGCCGGGCTCTCCACACTTCCCGGCACGGCGGCGGAAATCCTCGACGACGAAATCCGCGACATCATCTGCCCGGACAAGCTCAACACCCAGCAATGGCTGGACGTCATGCGCGCCGCCCACCGCGTCGGCCTCAAATCCACCGCCACCATTATGTTCGGCCATACCGAGCGCTACGAGCACTGGGCCCGTCACCTGCTGCGCATCCGCGACTTGCAGGCGGAAACCGGCGGCTTCACCGAGTTCGTGCCACTGCCCTTCGTCCACATGGAAGCCCCGCTCTGGCGCAAGGGGCTGGCCCGCTCCGGCCCCAGCTGGCGCGAGGCGCTGCTGATGCACGCCGTCGCCCGTCTCGTGCTGCACCCGCTCATCCCCAACATCCAGGCCAGTTGGGTCAAACTCGGCGAGGCCGGCGTGCTCGCCGCCCTTAACGCCGGGGTCAACGACCTCGGCGGCGTGCTGATGGACGAATCCATTACCCGCGCCGCCGGCGGTCAGAACGGCCAGGCCTGCACGCCAGAGCGCATGCGCCACCTTGCGTCCCTGGTCGGCCGCCCCGCCGTGCAGCGCACCACCCTCTACAAGCCGGTGCCCATACTGGCTGAAACCGGCGACTAAGCTTAACCTCACAACGGATGGATTTGATGACAACCCAGAAGACAATCGCCGTCATTGGCGGCACCGGCCACCTTGGCTCCGCTCTGGCCCGCCGCTGGGCGAAAGCCGGCCGCAAGGTCATCATCGGCTCGCGCGCTGCTGAATCCGCGCAAAAAGCCGCCGCCGAACTCGGTTTCGGCCTCACCGGCATGGCCAACGCGGACGCCGCCCAGGCGGCTGACCTCATCGTCGTCACCGTCCCCTTCGCCGCCCAGGCCGCGACCCTGGCGGACATCGCCCCGCACGTCACCGGCAAAATCGTCGTCGACACCACCGTGCCGCTGATGCCGCCCAAAGTCATGCAGGTGCAGCTCCCGGCCGAAGGCAGCGCCGCCCTGCGCGCGCAATCCCTGCTAGGTGAGGGCGTCACTCTGGTCTCCGCTTTTCACAACGTCGCCGCCCACCGCCTTATCACTGACGACGAAATCGCCTGCGACATCCTGGTATTCGGCAACGACAAAGCCGCCCGTGGCGAAGTCGTGGCCCTGGCCAAGGCCGCCGGCCTGCGCGGCCTGCACGGCGGCGCCCTGGCCAACGCGGCGGCGGCGGAAGCCCTGACCTCGGTGCTCATCTTCCTCAACCGTACCTACAAGGTTGACGGTGCGGGCATCCAGATCACCGGCACGCTGATCGAGCCCGAAGTGTGAGCATCAGCCTCCACCCGCTCACCGGCATCGGGGAAATCCGCCCCGGCGACGACCTCGCCTGCATCCTGGCCCAGGCATTCACCGCCTCAGGGCTGTTACCCCAGCCCGGTGACGTTCTGGTGGTGACGCAGAAAATCGTCTCCAAGGCCGAAAACCGCTTCGCCGACCTCGCCACCATCACCCCCGGCGCCGAGGCGCTGCGCCTGGCGGAAATCACCCGCAAGGATCCGCGTCTGGTCGAACTCGTGCTGGCGGAATCATCCGCCGTGGTGCGCGCGGTCCCGCACGTGCTCATCACCCGCCACCGCAGCGGCCATGTCATGGCCAACGCCGGCATAGACCGTTCCAACACCGGCACAGGTGCTGGCGAACACGCGTTGCTGCTGCCCCAGGACGCCGATGCCTCGGCCTCCGCCCTGCACACCGCCCTGGCGGCACACCTCACCCCGGTCCCCGCCATCGTCATTTCCGACAGCTTTGGCCGCCCCTGGCGCTACGGCGTGACCAACGTCGCCATCGGCGCCGCCGGCTTCCCCTCGCTGGTAGACCGCCGCGGCGACACCGACCGCGACGGCCGACTTCTCGAAGTCACCCAGATCGCGCTGGCCGACATGGTCGCCTCCGCCGCCGGCCTCGCCATGGGGGAAGCGGCCGAAAGTGTGCCCGCCGCCCTGGTCCGTGGCCTGCCCCTAGCCGGCGCCCCCTTGCCCGCCGCCGCTTTGGTCCGCCCCCTCAGCGAGGACCTCTTCCAGTGACCCCGCGCGTTGTCGTCCTCACCGGTGGCGTCGGCGGCGCCAAGCTGGTGCTCGGCCTGGCGCAAATACTGCCGCCATCAAACCTCACCGCCATCGTCAACACCGGCGACGATTTCACCCATCTCGGCCTCGCCATCTCCCCGGATATCGACACGCTGCTCTACACCCTCTCCGGCAAGGCCAACGCCGCGCAGGGCTGGGGGCGGGAAGGGGAGAGCTGGTCCTTCATGTCCGCCCTGCGCACGCTCGGCGGCGCCGACTGGTTCCAGCTAGGCGACGGTGACCTCGCCCTGCACATCCTGCGCACTGACGCCCGAGCCCAGGGACAGCCTCTCTCTCAGATCGTCGCCAACTTCGCGCAAGCCTGGAACGTCGGCCCCGCCGTGCTGCCGATGACGAACGACCCCGTCGCCACCATGCTTACCACCGACGAAGGCGAGCTCGACTTCCAGCACTATTTCGTCGCACGCCGCTGTGCCCCTGTCGTCCGCGCCATCCGATTCCAGGGCGCCGCCCAGGCCCGCCCGGCGCCCTGCGTGCTCGCCGCCATCGCCCAAGCCGACGCCATCCTTATCGCCCCCTCTAACCCGTACCTCAGCATCGACCCGATCCTTGCCGTCCCGGGCATCGCTGCCGCCCTAGCCGGAGCAAAGGCCGCGGTCGTCGCCATCTCGCCCATAGTCGGCGGCCAGGCGGTCAAAGGTCCCACCGCCAAACTCATGGCCGAACTCGGCATCGCCATCACCAACACCGCCATCGCCACCCACTACCGCGCCGTCCTCAATGGCCTGCTGCTCGACGAGCGCGATCCACCCGCCGACCCTGGTGTCACTTTCGCCACCGCAGACACGCTGATGCACACCCTTGAAGACCGCATCCGCGTGGCCCGCGCGGCCCTGGTGCTGGCTGAACAAATTTCCAAAAGCCGGCCCCAGTGACGCAAGCTACAGGTTGGACGGCGATCATCCCGTTCAAGCCGGCAGGGACGCGCAAAACCCGTCTGGCAAACCACCTTTCCCCAGTGCAGCGCGACGATTTAAGTGAAAAACTCTTCTGGCACGTTGCCCAAACACTAGCCGCCACCCCCGGACTCACGCGCATCGTTCTGCTTTCCAGCGCCAGAATGCCTGGTTGGGATGGTTTATGGCTGGCCGATGAGGGACGAGGTTTGAATGACGAATTGCGTCATGCGCGGCAAAGCCTCGGCGCGGAAAAACTGCTCGTCATTCACGCGGATCTGCCCTTCGTAACGCCCGAGGACACCAACTCGCTCATCGCCCAAGCGGAAGCTGGCTGCGCGATTGCACCCGACCGGCATGGAGTAGGCACCAATGCGCTTGCCCTGCGCGATGCCACCGGCTTTACCTTCGCCTTTGGCGAGAACAGCTTTAAGCGCCATATCGACGCAGCAAAAAACCGGGCGCTTATTGTCGAGCGGCCCGGGTTTTCCCTCGATATCGATACCCAGGCCGATCTCGATCTGGCGACCAGCCAGGGGCTTTTGGCTTAGTAGGCACCTGACGGCGAGATGTTTGGCACCACGCCAAGCCGGTTGCGGCCATAGATTTCATAACTCAGCATCGGTATGTTGGTGATGTGCCGCAGCCCGACATGAATGTCGCGCCAATAGCGGCTCAACGGGTTACTCAGCGAGAATGCCGAGGAGCCGGCAATAAACATCAATGTTTCGATCGACTTGTGGACCAACTGCACGATTTGCGCGCATTGGGCTTTGTGCTTGGCACGGTCGGCGTCGGTTAGCACCGTGCGGTTGAGCCCGGCTTCGTCCAGCATGCCGGTGGCGGAGAACAACAGCAGTTTCGCGTTATCGAGCTGAGCGGCAACCTCACCGAGGGCATGCACCAATGCGCCGGATTCGGAGCGGGTTTTATAGGTGGTGGTGACGATTGGCTTTTTCGTCGATTCCGCCTCGACAATTTCCAGCATCGCCTCGGCCGCTCCAACAAGTTGTGCCAAGCCGGTGGCGCGTACGACGGGCACAACCGGGAGGTTGTCCGAAGCAGCGCCCCAATGTTTTTTGTTGGGTTCGACATGGCCGAACGGCTTGTCCATCGTCACCATCAGATGGTCGGGAACGAAAACCTCTTTCGCGATGCTGGTATCGGAGCCAGTGCCCTGCATGCCGGTCACGAACCAGGTATCTTGGATCTCCAACTGGCTGAACGGGATGTAGACCATGTTGATGCCAGGCACGACGGGGCCGCTGGTGTTTTCCAGCATCACACCCGCTTGCGCCCAATAGGACTGACGCGAGCCAGAGGTATAAGGCCAGGCACCGCTGACGATGTAACCGCCATCCACCTTGCGGGCTTTGCCGGGTGGGTTGTACGCGCCGCAGACCGCTTTGGGCCCCTCGCCGAACAGCGCTTCCTGGGTTTTATCCGAGGTCAGGCTGGCGACCCAGGTAGTACCGTTGACGATCTGTACCACCCAGGAAACCGATGGATCGCCCTTGGCGATTTCCATCTGGACTTTCGAGAAGCCGGTCATGGAGAGACCAGCGCCCCCCCAGCGCTTGGGTAGCAGCATACTCAACAGGTTGTTTGAGACCAAAGCTTCGTGCACGGCGGGCGTTGGTGCGCGGAGCCTTTCGCCTTCCGCAGCTTCGGACTGAAACAGGGCGCGAAGTTCGCGTGCTTTGGCGATAAAGGGTTCGGCATCGCCATACCCAGTTGGGACGGCAGCTTCATGATTGACTAACATATCCATGGTCTAATTCTCCCCGGGAACGCGCTTGCGTCCCGCTAATGTGATAATCCAGCCTTCGAGTTTTTTAGGGAGCTGTTCCCAGACCCTGACCCATGTGCTGTTGATGGGAATGATCAGTGTGCTGAGCTGCATACGGACTAGTGCTTCGACCACGCCATCACGGTCGATAGGTGCGTCGGCCAGCGTGTCCAGATAATCGAAAGTCAGGTTGAGCGCCGCGCGCATCGCAATCTTATGACGATCGAAGTGACTACGAAAGAAGTCGATATAGAAACTTGGCTCGATCTCGAAAATACGGTCTGGCGTGTGGTCGTTGGTGTACTCGCCGAAGAAACGCATGACCGCATGGAAGCGCTCCATAGGGTCGGTGGTCGTCTCTGCCGCCTCCCGGACTCCGTTCTCAAAATTGGACGAGACGAATTCACTGACCGCTGCCAGCACATCTTCCTTGGTCGAAAAATAACGGTAAAGCGTACCACGGGAAATTTCCGCAGCATTGCAAATATCGCTCATCGAGAGCCGTCGCGTTCCCCGCCCCCCAATCGCTTTCAGGGCGCCTTCCATGATTTTAACAATGCTCGGCGGCAACTTGGCGTTGCGGGCCGGCAGCGGTTCAGTCATGGAAGCGGTGGTTAGTTCATTCACCTGACATCTCCAAGTTCAGCCAGATTATGTGGTTTGCTTACATAGCCGGGAAGATTTTGCCCACCATCGACGTTAATCAGTTCGCCGGTGATGAAGCGCGACATCTGCGACGCGAGAAAAACCACGACTGGTCCGATATCATCCTCCGGATCGCCAGCGCGCAGCAGTGGATTGTTTTCCGTCGCGGCCTCTAGGAAGCCGGGAACGTCCTTCACCAGCTTGGCGAAAACCTGGCCAAGCCCGGTCGGAGAAATCGCGTTGATGCGGATGTTGAAGCGGCCCCATTCCACGGCAGCGCTTCGCGTCAGGCCCAGAATGGCCGATTTGGCGATGTTGTAGTCTGCATGCAGCCAGGCACCAGTATCGGCATCGATTGAGTAGAAATTCACCACCGATCCACCGCCGCGCGCCCGCATATGCGGGAAGGCGGCCTGCATGCCCCACCAGCTGCCCCATAGCGCAATCTCCAGCGTGCGCTTGAGCATTTCATCGGTCTTGTTTTCAAGCAGGATATTCGGCGTGAGCGTTGCCGCGTTATTCACCAGAATATCCAGCCCGCCAAAATGTTCGACAGTACGCGCGACCATCGCCTCGACATCGGCTTTCACGCCCACGTCGGCCGCGAATCCCAAGGCCTCCCCGCCGAGTTCCTTGCGGATGGTAGCCGCTTCCACCTCGGCAGCTGCACCGTCACGGCCGGTGATCACAACTTTGGCGCCCTCGCGCACCAGCCGGCGCGAGATACCAAGTCCAAGACCCTTGGCGCCGCCAGTTACAATCGCGACTTTACCTTCGAGTAATCCCATCATGCCGTTACCTTCTCTTCGTTGAGGGTGCTCAAAGAGCGATCCAAATCCATGCGTTCTTCACAAAATGGGCCTGTCAACACATAGCCACGCGTGACGCCGGAGGCGTCGCGGAATAGGTATTTGATGCCGTCCGAATTGCCATCCACCTTCACCCATTCACCCACGGCATTACGCGGGGCTGGCAGCAGAACAATCGGGCAGGTGGTGGTTTTTACCTGCACGGAAAGTGTCGGGAAGCGGATTTTTGTCGGTGTTCCCAGTATGCTTGGCGCAATGGCGCGGGCTGCGGCCATGATCGGGCTGACGTAAGCCGCCAAGCCGATGGTATATTCGGCACAGTCGCCGATGGCGTAGATATACGGATCGCTGGTGCGGCCGGTCTCATCCACCTTGATGCCACGATTGACCTCGAGCCCTGCTTCCTTCGCCAGTTGTGTCCGTGGGCGCAGGCCGACAGCGGAAATCACGTTATCAGCCTCGATCCTTGTGCCGTCGTCCAGGGTCACGGCGGTGGCGGCGCCGGCGCGGTTCATGGCCACGACGGTGCGGCCAAGGTGCCAGACCACGCCTTCATTGGTCAGGGAATCGCGCAGCAGATCGCCAACCTCAGAAGGCACAAGCTGCGCCAGCGGATGTGTTTGCATATCAACGGTTGTTGGCTTGTAGCCGGCGATCGACAGATCGTTGGAGAACTCGCTGCCGACCAGTCCCGCCCCCATGATCGCAACACGTGCACCTGGTTGCAACCGATCACGGAAGGCCGCGTAATCCTCGAGATGATTGATTGAGACCGCCCGGTCGGCCGCGTCGCCCTGGATGGGTGGGCGGATTGGTTCGCCGCCCAAAGCCAGGACCAGCGCGTCGTAGGGCAGGGGGCCGCCGGTGGTCAGTAGGACCTTGCCGTGCCTGTCGATGGCTTCAACCAGGCGGCCGGCTCGGATTTCCAGCCGCAACTGCGCGGCCATTTTCTCGGCCCGCATCGTGATGAGGCCGGAAGCCGTTTTTTCCTTGCCGAGTGCTGTAGAGAGAGCAGGTTTTGAGTAGAAATGCCCGTCGTCATGGGCGATCAGCGTCAGTTCGGCCTCCGGTGACAGGCGGCGTAACTCGCGCAGCACAGCGTACCCCGCGAGGCCACTGCCAACGACAACGATATGCGGTTTTGGGTTGCTAGGCATGGCCTACAAAAACACCGCGAGATTGGACATCGAGAGAGTCGATTGGTCGAGAATAATCTCGCGCCGTGCCAGCTTGTATTTGCCGTTGGCAAAGCGCCAGACATCTCGTCGTTCACCGGTTGTTTTCTCGTAATCAGGGCTCTCACCGCGGCTGCGCGCCAGGTAGAGGTAGCTGACAACCTCATATTCATCGGCGTTTTCAGTCTCGCCTACGCGCACGTTGGTAACGTAGCGGCGGGTACGCGACGGTGGATCTTCCGCCCAGGCACTCTTGCTCAAGCGGCCGGTGCGCATCAGCAGCGACTCATAAGTGTCATCGAAATGCATCATGGTGCGCATCACGTCGCGGTCGCGATTTGGGCCCGTGCGCGTCAGCCGGATGGGCGCGGTGTAGATCAGGTCCTTGTCCAGCATGGCAACCCAGTCGTCAAAACGGCGTTCATCAAGTGCGGCCGCCTCGTCGTAAAGGGTTTCCAGGATCCGGTTATAAATTTCAGAGCCGAGCGGAACGCGGTTTTTGGAGGTAAGACCGCGCATAATCCCGCTTTTGTCGACGGCGGCTGTTGATCGATCGATCATCTTGGTTTCCTATTCAATGAGGATTTTTATTTATCAAGACGCCGACATGAGACGGTGGTAGTTCAACCACCAGTTCCACTGTGTGTCGTCCTTGGTGAAGCCCGGATAAAGCAGCCCGCCACCCGGCCAGCCTTCCGGCTTTTCGTGGCCATGCAGCGCCTGATACTTCAGCGTGATTGACCGGCTCATCGGGCCTTTGGTGTTGCGCATGATCTGCGGCCAGGTATCGGCATCGTCCTGCTCGATAATGCCCGAGGTGCCGGCTTGCTGGATGCTGTTCTGCAGCATGTCGCGCTTGACCTGCTCGGGGGCATCTTTTTCAGCAAAGATGTAGTTCACGAACTCAAAATGGTCCGGGCCGCGCGGGATGTAAGTGTGCAGCGCCAGGGCGCCGGAGGAGCCGCCGTCGGTCCGCGGCGCGAAAATAAAGAGCACCAAGACGTTCGGGAACATGCCGCCGACCTGTGGCGGGATGGTTGCCAGCATGTCCACCTGCTCGGGCGACAGGTTTTTGAAGAGCTGCGGAATAAGCTCCGGCGTGATGCCTGGGGGCGGAAGGAGGTGCAGGCGCTCTTCGGTGGTCTTGCCCTCAAAGCTGACGTTCGAGAACATTTTAAAGGTCTGCGCGGCTTCCAGGCAGCGCAACGAATGACCTTCGGTGCAGCTGACGTCCACGCCGTACATGCCGGGCGCGTTGTCATAGATCGACTCTGGCGTGCCGCCCATGACGCCGCCTTCCATGAGGGAACGGTGCAGGGTAAGGGTATGGAAACCATCCGAGGCGGATTGCTCAGAGCCGATTTTCCAGTTTGCCGGGATCATAAAGCGCTGTGGCGGGCCGAGCAGTTCCAGCCCGGAATCTGTGCGGCAGAACAACTGGTCGAAGTAGAATTTGGAGTCGCCGAGGAATTCGTCGAAGGACGGGCCCTCAATGTTCCAGGTGGCGAAAATCAGCCCACCATAAAGATGCACCCTCGCTTTTTTAAGGCCAAGTTCGGATTTCGGCCGTTTGTTGCCGTGCATCTGCTCTTTTTCGATTGGCGCGCCAATGAAGTCGCCATCCGGCCGGAATGCCCAGCCGTGGTAGATACACCGATGCACCTGCGTATTGCCGGCTTCCGCCGTGCAAACCTTCATGCCACGATGCGGGCACACATTCAGGGAAACATGAACGCCCCCGTCGCGGCCGCGGGCGACGATTACCTGATCCTCACCCATGTCGCGTACCACGAAGTCACCGGGCTTCGGAATCTCCGTATCATGGCCCAGCAACAGCCAGGTGCGGGCAAATATCCGCTCCATTTCGAACCGATGAAGCTCCGGGTCATTCATGACTCGCAGAGAAACCTCATTCATCTTAAGATCGATCAAATCATCAATGGTCGTTCCATCGCTCAACACGAGCCCTGCTTTTTTTAGCATGTTTGTCACTCCATCCACATATTTTGAACATTATACATATTGATCAAAATATGTTCAAGTCGTAAAATGTACAGAGGAAAAATCAACGCTTAAGGGAACGCGAATGTCAGGTACTACAAAAGGGCAGCTTAAAGTTGTGATTAACAAGCCGGCTTGCAGCGGCTACGGGCTATGTGCGGAGATTTGCCCAGAAGTCTACAAGCTCGACAAAAACGGCATTGTGTATGTGGATGACCCTATCGTGCCGGAAGGCCTGGAGGCGAAAGCCCGCGAAGGTGCGGATGCCTGTCCGCAAGCCGCGCTAGAGGTGGTGCCGGTTTAAGTCCAGCATTTGGGCAGCCCTGTCTAACGGCAGGGCAGAAAAATGCGCCCGGCTGCAATAGCAAGCTCAATAATCGGAAGGACCGGCAAATGAGCAGCAATGAAGATGCGGGCGCCAAGGCGCTGTTCGAGAAATTCGGGACCTATATTCTGCCAGGCCGGGTAAGCGACCCGCGTCGGGGCATCGAGGAAGCCAAGGAAGCGGAGCGCATCGGGCTTGGCGCGGTCTGGATTTCCGAGCGCTATGCCTCGAAAGAGCCTGCCGTGCTAGCCGGAGCTGTCAGCGAGGCAACCTCGAAGATACGCATCGTCGGTACAATGTATGCCACCATGCGCCATCCGATTGTAACCGCCAGCGTCGCTAACCTCATGCAGGCGATGAGCGGAAACCGGTTCAGCCTCATGTTCGCCCGCGCGGTTCCCGCCTATATGCAAATGCTAGGCGCCCCCGGCATTACCTTCCCACGTCTGGGGGACACCATCTCCATCGTTCGCCGTCTCTGGGCTGGTGAGACGGTGACTTACGAGGGAATTCTGGGCAAATTCCCCTACCTGAAGCTGACTGATCGCCATGAAGGGCCGACACCACCGATTATTTTCACGGCCATCGGCCCGAAAGCCCTGGCGTTTGCAGGCGAGCATTGTGACGGCGTTTTGCTGCACCCTTTCGTGTCGCCAACGGGTATTGCGAATTCGGTGAAAATCGTGCGTGACGCGGCGGAAAAAGCGGGTAGGGACCCCGCTTCGATCCGCATCTACCATAACATCATCGTCGCCCCGGATCTGCCCAAAGATGAGGAAGAAGCCGTGGTCGGCGGCCGCGCTGTCACCTATTTCGAGCTTCCCGGTTTTGGCGATCTGATTGTCGAGATTAATGGCTGGGACCTTGGTGTGTTGGAAAAACTCCGGGCGCATCCTCAGATTGCCGCGTTGAATGGCAAACCGGCAGACCAAGCCTTCACCCGTCAGGAACTGGTAGAAGTTAGCCGTATCCTGCCGCAATCATGGCTTGATGAAGGTGCCGCTGTGGGCACGGCCGCGCAATGCGCGGACCAGCTTATGAAGTTCCTCGACGCCGGAGCGGATGAAATTTTGCTGCACGGCAGCGCACCCAAAGACATGGGGCCGCTAGCGGCGGAATTGAAGCGTAGCCTGCGTAGCCGCGCTGCGTTGGCCTGAGCCTCCTGGAGACCAACCCATACAAATAGCCAACGGGGCGGCATCTATGACCAGTAACACCTGCGATCGTAGGAGCCGGTCCAGGCCTTGGCCTGGGCATTGCCCGCAAATTCGGCAGCAATTGCTTCAAGGTCGCGCTCATCGCGCGGAGCAAGTCCGGCACCATCCTCATTACCACTTCCCGCTTGGGCATTGAACCAATTAAAACCCTCTGCGCGGTCGGCATGTCGATGGCCGCTGCACGCAAATATGCCTGTTCGCTCTTCCAGGAACTGTAAGGAAAAGGCGTCTATGCCCGCCGTGCCGTATGTTTTGGCCAGATCACAACATTCTGGCCGCAGGACGACAGCCATCCAGCTTCTGACTTGCAGCGATGGCGTGCTATATTGAGGGCTGAAACCATGCCTCTCTGCCCGGTCGACAGACGCGAGGAGGCGGCCAAGAATTGGGAGAAATAAATATGTCCGCCGTGGAAACCCTGATTGCATATGCCAAAACAGCTGATCCGTTCCGTAATCCGCCCGCCGATCTTGCTGAGCTGCAATTGGCGGCGGTGCGCGAACGGTTCAAGGAACGGCGGGAGCAGATCAAAGTCCTGGACAAACGTGCCTGCGACGCTGGCATATCAGAAATCAACACGTGGCAGGACGTGGTCCCGCTGTTGTTTGCTCACACCAATTACAAAAGCTATCCCGAGGCCTTTATTGATAATGGCCAGTGGAGAGGTATGAACGCCTGGCTGCAAACGCTTTCAGCCTATCCCACGGGAAATATCAAGGTGGAGGGTGTGCGGGACGTCGATGACTGGCTGGATAACGCCCGAGACGCCGGGCATTTTATTTTTGCGTCTAGTGGTACGTCTGGAAAATCCTCCTTCCTGAACCAGTCTGGAAAAGACCGGGAGTTCAGCTTTCCGGCCTATTGGGCGGCCTTCGATCTTGCCTCACCCAGCTTCAAACCCAATCAGGATCGCGTCGTTTTTGCGCAGATGCCGCCGAAAGGTGTTCATAAACTAACGGAAATTGTGGATCAGCAATTCCGTCGCATCGCGCGGCCGGGAGAAATTTACCGCGTGAGCGACGACCCGATTCTGGCAATGGAGACCATTCGCCCGGCGCAACTGCGCCGCCTGATCGCTGCCGGCAAAGCCAGCCCGAACGACATCGTGGGATATGAAGAGACACTGGCGAAGCGGCAGGCGCAGCGTGCTGTAGCCATGGAATGCTGGGTCGATAAGTTCATCGAAAAGCGCCATGAGCCCCTCTACATGGGCATGTTCTGGGGTGCCACCTACAATCTCGTGGAAACATTGCGTGCGCGTGGCATAAAATCCGGCGATTTCCATCCTGATCTGGTGCTCTCGCTTGGTGGCGGCACCAAAGGAGCCAAGCTCCCGCCTGATTACAGAGAACAGATTATTGAATTTTTTGGTCTGGACGAAACGCGGATGCCCAACAACTATGGCATGGTTGAATTAAGCGGCCTGTTTCCCTACCTGCAAGACCTTGGTGCCTATGCGATCGCCCCCTGGATCGTACCGCTGATCCTAGACAAATCCGGCGAGCAGTTGCTGAACCCGCAAGATGGCAAGGGCACTGTGGAAGGCCGGATGGCATTCTTCGACGTGCTGGCGGATGCGCGGTGGGGTGGTATCATCTCCGGCGACAAGGTCACGGTTGAATTCGCGCCCAACCGTGCCGGCATCACCGGTCCCATCGTCAAATCCGTCGCGCGTTACGCGGATCTTGAAGAAGGCGAGGACAAATTATCCTGTGCCGGCACCATTGATGCCTATGTGCGCGGCGCCGTCGCGGCCTGACAATAAAGGAACAGCCCAATGCTCGATACTTCCTTGGCGCATAATGCTTTCATCCCGGTTCCTCATGTCATCAAGGGGCAGCCGCAAACCAATGTGAGCGTCGAGCACCGTTTCCGTACCGGGGAGACTGCACTTACCCCACCGCTTAACCTTGACGACCTGATCTGGCCGCGCAGCGAGCTGCCGCCTGCCTTCGATACACCGCTATCGGAGATTGTCGACTTCCTCGCAGCCGTCGGCGAAGCCTTGGATTTCGACAAGAATCTCTACCTGCAGGAAGCAGTGACCCGCATGGGGCATGTGAGCACGTTAGGGCCCCGCATTCTTGAAAACTGCTACCGCGATCTGGCGACATTCTTCGAGGCCGAAGCGGTTTGGGCTGAGGCTGCAGGTGCCATAGGCGACATCAGCGTATTAGATGGCTGGCAGCAGTCGGTGGTGCGTGGCAGTAATGTGAGTATTCGCGCCTTTCCCCCCCGCTTAGTGCATATTCTGGCAGGCAATGCCCCGGTCGTGCCACCGATCACCATTGTACGCGGCGCCATTACCAAGGGCGTACACCTGTTAAAAATGCCGTCCAACGACATGTTCACCGCGACTGCCATTCTGCGCACTATGGCGGATGTCGGACCCAACCACCCGGTAACCAAATCTTTTTCGGCAGCCTACTGGAAAGGCGGAGACACCTCCATTGAATCCGCCGTGTTTCGCTCGCAATACTACGATAAGTTGATCGTGTGGGGCGGCGAGGCGGCAGTGCGCCACGCCCAAAAGTACATGGCCCCGGGCTTTGAGATCATTTCATTCGATCCGAAAGTCTCAATTTCGCTGGTCGGGCACGAGGCGTTCGCCAGCGAGCAGACGTTGCGTGAAGTCGCCGCGCGGGGCGCAGCCGACGTGGTCGCTTTCAACCAGGACGCATGCAGTTGTGCGCGGTTCCAGTACGTGGAGGGAAGCACCGAGGAGGTGGACCGCTATTGTGCGGCGCTGGTGAGCGCAATGGGGCACGAGACCCGCTATGGCGAAGGTGCTGGCGGACCCGTGCCGCCGCCGGCGATCGTCGAGGATTTGGAAATGCTCGGCATGTTGGAGCCCGAGTTTCGCGTATTTGGCGAGCCGGACGGCCGTGGCATGGTCATCCGCTCGAGTGAGCCCGTATCTTTCAGCCCGAGCGGCAAGCTGGTGAATGTTGTGCAGGTTACGAATTTGGCCGATGCCGTTACGTATGTCACGGTCGCCACCCAGTCGGTCGGCATCTATCCGGAAAACCGCATTGCCCAGCTGCGCGACAGCCTGGTGAATGCCGGCGTACAGCGCCTGGTAGCCTTGGGCGTCGTACACGGCGGCCAATTCGGCGGTCTGCCGCACGACAACGGCCTTCCCGTGCATCGCTTCATGCGCTGGGTCGTCGACCAGAATGGCGAAGCTTCATAACGCAACACTCGGTGAGACAGAAAAGCATGTCCGATTCCTCGTCGCTGGACTCCTACCGACTACTTGGCCGTTCCGGCCTGCGCGTTTCGCCGCTGGCCCTCGGTACCATGACCTTCGGTGAAACCTGGGGGGCCGAGGAGGCGGATTCGCGCCGCATCTTTGATGCTTATGTCGACCTGGGCGGCAATTTCATCGATACCGCCGGCTACTATGCGCACGGCCGTTCCGAGGAACTGACTGGAAAGTTCGCCAGCGAAAAGCGCGGCCGCCTTGTTCTCTCCACAAAATATTCCCTTGCCGTGGAGCAAGGCAACCCGAACGCCGGCGGCAATGGCCGCAAGAATATGATGCATTCGGTTGAGGCGAGCTTGAAACGCCTCAACACCGATTACATCGACCTGTTCTTTCTGCACGTCTGGGACGGCACCACCCCGGCCGATGAAATTTTGCGCGGTTTCGATGACCTGGTGCGTCAGGGCAAGATCATCCACATCGGCATCTCGGATACGCCGGCATGGGAGGTGGCACGTTTGCAAACCATCGCCGAGTTGCGCGGCTGGACGCAATTTGCCGCCCTTCAGGTCGAATACAGCCTTCTGCAACGGGCAACGGAACGGGATCTGATCCCAGCCGCCCAGGCGCTTGGTCTGGGGGTCATGCCCTGGTCGCCGCTCGCAAGTGGTCTGCTTTCCGGCAAATACGCCACCGGCGCTGCATCGACAAAGGAGCCCGTGGGTGGCCGCAGGGACATGCTCACCGCCGTTGGCCGTGTCACCCCGGCGGCTGTTGCCGTGGCGGATGCAGTAAAAGCTGTGGCCGACGAACTTGGTGTCACTTCCGCACAGGTAGCGTTAGCCTGGACCTTGGCCAATCCCGCCGTCTCCGCGCCGCTCATCGGCGCTCGCACCCTGCGCCAATTGGAAGACAACATCGGGGCGCTTGGAGTGGTGCTGAGTGCCGAGCATCTCGCCGGGCTAGATGCCGCCAGCCGGATCGAGCTTGGCTTCCCGCACGATTTCCTAACCTATGACTTCATTAAGCACGGTCTGACCGGCGGAACCAAGCTGCGCGGCAGACATTAAAAATACCTGCCGGCGGATAGGGCCGCCGGATGAAGCCCTGGTACGAGTAATAGGCTTGGGGGTACCGGGAATGCAGACTAACCCTATTTTGGCTGATCCCTTATGCCGGCCGAGGACGGCCTCAAAGTTTCGCGTGGAAAACCAGATCTATGTCAATGGCTTTCACGTCGACATCCGGCGTTTTAGCTGGGAAGAGAATTGGGACGGGACTTTCGAGGCCGATGCCTATTACATCGACTACTCCCTGGGACCGCGCGTGCGAGAGACGCATTTTATCCACCCCGACCCGCCGGGTGAAACCGTTTTTCTGCCAAAGGGGAGCCGGTTCAGGGCGCATTGTACGCCAAGCGCGCACAGGCTGCTGTGCCTGACATTCGACGACGAGCGCGCGGTGCAGCTTTTTGAAGGCGATGAGTTGACCAGCGATCTGCCGCCTTGCCTCAATCTGCGGGAGCCAAGGGTACGGCGCGCGCTGGCACGCCTGGCGGAAGAGGTGCAGAATCCGGGCTTCGCGCAGCATGTTCTAGTCGAGAGTGTTGCCTTGCTGCTCGTTGTGGATCTGTGCCGCCATTTCCGCGAGCGGCGGATGTCCTCGGAAACCATGAATGGGCGCATCGCGGATTGGCGCCTCAAGCGTTTGCAAGATTGTATCCACCAAAGCCTTGGCGCATCGCTTTCACTCGCGGGGCTTGCCGCTGAATGCGGCATGAGTCCGAGGCATTTAAACCGGACTTTTAAAGCCACCGTTGGCAAAACGCTGAGCGACTACATTGCGGAAGTTCGTATTGCCGAAGCCAAACGGCAACTTGCCCGGCGAGACACGCCTATTAAGGTTATTGCCGGTAAATGCGGCTTTCAGAATGCGTCCGCGTTTTCGGCTTCGTTCCACAAAAATACGGGCCTGACGCCAAAGCAGTTTCGTGAGACGCAATTGCGCCTCATGAACTAGAGTCTACTAGACCACCGTTGAAAAGCTTGTGCGAGCAAAAATGAGGCGGCGATCCCGTAGCAGGACCGCCGCCTCAAGGCATTATTGGAAGGCACCAGGATTTAGCATGACCGATTTTCCAGTTTTCATGTCAACTGGGAAGGAGATCATCTCAAAAAAGGAATACCATTTTCCGTTAACGCGATGCAGACAGTCACTCTGGCGTAGGGAAAAATCTGTCTTGGTACCGTTTTTCATCGTCAACACCAGGTTTTGAACATTGATCTCCGCGCCGAAGGAGCCGTCCGAATCCGTGACGAGAATAGGCATTTTTGCGACCACGTTCGCATAGCTGTCGACCATCGGCCCGTAATCGTCGCGGATCGCCTGCTTGCCGCGCAGGGGGGCTGGGGTAAACCCGTCGTAGACCAGCACGTCATCGCCCGGACCGTAAGCCTGCATGAGCTGGTCGGAGTTTGTCGTCAGCGCGCCATCTTCCATCCATGTGCGGATTTCAGCTTTTGCCTGGGCGGGGGATACGGGGGGGCCTGAGAGCACATCGTTATCCCAGTTCACCGGCGCACCGGTCTGGATTGGCGCATCCATCACGGCCATGCCGGTTTTTGGGTCCGCCGGCACGGAAATATGCTCCTGAATGATTTGCCATTTTCCGCTTATTTTCCGGAAGGCGTCGATCTGACGCACGCTGATGGAGTAGGTCTGGCCATTCTTCATGGTTGAATCAAAGTGGACTTGCATCGCCGCGCAGGCCATCGTGCCGTCCGAGGCGATGTTGATTTCCGGCATCGTGTGTTTCATCGACTGTACGGCATTGAGTTGCGCCTGAAAATTTTGCGCAATTTGCGCGTGGCCTTGATACACGCCTGGCGCAACCATATCGAACACAACTGCGTTGGGGGCGTAGTATTGGATCAGATTTTTCATGCTGACCTGGGTATTCAAATCGGTCTCCAGCGCCGTGATCGCCTTGATGTCCGACGGGCTGTTAATAACAGGCTTCGCCTGAGCAGCGGGTGTCGTTGCCGCCAGCAGCAACGTTGCAAATAGAATGCGTTTACTTTTAACCGACTTCATTATGGATCTCCAAAAATTTTAATTGCGTTGAAATGATCAGCTCCGGGTCACGTAACAGTTTCCGGACTGCCGAAATTCCGGTTATTTCATGCACCACCAACACCAAGCGGCGCAGTTTCGCAAAATGTGCATCCAGCATCGCCAGAAAACCGTACAGCGCCAGATTGCCGACGGCATGATCCAGTATTTCTTCTTGCACCATCCTCCTCCCCCGGTATTGGTCTTGCTCCGGCTGCCCTTGATAACGAAATTGGTGCCGGCCGATACGCCTCGCAGTTTCGCGAAGCTGCTATGCCGGCGCCTTGGCTTTCCGTGCCGCCAGCATACCCTTGAACAGAATTTTTGGCATCGCAAAAATTGTGCCCCAGGAGAACAGATGGAGTGCCTCCCATGCATCTTTCGGTTTCAGGATGATCGTGGCGGCCATCGTACCCATCATCTTGCCTTTAACGACGAGATTATCGCCATCGAGGCCGATGGATTTCACATCCATCATCTCGATGCCGTCCTTGCTGTACATTTTCATGAGGTAGGTCCTGCGGTTTGTTCAGACGCCATCGGGCCGGGATGTTTTTCCGGCCGGGTGATAGCCTATTCAATATTCTGGCCGCCAATTCACGCTTCAGGGCGTTATCGCCTTGTCGAAATTCAACCCGAGGTCTTCGAATATGACCTGCGCCGCGTTGCGCCCCGAACCGCCAGTAACGCCGGAACCCGGATGCGTACTGGCGCCCGACATATAAAGCTTGTTCACAGGCGTCTTGTACTGGCCCCAACCCGGGATCGGGCGGTTGCCGCCAAGCTGCCAGCTGTACAGGCCCAGATGCCCGATGTCGGCGTTCTTCATCGAGATATTGTGCCGTTCCAGATCCAGCGGCGTGAAGAAATGCTGGCCGATGATGTTATCGTCGCTCATATTAGTTGTCAGTTCGCGCAAATCCCCGAGATATTTCTGCGCCATGTCCTTGCCGATTTCATCCCATTTCTTCGGCCCGCCGTCCTTCAGGTTATAGGGAGCGAATGCGTAGAGATGCATCTGGCTCTTGCCCGGTGGCACGCGGCTCGGGTCCACCTTGTGCTGGCCGACGTAGCAAACAAAGTCGCGGCGCGGATAGCCATATTCCAGGTCGCGGAACGCCTGCGCAAACGTCTCAATGTCGGAATGCGACTTCTCGATCCAGAAGAACTCGTCGACGCTCGGCCCGACTTTGTATTTTGGCTCCTCGTGCATCGCCAGATGCATCACGAAGGGTTGTAGGCTGGCGAATTTGAGCGTGCGGACATGATGCTCGAATTCCGGCGGCAGTTGTACGCCTGGCACCATGTGCGGGAAAATCTGCTGTATGTGCAGGTTACAGCAAACACCTTTGCTGGAGAGAATCTGTTCACCGTTTTCAAGGATCACGCCGGCGGCGTCCTGGGCGTTGAGTAGAATTTCTTTGACCGTGCTGTTCACTTTAACTACGCCGCCATGGTCGGTCAGGCATTTCTCCAGCGCCCTGGCGAGCGCGTGTGAGCCGCCAACCGGCACCCCGGTGCCAAAGTGATGCATATAGGGCAGGATAATATAGAAACCGAAGCCGGTGCCGTTATCGAACGGGTTGGTCATCGCCTCCGAGGCATAGCGCGCCAAGGCGAGTTTCACCTTTGGGTGTTCAAACCATTCGTCGATAATATCCCAGGAACTCACCGCCTGCGTGCGCAGCAATTCGCGGCCCTCGGGGCTCTGGTCCAGCATGGCGGCCTGCACACCGGCACCCGGCGGCACGCTGAACATGCCCATCACCAGCATGTCGAGGTTTTTGAATACATGCTTGCAGAAACGGACGTAGGCGTCGGCATCATGCCGCGAAAACTGAGCGATCGAGGCCGCCGTCCGCTCCATATCCGTGTAGAATTCCAGTACAGTGCCGTCGTCAAACAGAATCGCCGACATTTTTTCCGGGTTGACGTATTTCAGCCCGTATTTTGACTTTAAGCCGAGCTCGTCGTTACGGATCAACGGATTGCCCTGGATGATCGTGTGGGCAACGGAGTGAGTGTCGTGGTGAAAGCCCGGCGCGGTATATTCGCCGGTCATCACCCCGCCGCCAACGATTGGGTTGCGCTCGAGCACGCAGACCTTGACCCCGGCCTTGGCCAGGTAGCAAGCGAGAATTAAGCCGTTGTGCCCGCCGCCGGCGACGATGAAATCATATTTTTCAGACATTTCTGATCTCCCTGTTCGACCTGCGCCAAAAGGGGAGGTTTGTCCTCCTTGCCGTTTCGCACAGTTACTCACATCTATCCATTATGAAAATGGTGAGATTTTCTCCCGCCGTAAGATAGGGTGTTTTCAGAGAGGTGCCACAACCGGCAGTAAAATCTGAACCCCCTCTGGATTGAAGCGCCTCCGCTACATTCCAGAGGGGGACAAATTTGAAATTGCTTCGCAATGCGATTCAATCTGAAATCATCGAAGCCGCTACAGTATCAGGCCGATGCGGCGGCCGTCCTTGATCGCTTCGTCGGTGGCAAACACGCTCCAGCGCGACTCCCGGGCATCGCCGATCAGGTGCAACTCAGGCACCTTGCCGATCAGCGCGTGATACAGCGATTCTTGGGGCGGTTTGGAGGTCACCAGGATGGTGTTGTCGATGTTTTCCAACGTGGTGATCTTGCCGGTGTAGTAATTCTGTAGCGTGACGTGTTCCGGGTCGATTTCCTTGATACGCGTATCTGGGATGAACGTGACCTTTGGCAGCAGCCGCGAGCTGATGACTTTGTTGATGCCGAGTTCGGTCACCGACATGGCGAAACCGCTGTCGACGGTGACAAAGAACACCTCCTTGCCCTGGTTGGCAAGAAGCTCCGCCACGCCTGGGCCGACCTCGTAGGAGGTGTTGTCGTAGACGACGATGCGCTTGCCGACCCGCGCGTGCTCGCGCAGCAGATCCTCAGGCGTGAGCACGTGCTCGAAATCGGCTCCGGGGATCGGGGTCAGCTGGTTCTTGCTGACGCCGGTGCGCGAATAGGTCGAGCCGGTGGCGACCACGATGGCATCAGGGGCAAGGGCGGCGATGCTCTCCGGGGTGGCTTCGGTGTGCAGGCGGATGTCCACGTTCAGCTTCTTCAGTTGTAGCCCGAGCCACCGCACGATGTCGCTGCGGTCTTCCAGACCCGGCAGCTTCGCCTGCATGGTCACATGGCCACCCACCTCTTCGGATTTTTCGAGAATCGTTACTTTATGCCCGCGCCGCGCCGCCACCATGGCCGCCTGCATGCCGGCGACACCGCCACCGGCGATCACCACGTTCTTGATCTTCGCGGCGGGGCCAAGCGCGGGCTCGTGTTCGAAGCCGACGTCCGGGTTGACGGTGCAGCCGACCGGCTGGCCGATGCAGGAACGCAGGAAGCAGCCTTCCAGATCGCCGATACAGGCGCGGATCTCATCAAACTTCCGCGCGCGGGACTTGTTGGGCCATTCGGGATCGGCAATCACGGACCGTGCGACGAAGACCATGTCGCATTTGCCGTCCTCAATCGCCTGATCGGCGAATTGCGCGGTCAGCACGCGCCCGCCGCTGACGATCGGCATATTCTTAAGCTCTTTGCGCACTTCTGCGGCGGCGTACAGATGGGTACCTTCCGGCATATAAGAGGAGGGATAGTGGTACTGGGTCATCTGCGGCTTCTGGCCACGGGCGGTGATGCGCAGCCAATCTACCTTGCCGGTATCGGCGAGCAACTGGCACATGGCGACGCCCTCGGAGATGCCGTCGCCGCCAAGGGTCGAATCATCAGCATTCACAGCCAAGCCCACGCCGAAATCCCGCCCGCAACGTAGGCGGACCTGATCTATGATTTCGACAATGACGCGCATCCGGTTTTGCAGGCTGCCGCCGTATTCGTCGGTCCGCTGGTTGTAGAGGGGAGAGGTAAAGCTCTGCATCCCGGCGCCGCCGCCGATCGGGAATTCAAAACCGTCCGCCCCGGCCTCCTGCGCATGCATAGCCGTGACGACATGCGCCTCAGCCAGCGCTTTGATTTCATCGATGGTCATTGAGCGGGGCTGGGTGTCGGTGAGCACGGTATGCGGGGCGATACCGGAGGCCTGAGCCTGATTGAAATCGGCCATCATCCATACGCCCTGCACGAAGACCTTGGAGCCCCATTTATGAACGCCATCGACGATTTTCTTGATCGCGGGGATATCATCGCGATGATAGCCGCGGATGAACCAGCCTGGGGGTACGAGCGGGGCCGGCACCACCTGGCAGCTGGCGATGCCAAGGAACCCGGCGCCACCTTTCGCCCGAGCCTCGAAATAGCCGGCCTGCTGGTCCGACCCGATGGGTAAGCCGACCATGCCATGCGGCGACATAAACACCCGGTTTGGAATCTCGAGTGCGCCAAGTCTTATAGGTGTGAATAGATGTTTGAAGGTACTCATGGGCATTCCTCGGAAGTTTTGTTGTCGCCGGCCTCGGCGTGGCGAAAATCGTTACATCGTTCCGGAATGAATGCCAGAGGCATACCTGTGGTTTCGTTTGACTCCCGTAAAACGGCATATGAAGCAGTCCGCTGGTTCACTGCCAGACCGGGGTGAGCCCGTGGGCGCCGGTATAGCCAAGGGCTAGTTTCAAGGTGGTGCGCTTGCAGCGCTAACCCCCTACCAGATGGCAGGTCTAATTGACCCTCGGACGACTTCAAGAAGACCATGCCGGAACTCCCGGCGGACTGACCACGAGGACTAAACCTAAATGCGTATTTTAAGTTTAAAATCTGCGGATGGGCTTGATGCTGTTTCGCTCGACTCCACGGTATTGCCGGAACCCGGCGCCGGAGAGGTCAGAGTGGCCATCAGAGCCGCGTCACTGAACCATCGTGAATTGTGGATCACGCGGGGGCAATATCCCGGCATGAGTCTGCCCGCGACGCTTGGCTGCGACGGTGCCGGGGTGATCGAGGCGGTTGGCGCCGGCGTGGACCCGGGGCAGCTCGGTCGCCAGGTGGTGCTGTATCCGGGGCTGAACTGGGGAGATGACCAGCGCTACCCCGCGGCCGCCTTTGGTCTTCTGGGCATGCCTGGGCCGGGAACACTGGGTGATGCGATCATCGTACCGGCTGCTTCGGCGGTCGATAAGCCGGCGCATCTGGATTTCGCTGCCGCAGCCGCCCTTCCCCTGGGCGTGCTGACCGCCTGGCGCGGCCTGGTGACCAAGGCCGGCCTGCAGGCTGGGGAGAAACTACTCATCACCGGCATTGGTGGTGGTGTTGCCACCTTCGCGCTGAAAATCGCCGTCGCCATGGGGGCCGAGGTTTTCGTCACCAGCGGTTCGGATGAAACGCTGGAGAAGGCAAAAGCACTCGGCGCCAAGGCTGGCTTTAATTATAAGGACGAGAGCTGGCGCAAGACGCTGGGCAAGGTCAGTGGCGGAATCGATGTGGTGTTCGACGGCGCGCCGGCCTCCAGTTACCCGGCCTATGGCCGTGCGCTGAACATGGGCGCGCGCGTTGTCATCTATGGCTCGACCGGGGGAATGAATTTTTCCGTCGGCGCGCCAGAACTGTTTTTGAAAAACATCAGGATCATCGGCACTAATGTCGGCAATCTCGAAGAGTTCAAAGCCGCGATCGCTTTCGTCGCGGAAAAGAAAATCGAGCCGGCGATTGATCGAAGCTTCAGCCTTGATGAGGCAAAGGCTGCGTTGGCCTATCTCGAACAAGGACACGCCTTCGGCAAAGTGGTGGTGACCATATGAGCGGCGCTCTTTTCAGCCTGGCCGGCAAAAAAGCCCTGGTAACCGGCGGCGCGCAGGGGCTCGGCCGGATGATTGCAGAGGGCTTGTTGAAAGCCGGCGCGAGCGTCGCCATCACCTCACGCAAGGCCGATATTGTTGCTGCGGCGGCAGCTGAGTTGAGCAAGCTCGGCCCCTGCCTCGGCTTTGCCGCGGATTTGTCGACGCCGGAAGCGGCGGTTGATCTGGTGCGGCGCTACCGCGAGGCGGTCAGCGGACTGGATATTCTGGTCAATAATGCGGGCAAGACCTGGGGCGCGCCGATCGACGTCTTCCCCGATAAAGCTTGGCCCAGCGTCATGGCCGTGAATGTGCAGACGCCATTTAAAATGGTGCAGGAGTTTTTGCCGGAGCTGACGGCAAGCGGCACCAACGGCAACCCGTCGAGGGTCATTAATATCGGCTCGGTCGCGGGCAAGCGGATTGAGCCGCTGCAGGCCTATAGCTACGCCGCCAGCAAAAGCGCGATCCACATGTTAAGCCGCCAGATGGCGGCCGATCTGGCGGACCGCAACATCGCGGTCAACGTCGTCATGCCGGGATATTTTCCCACCTCGATGACCGCGCATCTGCGCGATGAGGACAACGCGCCGTCGGGGATTCTCGACGGCCATATTCCGCTGCGCCGCATGGGCCGGCCGGATGATATTGCCGGGGTAATCGTCTTTCTCTCGTCGGCGGCGGGTGCCTACATCACCGGGGCTGAAATTCCAGTGGATGGCGGGGTTGTTGGTTGCCGCTAAGGCGCCGGTAATGGGTATCATGGCGGCGAGGCATGAAATTGATCAAGCCTATCCATCGAGAGGAGTAACGATACCTGGCGTGGGTTTATTTATCACAGATAATACGGCGGAACGGATACGTAAGACGTGAAAACAAAAAAACGCGGGGAAAATTTAGCTTCTATCCGGATATCGGCCACAACGCTGGGCGACATGTTGCTGAATGCCTATGACCGCGATCCAGCCAAGCTGGCGATCGTGTTCCCGGCCGGCAGTGTCACCTACGGGCGACTGGTAGATAACATTATGCTGCGCGCTCGCGGATTCTGGGCACTGGGTGTACGTCCTCGCGATCATGTTGGCATTTTGTTGCCATCAGGAATCGACTTCGTCGAGAGCTTTTTCGCGGTCGCTATGTGCGGTGCCGTCAGCGTTCTGATGAATGCACGCTACAAGGCGCCGGAACTATGCTACGTCGCTGAGAATGCCGATCTTACAACCATCATTACCGATGATGAGGTCACTGAACATGTCGATCTCATCGGGCGCATGACGGAAACTTTTCCAGAAATTACCCGTGCGGAAGACCCAAAAAACCTGCGTCTCGTTCAGGCACCAAAGCTGCGGCGGCTGGTTCTGCTGGGTGGGAAAAAAATGCCAGGATTTATTGATCAGGCGGCTTTCGAAGACGGCGCCGCTGACGTGGATGTGCTGACAATTCATAAAGCCCGGCTCGGTGTGCGCATCCGTGACACTTGCATGATCCTCTACACTTCAGGCACCTCGGCCAATCCGAAAGGCTGCCTGCTGAGCCACGAAGCGATTGTCCGCGAAGCCAATAATTTGGGGCAGAACCGCTGGGAGTTTAACGAGACCGACCGTGTGTGGTCACCCCTGCCGCTGTTCCATGTCGCCGCTTTGCTCGCAATGCTGTCAGTGGTCGATGCCGGGGGCACATTCTATGGACTGCCACATTTTGACGCCGGAGAAAGCCTGAAGCAGATCGGTGAAAACAAGGTTACATTTTTGTTCCTGCCGTTCGTGACGTTTCATCAGGCGATGATCGCGCATCCAGATTTCGAGCGGACCGATATGTCGGCGATCCGGTCAATGAACAGTTGCTTTGCCGCGATGCCCGAAAGCCTGGGTAAGATCTACGCCAAAAAAGTGCCGCATACGCTCCAGTTTGGTACGTTTGGCATGACCGAGGCCAGCGGCATTGTCGCGACCGGCGGTTATGACATGCCTCCCGAGATGGGGTTTTTACGGCTCGGCACACCGCTGGTCGGTATCGAGGTCCGCATTGTCGATGTTGAAACCGGAATGGATCTGGCCGCCAATGAGCGTGGGGAAGTTCTGATCCGGGGCTACAATCTTTTCGATGGCTATTACCGCGATCCAGAAAAAACAGCGCAGGCGCTGGATGCGGACGGCTGGTATCATAGCGGCGATATCGGCTCGCTCGACGAGCATGGGCATATCATGTTCCACGGCCGCTTTAAGGATATGCTCAAGGTCGGTGGTGAGAATGTTGCCGCTGCAGAGGTGGAAGCCGTATTGGCCCGGCATCCTATGGTTTTGTTGGCTCAGGTTGTTGGGCTTCCGGATCAGAAGCTCGCTGAAATTCCGGCGGCTTTCGTTGAATTGAAACCCGGCGGACAGGTCACCGGGGAGGAACTCATCGCTTTTGTTAAAAAGCAAATGGCCTCGTTCAAGGTTCCTCGTCATATTCGCTTTGTAGATGAATGGCCAATGTCGGCATCAAAGATTCAGAAATTCAAACTTCGCAAGGATTTGATGGTGGAGTTGAATCTCACAGACTAGAATGCGTCGCATTGCTCTCTATTCTGATCTATTTATATTTTAATGGTAACTCTATAGCTCAATTGAACGACGACGGCTTGCGTGGCGGAGCCCGGGTACGATCCAGCCGGAATGACCTGGACCCGGACCCGGACAACCGAATACCTAGCACTGCTTCAACGGAAGGTTCTATGCCTGTGGGACTTTATACCATCCGCCAAATTTTCTAACTCTCCGGGGATTCCCCCGACGCGGTGAGTTATGATTAGGCGTTTCCTGTTGATTTGATTGATGGGAGGCTGTGATGGCTGTGGTGATTGCGGTTACCAATCCGGACTACACGGCGGTGGATTTGCGGCGGCTGATGTCGAAGGAACNNCTATCGGCACTGGCGCTGATCCTTGATGGTCATTCCCAAACGGTGGCGGCGGAACGGAGCGGGATGGCGGCAGTCTTTTTAGCGCCGCAGATTCGTCGGGGTTCCCGCTTTATTCAGGATGCCGGTTCCGGATCGAGGCTCCGGGCATGGGACAAGCCATATTTACGGACTTGCTCGCAGGTCGCGGTAATGTGCACGTTGAGGAGGTGGGTGGCCGCAGTAACATCACGGTCGATCACGGCATCGAAGATCATGCGATGCTCGGCCTCGGAATCACGGTCCGCGCGATTGAAGCTGGCCACGAGATGACGATACCTGTCTCCGAGGTCGAACAAGAACTCCGAAAAATTAATTAACCAGCGTGAGCCGCACGCCGCGACAAGGGAGCTGTGAAACAGGCTATGGTGCTTCTCCCATTCAGGGTTCGGCGTTTCCGGTAACTCTTTGAGGTAGCGCGCGGTCCGCGATAGCCGATGGTGGGCGAGCACCACATTCTCTTCCCATTTGCTGTCGCCATGTGACAGGGATTCCCGCAGCATGATCTCGTTGATCTGGCACCGAGTCCGGGTGAGTTCCACCAGATCCTCGATACTGGCGGGCAGCACGCCAAAGCCGCGCTGGTCGTGTTGCAGCACAAGGCCTTCTGACGAGAGCCTGTTCAGGGCTTCGCGTATCGGACTTCCTCCAACAGTATAGCGTTGGCGCAGTGTGTCGATCCGCAGTTTCTCGCCGGGTTGCAGCCGCCCGATCAGGATATCTTCGCGAATACGTTCATAGACAGAGGAGGCCAGTGTACCGGCCAGCCCAGTTAATTCGGACGACAACATCGCAGCCTCCAGAATAATCGACAAACGTCAGGGTATGACTGTTTTTTCGATACTACTGAAGGAGGCCGGCCCGTTCAAGCGGGTTGCCCGTGCGGGTTGGCTTGGCCGTGCCGGCATGGCCAAGCCGCCTGTTAAAGAATGATGCTGATCTTGCCTTGCGGGTTCAGCGTCTCCAGGTCGAGGGTGGCCTTTCGCTCAATGAAGCGCAGGCCTTCGGCGGTGATGGCCAGGCGATGGGCATAGGAGCCTACGTAGATGTCGATGGCCTCGTGGCGCATGCGGTAGACGGAAAAATTAGCGGCCACAGAGAGTTCACCCGCGTCCTGGGCGAGGATACGCACGTTGCCGATAAGCCTCCGAGTCCGCGACACTGGGTTTTCCGCCCACATGGAGCGCCCTAGAATTTGCGCGACCCGCGAGCGCAGGCGCCGCATATCGTCCATGACCAGATAGAGGCCCGCGTGGCGGTCGAGTTGCGGCTCGTCGGTGGGGGGGATGAGGTACAAGGCATCCTCGCGGAATAATTCCAGCCACTTTTCTAGCTGCCAGGCGTCGAGCAGGGCGGCCTCGGCGAACAGGAAATCTTCGATAGTTTGCCTCGTGACCGGCATTTGGTTGGCCTGCATTTGCTTTGTACCTCCTTCCTCAATCTCCGCCGGCATCATTCCGCTCCCCGTGTCATTGCACTGCTCGTTTCGTTGCCCGGCACAAAGTCCGGATTAAGTAGCGAGTACCAGCGGCGCCACAGGTTCCGCTGTTGCAGTTCGTCATTAGCTACCGAACCACCGGGGCGCGCCATGCCCTTCGACAAATCTGACCAGGGGACTTCGGTTGCGGCAAAGCCACGCTGGCAGTTCTCCAGCGCTTCCACGTCGTCGGGCGTGCCAAAGCCGGCCGGACCAAGGAAAGCGATGAAATTGCCAAAGCGCGCCTCGCGCAGTTCGGGGGAGTCCTCCTTGCCGATGATCGCCCAGCCGTTGCATTCCAGCAGGTCCGGCGCCACTGGATAGAAGGTACGGATGGTGCGCCAGGCGGAGATCATCACCAGATTCGGGAAGATCAGGAGGTTCTGGCTGCGGCCCATCAGCCGGGCGGCGCGCTCGGCGCCGTATTTTTCGATCAACCCCTGGCGTAGCCGTTCGTACACCTCCGGCCGGTCAACGAAGGCCGGCAGGGGGCCGACCTGGGT
>PLSD01000050.1 GCA_003164135.1 Acetobacteraceae bacterium
GGATCCTCAGTGCATCGAATCGGAAATCCACTCTCTTGGGAAACCAAATAGAGAGTCTGTCATTGGGCGGGTTTGTATAAAAGCAAGGCTTTGGCAAACCTCCTGTATGTCATTGATTCGAATAGAGACATCATGCTTGATCTTGTCTAAAGGTGGTACAAAAACATTTTGAAATCAATTCAATTTGTCCATTAAGAATGCTGATATCCATTTTGTATACTACCTAACTACCCCTGCAGTTTCAAAAACGCGGCGAACGCCCGCAGCGTGGCGGGGGAGATGTGGTGTTCCAGGCCCTCGGCGTCTTGTTCGGCGGCTTCGGGGGGGACGCCAATGGCGGTTAGGACGGCGACGACGAGGCGGTGGCGGGCGCGGGATTTGTTGGCGAGGGTTTGGCCTTCGGGGGTGAGGAAAACGCCGCGGTAGGGGAGCGCGGTGGCGAGGCCCTCGCGTTTGAGGCGGCCGATGGTTTTGATGACGGTGGCGTGGCTGACGCCGAGGCGGCGGGCGATGTCAGTGGGGCGGGCCTCGCCGTTGGCGATTAGCAGGTCGTCGATAAGTTCGACGTAGTCTTCCAACAGCGCGTAGCTCTGCGCGGCGCGGGCCTTGCTGAAGCGGCGGGCCTGGGTGGGCTCGGCCGGCATGGGCAGCGGGGCGGGTTTGAGCAGAGCGTTGGGGGGCAAGGCGTTAACTCTCCGGTAATTAGCAAAATCTGGCTTAATTACAGTTTGTTTGCAAGCTTGACCAAAGTGTAGCCAAGGCTACATATTAGAGCAAGATGAACATTAAGACCGAGACCGCCGAACTCTCGCTCGCGGATGTGCATGGCAGCGTGCGCTTGCCCGCCGGCGCGGGTAAATGGCGGCGGTGGATGGCGGCATTTGGGCCGGGGTATATCATCGCAGTGGGGTATATGGACCCCGGTAATTGGGCGACGGATTTGGCCGCCGGGTCGGCGTATGGCTACGCGCTGCTGGCGGTGGTGCTGCTGGCGAGCGTGATGGCGATGGTGCTGCAGGCGCTGGCGGCGTGGCTGGGGCTGGCGACGGGGCGGGACTTGGCGCAGCTGACGCGGGCGGCGGTTTCGCCGTTCTGGGGCGTGGTGCTGTGGGTGGCGGCGCAGAGTGCGATTATCGCATGCGATGTGGCTGAGGTGATCGGCGGGGCGATTGCGCTGAATCTGCTATTTCATATTCCACTGCTGCTGGGCGCGCTGTTGACGATCTGCGATGCGATTATCGTGCTGATGCTGCTGCGCTGGGGGATGCGGCTGCTGGAGGCAGCGGTGATCGCGGTGTGCACGGTGGTCGCGATTGCGCTGTTCGCGGAGATTTTGATGGCGCATCCGGCGCTGGCGCCGATTTTTGATGGGCTGACGCCGCATGCGGCGCTGCTGAGCAATCCCGGGATGCTGTATATTGGCGTGGGGATTATTGGGGCGACGGTGATGCCGCATAATTTGTACCTGCACACTGCGCTGGTGCAGACGCGGCATGTGAATGAGGGGGAAAAGGCACGGCGGAGTGCTATTTTCTGGGCGCTGGTGGATAGCTGCGCGGCGCTGGTGTTCGCGTTTTTGGTCAATGCAGCGATTCTGGTGATGGCCGGGTCCGTGTTCCATGCGCATGGGCAGGATAATGTGCAGGATCTGGGCAGTGCGTTCGCGCTGATTTCACCCATACTGGGCAACAAGGTGGCGCCCGTGATTTTTGCCATCGCGCTGCTGGGGGCCGGGATTAACGCCACGGTGACGGGGACGCTGGCGGGGCAAGTGGTGATGGAAGGATTTTTGCGCATCCGCATGCCGGTGGCGATGCGCCGGTTCCTTACGCGCGGGCTGGCGGTGCTGCCGGTGGTGGGGGTGCTGCTGGTGGCCGGCCCGGCGGCGGTGAACAGTCTGTTGGTGTTGAGCCAGGTGATACTCTCGCTGCAACTGCCGTTTGCGATGTTGCCGCTGATGTTTTTCGCGGTGCGGCTGAAAGTACTGCGGCCGCCGGTTTGGTTACGCGGGGCCGGATGGGTGGTGACTGGGTTGATTCTGCTGTTCAACTTTGCGTTGCTGTGGAGCCTGATTTAATTTTGCCCCCTTGTGCCGGTTGCCGCGGCGCACAATTTGGATATAGTTGAAGCACCGGTACCGCGCGCCACGCAGGTACCGGTAAAACTCGAAGCTTTTAGAATAAAACGACTCAATCATCGTCCGACAGGACGACAAAAAAAAGGATAACCGCCGTGGCCAACGATAAGTCGCAGAACGTACAGGACGTATTCCTGAATCACGTCCGCAAGAGCAAGACCCCGGTGACGGTGTTTCTGGTCAATGGCGTTAAACTGCAGGGTGTTATCACCTGGTTCGATAACTTCTCCGTATTGCTCCGCCGCGATGGACACACGCAGCTGGTGTATAAGCATGCGATCAGCACCGTGATGCCGGGCGCGCCGATTATGCTGTTTGATGCCTCCAAGGCCGAGGGCGCGGCGCCGCCGGTGGATACCGCCGGAACGCTGAAGCTGAACCGCGCCGCGGAACCGCAGTACGACCCGGACCTCGACAACTGACCAACGCGCGCGAGGATGCTGGGACGGCTGCGCGCGGGATGAAAGACACCGCGCCGCCGCCTAAACGGGCGGCCATATTACTCCCCTGGGATAAATCTCTTGCCCGGTTGAGTGCGGCTTCGCGCTCGGCGGAGGCGCGGCTGGCCGAGGCTGTGGGGCTGGCGGCGAGTATTGGCCTGGTGGTGGTGTATGAGCATGTGTTCATCACCCGCAGCGTTACGCCCGCGACCTTGTTCGGCAAGGGGCAGGTGGAGCTGGCGCGCGAGGCGATGACGCAAGCCGCGGTGGATGTGGTTGTTGTGGATGCCACTTTGACGCCGGTGCAGCAGCGGAATTTGGAGACGGCCTGGGGCGCAAAAGTGATCGACCGGACGGGGTTGATCCTGGATATTTTTGGCGCGCGGGCGCGGACCCGTGAGGGCATTTTGCAGGTCGAGCTGGCGCATCTGGAGTATCAGCGCTCCCGGCTGGTGCGCTCCTGGACCCATTTGGAGCGCCAGCGCGGCGGCTTTGGGTTTTTGGGCGGGCCGGGCGAGACGCAGATTGAGGCGGATAGGCGGCTGATCGGCGACAGGATTACGCGGCTGCGGCTGGAGCTGGAGGACGTGCGGCGGACGCGCGGGCTGCACCGGGGGGCGCGCAAGAAGATCCCCTACCCTGTTGTGGCGCTGGTTGGTTATACCAACGCGGGCAAGTCGACGCTGTTTAATGCGCTGACCGGGGCGGAGGTGATGGCGGAGGACCAGCTTTTTGCCACGCTGGACCCGACGATGCGCGGGGTGGTGCTGCCATCCGGCCGGCATATTATTTTGTCCGATACCGTCGGGTTTATTTCCGATTTGCCGACCGAACTGGTGGCGGCGTTCCGCGCCACGCTGGAAGAGGTGGCGGAGGCGGATGTGCTGCTGCATGTGCGCGATGTGGCGCACCCGGATGCGGCGGCGCAGGCGGCGGATGTGCGGGCGGTGCTGAACCGCATGGCCAAGGACGGCACGCTGGATGAGCGCTGGCAGGAACGCACGCTGGAAGTGCTGAACAAGGCTGACCTGCTGGGCGGCGTGGACAGCGTGATTCAGGGCGAAGGCATTGCGGTATCGGCACTTACAGGCGAGGGGCTGGACCGGCTGCGGGCCGAGATCGACGCGCGGCTGGCGGCGCGGATGGAGGTGCTGGAGGTGGAAATTCCAGTTTCCGACGGTGCGAAAATTGCCTGGCTGTACCGCAACGGCGAGGTGCTGGTGCGCGAGGACGGCGAGGAGTGCGTGAAGCTGAAAGTGCGCATGGCGGCGACCGATAAGGCCCGGTTCGAACGGCTATGATCGAGGATGTGATCCGCCTGCTGCGCGAGGTGTCGCAGGTGGAGATTATGCCGCGGTTCAAGCATCTGGTGGCGGGGGATGTACGGACCAAGTCTGGCCCGTTGGACCCGGTGACGGTGGCTGATGAGGCGGCTGAGCTGGCGCTGCACGCGGGATTGAAGGCGCTGTTTCCGGATGACGATGTGCTGGGGGAAGAGGCGGTTTCGGCGGATTTTTCGCTGCTGGGGCGGTTGAAGCAGCCGGGGCGGGTTTGGATTATCGACCCGATTGACGGGACCGCGAATTTTGCCGCCGAGCTGCCGCTGTTTGGCGTGATGGCGGCTCTGGTGGAGGAGGACCGGATTTTGGCCGGGTTTATCCATGATCCGGTGAGTGACGATACCGCCGTGGCAACGCTGGGCGGCGGTGCGTGGATGGTGGCGCCCCGTGGGGCGCGGCGCCCGTTGCGGGTGGCGGCACCCGTGCCGGTGCGGCAGATGGTTGGGTCGATGTCCTGGCGGTATATGGAAGAGCCGTTGCGCAGCCACGTGCTGCACCGGCTGGACCGGATGGCGGCGGTGACGGATTACCGTTGCGCGGCGCACCAATACCGCATGCTGGCCGGCGGGCACTGCCATGCGCAGATGTTCCGCAAGCTGCTGCCGTGGGACCACGCGGCAGGATTTTTGCTGCACCAGGAGGCCGGTGGTTATGGGCGGCGGTTTGATGGATGGGCGTACACGCCCTCGAACATTGACGGCGGGCTGCTGCTGACTCCCGATGCGGCGAGCTGGGAGGAACTGGCGGAGGCTTTGCTGAAATGAGCCCGGGGCCGCGATGAACAGGGGCCGCCAGGCGATTTTGGTGCTGGGGATGCATCGCAGCGGGACCTCGGCGCTGGCACGGCTGTTGAACCTGTGTGGAGCGGCGTTGCCGGAGGCGTTGGTTGAGGCGTCGCCGGATGTGAATGCCGCCGGGTTCTGGGAATCGGCCGAGCTGCTGGCTCTGCATGATGAGATTTTGGCGGCGGCGGGTGGCCCCTGGCATGATTTGCGGGCGTTTGAGCCGGCGTGGTTTGAGGGCGCGGTGGCTGCGGGGTTTCGGGAGCGGCTGATGGAGTTGCTGGCACATGAGTATGGCGATGCGCCGTTACTGCTGGTGAAAGACCCGCGGCTGTGCCGGTTGCTGCCGCTGTGGCGGCCGGTGCTGGCGGAGATGGGGATTGAGCCGCTGGTGGTGATCCCGGTGCGTAATCCTCTGGAGGTGGCGGATTCGCTGCGGGAGCGGGATGGGTTTGGCGAGGGCAAGACGCTGCTGTTGTGGCTGCGCCATGTGCTGGCCGCCGAGCGGGACAGCCGGGGGGTTAGGCGGGCGTTTGTGAGCTACGAGCAGGTGTTGGCGGATGCGCCGGGCGTCGTGGCGCGGCTGGGGCGGGAGCTGGGTGTGGACTGGCCGCGCGCACCGGAGCAGAGGGCGGCGGAAATGGCGGGGTTTTTGTCCCCTGCCCTGCGCCACCATGAACATGCCACCAAGGATTTTCTGGAAAATGCGGCTGTGCCTTGGCAGGTGCGCGATGCGTATCGCTGGCATATTGCGGCGGCGGGGGGGGGTGAGCCGCCGGGCGATGTGCTGGACGGCATTGCGGCTGATCTGGCGCGGGCGGAGCCGCTGTATGGGGCGGCGCTGGCGGCGTTGGAGGACCAGGGGCGGCAGCGGGCGGCGGAGTTGCGGCATTGGATTGATTCGGCCGTGGAGCGGTACGACGCGATTGTGCAATTGCGGGCGTTTATCGAACATCAGCAGCGGGAAATTGACACGCTGACCGCGCATGCGCGGGCGATTGAGGGCAGCCTCATGTGGCGGGCGCTGGCGCCGGTACGCGCGGCGCTGCGGCGGCTGCTGCGGCGGCGGCTGCGCAAGCAGGGTTGACAGTTATGCTATCGTCCCTCTTTTCAGCGCCGGGGAAGAATTAATGAGAATTTTCAGGCGGGGCGTGCTGGCCGGGCTGACGGGGGTGATGCTTGCGGGTACGGCGCGGGCGGGTGCGGTGCTGCGTATTGTCGCGGCGGAAAACATGTATGGGGATATTGCCGGGCAAATCGGCGGCGGGCTGGTGAGCGTGACCAGTATTCTGAACAACCCGAACGAGGACCCGCATTTATTCTCGGCCAGCCCCTCGGTGGCGCGGAACTTGGCGGGGGCGGATATCGTGATTGTTAACGGCGCGGATTATGACCCGTGGATGGGGCCGCTGCTGGCGGCCTCCGATGCGCCGGGGCGGGTGGTGATGAACGTTGCGGACCTGCTGGGGCGCAAGCCGGGGGATAATCCGCATTTGTGGTACGACCCGCAGGCGGTGCCGGAACTGGCGGCGCGATTGGCGGCGGCGCTAGTGGCGAAGGATGCGGCGAACGCGGCGGTATACCGGCAAAATGGTGCGACGTTGCTGGCCTCGCTGGCACCGCTTCACGCGCGCACGGCGGCAATGGCGAAGAAATATGCGGGGATGCCAGTGACGGCGACCGAGCCGGTGTTCGGGTTGATGGCGCAGGCGCTGGGGCTGGAGATGCGCAACCAACGGTTCCAGGTGGCGGTGATGAACGGGACGGAGCCGGCACCCTCGGATGTGGCGGCGTTTGAGGATGATCTGCGCGGCCGCCGCGTACGGGCGCTGTTTTATAACGCGCAGGTGACGGATGATCTGACGGCGACGCTGCTGGATTTGGCGCGGCAGTCCGGCGTGCCGGTGGTGGGGGTTACCGAGACCGAGCCGGCCGGGATGGATTACCAGGCATGGATGACCAGTGGACTGGATGGCGTGGATAAGGCACTCAGGGGCCAATGATTTCACTGCAAAATGTCACCATTACGCGCGGCGGGCAGGATGTGCTGCGGGATATTTCGCTGCAACTGCGCGACGCTGAGTTTGTCGGCGTGCTGGGGCCTAATGGGGCGGGGAAAACCACGCTGTTCCGCGCGGTTTTGGGGCTGCAACCGCTGAGTGCGGGGCGGATTGAGGTGTTTGGCGTGCCGGCGCGGCGGGGCAACCAGGATATTGGCTATATGCCGCAGACACGCAGCACGCTGCCGGGGTCCGGCATTTGCGGGTTCGACGTGCTGGCGAATGCGGCACGGGGGCATGAGTTTGGCCTGCCGCTGAGTGGTGGGCAATTGCGCGAAGAGGTGATGGCGGCGCTGGAGGATGTGGACGGGGTGGAGCTGGCGGCGCGGCCGTTGGCAAAGCTTTCCGGCGGGCAGCGGCAGCGGTTGTTGCTGGCGGCGGCGTTGCTGGGGTCACCAAAACTGTTGCTGCTGGATGAGCCGTTGATCAGCCTGGACCCGGCGGCTCAGGCGGCGATGATTGCGTTGATCGCGCGGCTGCGGCGGACACGCAATTTGACCGTGCTGTTTGCGGCGCATGACATTAATCCGCTGCTCGGCAGTATGGACCGGGTGCTGTACCTCTCCGGCGGGCATGCGGCGTTGGGGACGGTGGATGAGGTGATTACGAGCGAAAGCCTGTCGCGACTTTATGGCTCTGAAATCGAGGTGCTGCGTGCGGGGGGGCGGATTTTCGTGCTCTCGGACCGGCCCGATGCCCACCATGCGTGCGACCATGACCATGCTTGATTATGATTTTATGCGCCATGCGTTTCTGGCGGCCGGGATTGTCGCCGTGCTGGCGGGGTTTGTCGGGTATTTTCTGGTGTTGCGGGGGCAGGCGTTTGCCGGGCATGCGCTGAGCCATGTGGGCTTTGCCGGGGCGACCGGGGCGGTGCTGCTGGGGGTTTCGCCGCTGGCGGGGATGCTGGGCGTGACGGTGCTGGGCGGCGTGCTGATGGGGGCGCTGGGCGAGAAGCTGGCGGAGCGGGACATTGCGATTGGCGTGATTTTGACGATGTCGCTGGGCTTGGGCCTGTTGTTTCTGCATTTTTTCACCGCCTATGCGACGGCGGCGACGGCGCTGCTGTTTGGTGACGTGCTGGGCGTGGATATGCCGACGATTTATGCGCTGCTGGGGCTGGCGGTGCTGTCCTTGGGGGTATTGGGCGTGATCACGCGGCCGTTGCTGTTTGCCAGCCTGAACCCGGAGCTGGCGGAGGCGAAAGGCGTTTCCTTGCGCGCGCTGGGGCTGGTGTTTCTGGGGCTGGTGGGGCTGACGACGGCTGCGAGCGCGCAGATTGTGGGCGTGTTGCTGGTGTTTGCGTTGATGGTGGGGCCGGCGGCGACGGCGCAGCGGCTAAGCACGCGCGTGATGCCGGGGCTGGTGCTGGCGGCCGGGATTGCGCTGGCCGAGGCGTGGGCGGGGATTGCGCTGAGCTATTACACCGACTGGCCGGCGAGTTTTTGGATTGCGGCGCTGAGTGGTGGGATTTACCTGCTCAGCCTGGTTTTTTAGCCGAGCAGGCTACGTAATTCTTCCAGGGCGGCCAGTGTTTCAGTCAGCAGCGCGCGCAGACGTTCGTTTTCCTGACGTATAGCGGTGCGCGGGGTGGCGCGGACGGTCTCGGTACGCTCGATCTCCAGTTCTACCTCAAGCTCCGGCAGCAGGCCGGGCATCGGGAGTTGCGGGATGACTTGCGGCGGGGTCGATTTTTTCACGGCCACGGGTTCAGGCACTGGAGGGGTGCTGCGCTCGGCCTCGGCGGCCAGACGCTCTTCCACCGAAGCGGGGGGGATGTTTTCCTGCAAGGCGCCGCCACCTTCACGCAGCAACCGTTGCACGCCTTTGATGGTGTAGCCCTGAGTATAGAGCAGATCGGCGACGCGGCGGAGGAGCAGTACATCCTCCGGCCGGTAATAACGGCGGCCACCGCCGCGCTTGAGCGGGCGCACCTGCGGGAATTTGGTTTCCCAGAAGCGCAGCACGTGCTGCGGTACATGAAGCTCGTCCGCTACCTCGCTGATGGTACGGAATGCATCCGCGGTTTTGCGCGGCCGCATACGTGCGGCATCCGCGGGAATATCCTGCTGCGCGTCTTCATCCTCGGGATAATCTTCATCCACCATGCGAACCATCAATTATTCCGTTACTGTCCAACGGCTTGGCGGGGCGGGGTATTCACGGCGTCTCGCAGCATCTGGCTGGGGCGGAAGACCAGAACACGGCGCGGCAGAATGGGAACCTCGACCCCGGTTTTCGGGTTACGGCCCACACGGCGGCCTTTTTGGCGCACAGAAAATGTGCCGAACCCACTGATTTTAACGGATTTACCCATAGTTAGCGCATCCGCAATGCGGGTTAGGGTTAGTTCCAGCAAATCAGCCGATTCGTTGCGCGACAACCCAACGGCGGCATAGATCGCCTCGGTTAGTTGCGCGCGCGTCAATGTGTTCATTTTACAAGATTAGCACGCGTTTTCGCGTGGTCAACAATTGCTTTTCGGTTTTAAGCGATTCTTGGCTGCTATTTCGCTAAACCCGTAAATTAAAGCAAGCAATTCAGTGATTTTGGAGATTTCTCTACAGCCGCAGGAGCGCTGAACCCCAGGTCAAGCCACCGCCGAGGGCCTCCAGCAGGATAAGCTGGCCTGGTTTGATGCGCCCGTCGCTCATGGCTTGGGCCAGAGCCAGCGGGATGCTGGCTGCCGAGGTGTTGGCGTGCTGGTCCACGGTGACCACCACCCGCTCCGGCGGCATGCCGAGCTTGCGGCCGACACCATCAATGATGCGGCGGTTGGCCTGATGCGGGACCAGCCAGTCAATGTCTTTTGATGTCAGGTTGTTAAATGCCAAAGCTTCGTTCACGGCGGAGGCCAGCAGCGTAACCGCATGACGGAATACTTCGCGCCCGTTCATCACCAGATGGCCGGGTTTGTCGGGCTGGCCGACCGCGCCGTCAACATAAAGCATGTCGGCCAGCGTGCCGTCAGAATGTAGATGGGTGGAGAGAATGCCCGGCCCTGACTCTGGCACGTCGCGGGCGCTGAGGAGCACGGCGCCGGCACCGTCGCCGAACAAGACGCAGGTGCCACGGTCAGCAAAGTTGAGGATGCGCGAATAGACTTCCGAGCCGATGACCAGGATGTTATCGGCCTGACCGGCCTGGATCATGCTGTTGGCGAGGCCGAGGGCGTAGATGAAGCCCGAGCAGGCTGCGGCGATATCAAAGCCAAAGGCTTTTTTGGCGCCAATCGCGGCCTGCACATGCACGGCGGTGGCGGGAAATGCCTGGTCGGGCGTGGAGGTGGCGAGGATGATGGCGCCGACGTCCTCAGCCGCCACACCGGCCATGGCCAGCGCGCCGCGCGCGGCGGCGGCACCCATGAAGGCGCAGGTTTCGTGCGGGCCGGCGAAATGGCGCTGGCGGATGCCGGTGCGCTCGACGATCCAGTCGTCCGAGGTTTCCACGCGCTCCGCCATTTCGGCGTTGGAGACGATCTTTTCGGGCAGATACGTGCCGATGCCGGCCAGTACGGCGCGGCGGCGCAGAGTCTCAGACATCTGGGGCGCTTACCTGTTCAGAGGCTAGAATGGCGCGATCCATGGCCGCCAGCCCTTCGGCGATGCGGCTGTTAAAGTCGTTGGTGATCAT
The DNA here is from genome assembly GCA_003164135.1 of Acetobacteraceae bacterium. Classification (GTDB taxonomy): domain Bacteria; phylum Pseudomonadota; class Alphaproteobacteria; order Acetobacterales; family Acetobacteraceae; genus Acidocella. The sequence goes on from PLSD01000050.1 coordinate 10,393, forward strand.
ATCCATCGCGACATCCACCGCATGCGCAAACCCTTCAGCATCCGTCCCGCCGTGGGATTTAACCACCACGCCGTTCAGGCCCAGCAGCACGGCGCCGTTGTAGCGGCGCGGGTCCAGCCATTCGCGCAGGCGCTGCATGGCGCTGCGGGCCAGCAGGTAGCCGGCCTTGGCCATCGGCCCGGAGGTGAAAGCGCGTTTTAATAGGTCGCCGACCAGCTTGAAGGCCCCCTCGCCCGTTTTTAGCGCGACGTTGCCGGTGAAGCCGTCGGTGACGATGACGTTGACCGTGCCGGCGGTGATGTCATGACCTTCGATGAAGCCATGGAATTGCGCACCAATTGGGCTTTCGCGCAGCATGGAGGCGGCGACGCGGAGAATTTCGTTGCCCTTGCCTTCCTCGGAGCCGACATTGAGCAGGCCGATGGTGGGCGCGGGCAGGCCGAGGACGATTTTGGCGAACATTTCACCCATCAGGGCAAATTCGACCAAGTTGCGGGAGTCGCAGACCACGTTCAGGCCAAGGTCCAGCATGACCACGTCGCCCTTGGCCGAGGGGGCGGTTGCCGCCATCGCCGGACGGTCGATGCCTTGCATCGTCTTTAGTACAATTTTGGACAGGGCGAGCAGCGCCCCGGTGTTGCCGGCGGAGATCACCCCGGCTGCCTCGTTATGCTGCACGGCGTCGATCGCCCGGCGCATGGACGAATCGCGCATGCGCAGCGCGATTGTGGGCTTCATATCGCCCGCGATGGCGCCGCTGGCATGGTGCAGCGTGCTTTGTATCTTCAGGCGTTTGGTCTTGGCTACCAGCGGTGCCAGCACCGCCTCATCACCAAAAAGCAGGAAACGCGCCAGCGGATGGCGCACGGCGGCGATTTCGAGCCCGGCGATGATCACATCGGGTGCGTTATCCCCACCCATGGCATCCACGGCCAGTATGTTGCTCCGGCTCATTGCATGCCCTTGGGGGAGGTTCCTGTTGCCGATTTACCCTGACGAGGCTTTAGACGCGGACGACGCCCTTGGCGGTCTTGCCGGAGGCAACGACTTCGCGGTTGTCGTAGTGGCCGCAATGGGCGCAGACGTGGTGCGGGCGCTTGAGCTCACCGCAGTTGCCGCATTCCGCATGCGCTTCCGCGCGCAGAGCCAGATGGCTGCGGCGCATGCCGGCGCGCGAGGGGGAGGTTTTACGTTTAGGAACGGCCATAGCTGCTGGAACCTTAAAAAAAGCGATAAAGAGATACGAGAGGCGCGGCGTAGCAGAGGCGGTGCTGCCTCGCAAGTCATACATGCCCCGCAAAGCCGGAAGGGCTTTGCAATACTGATAATTAAAGCCGGAAGGGCTGGGCTGGGACCGATTATTTATACGTCCGTGGCGCCGCGGCGGGCTTTGAGGACGGCAAACGGATTCTCCGGCTCAGCCTCGAACTCGGCGGGGAGCGCGGCACCGGGCTTGCGCGGGTAAGGATCCAAAGCCAAAGCGAGCTGCTCGGCCAGGGCCTCGCCGAGGTCCAGAATATCCCCGGTGTAGGGGATTTCGTCGGGGCCTTCGAGTGTCTCGGGGTCCAGCTCTACGCCCTCGGACTCGGGCAGGCTGCTCGCGGGGACGAATCGCAGCTCACTCTCCTCGTCGATGCGGGCATCGAACGGTTCCAGTGTGACCACGCAGGTTTGCGTGACCTTGGCGCACATGCGCAACCGCGCAGCGATGATGCCGGCGCGCTCGTGCTGGAGCACGAACTCGCCGCGCAGCAGGGCGATGCCGGGCAGGCCGAAACGGGCCGCCAGCTCGGCGCGGGTGGCTTCATCGGCCACCAGTATATGTTCCTGGGTGGCGTCCTTGATGTGTCCGGCCCTGATCGGCCGGTGAAAATGCTGTTCCATGTCCCTTGATATAGACCCTGCGCATTGACACGTAAGCCCCTGCCGTGAGACCCAACCGCCTGAGATACCCTCTCCAAGCTTCTTTAAGGATCTTAAGCGTGCGCCCTGCCCCGCTGCCAACGATGACATTGCTCTGCGCGCTACTGGCTTTGCCGGGCTGCGCTTTGTTCACGGATGCGCCGCATTACCGCGGCATCGCCGTGTCGCAGCATGA
>PLSD01000090.1 GCA_003164135.1 Acetobacteraceae bacterium
GAGCCTCTGGAGGAAGAATGGCCTGTCCCAATGAAATATCCGAAGCGCCGCGGCTATGAGTGGCAACCCCCGGAACTTTCCCTATTGGCGAGCCTGGTCGGCAGCTTTGGCGCGGCCGAGATCGCTAAAATCCTGACGGAACGGCTCCGCCGGATAACAGGAGATCCCGAAGCGCTCCGCACGCCAATGGCCGTGCAACTCACTACGAACCGTATCGGCCTCCAGACAAAGGACGTCATCGGCGGCATCACCACAGCGGAAGCAGGGAAAGAGATCGGGTCGTTGACGATCATCAACCAGGCGATTGCCAAAGGTGATCTGAAGGTAAAGCGTGTGGGCCGGCGCTGGGTCATTCCCTACGATGCCTGGGCGGCATGGAAGACGAAGCGGGTGTTTCCACCCGAAGGGTTCATTGCGCTCCGGAGCCTGAAAGAGAAGCTGTCTATTCGCTCGGACAAGCTCTCGGAATTCGCGCGCATGGGCTATGTGCCATCCGCGGTGCGGTGCAATCCCTACGGCACGAAAGGCCCCTCCACGCAGTTTGGGACCTGGTTTATAGATCCTGCGGTGGCCGAGCAGCTGATTGCCGACCGCCACGCCGGCCGGCCCATGCCGTGGCACGGCAAGCCGCTTGAAGACAACCTCCGGATCACCTTCAAACTCTGGCAGAGCCGCCAACACCCGCCCGGTTGCCGGATTTGTGTCGAGCTATGGGGCAAAGGCGGCGCTCCCGAGCAGTTCGAGGATTATGTCAGGCGCTACCCGCCGCTTGCCCACGGCGCAAAGCGGCATCTTACCATGCCATGGAGCCCTGGACTCACGCTCGATGAGGTTGCGCAAAAGGCCAAATGCGACCGCGGCCGAATCCATCGCGCCATTGCGACCGGCATGCTGGACGCCACCAAGCATGGCCGGGTCAAATATGTCACGAAGACTGATGCAACGCTCTGGATTACCCGGAAATGTCCGATTGGTGCGCGGGAAGCCTCCTGGATATCGCTTCCCACGGCGGAGAAGCTCTATCTGTTCAACAACCGGCAGCTGAAGCAATTCATCGCCGCGAAAAAGCTCAAGACCAGGATCGGCACAGCGGGCGCGCAACGCGGCATTCTTTATGTCGCGAAGGACCAGTGTTCCCGGCTGCGCGAATCGATCGGTTTTTCGGAGCAGGAGGCTGCCCGCCGGGTTGGCGTTACCGTGCCTCGTCTGCGGGAATTGCTCGATGGAGTAAATTGGCGAAAAAGCGGAGCCATTCCCCTGGTGACGGTGCAGGCCGTCATCAAACGCCGGCAATCTCGGCCCGGCTACAGCTTCGAGCAGGCGGCCAGAATTCTTGGCAAGCCCGTTTCCTGGATTGAGGCACGGCAAGCCGACGGCACGATCCGTGTTCTACGGACGAAGTGGGACGCCTCGCGCATCTATCTTTCCGAACCCATGATGACCCGTCTGCGTGAATTCGCGGAGCCGCAACATGCGGTCGAGAAATTCTCGGCCGATTGGCTCAGGCTCAGCGATGCAGCGTTCGAAGCCGGCGTTACCGCGGGCACGATTATCAAATGGGCGGAAACCGGAGCGCTCGAACGCCGCGAATCCAATATCGGGTGGCGCTATCACCGCGACCATGTGCGCGAGCGAGCCAGGCTCTACTGGCAAACCATCCGCTTTCACCGCGCGACGCCGCCCGATTGGTTGGCGGCGGAGCGCCAAATTCGCGCGGACGATTCCGCCGCCTCGAACTCACACGCCAACCCGTAGAATGGAATTTACCCAATGGCCGATTATCGCTCACCTACCGTTGTCCAGCAGATGATTCCGGTTTCGGATATGACCTCTCTGGAGCATCTACTTCTGACAAATATTTTCGATGCTGAGGCTCACGAAGACAAACTCTATCTCTCCACCTATGAATCGCCCGCAGCGTTGATCTGGGTTGACCGGGCCGAACTGGAAGCCGCACTCGCCGCCCCAGAAAATGCGATATATAAAAAAGTGGCAGATTTTGCAGAGGATTTGCAAAAGGCTCCCGCCTCGGAAACCACCATCATGCTGGATGTCAGCATGATGTCCTGGGAGGAGATGTTACAAAACATCATCAAACGATCCTCGGCGCTAAAATATATTTCGGCGGTCACATCATACACGTGCAGCAAAATGGAGGTGCATGGGTGGGGCGGCTACGTTGTTCTTATCACTGCCAATATAATCAGCGGGAAGGGAACTGACGATATGCTCAACGAAATGCTTGAAGAGGCCGGAATCGAGGACAACTAGCCGCCGGCAATCAAAAACATAGGAGAAGCCGATTACCGCAGCGCGGGCCGCCCAGGCAAAGGGCGGGTCCTCGCCATGCTCGCCGCGAGCGGCTGCGCGTGGCTCCGGTCCCCCACGGCGAACGGATAGGCGTTCGCGTGGGCCTTTGCCTGACCGCCCCGGCCACGGGGTGGGGTTCGGGAAAGGAGAAGTAAAATGGCTCACAAAAAATACCCATCCCGGCCCAAACGTGATCACTACCAGGAGGTGACAGATCAAATCGTCGCGGCACTGGAGCAGGGCATCATTCCCTGGCGGCGGACCTGGAATCAGGGTGCCTGCGGCATGCCGATGAACTGCACGACAGGGCGCTTCTATCGAGGCATCAACAATTTGCTGCTCGGTTTGGCGCAAGCCATCAGCGTTGGCGACGATCCACGCTGGTGCTCATACCGCCAGGCGCAGGCCCGCGGCTGGCAAGTGCGGGGCGGGGAGCGTGGCCGAACCATCGTCTTTTACAAACGCATCCTGAAAAGCCAGGAGGCGCGTGACGATGGCAGCGTACCCTACTTCCAGCTCCTGCGCTTCTCGACGGTGTTTCATGCATCGCAGATCGAGTGCATCCCGGAATATATAAAGCCGGAGCTTGGCAGTGTGTCATGGCAGACCCCGGAAGCCATCGACACCATCATCGACAATAGCGGTGTCGATGTTCGCTATGGCGGTGGACAGGCATTTTACTCCCCATCCACCGACCGTGTGCAAATGCCAGTGCGAGAAGTCTTCGAAAGTCCAGAGGCTTTCGCGCAAACCGCAGCACACGAATTGGGTCACTATGCCGCGAACGACCGCCGGCTTGGCATAAGCGAAGGCGGGCGTTTCGGTTCGCGCGCGTACGCGGCGGAAGAGTTGAGGGTGGAAATTGGTTCCGCCATGGTCTGCTCGACCCTGGGAATAGAGCCCGATATCTCCAATACCGCAGCCTATCTGAGTAGCTGGTTGGAACGACTTAAGAATGATAATCGCGAGATATTCCGTGCCGCAGCGGATGCGCAGCGCATCGCGGATTATCTGCTCGGCTTCCACCCGGACTACGCCGCCTACATCGCCGGCCAAGGCCGCGAAGAAGCCGATGATAAAGGTACGGAGGATGATTCCGAAGTCCAGGAGGCAGCCTGATGCGCTTCAAGCGCTGGCCGCGCGTCGAAGCCTTTATGGAGACCGCACGTATCCGCGCCGCCGTCGCGCTTTCCCAGCGGTGGCAGCGAGAGAAACTGCCATTGCTGGCAGATCTGATCGCTGCGGAGCAGCCCTCGATCGATGCGGTTATCGGGGAGCGCCATCGGAACTGGCCCAAATGGCAGCAGCAAAAGCGCGATCAACGTGCAGAGCTTTGGCGCGAAGCACGCCGGCGTCTGACGGCCTACCCGCTTATTACCCGCCATGCGATCCGCAGGCTTTGGGACGTTGCGCCCTATCCAGGCGATCCGAGCTATCTCAGTGATTTTCTGTTGCAGATAGAACGTGGCAGGGTCGATCCCTTCTGCCGGGCGCCCTGGCGGCCCAGTGTCGAAGAAATCGCCGAAGGCAGAAGGCGGCTTGCGATCTTCTCGCTAAAATTTCAGCAATCGGTGGCAGCGCCAGAAACTGGCCCGTGCCCACCGCCAGTAAGCGAGCGCGCTCCAAAAATCCGTTCCTTCGGGCTCGTCACGGCCGGTGACGGAGACTGAAATTCCGGTGTTCCAGCGCGCGGAATGAAATCAAAAGGAGAGAAGAGAGAAAAACGAGGGGCGGGCGTACCACGCCGGCCTTGTCTGGCAAGGGGTGGGGTCTCGCCATGCTCGCCCGCAAGCGGCCTGCGCGTGGCTGCGATCCCGCGCTGCAAGCAGCGCGCCCTGGCCAGACCGCATCCGGCGCGGACGCGGGGGAGGGAGATTCGAGAAATATGGAATTCGGATCGTTACCCAGAAAGGAGCGCCAAATGTTCGATCCAACGGAATACATAAAGAAAGCCAAAATGGTCGATGGCGGCCACCTGTCGATCGGCCGTGGCGGCTACGATATCGAAAATATCAAGGCACTTTGCATCGAGGCCGGTTTGCCCGTCATCGATTCTCGGTGTGTCCCGTTCGATCTCGTTGCCGATTTGGCCGTCTGCGGCCCGATGGCCGCTGTGGGCACCGCACCGCGCTTCTTCATGTCGCGCGCCTTCTCCCATGTCTCACTGGCCGAGTGGGTGGCGTCCTATCGCGCCTCCGGCGCTGAAATCCACAACATGCCGGAGGTCAGCGATGAACCGGCATCATAACCGTACCTACAAGCGGCGCGAGCGTTACCTCCGCCAGCATGGCCGCATCACGGACAAATACCAGCTTCATGCCTGGTGGCTGCGCGGAATCGCCGACCAGGTCGCCGGCGCCTTCCGGCCGCCTTTGCATCCCGATTTGTTCGATGAATACGACAATGGCGGCTGGTGCGTCCGCAATGGCTACGTCGTCATCAACGATCTCCACGCGCTGAAAGTCCTGATCGCGGAGACACTTCACGGACGTCCGTACAACCGCGCCCGCTTTGCACAGGAACATCCCGATCTTTTCGTCCTGCTTGAACAGGGCAAAGGCGAAAACTACCAGCAGTAACCGACGAACAGCGAACTTCCATCAACCCAGACCAAACGCCGCCCCACCCCGGGCGGCGTTTTGCATTTGAAGGACACAAAAATGCCCATTCCCCCGAAAGATAATCTCGACCTTTTCGCAAACGATTTGTTCGGCAGCACCGCGCTGTCATCCGATGCGATGACACCGATCGGCCTGATCCGGATTCCGATGAAGGAAGATCCGAGCGAGCCCGACGAAAACGCGCATCTCTACGACGAGCCCGCGGCGCGCGGTGCGTCCTTCGCCGTGGCCGATGATAGACCAAAGGTGGATGCGCGAAATTTCCGGCTCAACGGCACGCGCGGTCTTGCGGCGGGCTGGAAACACCGCGCCCAGGATAACCTCGCCGCGATCCGGCTGATGCAGCAGATCGAGGGGGAGGGCAGGGGGGCCACGTTCGAGGAACAGGCGCAGCTGATCAAATTCTGCGCCTTCAGCAGCACCGATCTGGCGCAGAATGTGTTTCGCCGCGGGGCGGAGGAGCTCAAATCCGGCTGGGCCGACATCGCCGCGGAACTGGAGGCGCTGGTCTCGGCCGAGGAACGCGCCGGGCTGATGCGCGCGACGCAATACGCCCACTTCACGCCCGAATACATCGTGCGCGCCATGTGGGCGGCTGTCCTGCGGCTTGGCTTCGCCGGCGGCACGGTACTGGAGCCCGGCTGCGGCACCGGCCTGTTCGTCGCCGCCAGCCCTGAACATATCGCGGCGGCCAGCTATTTCACGGGCATCGAAGCGGACCCGATCACGGCAAAAATCGGCGCCCAGCTCTACCCGGAGAGCGACATCCGCCACGAGGATTTCACGCGCGCCAAGCTGACCGGCGATTACGACCTTGCCATCGGCAATCCGCCCTTCTCCGATCGCACCCAGCGATTCGCGGAGGTGAATCCCGCGGCAGCACTCTCGCTGCATGATTATTTTATCGCCAAATCCATACGCGTGCTGCGCCCAGGGGGCATTGCCGCCTTCGTCGTCAGCCGCTGGACGATGGACAAGACCGACGCCACGGCTCGCTGCCTGATCGCGGAGATGGCCGATCTGCTCGGCGCCGTCCGCCTGCCCGAGCGCGCGATGCGCCAGGATGCCGGAACCGACGTGGTGGTGGATGTGCTGTTCTTCCAGCGGCGCGGGGAGGGTCAGCCCGACAACGCTATGGCATGGCTGGACACGTCAGAGGCCGTCCCGCCGCTTGAGGATTCACCCGGCTTCGACGTGAACAGCTACTTCCTCGACCACCCGGCGATGGTGCTGGGTGCGCATGGCCGGACCACCAGCCCTTACGGCATGGTTTACACATGCAAGGGGGAAACGGGCGCCGATCTGGACGCCGCGCTGCAGATCACCTTGCAGACGCTCCCCAGCGGCGTCCATCAGCCACGCGCCGAGACCCTGCGCAAACCTGGTGACAAAGCCCGTCAAACCTATACCGGCGGGGTCGCCGATGGCGCCACGGTGCGCGAGGGCAGCTATCTGGTCATTGCCAACCGGCTGCATCAAGTCATCGACGGCATCGCCACCGAAATCGCGGTCAAGCGCGGTAAGGGCGAGGGGATTCCCCTCAAATCCGCGCAGATCATCGATGCGATGATCCCGGTCCGCGATGCAGTTCGGGCCATCCTGCGCGCCCAGGAGTCCAACCGTCCCTGGACCGAGCACCAGCTGGCACTCCGCCGTGCTCACACCCGCTTCGTCCGCAGCTTCGGGCCAATCAACAAGACGGAGATCACCACGATCACGGATGAAGATACCGGTGAGACCAGGGAGATGGTGCGCCGGCCGAATATCGCGCCCTTCGCCGATGACCCGGATGTCTGGCTGGTCGCCTCGATCGAAGAGTATGATCAGGAGACGGGCAAAGCCCGGCATGGCGCGATTTTCACCCAGCGGGTGATCCATCCGCCGAAAGCCCCGGTGATTGTCACCGCGGCTGACGCCCTTTCGGTCTGCCTGCACGACATCGGCCGCGCGGATATCGACTATATCGCCGAATGCCTGGGTATCGCCGTCGAGGAGGCCGAGGCAGCACTTGCCGGTGCGGTGTTCCTCAATCCCGAGACCCGCGCCTGGGAGACGGCCGACGCCTATCTCTCCGGCCCGGTGCGCACCAAGCTTGCGGTCGCGGAAGCGGCGGCGGTGCTGGCGCCACGGTTCACTGTGAACGTCGAGGCCCTACAGGAGGCGCAGCCGGTCGACTTGAAGCCGTCCGAAATCACGGCGCGCCTCGGCGCTCCCTGGATTCCGCCGAAGGTGATCGCGCTCTTCTGCAAGGAAATCCTCGGCGTCGAAACGAGTATTCGCCACCTTGCGGGCTTGGGTAGCTGGATGCTGGATAAAGGCGCCTTCGAGCGCGAGGCCAGCTCCAGCACCGAATGGGGCACCGCGCGCCGGCATGCCGGCCACCTGGTGGACGATGCGCTGAATGCTTCGATCCCGCAAATCTGGGATGTCTGGTTCGAGGATGGGCAAGAGCGGCGGAAGCTGAACCCAGAGGAAACCGAGGCCGCCAAGGAAAAGCTCTTCAAGATCAAAACCGCGTTCCAGAATTGGGTCTGGACTGAGGCGGAGCGCGCCGAGACCCTCTCCAACATCTACAACGCCACCATGAACAACATGGTGCCGCGCCATTTCGATGGCTCGCACCTGACGCTGCCAGGCGCCAGCACCGTAATCAACTTTTACCCGCACCAGAAGCGCGTCATCTGGCGGATCATCACCGCCGGCGGCACCTACATGGCGCACGCCGTCGGCTCCGGTAAAACCTTCTCGATGGCGGCGGCCGTCATGGAGCAAAAACGCCTTGGCCTGGTGAACAAGACCATGATGGTCGTTCCCGGCCATTGCCTCGCGCAAGCCAGCCGCGAATTCCTGCTCCTCTACCCGACCGCCAGAATCCTGGTCGCCGATGACGTGAATTTCGCCAGGCCCAAGCGCAAGCGCTTCCTGGCGCGGGCCGCAATGGGGGATTGGGATTGCATCATCATCACCCACGCCGCCTTCCGCTTCATCCCGATCCCGGCCGCCTTTGAGCGTGCGATGATCCAGGAGCAGCTCGATGCCTTCGAGGCGATGCTCGACGACGTCGACAGCGACGATCGCATCAGCCGCAAACGGATCGAGCGCATGAAGGAGGGGTTCGAGGCGAAGCTTGAAAGCCTTGGCACGCAAACCGATGACTTTCTGACCATCAGCGAAATCGGGATCGACCAGATCATCGTCGATGAGGCGCAGGAATTCCGCAAGCTCGCCTTCCCGACCAACCAGACCACGTTGAAGGGCGTCGATCCGAACGGATCGCAGCGCGCCTGGGATTTGTTCGTCAAAACCCGCTTCATCGAGACGATCAACAGCGGGCGTGCCCTCGTCATGGCGAGCGGTACGCCGATCACCAACACCATGGGCGAGCTCTTCACGCTGCAACGCTTCTTCGCGCAGGAAATCCTGGTGCGCATGGGTCTGGAGCACTTTGACGGCTGGGCCAGCAATTTCGGGGATGCCCGTACCGAGCTGGAGTTGCAGCCATCTGGTAACTACAAGCCGGTCACGCGCTTCTCGGAATTTGTGAATGTCCCCGAGCTGATCGACATATTCCGCAGCTTCGCCGATGTCGTCCTGCCAGCCGATCTGCGCCAATACGTCAAGTTGCCATCCGTCGCCACCGGCAAGCGCCAGGTGATCGCGGCGCAGCCGACCAAGATGTTCAAATCATATCAGAAACATCTGGCGGCGCGGATCAAGGCGATCCAGGAGCGCTCCGGCAAACCGCAAAAGGGAGATGACATTCTGCTCAGCGTCATCGGCGATGGCCGTCACGCTGCAATCGATCTGCGTTTTGTCGCCCCCTCGCTTCCCAACGACCCGGATAGCAAGCTCAACCTGCTGATTGAAAACGCCTTCCGCATTTATCAGGAGAACAAGGACAACATCTACGAAATCGCCCCCGGCGTGGCTTACGAGACCACCGGCGCCGGGCAGATGATTTTCTCCGATCTCGGCACGCTTGCCGTCGAGGCCAGGCGCGGCTTCTCGGCCTATCGCTGGATCAAGGAGCAGCTCATCGCAAAAGGCGTTCCCGCCGGCGAGATCGCCTTCATGCAGGACTATAAAAAACCATCCGAAAAGCAGCGCCTGTTCACGGCCTTCAACGCCGGCCAGGTCCGCTTCCTGATCGGCTCGTCGCAAACCATGGGAACCGGCGTGAACGCGCAGAAACGTCTGAAGGCGCTGCACCATCTCGATGTGCCCTGGCTTCCCTCCGATATCGAGCAGCGTGAGGGACGGATCATCCGCCAGGGCAATCAAAACGAAGAGGTCGAGGTCTATTGCTACGCGACCCTGACCTCGATGGATGCGCCGATGTGGGGGCAGAACCAGCGCAAGCAGCGCTTTATTGAGGCGGCGCTCAGCGGCGATCGCAGCATCCGCCGCCTCGAAGATGCAGGCAGCCAGAGCAACCAGTTCGCGATGGCCAAGGCCATCGCCTCCGGCGACCAGCGCCTGATGCAAAAAGCCGGGCTGGAGGCCGAGATCGCGCGGCTCATCCGGCTGCAGGACGCGCATATCGACAACCAGATGGCGGTTCGCCGCACTATTCAGGGTGCAACGGCGTCCATCGAGCATAATCGCCAACGCGTCGCCGATATCACCGCAGATCTCGCACAGCGGATAGAGACCCGCGCCGATCTGTTCGCGTTCACGCTCTCTGACCGGCGCTTTACCGAGCGTAAGGCGGCGGGTGCGGCGATTTTGACCGCGATCATGGAGGCAGGCTGGGACGACACCAGCAAGATCGCCGGTGAATTCGCGGGCTTCAAGTTTGGAATAAAACTCCACCGCGATCGTAAGCTGCTGATCGAAGGGTCTGAATTCGTCATTCAGCGGTGCAACAAGCGAGACTTGCTTGAGATACCGGAAAATCCGACGCCTCTTGGCATCATCGCGCGGCTGGAAGCCTATTTCGGGCGCTTCGATGCAGAGCTTGAGGAAGCCGAAATGCGGGTAACAGAAGGGACACGCCGCGTCGCGGATTACGAACCGCGCCTTGGCCAACCTTTCGATCTGCAGGGCGAGCTCGATGCCAAGATGGCCGAGCTGCGAGAGGTCGATATCGCGCTCGCCGAAACCAAGGAAGAGCAGGCCGCGGAAGAAGACGAGTTCGCCGATATCTTCGGCCCGATCGGCCGTGCGGGCGATTGCGATGAGTTGGATGAGACCAGCGGCGAAAATGCCGAGGGCGAATCCTCGGAATAATCCCTCAACCCTTACCGGAGGCCCATCCCATGTTCCCACGGGCAATTGCCACCGCGCTCCAGTTTCCGAAGCTGGACGCGGTAGATTGTACGGCGACGAAATTTCACACGGCCGAGGAGAAAACGAAATTTGGCAACCACCTCCTGCGCTTCATCGCGGAGGATTTTCCCGCCACGCTGTGGACCAAGGTTTTCTACAATCGGCTGCATCTCACGTTCTCAAACATAGCCCATTATAATATGCACGGATTTTGGGAGACGTGGTTTGAGAGCACCGTCGATCAGATCGCGTTTCTGCAAAACATCGCCCGATACCCATGCTGGGGTGATCCCGCCTTCACCCACTCCGACGTTGAAAAAGTGATTGGAGTCCGGGTCAAAAATTCCGGCGTCATCGCGTGGAAGCAAAGAATTCTCGCCACCGAACGCCGGAGCGGAGATCTGACGGAACTTGCCCGGTTGAAAGCCATCTACGAGCCTGCCGCGGAATCAACGGTCCCAGCCCCTCCGGCAGCTCTCGGCACCGGCGCGACGCAAACCGATCTGTTTTCCTGAATACAGCGTCGCGGGGGAGTTCGCTGGCCGGGCATTTTCTCCGGCCGATTGCTGGCATGCGGCGCTGCCGGTCACCGCTTACGCTCCATCGCCGCCTGCGCAGCCCTGCCTCGCGCCCCGCAGAGCGGGCCGGCAGGGCAGGGCCGCTCGCCGGCAATGGTGTCCGTCATCACCCCATGCACAGCGCCTGAAGATCGCGGGAATTTTCCCGCGATCAAAATGACTTAAGGAAAACGAAGATGGAATTGAGAAAAGTCGATCCCCGCATACTTCTGGAAGATCCCAATAATACGCGCAGGACACAGGTTCACCCCGCCTATGACGATCAGCTGCTTGCCAGCATCATCGCCACTGGCGGCCCGGTGCAGCCGCCCGTCATCAGGGAACGCGACGGTGCGCTTTATATCTTCGTCGGACATCGGCGCGTCAAAGCTTGCATCCGCGCGGAATATCCCGAAATCCATGTTCTCGTCGTACAATCCGACGAGAAAGCGGATATCATGGCCTCGCTGGCCGAGAACCTCGTTCGGCAGGGCCTGAACACCGTCGACACCTGGCGCGCCATGGAGGCCCTGGTTGGCGCCGGCTGGACCGAAGATGCCGTCGCCACGGCGCTGAACCTGCCAGGCCGCACCGTCAAGCGGCTCCGCCTGTGCGGCAACATCCACAATGCCATTCTGGAACAGATGGCCAGGGGCGATGAGCCCAACGAGCGGGAGCTACGCATCATCGCCTCCGCGCCGCGTGAAGATCAGGCCGAAGCCTGGAAAAAGTTTAAACCCAAAAAGGGTGATCGCGCCGCCTGGTACGATTTTGCCCGCGCGCTCGATAAACGGCGCATGTATGCGCGAAATGCCGATTTCGACGAAGCCACGGCCAAAGCCCATGGCATCGTCTGGCATGAAGACCTTTTTGAGCAGGGTGATCAAGACAGCCGCTACACCACCCAGGTCGAGGATTATCTCGGCGCCCAGCACGAGTGGATGGAGCACCATCTGCCAAAAAAAGGCGTCATCCTAACCGTCGGCACCGATGGCCAGCCCAAGCTGCCGCCGAAGGCTGTGCGTAACCACGGCAACCCCAGGAAAACCGATATCATCGGTCACTACGTTGATGACCGCACCGGCAAGATCACAACCGTGACCTATACCATGCCGGCCGACAAAGCCGCCACAAGCAGCAAGTCGAAAGGGAAGCCGGGCAAGGCGCCGGAGGTTGAAGAAATCACTCCGCCGCCCAAGACCCGGCCGCCGGTCACCCAGGATGGGCTGAAAATGATCGGCGATCTGCAAACGGATGCTCTGCACAAAGCCTTCGCGGAAGACCCAATCGACGATCTTACCCTGATCGGCCTGCTCGTGCTCGCATTCGCCGGCAAGAACGTCGAGGTTCGCACCGGCATCGCCAATGAGGAGTTGCGCTTCCACGGACGGGAAATCCTCGCCGGCCGGATCACCGAAAACGGCATCCTCACCGCCGACCCCGACACGCTGCGCAAGGCGGCTCGGGATGCCCTGCAGATCGCGCTTGGGCTCCGGACCACCAATTACGGCGGCAATAGCGGGCTGGTTGCCCGCATCGCGGGCGCCGCCGTCAACGCGGACCGTCATCTCGGCGGGATGGCCACCGAGGAATTCCTCTCCTGCCTGTCCAAAGCCGAGATCGAGGCCGTCGCATCCGCCAATGGCGTCCTGCCGAAACCCACCGGCAAGCTTACCCGCGCTGCTGTTGTCGCCCAGTTTAAGGACGGTGATTACGTCTATCCCGGCGCGATGTTTGGCCTCTCCGCCGATGAGCTTGCCGCGCATGCCGGGGCAGGCAAGCCGCGTTCCTACCGGTTTGACCAGGATGATGAACCGGAGGCGGACGAAGATCCGATCGATCCCGAAGGGAACAATCTCGAAGACGCTGCTTAACCACCTTCGATCTGCCCCTCCGGTCACCCCGGAGGGGCTTTCACCGCAACCCAACCGGAAGCACCGCCTCGAATTCGAGGCGGTGCTTTCGCATGGAATAGGAGAAACCCATGCTTCGCCAATATTTTGCACAGCGTTGCCGCGGCGGTGACAATCCGCTCCGCGTCGGGACCATCGCCATCGGCGCCATCTATTACATTCAGCCTGATCATTGGTGGCGCGAGCGCTTTCGCGGCGCGGCCACCTGCCGCGACCCCTGGATCGTTGAGGCTTTTTTCAATGGCACCGTCGAAGCGGCATTCCGCGACCCAGAAACACGCCAATGGCGCAGCCTTTATATCAAGGGTCGCTCTGACTTCGCGCTGGTGTGCTCCCTGCGCACCGGCAGCAAGCAACGGATCGCCGTCCGCATCCTGCAACTGCACGATGACGAGGGGCTGTCCAACGGTTCCCAGAGCTATCCCACACTGCCTACAGCGGCGCTCGTGGTTGGTTATTTCCACTGCCAGTACGGCCTTCATCGCTCCGCCCAGAAGACCGCCGAATCTCTATCTAACTGACGCGGAAAAATGCGGAGGAATTTAGAAAAGCCGCCACAGCAGACAAATATTGGAGAGGCAAAATATAAAATACTGCGCCCCTGACGGGACGGCAAAGCCACATGCCGGCCACGCGCATCACCTCGTGTTTCAAGCGGTCTGAACCGGTGCCGTCTGCCGGTCTAGCCCGCGCTGCGCACGCCGCTTCGCGGTTGCAGGCCGCTTACTTCGCAGGGCCGTCCGCGCAAAAATCCGCGCAGACGCGCCCCGCTTGCGCGCAACCTTCCAGGCCAGACCGGCACCCGTCCCCGGTTCATTTTGACCGCACACGAGATGACGCGAGTGGCATCGGCCATTCGCCTCGCTGGTGATGAGATGAAAAGGATTATGAAAATGGCTGGATCATTGAACCGCGTGCAGCTGATTGGCAACCTTGGCGCCGACCCGGAAATCCGGAATTCGCAGCAGGGGAATAAAATCGCGACGTTCTCGGTCGCAACAACTGATTCCTGGATCGATGCGCAATCGGGCGAGAAGCGGGAGAAGACCGAATGGCACCGCGTCGTCATCTTCAGCGATGGCCTCGCCGGCGTTGCTGAGAAATACATTAAGAAAGGGATGAAGGTCTTCCTTGAGGGGGCCTTGCAGGCGCGCAAGTGGACGGACAACGCTGGCGTCGAGAGATACTCCACCGAGGTCGTACTGCAGGCTTACAACGGGAAGATCATCATGCTCGGCGAGCCCAACGGGCAGCGCGCGGCGCGCGCCCCAGCGGACGCGCCGCGTTCCGGCAGCGATCTCGACGACGAGATTCCGTTCTGACGAAAGAACGGACTGAACGAGCCCTATTTGATGCCCGGTCTGCCTCTGGCGGCCCGGGCGTTCCCGTTTCCTAAAATCACCTTTTTGCCATGAGGATACGATGCATCTGTTGAACAGGCTGATCTGCAAAACCTTCGGCCACGCACATAACTACTACCAGACCAGGATCATGATCTGCGGCCGATGCCTTCCGCACAATGAAGCCCGGTGTGCCCGTTGCGATTCCGCCAATTCCGTTGAAATCCACACGCCGGGCCTTCTTGACTTCCCGGCGCGGATTCTTCTTGGCGCTGAGGCGCCCCGATTTTCCCTGATCGAATGGCATCGAGGAAAGCGGCGCGCGCTGCGCCGCTTATTCCGAAAACGAACCAGCTACTTCCCCTAATAGCATACCCGGCATCAATGCCGGTTTTGACGGCGAGCCCCGCATACGCGGGACTTGCCCCGTCCAAAACCAACCAGGAGGTTCCCATGCAGTTACTAACTCCAGAACAGCGCGAGACAATGCTCGCCAATGGACGCCATTACCAGAGCGATCCGGATTACGAACCAAAGCCCGTGGTTAAACTCTTCACGCCATGGGGCGCCTGCACCTGGCTGCTCACCGACCTTGATCCAGAAGACGATGACATTGCATCGGGTCTTTGCGATCTCGGCTTTGGTGAACCGGAAATCGGAAGTGTCCGCATCTCCGAGATCGAGAATATTCGCGGGCCTGGCGGCCTACGTGCCGAACGCGACATCAACTTCGTCGCCAATGAAACCATCGGCGCCTACGCTGCCCGCGCCCGCATCGACGGGCAAATCCTCACCTAACCTCATTTGCCCTGCAGACGATTTCATCACCCCGGCCCGGACCGCAATCAGCGTCCGGGCCGTTTTTTTGTGGAGCTTCCCCATGACTGAAAAAACTGACCCCCTCCAATCGGGCACTCAAATAAGGAGGACCGTATGCCCGACGATGCCCCGAAACTGGCGGCGGCCTGCTTTTTCTGCTATGAATTCCATCTGGTCGCCGTGTAATCATCATGGATGACATGGATGTCCACCGAAGCCCGAAAATTGCCGCCGCGTACCCTTTCCTTGCTTCCTGATCCTCGAAAGGCCCGCCCATGAGTCTCGCACGCAGTCTGCCGCCCACATCTTCCGTCCGTCCCGCGGTCGCCTCGGCTATCAACGATGGCACCAATATCGCGGCATTCGCGCGCGATCTTGCCGCGCGCCATGGCGTCGCCTTCGCAGATAGCGCACTGGATCGGTTCGCGGCGGCGGCCTCCCGACTCTCCGATGCAGAGGTTCAGCCCGTCGCCACCGAGGACCTGCTTGTCGCGCTCGCCCGTGCCGGCGTCATTTCCACCCGCGAAGGCATGGTGCTGCACGACGCTTATCTCCGGCAAAAAGACGAATGACGTTCGACCCCTTTGGGGATTAACACTCACGAGGATAGCCTCCGGCTAATCGTTCTGCGCCTCCCACGCTTTCTTAAACGCGGGGCGGATCAGCGTGTACTGACTAAGAATGGCACCGGCTTCATCAGCCCCCAAGCCTTCCCGCGGCGTTTCCTTTTGCTGAAGCTTCGGGCGTCAGGCGCGTCGGCGCGGGTAGGATGGTCCTGATGCCCCTCTGGTCGTGTCTGGGAGAGTTTCAGCCCCTCCCAAAGCTTTGGCGAGCCTAGTGGTTAAAATCACACGCTTGGTACCCGAGCGCGAATGATCGGGAATGACCGGATCGGGTGGAGAGCAGTCGGTCCGCTTCTGGGCGGCTAGAAAGGGAATCGGACGTTCCGCGTATAGCTTGGATGGGCCGAGAGGAGAATGACGGCTTAGGGGGCGGTCTGGCTAACATGCTGCCGTTCGTGCCGCCCCCGCCTGACCGCTCGCAACCCAAGTTTGCTGCCAGATCCTCGAGCGGACGATCCAAAAAGCGGGCGTTCGCTGGCCGAAGCTCTGGGCGGTGCTACGCGCAACTGGGTCACTTGCGCACGTTATCAGTCGCCCCAAAAGCGGATACAAATCTTCCCCGTGATTAAGGAGGAGAAATTTTCATGATTGGCCCATATACATAATCTTGCGCGTTCCCGTCAGAATAGGTCAGCTTGAATCGCCAAAGACCCGGGCGCGAAAATGCCAAATAGAAATTCTGCTCTTCTCCGAGCCGGATTGTGGTAGCAGAATTGAGGTACATTCTTGGACTGCCATCTCCATCAAACAAAAAGTCATAAACGGTGTCGGCCGGAGCGGGTTCACCAGTAACTGCGTCGACCACAGTGATAGGCACGTCCTCATTCGGCACTTCTGCATATGCAGGCGGTGTTGGCGGTTCAACAACGTATTCTACGCCAAGCTTGTCGACCGCTTCTATATCAGCAAATATAGTGAAATCCTGCCCCACTTTTGCTTTGAAAATCGATCCACATGCATCGTTATAGTTGAACCATGCGCAGTTATCGGATGGCACATAGTTTTGTTCGCCGTCCCAGCTTCTATGAATGTTGAGAGAAACGACATACTTAACCTTTTCCGCAATTATATACGTTTTGCAGCTAGAAAGAATAAGAAGAACTGCCAGACTAAGAGCTCTCAATATACCGATTATCCTTTAAGCGGTTACTATTCAATGAGGACTGGCGGTAACAATTACAGGCTGACTGTAAGACATAGCGATCGCGCTTGCATCCTGATAAGTCGCACGTACACGCCAGACACCTTGCTGCGTGATGGTAACGACTATATCATCCGGCTCGGAACCGTTTGCGTTAGTCGCTATACGAGATGGATTTATTGTTCCTGGTGAGCTTGCGACCGGTGTACCTAAAGCATCTACAAAGTCAAGATTTATCAAAAGCCCAGGAACTGTCTGATCTAGATCACCCACATTTCTTGCAACAAGATGCAATTCATGTGCTTGCCCAGGATTCGTAAGTATAGTTATCGTTTCACAAACCGTAGTTCTAACGTTCGTATCGTGAATCGACGGATTATACGAACAGTCTGCAATTGCCGGGACCGGTTTATCGACTGAGAGAAGAACGATATCAGCTAGTCTATCTACGACAACATATCGTGTACAATCGGTCAAAAACAGAAGTACGGACAAGCATCCAATAATGCTCGACAGGCGATGACTATTTACGCAGAACAGACGCGTGATATTCATTTAATCGCCGATCGGAAGGAGCCTCGCGGCACTAAAACAGAGACATCTATTTTCTGAAAACTAAATTTTATTACGACCGAGTACTCTGATACCAACGCTTGGTGCGTTGCGCACAGTCGGCAAACTTAGGGCATGTTCTTCCACTGACTGAATTTGAGAGTCGGTTAATTGACTTTCGAAAATCAACGGTGGAGACTTGCCATTTTCTATTACTCCAAGAGAACGAAGGAGGCTTGTGGATGCAGTGTTCGGAACCAATGTGTCCGTGAAGTCCGTCACGTCATATACGGCCTTGATTTTCTCAAATTGTACATCAGTAATTTTCCCATCGGCCAATTCTTGAGTTAGCTCAAGGATTTTCTGCGTCTTTAAGGCGGCCTCTCGCTTTGCTCTCGCTTGAAAAGTATCTATCTTAGCCTGAGTAATGCAGGGCTCGGTCGTGTCGCCAAGGTCTGCAAAGTACTGGCGCGTTTGATCTCCGCAGGACACTGCCATGACAGCGGAAAATGCAACTGGAGCCTCGAGTCTGCCCGTATATGTGACCGTTTGTTTGAATTGTATGGATTGATTGAAGAATGCTTCACTATAACTTGCATTTGCGCTAATTGACCAACCAAACAGTCCAAAGCCGCCACTTGAACTTGTGACCGGCGGCGCCTCAGGATTCGGCTCAAACTTAAAAAAACCAGTGCCATTGACAGCTTGGTCATTCACCGCCTGAAAGATGGTCTTCATCATTTCGCCAATTTGACGGCCATATTTTGCAGTATCAAGCGATCCCTCCACCTGACTAAACGTACACACATTTTTTTTCTGCAAATCTTGCCACAGCTTTTGATACTGTGCACTTCCAATCGTAACCCACCCATAGCTCACCGTCGCACCAGCAGATTCCCGCACTTGCTTCCAGACCTGAGAGAGATCGCAACTAACATTATATGTCCATGGATCCCCAACGAATTCCGCGTTTGCTGTAACGTTAAGAGCAAATGCAGGGTTAGCTACAATGCCTGCTCCAACTTGCTGGTCTGCAATAATCTGAGCGAATAGTGAGTTTACACTTCCTGCGGAGAACGCTACATCAGGCCCTATCTGGAATCCTGTAGGTAGCTGCTGCTCCACCTTGCCGAACTCTCCATAAATTCCCGTTAACAGAACTGAGTTAATCTGTGGTGACCGAAGGGGAATCGGAAGGAGTTTGGGATTTGAAATGCCAAATGTCGTTTGGATCGCCGCTATCAACGCGGCGCGCTGTTTATCCGACAGGTCGAAGGCAAAAGTTCCACTCAAAATTCCTCCAGCAACACTCCGATAATTCCCCTTGTCGTCTTGGACGTAATATGGTGCACCAACCCCAAAACTAACCGCTCGAAATGTTCTCAACCGACCACCAAGCAATTGGTCTTCAGTGGTCGGAAGATACCAGAATTGCGACTTATCTAACGAATCTTGATACGCTATGGCACCCGGTATTGACGTGCCAACACTAAATAAAGGTGCGGCGAATGCCGGTTCAACGGAAAGACCGATAACGAGCATCGAAACAATGAGCCGTTTGAACGCCACTGCACCGCCCTCCGTAATATATTTGACTTCGCAATAAGCTTATCAGGAATTCAGCAAAAGACAATGACTTTTTTGCTTCCCTCCCGGGAAATCGGCTTAAGGAACCAATTCTTAAAATGACCAGTGGAGCCCCCGCTTACCGCCGCAGGGGATTCCCATAACTCGACACGAAGTAGATTGACGCAGTCTTTTGGCGAAAACTGCCAAGTTCGACCAGCCGAGAAAGACAAAATCAACGAATTTCGTCGATACACATATTCGGGCGGGCGTCACGCACTTCTTCACCCGATTGGCCTGACTTCAATCCTGATGCGTCCGCTTTGGCTATTTTGTGCTGTTAAGCGGACAGTCTTCTGCTTCGGACCGACCCGGCGTTAAGTCGAATGTCCGCTATTCAAAGCCCTGATCCGGAAACGGACCGGCAGCTCGCCACCCGACACTGCCGATTGCCATGCACCTATGAACGACCGCTCTGGAAAGACGGAGCCACTTGGCGGAACGGCGACCATGGGCGCGTTGCTGTCGGCACTAGGCGGCGCTGGATGTCTGCTTCTGAGATCACGTCCCGGGCTGGCCCATGCTCGCCTTGGGTCGATTCCTGCCCTACCGCCGGCAGGTACCAAGCGTGTGATTTTGACCACTAGCACGGTTGGCTGCCTCGACAAGCCAGTCGCCCGCCTCCTGTGCGTTAAACGGCACCCATGGCTCGTGCATCTCCACCAATGTCAAGGCCCGGCATTTGCCCCTGGCGATCTCGCAAAGCCTGTGGGCCTCCATCGCGGCGCGGGCCGACGCATTCAGAAAATGGTTGGCACGGCGGCCAAGTGCAAACGAGTTCAACTCCTGCCTTTGTTGTACGTCGATCGCTATCCGGCTCGCTCGATACGCATCATCAGCCAGGCGCTTCGCCTCGGTGCACGCGGCGATCGCCGGCGCCAGCACCTCCTCGCGCAGCGCCGTGAAGAATTGCCGGCGGGCCGCGCCGCTTTCCGGCACGGCCATCGCAGCGAGATTTTGCGCCATGTCCCGATCCGCCGCGTCCCGTAGATCCGGATTAAAATCCTCCACCTCGAGCGCCTCGACCAGATGCGGAATCATCCGTGAATCCGGGGCCATGTCGCACATCATCTCGTAACTCGCCCGCGCACGCTTCTCGACGGGGAAGCGGACTAAATTTTCGTGCCAAACTCCTTCAATAAGCATCGCAAGAGCTCCTGTTGATGGGTCAAGCATAGATGAAACGAAGAACAATCATCAAGCGATATCCTGTTGAAAATATTAGACTTTGATTTTCAGGGCGCTCTCGCGCCGGTTCCTTATCCGGCCGCCCGCCTGTTACCCTCCCAATCGTAGGAAGGGGTCTGAAGGCCTCGCCCCTGGCTGCGTTGCGGCGGCTCCGGCTTTCCCTTTTGGCCTGGGTTCTTCTGCCGCACCTTGATGCGGCCGAGCAGTTTTTCGCATTTCCATTGGCCGGATGCTGCAACGAATGTCACCGCACCTGTTGCGCTGGAGACGACGGACCTGCACCCAGCTCGCGCGTGCTGCGCGGAATGCCGGGCTCAAGCATCGAGCCTTACTTATTCTCCCGGCTGCGCCGTATCCTCATTGCGAATCCGGCCGGTTCTCTGCCTCGACCTTGTTGCCTCGGAAATCCCGGCAAGGCGGAATCCGACTGACCGCCGATAGACCGGCAGGTGTTACGCTGGCTGGTCTCTGGATGGGCGCGGTTGCGTGGCTGCCGATCATCGGAGTTTTCCCGGACCGAAAATCTTCGGTCTCCAGTTCATCCTTGTTGCAAGGGCGGCGGCGAGGTTTGCGTTCGGTCAATGCTGGCATGTTCCTGCCTGCGAGTTTGGTTTGGTGCCCCTTGCACGTGGAATGAAAGCAGGAGGCACTCACATGCTTTCGGGATACTTCGCCATACGGAATGAACCTGATTGCAATAATACTGCTGTCTGTTCCACGCCGGGATCGTCTTCGGTTCGCGCGGTCTAAGCCCCGTTCCGCTCAGCCTCCATCCCCGATTTGCGGGCAAATCGCCTGCGGTGGCGCGTGGCGCTCTCTGTGGAACGGTAGCCGGTCGGCTGACGCCGCCGCCTCCAGTCCCACGCCGGCGCAAAGCCAAGTTACCCGGATCGCAGCCCAGAAGAAGGGCCGCGCTCCGCTCAACCCGGCTTCGCTTCGGCCGAGCACACGCGCTAGGGAGGATGCCAATCGGCCCGGGTCTTTTTTTGACCGCACCGAAGGCGATGCCGGCATGGGGCCGACAGCTTCGGATTATTGAGAAGGTTCATTTTTATCATGGCTCAGAAACCCAACACCAAAGCTTCGAACGTCCCCGCTTCCAAAGCCGCGCCGCGCACCCAGGCCAAACCCGCCTACACGTTGGAACGCGCCATTCTCCTCTGCCCGACCGCAAACCTCGCCGCCGCTCTGGAACGCACCTTTGTCATGGACCCGGTCGATTACAACGAGATCCGTGAAACCACCGAGGAGATGATCGGCACCCACGCCAAGATACTCGCCCCCATGGACGAACGCGCCATCGAAATTCACCTGCAACGCATCGTCGGCTCTTTCGTCGGCTCCGCCTGCGCCGCCGGGGAGTTCTACAGCAGCAAGGTTTCGGACGCGAAAAACCTCACCAGCAAGCTCGGAAATGACGATCGCGACGAAGACCGGGAGCCAATCTACGGCCTCGAAAGCAAAGCCCAGCGCGCCCGCGAATTCGCCGCAAAGGCCGGGATGCAAGCCTACGGGCTCCTCGCCGCAGCCCAGGGGGCGGTCGACGCCTTCGCCGAAGTGACCGGCTCCAACTGGAAACCCTACCAGCAGACCCAGCCCGCCGCCCAGGGCGTGACACGCCAGGCGGCCAGAGCGGAAGTCGACGCCTTCGACGCCCGCTAAAAACAGCAGGGGCGGGGTCACACAGACCTCGCCCCATTTTTCTGTCTGGTGCCAGCTCCAGCAGTGAGGGGCACGCTCGGGTCAGCTGCGCAGGCCCGCTCCGGCGCAGAGCCTCCGGCTCCGCACCGATTGCGGACCGGCACAGCGACCTCGCATGCCTGTTTGCGGGATTTTTTGGGACCCGTAATTTCGCCCAGGGCAGCCGGCGAGACGGTGGGACGAGCTAGCCGCGCGACAATCACGATGAGAACCGGCTGGGAAACTAGGCTGCCGGGTAAATTTTACGGCGAAACTTGTGTGCCAAAATTCCTCCACATCTCTCCGGTGCTGCGGTCCAGGCTATCGGTCGCGGGTCAGTTTGGACTTTCTGTCTCGCCAGCCTTGCCGCCAGCAGTAACTGCCCGCGATCTACTGTCGGTTGGGTGGTGGGCCCGCTTGAAATTCTGCCATGGGTGGATTTCTGCCAGTCAGCTTTCGGGTCGCCTGGAGTTAACATCAGACGTTTGGCCCAAGGCGAGTACTGAGTTCCTTGGCCTAATGGGGACGAAACCCCAGGTTAGTAGATCAAAGTGCCTCTCCCCTGTGACCGGATGCCGCCGCACGATCACGACTGGCTCGGGGCTACATTCCAGCTCGGTGCGCCGTTCAATGTAGGATTTACCGCCCCTACAATGCGACGTACAGTCGTTGGTGGTGTATAAGAGGCGAAACGGCCGCACATGCCGTTAAGCTACAGCATTTTGCATGGTTGGGAGTGGTGGTTGTGGAAGTAAACCAAGAACAAATCGACGCAATTGTCCGCAATCCTTCCGAAAGCTTGAACGTCGAAATCAAACGGTGGATTGACTCTGACTCCCCTGAGGGAGCGGCGAAGATTGTTAAAGGGTGCCTCGCTCTCCGCAATTACAACGGCGGATATTTCGTAATTGGATTTGACGACAAGACTTTGCAGCCGGATTTGGGAAATCAGCCTAGTAACCCCCGTGTCTTATTCCACACTGACAAAATCCAAGGACTGGTGTCTAAGCATACCCAAGAACTTTTTGAGATTAAGGTCTCATTTTCTTCGCGAGATGGAATTGATTACCCAGTCATTATTGTACCTCACGGCGTCCAGGTTCCAGTGGCTGCAAAAAAGCCTCTGTCGGATAACTCCAATAAGATATTGGTCAAACTCGGCGACGTGTATTTTCGAACCCTTAGTGCCAATGGCCGCCCGAGTACCAGCCCTGCTCGCCCGGAGGATTGGCGTGAGATTTTGGATATCTGTTTCGAGAATCGCGAGGCCAACATTGGGCGCTTTCTGCGGCGACATCTGACCGGGCTGGACCAGACGAATCTCATTGATGCTCTGCGCCAATTTGGAATTTTAGCGACAGCGCCCACGCCCCCCACTCTACGTGACGAATCTATTAAGTTCCTCCGCGCCGGTGAGAAGCAATTTTCGCTCGCCTTAAACAAGCGGCCCCTCAAAGCACCCTACGACGCAATGCTAAACATGCTGACGTGGCATGTTGCGCTTGTAACGGACCCGGAGTGGAAAGGGGCTGTGGCAAACGCATCCTTTTTGGCGAAGGTTTTGGCCAGCAATCCAAACTATACAGGCTGGCCCACTTGGCTGGACTCGCGCACGTTCGATGACGCTCAAAGCAGGCCGTATAGTCTGCATGGTGCCTGGGAGACATTTCTCGCTTCGCTGGGTTTTTCGCCTCATCTGGACTTTATGCGATTTGAACCCTCTGGGCGATTTTATCAGCGTCGTATCCTCCAGGACGACCTAACTGACAGAGTAACACCCGGTACTGCTCTGGACCCATTATTGGTCATTTTGCGAGTGGCCGAGGCGATTGCAGTGGGCATCGCAATGGTCCGAAGTTTGCTCGGCTCGGATGAACCTCCACGTCAACTTGGTTTTGCATTTCTGTGGACGGGGCTTTCAGGGAGAGAGCTGATATCGTGGGCAAACCCTATGATGCTTATGGTGCCCACGCACGCC
The DNA here is from genome assembly GCA_003164135.1 of Acetobacteraceae bacterium. Classification (GTDB taxonomy): domain Bacteria; phylum Pseudomonadota; class Alphaproteobacteria; order Acetobacterales; family Acetobacteraceae; genus Acidocella. The sequence goes on from PLSD01000090.1 coordinate 23,617, forward strand.
GCCCACGAAAACGAGATGATCACCTTTATAGACCTGCCTTCTGACACACCAGTTTCCTCTATTGCACCGCTGGTTGATGAAGCCACGCGCGAACTATTTGCTCTCTTCGGCGGTACGCGGATAACCTACAGTGTGATTGAGGATTTGATAGTCAGAATGGTTGAACGGCGCCTACCCTGATTTGGCCTTTGGCACGGCCAAATGCGGACCTAGCGGGCCACTCCGCAGCGCGGCCTCCTCCAGCATACGGTAGCCTTGCATCGGCGAGTATGCTGCTTATTTGTTCCCGCCCCAAGTTTCAGGGAGTGAGTCGCATGGCAGAGTACGCAGGCGGCAATACCACCGTTTCTGTCTCACTCGCAGGTTACATGCGCCTGCGTGATTCCACGTCCTTCTCGATCAAATCTATTCCGAGCTTCGCTAGATCAAATGCTCCTCTGAAAAGCTCCGCCGCTTTTGTGAGGTGAATGTGGACAAGGTCGAGCTCTTCCTTGGGTGACTTCAGCGCCAGACCCCGGACAACTCTTGTCTCGTAGTGGTTATACTCATAGTCAAAGAGTATGTCTGGCTTGTCTTCATGGGGGCGAAATTGAGTGCTGTGAATCGTCAAATTTCTACGACGTGTGAGCCATTTAAACCCATTGGTTTTTTCCGAACTTGCGTACTCTATTAACGCATTATAGCTGGGATGTGCGTCAAGCTCTGCAAACGTCGGTGCAAAATTCCTCTTAATTCTTTCTAGGACGGCAGGAAAGCCATCGCGTTCATACTGACGAATATTGAAGAAAACAAAGTCCAGGAGTTGTCCTACACGATCCCAATACGAAACCAATCGGATTGTAGCAATTTCGACCGAGTCCCAAAACGAGCCTGTGAGGGCGTCGGCGTAAGGCTTTCTTGTCTCTTCGGTCATCTCATCCCAGAACTCGGGCTTCGTCCGCAGGCAGTCCAACCCAACATAAAGCATATGTAGACGGCAAGTGGCATCACGGCAGACATGAAAGGACCGCGTGAGTTCCTTCGCAATATCGATGTGATAAGTGCGTACCTGCTTGGGTGCGCGCGATTGGTCGTGCTCAAGCACGCATGGTTCGTATACCGCCCCAAACCTCTCGACGAAGTTAGCCTGAATATACCGCTCCAATTCCTCAGCTTCGGCAGCATTTGAAAAAATGTTGGCAGGACGCGGAGAGAATAGTTTCTCAGCGTTTTTGATTAGAATAGGTTCATTGACTGCGTAAGACAGAATTTTTGCGACGGTTTCATACGGATCATCCACCTTGGGGCTATCGTCGCACTCTTTTTCATCAGCCATATTTTCTGCTCTGCTGGTTCCGCTGAGTAAGGTATTACGGATAGCACAAAATGCAAAGCCACGACCCACCCGACTGCGGAATGTCGGCTTCCGGGCTTGTGCCATATGGCCACTACTGCCTGACTTGGGTCGAAACCGGATATTCAAAACGGACCACTACTTGAAAAAAGCATTTCGTCGCGCGAAATACAATTTCCGCGGTTGGGTAGTATCGTGGACAACTGGCGATACGCCGAAAGATACGGGCGTCCCCTGGCCGCATGAGGCCAGGTCGGGCTCTACTCCGCTACGCTCCACGGAGCCCCAAAACGGGGCTCCGCCGTCCGGGTACCGATCCCTGACGCAAAAGCCAACCACGCTTTTCTGCTGATCTTCTTATTTTAATGCTGGCCAAATGTCGCGCCAGTTCAACCCCGCCTACGGCGCCGCGCTGCGCGCGGTTGAGGCACGCCAGCTACAGCAGAACCGGGCCGCGGCATGCGCAGGCCAGAAGAAGGCCAGCGCCTGCCGCAACCCGGTCCCGCCCGCTCGCGTACCTCAAGGGTTGAGCCGTCACGAAGGCCAGCATTTCCCCCGCTTATCAGCAATCACGCTGATCCAGATCGGGAGATTGACCATGAAGACCCTCCGCACATCCACCAACCTCCGCCGCTGTGATGCCCGCCGCCTCATGTCCGGCGGCTTCGAAATCGCCTACATCGAGACCCGGCACTGCCCCGACGGGGACTGGTCCGCCATCGTCTGGACACGCCTCTATGCCCCCGGTGAAATCCGCGACGAGGAGCTCCCCTTCTGAACTCTCACCCCAAGGCCGGACCCGGACAGGGTTCGGGCCCTTTTTTGGGCGCGCGGTTTACCAGCCCGGAGTTGCAGAGGGGTGTGGTGTTGGGGTGGGGGCAGGCCAGTTCGCTCGCGCGAACCAGCCCGCCCCCGCCCCAACACCATGGAAGAGCCTTCGGCTCAATTTTCTCGTTCACCCCGATAATCTTTTCGGCTCCGCCGGAGTGTTCAAAACCCGGTTGCGCAGACCATCGATGTCGTAACGGCGCCCGGCGCGCACACGCACCGTCCGATATCCCGCCTGCGCGGTTATCGCGTCCCGCGCCTGGTCGCGCCGCGCGTCATGGCTGCTGTCATCCAACTCCACCAGGCAACGCACCTCCATGCTGTCTCGGTTGCACACCACAAAATCGATCCGTCTCTGCGATATGGTGCGGAACGCAGGCACAAACCTGGAATCCGCGTCCGCGTAACGTGGCCGAACCAGCGCCGCCATACCCACCTGTGGCAATACCAATTCATTCGGCACGGCCATCTGAAGGACTCTGTAAAAGCGGATTTCGCTTTCGCTCATCAGCGGGCAACCGGTGAAGGAATAGCCCGCCTCGCCGCGCTTGCCAAAGGCCACCGCAAACAGCGCGACGACGGCAATGATCACCAGGAGAATGATGAAATTCATCCCGGGCATGGCCGTCATGTCCGGAAAGCGACAATCGCCGCCACCGCCCCAACCGCGCCCATAACGCCAATCTCCGCCATCGTCTTGCCGCCCGCATGATTGAAACTCATCGCCCCAAGTAAAAACAGCAGCGTGCTCAATATAAAGAATACGAACGGCGGAACCCGCCGCAACATCGCCACAACCCGTCTCATCTCTCACACTCCCGGTTTTTAGCTTCCGCCTGGTCCGCCCAACACTTTTGCATCGGCCAACAATCCTGCCACCGGGCAATATATTTGACCTTCAAATTGCACCGGATGCGTCATGCAGCGGTTGAACGCCGCCACCTGGCCGCTATCCTGCCACCAGCTTAGACAATAACCGATCAGCATCAGCGCCACTGAAATCGCGGCCGCTATCGCATACCGCCGATCGCGCGCCTTGGCGTTCCACGCTTCCTCGCGGATCACCAAAGCCCCGTTCAGCTTCTCCGCGAACATCGGCAGCGTCTCGTCCACCATCTTCTGGACCAGGTGCTGACGCTCGACCACCACGCCCGCCTGCATCTGACGCGCCTGCCGCAAAGCAAAATCGCCTTGCCGCACCACATGGTTGGCCCCCTCGATCGCCTCCTGGAGATTGCGCAGCTCCAGCCCCGCCGCCGTCTCGATGCGGCCAAGGACCTCGCCCACGCGACCGTCCTGCCCCTGCAGAATATCCCCCAGGCCAAGCAAGGCCTGGGCCTGCGCCTCCAGCCATTGTCCGAGGGGACCATCAACCTCGATCCCCTCGGCCCGGCCGGTTTGGCGCAAGCGATCGACAGCCCCCCGGAGCTGCTCGACCGCGGAACTCATGGAAGCCAATCCGCGACTTTGCCCTCGTCAAGGTCCCTCTCGAACGCCGCAAGCCATGTTTTTACCATGAACGCCAGTGTTGGGCTTGATTTCAGACCCGCCTTGTCCGTCCTTCCCGCCGCTGCCTCGTAGAAGCCGACGCCGCGTTCACGCAGAACGCTCATGCAGGAAAGCCGGCGCAGGAAACTCGTGCGCACGCCAGCGTCAGTTAGAGCATCGAATTCGCGCGTCATCATAATTGGTAAAAACGCACCCTCTGTCGTCTGGCCGTGCCGGATCACCCCTTCATTCAAAACCAGAATGGTTCGTTCGGCCGGGAATTCGCCTGACTTGAGAATTTCCGTGGCATGCCGGAAATCCTCGATGTCAGGTCCCAGGAACAGCGCGACCGTAGGCGTTATGCCATGATGAAGGCAGAACTCGTTCAATGCGAGATCGCGGACGAACTCCTGCATCACCCGGTCGCCGCCGCTCAGATCAAGAGCGCGCGAGACGCCCTCACCAACCATTTCGTCGAATTCGCCCTTCAGCCACTCCTTGATGTCCGGCAATTCGTCGGACACTGGAAAACTGGCACCGTCCTCNNGTCCAAACCGGTGCTGCCTCCCGTCCGGCCACGGCCGGCACGGATAAATAGACTCGGTTTGGTCTTCGCCACTTCGGGCTGTGGCTCGGCATTCTCTGAATTGTTAAACGCGTCCATAATACTCTCCATTAGTGTCCACTCCGTTCAGCGATGAGCCGAAGAAGAGAGGCCTTTCGCGCCTTCGGGTCATAGCCGTCGTCTTTATCCGCCGGGTTTTTGCGAATGGCGGGCATAAGTTCTTGCAGCGAATGTGACCCCGCTGCTGCGGGGACGAGTTGATTTGTCGGAGGCGGCGCATTCGCCGGGCGCCAGTCCTTTGGCAACCGCGAGGGATTGATCCGAGGTGGCGGCTGCTCCGCCGCCTTGGCGCGCTTTGCAGACACGTGCTTGCGCGCCTGTAGCCAAGTCTCGCGCGCATTGCGTTCGGTTGCGGCTTTGCCTCGCGTGTCGGTCAGCCCCAGCTCGACGAATTCCTCACAGGCCGTCCGCCAGTCGACTTTCCCGTCGCCCCACCTCTCGGCGAGGTCATCGTGGCGCTTGACCATCCAATGGAAAAGGCTTGAGCGCAGTCTGTTTCGCGCTACAGTGTTGTCGATCGCCTTGGTATCTCGATTTTGTCTTGCCATGCGCAGGACGCTGCCTGACCAAAATGCGAATGGCAGGAAAATCGGATTAAAAAATCGTTAGGCTGGCGCTAAGCGCCAGATGATCGACAGGCTCCCGCCAGGGTAACGACAGGCTCCCGCCAGAAGACCGCCAGAGTATCGACAGAGCAAAATGGGAGTATGGACCAATGCACCCTTGGTGCGGTTGGCACGGCCCTAAAAAACATAATGGGCGAGCTAGAAAAACCACCATCGTAATAAAATGGGCAACCGGGGAGGGGCGGAGCGCGAACATATATGGAACACCGGCGCTAGCGACCGGGGCGTTCCTATAAAAAAAGAGGGCGGCCGGAGGGGCAGGGTGCGTTTTTTGTCTCCATTCGTATTTTACAGGTGTCTGATCGGGTCTCCACAATCTCATGCGGAGATCACAATGACGGCACAACACACCAACGGCACTCGCAAAAACGGCCACGATCATCGCCATGCCAATCCGACTCATCTTGCTGGAAATGGAGAATATCGCAAGGAAAATCAGGTGCTTGACGAGGCGGGCACCGCACACTTCAGCTTCGAAGGAGCTGTTATAAGGATGGTAGTCATCCTGGGCGTACCCTGGTTCCTGGCTGCTGATGTCTGTCGTGCGCTACAGTTGGCCGTCTCGAAAGGAGTTGGGCCGGCGCTGAGAATCCTTGACGATGATGAGAAGCGTCAGGTCGACCGTGCAAAGTTTTTCTCAAACCACCCCGTGAACTTCGAGGGGTGGGACGTTGAAGGTGATTCACCGACCGTTTGGCTCATCACTGAAAGCGCGCTGTACCTCTTAGCAATGCGGTCCCAAGGTGCAATCAAGAAGGGAACTGTCGCACATCGATTTCGCGGCTGGGTCACGCGGGAAGTTTTGCCGGTCATCCGCGCGACCGGGAGCTATAATCAGTCCTCGATCGCGGGCGATACCGTCACGCTCAGCCTCACGGAGCCCGCCCGGTACGTCGTCATGGTGACGCCCAATGAGCCACCCCATATCCTCAAAACCGCCTATGATAAAATGCCGGATGAGTGGAGCGGCCTCGACACAGAAATCCTCGCCAATCACATGCGGACCGTCGATGCCCTCTGGCAAAAGACGCAGTTGGTGCGTGCCGCGGGGGGCGATCCCGCGGGCAGCCCGCTCTACAGCCGGCTGGGGAAGGCGATTTCCGATGGGCGGAGGATCGCTGATGAATGCCTCGACAGTTTTCGACAACAGCCAGATTGATTTTCCGGCGGCTGTCCTGCGGTTCAGTCCGGTCTCAACATCCGGGCGACCAAGACGATTGGTTCCGTGGTAGATCTCCTGCGGGGTCTATGAACCGGACAGTGGCGCCGTCCGGCACGTTCCAACGCCATAATACGAGGTTGTTTCCGATGGTCTGAACCGACGGCACACGCACACCCTGCCAACCATGATCCGCCGCCGTCCTCGCAAAATCCCAGCAGGGGGGCCGCGCTCCAGTAATATCACGGTCATGCTTCCATGGCTGGCGTAAGAACGCCTCGTCAATTCCGATGGCCTCGCGGATTGCCGGATCGGTCACGTCAAGTATCGCGTCCGCCACCACCTCATAGCCCGTCAACGTACCGGGCCGAGGGAGGTCCTGCTGGTACTCGGAAATAGCGACTGCGTGGGTTTCGGATACATACAAGGCCGGTTGGTCAGGCTCGTTCCAGCGACCGCCGGCGCGGGCCGCCCCGCTCCCGGACAGCGGATCATAGGCCCACCGGGGCGATAGCATCCGCCAGAAAAGGCCGTTAATCGCGGCGCCGGCAACCCCTAGACGCCACTTCAAGCGTAGTTGCCGTCTCTGAGATCTTCGAGATGCTTCAGCACGGCCGACGCATGGCCCTCTTCGACAAGCTGGAGCGCTGTCTTGCCAGCATAGCCCGCGATCGGCTGGTGCCGGAACCACAGGATCGCCTTGTCGGCATCGCCCGTCAGTTCCTCGGCCACCGTCAAAATTCTCACAACCGGCTGAAGGCATTTTTGCACAGCAGGCGAATCCGGATGGCGCGTCAATGTGTTCCTATGAACATGCGCCAGCCGCGCCAGCTCGCCCAGCGGTAGCCGCAGCCGGGCGCTCATGCGCAGCGGGGAAACAAAATCCCGATCGCTAATATCGGTCAAGAAAGCGTTAAGCATTCACATGAAACCTAGTGTGCATAATCAGTGCATATACTGCACTTTCTTTAAACCTTCAAGAGATAGTGGTGACGCCTCCCGAACAGAAGCATCCGCCCATCATCGCCACGGTGAGGAAGGCAGCCAGCCTGTTCGTATGGAGAAAGGGTTTCCGCCCAACCCGCGCCAACAGCCAGATTCATTTTTCGGCGCCATTCGCATCTGATCCGTCCACCCTCCGCTTTTAACGGAGGTGATTATGACACTAGAAGCGAATGACACCGATGAGCCGGCTCTCGATCACGATGACGGCGATGGCTCGAAAGACATCGCCGTCATCCGCGAGCAAACATTCGAGTCACTCCAGATCCTGCGGAACCTGCTTTCGCTCCTGATGCCGAAGGAGGATGACGATGGCCCCAAACTTGTTGACCTGATCGCTGCCCTCGTGGCGCAGCAGCGCGATATCCTGGTCGGCATAAGGAGGCTGCAAACCGACTTGAACGCCCTGTTCGACCGGCAACGCGAGAAGATCGGAGCGGAGACCCAAAGCAAGTCAACGGGCTGACCGGCAATGATGAATTTCCGCAAAATCGCCGCCGCGTCCAAAGGGGTGATTATCCTGCGCTACATGACGCAGAACACCCCCGAGCCCAGCCACCCGCTACCCGTCGATGCGGCCGGGCGGCAGCTCGAAGAAGGCGGCCGGTTGACCTCATATTATACTGGCCGGGACAGCCGCGCGACCTGGCGGCCTGATATGCCCAGGCTCATCGCCGACGCGATCGGCGTCGATCCCCGGAAAATGCCCCGCGACAAAGAAATGGCCAGGCTGTTCGAGGGGCGGCGGGCGGATAACGGCGACGCCTGGTCGCAGCATAAGCGCAAAATTTCCGGCTTCGATCTGGTTTTCAGTCCCCATAAATCGGTCAGTTTGGCGGCGGAATTTGCACCCACCGCTGCCGAATCCGGCCTGATCTGGAATGCCATCGACCGTGCCAACGACCGGGCTATGCGATATGTCGCCCAGGAAGTCGGATGGGCGCGCAAGGGGGCTGGTGGTGAAGACGGGGCTGATCCCGGCGCGGTTGGCTGGATGAGCTTCCGGCACCACACCGCGCGGCCGACCCTCCACATCCAGGATGGTCAGAATGGAGGCACGTATTTATACGACGCGCCGGTCGCCGGCGACCCTCACATGCACATCCATAACTTTCTGATGAACGTAGTGGCCACCGCGGAGGGACGCATAGGCTCCCTCGACATGCGGGCTTTGACCGATTCCAGGGTGAAAGAGTTTGGCGCCTATTTTCAGGCGGTACTGGCCGATGAACTCCGCCGGATCGGCGCCAATATCGGGTATGATGGGAACGAACAAGCTATCGTGGTTCGCAGCGTTCCGGAGCAAGCCACCAAACTGTTCAGCAAACGTGACCAGCAAATACTCACGAAAGCCAAGGATTTTGCGAAAACCCGGGGCATTGATTGGGACAAGATATCGGCCGAACAAAAGCTTGACATACTGGAGCAAGCCAGCGCCGAAGGCCGCCTTGGTAAAATGAAGGTCGATGAGCGCAATATTTGGCGCAAGCAGGCCGCCGCCATCGCATGGAAGCATCAAAGCGTCCTTGAAGAAACGCAGCACGAACGCCTTACCGACGATGACCGCTTCGAGCGCGCCTACCAGTTCGCCGCTCGCCATCTTGCCAAGGAATTTCATACGGCTGCGGTCATCGATCACGAGAAGCTCGGGATGTTTGTGGCGCGGGCCTTGATCGGCACTGGCATCGCCGGCGGGCCGGATGATATCAAGCATGTCGTCGGCCTGCTGGAAGAACGCGGAATCCAGCTGATTCGCCCCGGGCGCGACGGCCGCCAGGAGCTGGAGCACGTTGCTCTGGTTGCCGGGCTCTTCGACGGCAAGCTCCGCGTCAGCCACACGGCACAGATCCGCCTGGAGGAGAAACTCTGCAACCTCGCCCATGAGAGCGCCCGCGACCGCTCGGCCGCGCTCTCAATGCCGCAACTTCGGCAGGCGATCGCACAAGGCGGGATTAAATTCACCAGTGAGCAGAGGGCTGCCATTCACGCGCTGGGGGAAGGCGGGGCACTCACCTTGCTGACCGGCGTCGCCGGTGCCGGCAAGACCACGCTCTTGCAACCTGTTGTGGATGCCTGGAAGGCCGATAAAAGATTTGACCCGAAGGGCAGGGAGGTGATCGGCGCCGCCATCGCCTGGCGCCAGGCTGATGCGCTTAAGGATGCCGATATCTCCCGCACCTACGCGCTGGAACCCCTCCTCGCCATGCTGGCCAACGGGGATCTGAAGCCGACCCGCAACACCGTCTTGGTACTCGATGAAGTCAGCCAGATCGGCCCGCGCCCACTACTCAAACTTCTGGAGATCCAGGCAAAAACCGGCATGACGATCAAGATGCTCGGCGACCGCGAACAGGCGCAAGCAATCGAGGCCGGCGACAGCATCGAGCTCTTGCGCCGTGCCCTTCCTTCCGAAGCCCTGCCTGAACTGCTGACAACCATCCGGCAAACCACCAAGCGTGGCCGGGAAATCGCCAACCTGTTTCGTGAGGGTCACGCCGAGGATGCCCTTTTTATGAAACGAGCCGATGGACACGCGATGCTGGCGGGCGGCGACCGGGATCAGGTCATCGCCCAAATTGCCGACCTCTATGTTGCCCGGCGCGACATCCTTTTGGGTTCTGGCTCGAAACGGGGCATCTCTGTCAGTGCGCCGACCAACGAAGACGCGGCCGACATCAGCATCGCGATCCGCAAGCGGCTGAAGGAGCGGGGCGAAATCGGAGCTGATGAGAAGGTTTACGATGCGGTTGATCAGGCCGGGCGGGAATTTTCCTTGCCGCTTGCGACCGGCGACCGTGTGCGCCTGTTCCGCCGGACCTGGGGCGAAGTTGATGGCCGCATGAAACAGGTCGGAAATAACGGCGATGTTGTGGAAATCCTTTCCCAAGGCCATCATGGTCTGCGCATTCGCACCAAGGAAGGTGAAGTCGCCAATATCGAATGGCGAAGGCTTGCTGATATTGGCACGAACCGTCTGCTCCTGGGCTTTGGACATGCTTTGACCATCGATGCCGCCCAGGGCCTCACCTCGGACGAGCATATCAACGCGCTCCCGCGTGGGACCGGGGGTGTGACCGCCTTCACCAGCTATGTTGCCGAAAGCCGCAGCCGGGGCACGACCTGGACGGTGATTTCCGAGGGGGCGCTCTTGGAAGCAGAGCGCCATCGCCAGGCCCTTGGGGACATTACGCCAATCACAAAAGAGGACCTTTGGACGCGGGCCGCCTCAGATATGTCGCAAAAACCTTACAAAGCCCTGGGGATCGATCTCAAGGCCGCCGCCCTGTACGACCGCGAGCGGGCGATCGACACGTTTATCGCCTGTCACCAGATCATGGAACGTGCCCAGCTCACTGATACGGACGCTGGCCCGAAAGCCCTGCAACGCCTGCAAGCCGCAGCTATCAACGAGAACTTAAGCCGCCATATCAAAGCGCTCACCCATGCAATGGAGGAAAACGCCGCCCTGCTTGCGGAAACGATGCATGGCGCTGAGGCGGCCCGGCATCTTCGCCGGATGCGGGGTGAGGCGACAGCTGCGGCCGAGATGCTGAAATCGGCTGGCGCCGAGGCGCGTCCCGCTTCTCGTTCTCGCGCGCCATCCCTCTAAGCCGGCAACCGCTTTTGGCGACAACGGGCCGGGAGTGGAATGGCAGGTTTAGAGTGTGCAGCGGCGATAAGGAGATCGGCCGACAGCTCAGGAAAAGGTGAGGATCGGCCGCTGATGTCTGTGGGAGGCGGAAAGAGATGGCCTGGCAGTCGATCGGTGCTTCGGAAACCTGGTGCCCGATTTGGCCTTCGAGATCTTGTTACTTATGAGGACAGAAGCGCGCGGATCTCCATCTTGGCCAGAGCGTGACCCGGAGACCGGATACGTTGATGCAGATTGTTCAAGGTTCATTCTCAAAATCACTTTGGTAGGGCGGGCCACACGTTCGGGCCTTTTTAGGGGAAATGTCCGCTGAGATGTGTCTCTAAAAAGCCAAAAACTAGTTCCGACGCTACCCCAGCGACATCGCCGTGCCCCCGGTGGGTCGTAACGATTGTGTTACCCCTCCCGGTTCAGTTGAAGTCGCGGATAATTTTTAATAAGCACCTTTTATAAGTCTATTGTAAAATACACATTATTTTCGGACTTTGTCGAGAATTGTGGGGCTTGTGCACAAAAACTCGGGACAACAAATATCCTTGACGCCGGGTTAATGTCCTCTCATCGTCCGGTCCTGTTGCGGGGTGCAATCATGACAACTTCTAAAATGCGCAAAATGCTCCCATGTGCGGTTATGTTTGCTGAAGGCCGGTGGGTAGCGGGGATAGCGGCGTTGTTGATGCAGGCCAGTCTGGTGTTGTGGCCTATGGCCTCGCAATGGGCCACCGTTCGCGCGGATCGTACAGGCCTCCAACGGAAGCTGAGCGAGCTCTCGGCTGCGAATTATACCAGCAGCCCTAAAGATT
>PLSD01000131.1 GCA_003164135.1 Acetobacteraceae bacterium
CTACGCCAGTTTAGGGGCTTGACTCTATCTTAGCCACCTGTCCAGTTTCCGTGGGCCACCTCAGAGCTTGTCCTAACCGTTACATGCAGGGACGATGATGCCGTCAATGCCAGCCTCAGCAGGTGGGAAGGGAGGTGCCAGGAGGACAAGCCGGACCTCGCCCTCTTTAACCGCACGCCTGCCGCCAAACAGATGCCATCCTCCCTCGTCACCAACCTGCAAAAAACCCTTGTCATGGAGATTGGCCGGACCACACGTTCGCTAAAGCTCGACCATGCCGCCGTCGCGGATGCGACCCTGGACGAGGGCAGGATTACGGCCGGCGATACCGTGGTGCGGCTGCGTGAGTTGGAATGGAAATTGCGCAGCGGTACAGCTGGCCCGCTTTACCGGCTGGCGCTGGAACTGCATGCGCAAGCGCCGCTGACCATCGCCGTGGAAAGTGAGGAAGCACGTGGCTACCGGCTCGCAACAGGTATCGCGCCGGCTTCTGAAAAAGCATCGGATATTGTGCTTGCGCCGGATATCATCGCGGGGGAAGGGCTCCGCCAGCTGATTGAGTCCGCACTCGGGCATCTTTTGCTCAACCAGCCGGCAGCCTTGGCCGGGGTGATCGAGGGCGTGCATCAGATGCGTGTCGCCATCCGGCGGCTGCGCGCTATCCTCGTACTGTTCGAGCCATACCTCGAAGCTCATGCGGCCGGCCGGTTTGAGGAAGAACTGGGCCGGGTAGGCCAGGTGTTCGGCCACGCGCGGGATTGGGACGTGTTCTGCACCGAAATTCTTCCCATCGCGTTCGCCCCCTCGGATGTCTGCGGCTGGCTCCATCTCCTGAAAGAACCAGCAACGGTGTGCCGCAAGGCGGCCCACGCGGCGTTTCAGCAAGAGTGTACCAGCCCGCGTTTCACGGCTCTCGTGCTGGGCATGGCCGCGTGGGTGGAAGACAGCCGGCTCAACGCCTCGATACTGGGCGACGAGGCGTTGAGCCGCCCACTAATCCATTTGGCCCCCAAACTGCTGAATCGACTGGCGGACAAGGTGGACCGCCGCGGCCAACATATTGAAAACCGTTCCGAGGAAGAACTCCATGCATTGCGCAAGGCGTTCAAGAAGCTTCGCTACGGTACGGAGTTCGTTGAGTCCGTATTTTTTCATCAAAATGAAAAGCACTTTCAAAAATGCTGCACCCGCTTGCAGGAAATTTTGGGCACAATCAATGACGCCGCAAACGCGGAGGTGTTGGCGCAATCACTAGCGCAGGGGGGGCGCGCCGATCTGGCTCCGGCTGTTGGCATTCTGGCGAAAGACCTGGAACAAAAGTGGCAAAAAAGCCTTCATGATTTGGGTGAGGCCTGGAAAGAGTTTCAGAGGGCTCGTCGTTTCTGGAGCTGAACCGCATTATGCCTAGCTGTGCCTGAGAGGCGCCGCTATCATGGTGGAGATTTTAAACCGCCGTTGATCCGGGTCCCTGCCGATATAGTGCCGATGCGGACTTCTTGCGATTTGGATTATAGAAGCGATATCATTCCCGGCATTTACGTGGACGAGGCGCCAATGAACATGAAGAATTCCGCTCGCCGGGCCTTGCCGCCCACTCACGATCTCGTTGCGATTGCCGGGGAGGAGCCAGGTGAGGCTTGCATCCGCGTTGCCTCGAAGCCGGAGGGACTTGGCACTGCCGAGGCGGCCGCACGGCTAAAAACCTATGGTCCGAACCGGATCACGAAGGATGAACGGCGGCCGATTCTTGCCGAACTCTGGCTTAAGACAAAGACGCCGCTCAACGGTCTGCTGCTCTTATTGGCAGGTGTCTCATGGCTGCTGGCGCGGGACATCCGCTCGGCTGTTGTGATTTCCGTCATGGTCATCCTCAGCATCGGACTAGGTTTCATTCAGGAACATCGGTCCAGCGTTGCCGCCGCCGCCTTGGCTAATATGGTGAAGGTTCACGCGACGGTCCGCCGGCGCGATGCCCCGGGTGCCGATGAGGAGGGTTATGTCGAAGTCCCGCTGGATGAGCTGGTTCCGGGCGACATCGTCAGGCTTTCGGCCGGCGACATGATCCCCGCCGACGTTCGCCTCATCTCCGCCAATGACCTTTATGTCAACCAGTCCGCCCTGACCGGTGAGTCCATGCCACAGGAAAAGAACTCGATCGCTCAAACCACCAATACCGAAGACATGTTTGGGATCGAGAACCTATGCTTCATGGGGGCGAACGTGATCAGCGGCTACGGCACCGCGGTCGTGATCCATACGGGGGCGGCGACCAGCTTTGGCCAGCTAGCTGACAAGATCGTGGGCGTGCGCGGCGAGACAAGCTTTGACCGGGGCGTCGCCGGTTTCGCCGGCCTGATGATTCGTTTCATCATTGTCATGGCGCCGCTGGTGTTTGTGATTAATGGATTGACCAAGCACAATTGGCTGGAAGCGCTGCTGTTCGCCGTCGCCGTTGCTGTTGGCCTGACGCCCGAAATGCTGCCCATGATCGTGACCGTGAACCTGGCCAGGGGCGCCATCGTGATGGCCCGCAAGCGCGTGATCGTCAAACGGCTGAACGCCATCCAGAATTTTGGCGCGATGGATGTCCTGTGCACGGACAAGACCGGAACGCTGACCCAGGACCGGATTATTATGAAGTTGCACCTGGATGTCCAAGGCGATGAGGACGACGGGGTGCTGATGCTTGGTTACCTCAACAGTCACTTCCAGAGCGGGTTAAAAAACGTGCTGGATCATGCCGTTTTGGAGCACGTCGAGTTGGAGGCGCATCTCGACCTTGATACGGGATATCGCAAAATTGACGAAATTCCGTTTGACTTCACGCGGCGGCGCCTCTCGGTTGTTGTGCAGAAACCAAACGAGGCGCCGCTCCTGATCTGCAAGGGGGCGGTGGAGGAGACGCTAAGCGTATGCACAAGCTTTGAGTTGGGCGGCACCACGACAGCGATGGATGCGGCGCATCTGCCCGCGATTCAGGCGGTGACGGATGGGTTGAATTCTGACGGCTTCAGGGTCGTGGCGGTTGCAACCCGCCGCTTCGATGCTGCCAAAACAAGCTACGGCACCCAAGACGAAGCCGGGTTGAGCCTGCGCGGCTTTATCGCCTTCCTCGATCCGCCGAAGGAAACCGCGGCGGGCGCAATCGCAAGGCTGGGAGCGTCCGGGGTCGGGGTGAAGATTATCACCGGTGACAACGACCTAGTCACCCGCAAAGTTTGCCGCGATGTCGGTCTGGCGATGACTGGTCTGGTTCTGGGACGTGAAGTGGAGGCCATGAGCGACACACAGCTTGCCGATGCCGTTGAGCATGCCAATGTTTTTGCCAAGATTTCGCCGACCCAAAAGGCGCGGATTATCACCGCCCTCCAGGCGCACGGTCATGTTGTCGGATTCTTGGGCGATGGGATCAACGATGGGCCAGCGCTGAAGCAGGCGGACGTGGGGATTTCGGTTGATACCGCCGTCGATATCGCCAAGGAGAGCGCGGATATCATCCTCTTGGAAAAGAACCTCGCGGTTCTGAACGAAGGTGTTCTCGCCGGACGGGAAGTTTTCGGGAACATAATCAAATACATAAAAATGGGGGCCAGCTCGAACTTCGGCAACATGTTCAGCGTGATCGGGCCTTCGATCTTCCTTCCTTTCCTGCCGATGCTGCCAATACAGGTGCTCACCAACAATTTGCTCTACGACTTCTCCCAGACCGCCATACCCACTGACCGTGTGGACGAAGAATATCTGACCCAGCCGCGGCGGTGGGAGCTTGGCAATATTACGCGATTTATGATCTTGATCGGGCCGATCAGTTCCATATTCGATTACGCGACATTCTTCACGATGATCTACGTATTCCACTGCTGGAACAATCCCGCCCTGTTCCAGACAGGATGGTTTGTTGAATCTATATTGACGCAGACCCTGATTATCCACGTGATCCGCACCGCCCGCATTCCCTTCCTGCAGAGCTGGGCCAGTCCACCGCTGATCGCCACGACCGTTACGATCTGCGCCATCGGGATTGCCCTGCCGTTCACGCCCCTTGGCGCGACACTTGGATTTGTTCCGCTCCCCGGCGCGTTTTGGCCGATCGTGGTCTGCTTTCTGCTAGGCTACGCCACGCTGACAACGCTGGTAAAGACGTGGTTCATCCGCAAATGGGGCTATTGATGCCCTTCGGGGGGGCTGCCCTCCTTATCCGTGATCTCACTTCAGACGCCAGAAGATGTTTGTGGAGTTGGTGATTGCAACAGACCAAAGGATACTGGTGGATGCAGTTGCAGAACCGGCGGTCTCTCGCTTATCCTCGCAATATCGACGGTGACGTGCCAAAATGGCACCGAGATGCGGAGTCTGAAAAATGTCCGATCATATGATCCCAGAGAAGTTCTTGACCCGGCTCGTCAAGATGATTGCAGATGCGGTCACCGGGCGAGATTACAGTAGTGCCAACGAGGTGCCTCAATGCGACATCTGGATGTCACAACCCTCGCGGCGTTTAGCCGAGCTGCCACGGGCTGCGCGGCACGACGGTGGCGCGGCATTGATGAAGGGCGTATTCAGCCTCTGCCTGGCGCTCGTCGTTCTCGGGCCCACGCAAGCATTGGCGCAAGCGACACCGAACAGCGGGGGCGGCGTCATGCTCCCTGGCTCGTCCACCAGTGGCCAGACCTGCGTTCAGGTCCAGATAGCCGGTCAAAAACCGTCCCCCTATAACTGCCTCAACCAGCAAATGCAGCAGCAGGCGCAAGGTGCCAATTCAACCCAGCCCAATCTGCCGCTTAGTGCCAATTCACCTTCGAATCAGGTGGGAACCTTCAACGAACAAGGTGTCCACGAACAATACGGTCAGAATTTTGGCAAATCCGTGATTCCCTACCGTCCCGCGCCGGTGTTTAACAGCCCACTGCGCCCTTAAAATTCGGGGACTACGCCTGATTCGGGCTTTGTGTTTCCGCGCGGGCGAGAGGGCGGCGTGCCAAGCCCTGTGCGGCGCGGCCGCACAGGGCTTGGCACAGAAATGGCTATTTAGAACGAGCCTTTGGTGAGCTGAAACACGTCCGGATGCAGTGGATTGGCGGCGTAGGCGAGGGTGAGCGTGGTGGGACTCAGCACGGATTTATCAACTTTTTGATCTTTCGTGATGGTTCCGGAAAGAATCAACAGCACGGCGTTGCCTGTGGTGTCGGTGGCGCGGAAAAGCAGCACGCCGTTAGGTGTAGCAATATTTCCGGTGCTGCGGTCTGCCGGAAAGCCTTCGCTGGCAAAATATTGTTGCAGGCTTTGACCATCCTGATACAGCATCGCCGGTGTGGTTTTCGGGTCGATCTCGGGAGACCATAGGATATTCACCTCGATCAGCTTGTGGCTCTGATAGCCGAACACATAGCTGACCGCGGCGGCGCCGCCGTCCGGCACCAGATTCGGTACGAGCACGCTCAGCACCGCGGTGTGCTGCAGCTGGTTTTCTGTTTCCGTGATGGCGCTGGCGGGGGTTTTGAATTCGGCTTCAATCGCGCTGCGCACTTGGTTCTCGGTCATGCCGAATTTGGCGGTGCGGAAGCCGTCGATCGCGGGGCCGGCGGCGGTCTCCGTGGCGGCGGAGGCGGGGGCGGTATCGGCTGCTTGCGCCAGGCGCAGACCGCCAAAGCCGAAAGAAACCGCGGCCAGCAGAAGAAGCCGCAAGGTGTTGTGGCGAAGTGAGTCGTTCATTGTTATCCTCGTTCAGTCGGGTTCAGGTTTTACACTATGCAGTGGACGGTTCGCTTTATACTGTCCGTGCAAAGATTAGGCGCCGCAGAAGGCAATTATTGTAGGAGCTTATGGAGCGGCTCCGGCTGGGTTAATCTGGTTGTTGTATAATTTATCCTGGTCATCCTGCACAATGTTCTGCAGTTGCACCCGTTTGAAGCCGATAAAGGGCTCGTGGTTCGCGAATGCGCCGAGCACGTCATCCTTGTGAGAATACGCGTCGAGAATCTGGTTGCCGATTGCGAACAATTGCGCGTTCTTTGCCGTACAACTGGAAAGTGAGGTATTCGTGGTGGCAAGCTGCGCTTTGAGCGCGGCGTTTTCCGCTGCTTCTGCCTGATAGGCGGTTTGGGATTTGCCAAGGCCGGCATTGAGCGTCGTCACTTGCCGGGTCAGTGCTTTGAGTGCCGCGTCGTTCTTGGCTTTGGCGGCGGGGCTTTCGGATGCACCGCCGCCTGCTTTTATCTGTGCCCGCAGGGCTTCGATCATCGCCACGTTCGGCGCCTGAGACGCCTGCAGGTTGGCTACCTGGTCTTCCAGCGTGGCGATTTGCGTGGTGGAAGCCTGCAGCGCGGCGCGCAATGCCGCCTCGGTGGCGGCGTCGGCGTAGGCAGCATGCTGCCCCGCCGCCGCGAGGCTCAGCGTGAGGAGGCCAAGTTTTACGAAATTTGTTCGCATGGCTCAGAACTTCGCGTTGAGGTCGAGCTGGAGCACGTCGGCCTTATAGGGCGCCCCGGCGATGGAGTCGGCGGTGAGATAGCGCAGACGCACCCAGACCTGCTTGCTGAGCGCGACGTTGCCGCTGACGATGTAGCCTTTCAGATTGGTGCCACCCAGGCCGAAATCGGAATCGTCCATACCGTCGATCACCGCATCGGATTCGACATATTTGTAGCCGAGCATGGCATTCCAGTCCCAGCGCTGGCTCAGCACCTTGTCGCCGAAATTGGCATTCACGAAATAGCCGTTATTGCCGCCGGCGAACGCGCCCGTCACGCCGGCCGGGGCGCTGGCGCGGTTGTTCACCGCCTTGTTGGCGATATCGGATTGGCTGAAGGCGAGGTTGCGTACGTATTCGCCGTTCAGCCAGATATGCGTGGGGTCGAAATTACTGAAATCGAATTCTCCGGTGAGCGCCAGCTCGTCAAACCCAGAGGCCAGGCCGAAATACTGGTATTGCAGCGTCGTGTTGTTGTTGTTTTGTGTGGTCGGGATGATGTTGCGCAGCGCCATATAGGTGTTGCCGTTCTGCGCGAACGACGGACGATAGGCATCCGTGCTGCACTGGTCAGCCGAACTGTAGACGAAACAGGGCGCCGAGAGTTTGCCGGCGACATTGGTGAACAGATAATCCGCGACGCCGATTTTCGCAGCGTAATCATCGTTGATCTTCCAGGCGGTGCCGCCTTGCAGCCCGAATAGCCATTTATTGTGGCTGGGATATTTCGCCGGCTGATTGGAGGCAAGATTGAAGTCGGTATTGTAGACCGGAAAGGCGCCGCCGGTGACGAAGGGCGTGAGTCCGTCATCCGCTTTATAGGATGCCATCGCCGCGACGCCGTCGAAGCCGAGGTCGTCGGCCCAGATCAGGTTGGTTGAGAAGAAAGGATTGTCGAAGCGGCCAGCTTTAACGTTCAGATTAAGTTTGTTGCCCAGCTCCGGCGTGTAGGAAAGATAAGCGCGGTCTAGCCAGATGGCGTCTTTGCTGAAATTGCCGCCCTGGGTGCCGCTGGGCGCGCCGCCCAGCGTCTGGTTCTCCGAAACGGGCGAATCATTCTCGCCGGTGGCGATCCGCAAGCCGAGGGCAAAGCCTTCACCGAGATCGGCATCCACGCCGAGCCGCGCGCGCAGGCGGAAGCGGTTGCGGTTCTGGTCGACGTTGAGTTGCGGCGGAAAGTTGTTGCTTTTGAGATCGTAGGGCGCGCCGGTATTGATGGCGTTGAAGTTGGGGAAGGCGCCGGTGTTGTCATTGCCGCGCGGAAACAGATCGGTTTCATCGCGGAAGCGGAAATCGCCGGAGATATGCACGCGGTTGACCCATTCCGGCACGTTGCTGAGGCCTGAGTAGCCCTGCGCCTGCTGCGCCGTGGCCACCTGCGCCGCAACCGCGGAGGCGATCTGGTTGCGCACGATGGGCGGAATGTAGGTGACATGGATGGTGCCGTCCGGCGTCGTGGTGCTGGTGACGGTGACGGTGCTGACCGGTGCCGCGGGCGAGGCGGGGGGCGGTGGGGCGGCGGCGGCAGTGGCTTGCGCGGCGCTGGCTTCGGCCTGCACCTCCTGCATAATGCTTTTCGCATCGCTTTGGCTCAGCACGCCTTTTTTGACCAGAATGGCGATCAGCAGTTTGTTGGCGAGGTTGGGGTCGGTTTGTGCATGGGCGGTACCGGGCAGTCCCAGCGCGGGCAGAAGTGCTGCCATCGCCAGGATTCCGCAGCGGGTCAGTTTGGATTTATGTCGCATCGGATTTTGCTTCCCGCTCTGTTGGGGTTTGGTCATTACAGTGCCTGCTCGCCGGTCATGATCACCGGAAAAATGTGGGACGTGCCGTCGGGCATTGGCCCGAAATGCATGCTGGCGAGCACATGGTTCGTTACGGCGGCGTCCACTGCCGGGTCGCCGCTGGATTTATCGAGTGCAACACCCGTCACCAGGCCGTTCGCATCGACCGTGACGTGCAATTGCAGCGAGCCGGAGAACTTCCGCGTGATGGGGTTTTTCACCAGGGCTTGCTGGATCTGCATCTGCATCTGCGTTTTATAATAGTCCATGGCGCTGCCGCCGCCGCCATCGCCATCACCAAAGCCCATGCCGCCGGGAGTGCCGGAGAGGTCGAAGGCATTCGGACCGTTGCCGTGAATGCTGGTGCCCACATGCGACTGTGACGGCGCTTTCGGCGGCGTGTTGGTCACCACCGGCTTCATCACCGGCGTCGTCATTTTCGGCGGCGTGATTGTTTTGGGCTGCGGCGGCGGCGGCGGCGGCGGCTTTTGCGGCTGAATCGTGACCACGGTGATGGGCGGCGGCGGCGGCGCATGGCCGGAGCTATGCGTCAAAATAAATCCCAGCACGCCGGCAATAACAATCGCGCCGCCAACAGTGATGATGGCGGTGTGATTTTCGGATGCGAATTTAAGCGCAGTCATTGGCCTGCTAGTTTGGTGGCAAGCCCCACCGAGGTGATGTTGAGGCGCCCCAGGAGATCGAGCACATTCATGATGGTCTGGTACGACGCCTGGCCATCGCCGCTAAGCACGACCGGGAAACCTGGCGTCGCGGCTTCGTCGGCGACCAGCCGCGTCTGCAGGTCGGCCATGCTCACCGGGACGGTATCAAGAAAAATCCGCCCGTCGGCGGTGATGGTGATCGCTTTGGTGGTTGGCGTGGCAAGACTTTGCGTCGAGCTCGACTGCGGCAGGTTGACCTTCATGCCCTGCACGGCAGCCGTGGTCATGATTATGAAGATGATCAGCAGCACATAAGCGAGGTCGAGCATCGGCGTGATGTTGATGTCGTCATAAGGCTTGTTGCCACCGGGTTGCAGTTGCATGGGGTTAAACCTCTAGGTTGGGCGGTGCGGGGCTATACTCTTCCGCCATCCGGCTCTCGAGCTCATCGACGAAGACATGCATGTCCGAAATGCCGTTGCTGATGCGCGAGTTGAGATAGTTGTAGCCAAACAGGGCCGGAATGGCGACCACCAGGCCGGCCACGGTGGCGACCAGGGCGGCGGAAATGCCGGGGGCGATGGCGTTGATATTGACATTGCCGGCTTCGGCAATGGTGGCGAAGGTGATCATCACGCCCATAACCGTGCCGAGCAGGCCCAGAAACGGGCCGCCGGAGATGGCGATGGTCAGCAGCACCATGGATCTGTTCAGCTTCTGGGTCTGGCGCACCGTGGCGCCATCCAGCGCCGCGCGGATCGCCGCGATGGATTGCGCGGAAAGCAGTCGCTCGCCTTGTATATGAGCGAAACGCCTGCGGATTTCCTGCGCGCCGATCTGATAGATGCCGTAAAGCGGCGAGGCTTCAAGGCCGGCAAGATCGCCCTGGTTCTGATGCAAAGTGGTCAGGTCGCCGCTCTGGTTGCGATACCGCTCCAGAAACTTGTCGTTGGCTTTGCCGACGCGGTTCACATAAGAGATTTTATCCGCCATCACCGTCCAACTTACGAGCGCCATCATCGCCAGAATGCCTATGATGACCCAGCCATCCGGGGTCACCGAGCCGAGGATGACGGCAAAAGGGCCACTGAACCAGCTCGCCGGTTTTTCCTCCGCGGCGTAGGTTATCAGCTTGCCGGCGAGCGGGTTGTTACCCTGCCCGATGGCGGCAAACTTGATGAAGCCCAAGGGGCGCGCGACGTTGGAGATTTCCAGTTCGTCGATGCTGCCGATAAAGCCAGTGGCGGCGGCGGCGCTGGGCGCGACCGGTGTTGGCGTGGCGGCTGCCGGTTTGGTAGCGTTGCCCGGCGTTGCGGGCGGCACGGCGGTGGCTGCGGCCGCGCCGGTGGTGGCATCGCCACCCAGATAGGCAATGGCATTCAAGGCCGGCAGTGGGGCCGCCAGCGTGCCGTAGGAGACGCCATCGACATAGAGCGTGATATTGGCGCCGGTCACCACCATGAGCTGGTGCCAGCTCGCCGCCATGATCGCAGCCCCGGCGCTCGTGCGCTGCGTGCCCGCCGCGTTGGTCACGGCCACGAAGGGGATACCGCTATCGACGCCGATCTGCACGGTATTGGTGCCATCCGTGCGGCTATACAGCACAGCATTTGGCTGTAGTGCCGTCTCGTTCACCCAGGCCGACCAAGTCATCGCCTGGCCAGCGGTCCAGGCCAGCGAAGGCGAGCCGGGCAATTGGATCGTGCTCTGGCCATCGAGCCGCTCGCCCGGGCCGATCAGCGCAAAATCATCCGCCTGGCCGGGGGTCAGCGCGGTATTGCCGTTGCTCGTTAAATCCTTCGGCGGCGCGTTATGTTCGCCGAAATGATAGACCGCGACCATGTTCGCGTCATACGTGCCTTTGGCATCGTCGCCGGCGGTTGCCTTCTGGTTTCCGTAATACAGATAAATATTGGTCTGAGCTGCGGGCTTCAGGTCCGGCACGCTCACCCAGACGAACGCCTGGCCCAGCAGATGGTCATATTTCTCGATGTGATAGGCGAGGGGGGTCTTGTCGTCGCCGGCGACAAAACGAAGATCGCTGCCATCGGGATTGGCGGCATCGAAGGTAAAATCGCTGACATCAAGCCGGACCAGCACCGGGGTCGTGCCGATCGGGTCAGAAATATTGGCGCCGGCACTGCTGGTGTCGATGGTGATGGCCTTGCGCGCAGACCAGTCACCATTCCACCATGCGTGAGCGGGCGTCGGTTTTAGCGCCAGCACAGCGATGGCGCCGAGCGTGAGCGCCGCGATGAATTTACCCGCTTTTGGTCGCTGACCCATGGAACCCCCAGAAAAATACTGCTTATTGAATTGCATCAGAATTGCACCCACACGCGGAATTCGACCCGCAGTTGATCCGCCCGCGTCACCACCGAGTTACGTAGCGGCAAGGCGACGTCGACCGAACCGTTCAAATGGTTGACCAGTTGAACCCGTGTGCCGACGCCGACGCTGGCGACGTCGAATCTCGATTTTTGTTGCGGGAGGGGGCTGAGTATCGTCGCCCAGCCGTCATCATTAAACAGGAAGATCCTCCAATCGGTGACCTTCGGGTTGATATATTGCGCGAGCGGCGGGCTGCGCAGTTCTACGGAGGTGGTGATCGCGTCGTCGCCCAATACCTCGGATTCGAGATAGCCGCGCGCGGTGTCCTGACCACCCACGGAGAACTGCTCGCTGTTCACCAAAGGTTCGTCGGAAAGCTGGCCCTGGGCCTTGACGAAGAGCTGGAAGCCGCGCGGCAGATCCTGCAGCCGGGACAAATCGCCGCGCAGATAGATGAAATTGCTTTCGCCGTAAGCGCGCTTGTTGTCGAAGGCCGCCGGGTTCGAGCCGAGGCCGCGGATATTGAAAGTCGGGCCGAGATCGAACTGCGTGGTCGAGGCGTCGCCTTGCCAGTTGGCGCTGTAGGTGGCCGTGAGCGGATAATAGGTGACCGGCGAGAGCTCGGTGGCGCCGCCCAGTTCCACGTTCTGGTCGAAATGCTTGTAGTCGATGCCGGCACTCAGATTGTCAGAAAATCCACTGCCGCTGGGCAAGGTGGCCAGAGCGCGCAGGCCAAGGACCTGCCCGCGGCCGACCACATTGATGTTGCCGACGGTGGCGACCTTGCTGTTCGAAACCATACCGTAAAAGAGCAGCGTCAACCAGTCCGTATTGGGGATGCGGGCAAGATACGAGCCGGAGAATACCAGCGCATCGGACGGCCGCTGCGGCGCGATCTGAAAGGCGACGTTAAGGGTATCGCCGCGTTGCCATAGATTGTCATAGGTCAAGGAAGCGTCGACCCGCAGCGGCTTGGTGTTGGAACTATAACGGTTGTCCAAGGAGAGGCTGCCGTGCAGCGGCAGCGTGTCCTTGACGTTAAGATTGACATCCACTGTCTGCGGTTGCTCGCCCGCTTGCAGTGACGGGATGACCTGGCGGTCCGGCCATTGGTTGAGGGCGATGATATCGTGCTTGATGCGCTTGAAATTAGGTACCTGACCAGGTGCCAGTGATGGCGCCTGCGCCTTGATCTTATTCAACGAAAAGTAATGCGAACCGTTGACGTGCAGGCGCCCCACCGGCTCCTCCATAACCTGCAGAATTACCACGCCGCCCTGGACATGCTGAGGTGGAATTTCCACCTGCACGGTTTCATATCCTTCATCGGCGTAGGCTTTTTGCAAAGCCGCGCGTGCGACATCCACGCTCCGCACGGTCTGCCCAGGGCCAAGATATGGATATACGGCGTTATCGATAGCAAGCTCGGAAAGCAGGTGGTTACCTTGCACCGTGTAGCCATTGATCGTGATGCTGTTAGGCACGACGGCACCCGGCGCTGGCTGGGCGGCAGCACCCCGCATGCCCGCACCGGCCACCAAGGCCAGCACGACACATGATAAAATCGGATGCCGCAGCCTGACGCGCGCGCCGAGGCACGCGGTTTTGCCGCGAGGCCCGGAAAAATCTGCGTTGCAGTCGCAAGTTTTTACAGCCGAATTTGTCCAGCGCTGAATGTGCAGAAGCATGGGTGTCGCTTATGTGACATATGAACCCATCGTCCAGCCTGTTTGGATGACGGTTTAAAGAAAGATTAACTTCATTTGAGGAAAAATTAGTTTGAGACTTCATTGTCGAGTTTTTAGCTAAGTTGTCACAAAATATTCTTAATCAAACCTCGTGTTTCTGCTAGTCTTAAAAGTTGTTCTGTTGTTGATGTAAACGGCGCTTTCAGCGAATAATAAATTTTTTATGACTGGTTTGCAGTTTGTTAGTTAGTGCCGCATTATGGTGCATCACTGCATTGGTTATTTCATGCTCCGCGCCGTCGATCAGCACTTCCGGCCATTCCGGCCCGGTCAGTTTTTCTCCACGCGTGCCGTGGTTTGGATGTTGCTGGCATGACTGTATCTAATCAAAATTCGGCCGGCCGCGCGCGGCGAAATATCCTACTCGGCGGCGTCGCGCTTGCAGCACTTGGGCTCGCGGGCGGTACCGTGGTGCGCGCGCATGCGGCCGGCATTCTCTCGCAGGCCGGCTCGACCATCGCGCCGATCCCTTCCAACATCACTGCCAATCTCGTCGCGCAACAGCAGGCGCAGACTGTGGCGTTGCAGGCGGAGAACCAACTATCGCGCACCACCGCCGCGATACAGGCGATGCAGAACCTGCAGATGGCCGCACATAATTTGGCGCTCTCCGCGCCAAGTTCAGTGGCGGACGGCTTACAGACAGGCGGGCTGGTGCCGGATAGCGGCCTGGCATCCGCGGGCGTTGCCAATCCCGTCACCACCTGGACCGGTGCGCAAACGCCGACGCAAACCAGCAGTGGTGGCCAAACCACGGTCATGATCAACCAGACCGCGGCGCAGGCACTGCTGAGCTGGGACAGCTTCAACGTCAGCCGTAACACCACGGTGGATTTTAACCAGCAGGGCAACACCAACTGGGTGGCCTTGAATAAAATATCCGCGAGTGGAGTGCCGAGCCAGATTCTGGGGTCGATCAAGGCGAGCGGGCAGGTCTACCTGATCAACCCGAACGGGATTATTTTCGGCGGCGCCTCGCAGATCAATGTTGGTGCGTTAATCGCCTCCTCGGCCGATCTGAATACCGCGCAGTTTCTCGCCAATGGTGCCAATAGTATCTACAGCGCCCAGGCGGGTTCGGTTTATACGCCGAGCTTCACCAATGCCGGCGGCGCCATTACGGTGCAGGCGGGGGCGGTCATCACCACCAACACCCCCGCCACGGTCACCAATGGCGGCGGTTTCGTGCTGCTGCTCGGCACCCAGGTGCAAAACGGCGGCGCCATCAGCACGCCGGTTGGGCAAACGGAACTTGCCGCGGGCGATAATTTCATACTGCGCCCAGGCGTAGGCACCTCCGCCAACCAGACCTCCACCACCGCGGGCAATGAGGTAGCGGTGCAGCTTAACACCAAGGGTAGCAGCCTGACATCTGGGGGCAGCGGCCTGGTGGAGAACACCGGCATCATCACCGCCAGCACTGGCGACATTACGCTGGCCGGTGAAACCGTGGTCCAGAACGGGCTGGCGCTTGCTACCACCTCGGTGGATTATCGGGGCACCATCCATCTACTGTCCTCGGCGTCGGATCCTTTCAGCAGCGTCACGCTTGGCAGCAACGGCTACACCTTGGTCGAGCCAGACCTCTCCAGCACCGCCACCGCACTGGACGGCCAGCGCGCCACGTTGATCACCGCTTCCGCGGCGGCCAATGCCGCGCGCGCCGCAGCGTTCAACAAGCAATTCGACGACCTCAGCCAACTCGCTGACCAGCAAGGGGCGTCACGGGTCGAGATTGTCTCTGGTGGCACCGTGGAGTTTCAGAACGGCTCGGATAGCTCGGCTCCCGGCGGCCAGATTGCGGTCTCGGCCGTGTCGCGCGTGCAGGCGGATAATGGTGCCGTCGTCGACGTCTCCGGTAGTTACGGCGTGCCGATGGCAATGTCGGCCAATGACATCGTTGTGAACATCCAGAGTTTTGAACTGCGCGACAATCCGCAGAACCGGCTGACCCAGAACTTGCGCAGTAGTACCGTATATGTGGATGCGAGGACGCTCAGCCTGGTGCCGGCCAGCGCTGCTTATGCCACTGACCGTTATTACACCGCGGGCGGCCTGTTGGAAGTCTCCGGTTATCTCGCCAATGTCGGCCACACGATCGGTGAATATACAGCACTCGGCGGCAGCATCGACCTTTCGACAGGCGCTACTGGCGCGATCGTCACGCAGGCCGGTTCCACCTTTAACATTGCCGGCGGGGCGCTGCAGTACCAGGGCGGCTATTTGCCGCAGAGCTATCTGCTGGGCAGCGACGGGCGTATCTACAACGTCAACAATGCGCCGGCCAATGTCACCTATGTTGGAGTTTATAACGGCTTTTCGGTCGACCACTCGCGTTGGGGCGTCACCCAGACCTACGGCAACGTACTGAGCGCACCAGCGCAGATTTATCAGCCGGGCTATACCGTCGGCCGTGCCGCCGGCAGCCTCACGCTCAGCAGTCCCACCTCAATTTTTAACGGCACCATCAATGCTGGTACAGTGAACGGCGCGCTGCAGACCGCCGCCGATCCCGCCGGCGTGACCGACCCCTACACGTTGACGCAGAATGAAGTGGCCCAGCCCGGCACCCTGAACATCGCCACGCTGAACGGGCCCAACCTGTTCCCCGCCAATACCAATGTCTCGTTCGGCGACACCACGCCGATTGCCGGCGCCCTCACCACGCCGATCGCAACGAACCTTGCCGGGACCAGCATTTTTAATGCGGCTTCGATCAACAATTTCGGGCTGGGCGGGCTGAATGTCATCACCAATGGCAGTCTCGGCATCGCCGCGCCGCTGGTTCTGGCGGCGGGCGGGCAGGTCTCTCTGTTCGGCTCCAGCGTTGATATCGGGGCCAATTTGACCACGCCGGGAGGCAGCGTGTCGGCCGGTCAGATCGCCATCGTGGAAGGAACGCCGACCACGATGCAATTGGCGAAACCGCCGGCGGGAGGCAAAGCCACCGGGGACACGGTGCTGGCTCCCGGCGCCACCATCAGCACCGCGGGGCTGTGGACCAACCTCGTGTTGGATCCGGCGATCACCTTCACCCAGGCTTTCATTAACGGCGGCGCGGTGAGCCTCGGTTCGGTCAACAATTTGACCTTGGGCGCTGGCAGCGTGATCGATACCTCCTCCGGCGGTGTGATCGCGGCCAGTGGTGCTGCCAAGGGAGGTGCTGGCGGCGCCATCTCGCTCGCCGCCGCCACGCCGAGCCAAGCCATTCCGTTCCCCACCGGCAACCTGACCCTTGGCGGCACGCTCGACGCCATTGGCGCCACCAAAGGCGGCGCGCTGACGCTCTCGGCGCCATCCTTTCTGATCGCCGCCACGTCCCCTGCGGCGAATAATCCCGCAGTGGTGGCGCTTGATCCCGCATTTTTCACCCAGGGCTTCTCGGCCTATAACCTGAACAGCACGGGAAGCATTACGGTGGCACCTGGCACCGTGGTCGATGTGACGGAGCCCACCTATCAGTTTTCCGCCGCCAGCGTCCTGGCGCCCACGGGCACCGCGCCCGCCGCCGCGTTCACCATGGCGCTCAACCCGCTCTACGCCCCGAATAGCGCCTATACCGCCATTACCCAGCGCGCCGGCGCCAGTTTCAGTGCCAAAATCGCCGTGCTCATCGGCGCGCGGGAAAAAACGGCGCCGGTGCTCAGCATTGGCGACGGCGCCGCGATCAACGTCGATCCCGGCCAGGCGATCAATTTAGAGGCGCCCGGCCAGATTACCATCGGAGGCAGTCTGCAGGCGCCCGGCGGCAACATTTCAGTCGTCAGCGATTTTAACACGCTATCCACGCTGCCCGTCAGCACCGGTATCACCTCGATCTGGCTTGGCTCGCAGGCCGTGCTCGACGCCAGCGCCCAGCCCGTCACCTTCACCAACGCCGCCGGCAATATCGTCAGCGTGGCGCCTGCCGGCGGCAACATCACTCTTGGCAGCAAGGCGTCGACCGCCTCGGTCATTATCCGCCAGGGCGCAACCATAGAGGCTTCCGGCAGCACGGCCGCGGATCTGATCGCGGCTTCCAGCGTCGCACCCGGCATTACCACCGCGTTGCCGATCGGGCAGGCGATCCAAGTGGAAGGTGCCGGCGGCGCGATTTCCCTCGCCTCGCAGGAAGGCATTTACAATGACGGCACGTTGATTGCCGCTGCCGGTGGCCCGGACGCCGCGGGCGGTAGTCTGTCGATGACCCTTGAAGCCGATCAGGTCTTGAGTTCCAGCGGAACCGAGTTGACGCCGCGCATCTTCACCATCACGCAAAACGATCCTGGCGCGCTGCAGCCTGCAAATCTGCAGCCCGGCGGCGCCAGTTCGGCGATGACCGCCGGCACCGCACAGATCAGCGCGCAGAAGATAGAGGCCGGAAAATTCGGCAGCGTCACCCTGTTCACGCGCGATGCCTTCGTGTTTCGGGGCAATGTCACGCTGAGCACCGCACAGTCGATCAGCCTGGAGGAAGGCTACCTTACCGATAGCAGCCCAACAGGCTCGGTGACGCTGAACGCGCCTGACGTGCTGCTGAGCGGCCAGACGGCGGACGTCAATGGGGTCAACGGTAATCCGCTTGCGGTTATCTCCGGGTTCTCCAAGCAAACGCCTAGCGGCGCCTTCACCGTGAACGCCGCGCTGATCGACATTGCCAACGAAGTGCGCTTCGGCGGCGTGCTGCCGTCCATCCACCTCGCTGGTTTTTCCGCGGTGAATTTGAACAGCAGCGGCGATTTGCGGTTCGACGCGCCAGCCAATGTCGCTGGCACGTTCACCAATCTCGTCACGACCGGGAACCTTAACCTTACCGCGCGCGAACTCTACGCAATGCCCGGCACGGCGTCGCAAGCAGGCGGCGGCAGTGCCGTCGGCGGCACCGCGGCGCTGGTCGTCGCGGGCTACGATCCGACGCCGAGCGTTGCCAATGGCGGCTTTAATCCCGATGGTGTGCTGACTATCAGAAGCACCCCGGGAACCAAGGCGTCGGCGCCTGATATCCTCGGCGGGTCGTTGACCTTCGAGGCCGCCACGATCCGGCAGGGCGGCGTCATCTGGCAGCCGCTCGGCAGCATCACCTTGGGCGGAATCGGCGAATTTATCGGTGACGGTCTGACCGGCGGTGGCGATCCGAACGCGGCGGTCCATTTTCTCCCCGGCAGCCTCACCTCGGTCAGTGCCGCGGCGCTCACCATTCCGTTCGGCGGCACGACTGACGGCGTGACCTACGATGTCAACGGTCTGCCCATTCAGAGCGGGACCAGTGCCAGTTTTGGTCTCCAAACAGTTACTAACGGCATCGGCACCGGCACCATCACCATCGCCGCGCTGAACACCGATATACAAGCCGGCTCCGTGCTCGACCTGAGCGGTGGCGGGACGCTCACCGGTGCTGGCTTCATCAGCGGCCAGGGCGGCTCCAGCGACGCGCTCACCACGCCCCTGCTGAATATCAGCTCCAGCGGCGTCACCCAGCCGAGCCTCTCGACCAACCCGGTCTACGCGATCGTCGCGGGCAATCAGCCGGTGCAGGCGGCGGCGTATACCGCCTCCGGCGCTCTGGGCTCCACGCCGGCGCTGGGCGCCACCATCATCATCCCCGCCGGCGTGCCGGGCCTGCCCGCGGGCCGCTACACGCTGCTGCCGGCGGCATATGCGCTAACCCCGGGCGGTTACCGCGTGGAGTTCGACGGCGCCGCCAGCCTCGCGGCCGCCACCGTTACCCCGCTTACCAATGGCTCCTATTCGGTGGCCGGCTTCACGGCGCTCGCCAACACCAATGTGCGCAACACGCTGGCGAGCAATCTCACCATCACGCCGGGTGCGGTGGTGCAGAACTATTCGCAATATGACACGCAAAATTACAGCCAATTTCTGGTTGCCACCGCCGCGCGCCTTGGCGCCATCCGGCCAGTGCTGCCGATTGATGCTGGCTCTCTGGACCTGATCCTGCCGGCTTCAACGTCTGCCTCGGTGATCAATGCCGGTCTGACGTTGTTTCAGGCGGCGGCCGGCGGCATTGGCGGTACGTTGCAGATCAGCGGCGATCCACTCGCTGCGGCGCCAGCCAGCCTCGATATTTTCGGCGCGGCGCCGCTGGCGGGTTTGCCCGCCGGTACGGTTTCGCTCAGCGCCGCGCAGCTCGACACCTTCAATCCGTTCATCATGGAACTCGGCGCCGCCGGCGCGGGAAATCACGCCGGTATCACTAGCGTCACGCTCGAAAATGGCGCCACCTTGACTGCGGCGCGGGTCGTGATCACCGCGCTCAGCGGCGGCATCACGCTCAATGCCGGTTCCGAGATTAATACGCTTGGCCAGGGTACGCTGCTGGCGGATTCCAGCACCCTGGGCCTGCTCAACAACCAGGGCGCCAGTGTACTCGACGTCGGGAACGGCTATCTGAGTTATGGCAACACACCGGCATCTGTTCCCGATTACGGCCCGATCACCGTGCAGGACGGCGCGAAAATCTATACTGACGGCTCGATCGCCTTTTCCACCTCGGCGGCGGTCAATATTGGCGTGAACGCCAGCTATGGTGGCAAGTATCTTGACCTCGCGGTGCCCGAGATCAATATCGGCGATCCGCAGGCGCTTGGCGCCACCGCGCCGTCCGGCCTGCTGCTAACGCCGGCGGTGCTGCAAGCCTTGACACAAGGCGTGCCCTCGCTCGGCGTGCCGGCGGTGCAGATCGTCGTTCTCAGCGCCTCTGATTCACTGAATCTTTACGGCACCACGGCGCTTGACCTTACCGGTTCGAATGTTCAGCTAGTCATTAACACCCCTGCCATTTATGGCTTCGGCGGCGCCACGGACGTTGCGACCATCAGCGCTGATACCATCGTCTGGAACGGCATTTCCACGGTGAACCCGCAGAGCAACGTGACGACGTCCAGCCTGCCCGGCGGCACCGTCACCAACGGCCCCGGCAGCGGGTCCGGAACACTCGACCTTAACGCCCAGAACATCATCTTTGGCTATTCAAATCTCGACCTGCCGCAGCGGGACGTGCCACTGAACCGGCTGACGCTCGGCTTCTCGACCGTTAATCTGAATGCCAGCAGCGAAATCACAGCCAACAACCAGGGCAGCCTGGCGGTCTATCAATCGCAGCCGCATTTCGGGCAGGCCGGCATCGGCGGCACGCTCAATCTTACAACCCCGCTGCTCACGGCCGCCAACCAGGCAACCATCGGTTTCACCGCCGGCGGCGCTGTGAATGTCGGCCTTGCCGCCGGAATGAACGCCGCCACCAGCCTCGTCACTGAAACCGCGGGCGGCGAGGTTGATCTGACCGGCGCGACGATTAACATCGCCGGTGCTGTGATCCTGCCGAGCGGCAAGCTTAACCTCCAGGCCACCAACGATATCTCCCTGGGCGCCGGTTCGCTGATCAACCTGGCTGGTGTCACCACCACCAACGTCAATCAAACCATCTACGGCTTCGGTGGCGATCTGATCATGGAGAGTGCCGCTGGTAATATCAGTCAGGCGGCCGGTTCGGTGATCAATGTGGCCGCGGTCCATAACACTGCTGGCAGCGTGACCGTTACCGCGACCAACGCCGCTGCGGGGCAGGTCTCGCTGCTCGGTACGCTCATCGGCTCGTCCACCGGCGGCTATGCCAGCGGCGGTTTCAACATTCGCGCGCAGAATCTGGGTGATTTCGCGGCGCTTAACACCAGCCTTGATGCCGGCGGGTTCTTCCAGTCCCGCAGTTTCGACATCAAGCAAGGCGACTTGACCATCGGTAACGGCGTGCAGGCGCATGCCGTTACGGTCTCGCTCGACAATGGCAACCTTACGGTCAATGGGCTGATCGATGCCAGCGGCAATGGCGGCGGCAGCATCAGCCTCGCCGCCTCCGACAATTTGACCCTTGCCTCCACCGCCGTGCTGAACGCGCAAGGCACGGTGCTGCAGGTGGACAGCTACGGCGTGCCAATTCCCGCGGCCAACGCGCCCTCAGTCAGCCTGACCACGAGCACCGGCGAACTCACGCTTGCCTCTGGCGCGCAAATCAATCTGGCATCCGCGGACAGCGTGGCGCGCGGCGATCTGGAACTCAACGTGCCGCGCCTCGCCAGCGCCACCGCTGGCGATGCTAACATCAACGCCGCCGGCGCCGTGAACATTACCGGCGCCGCCACCATCGCGGTCAACGCTTTCTGGACATATAACGGCCTGACTGATCCCGCCGGCACCGTCACCGGCGCGCCGGATGCGCTGATCACGCAGGCCTACCTCGACCAGATCAATACCAGCGACACGCTGCCCTTCATGGCCAACGCGGCCGCAAGTACCGATCTCGCGGGACGTCTCGCCGGGCTGCGCACCTATGGGTCCAGTTTTCACTTCCGCCCCGGTGTGCAGATTGTCAGCGCCACGCCGAACGGCGATCTCACCGTGCAAGGCGATCTCAACCTCGCTGGCTATCGCTACGGGCCTGGCGTGATCCCTGGCCAGTACGGTTCGGGCGAGCCCGGCGTGCTGCTGATCCGCGCCGGCGGCAACCTCAACGTCTATGGCAGCATCACCGACGGGTTCGCCAAGCCGATCAATGACGCCGGTACCGAATTTGCCAAAGGCTGGGTGGTGTACGGCCAAGGCGAACCCTACGGCCAGAACCAAACGCTGCCTACCGCGATCACCGTGGCCAAGGGCAGCAGCTTTGCTGATGGCACGCCAGTGAATTTCGCCGTGCCGATCACCGGCGGGTCGTTCCAAGCCGGGGCCGTTGCACCGGTGGCACTCACCCTGCGGGGCCGGCAGGTCACCAGCGTCGCGTTCGTCGCCACCAGCGACATCACCAACGCGCAGGGCGTGGTGCTGTTCGCCCAGGGTCAGGTGGTGCCGGCGGGCAGCGTGATCCCCAACCAGGCAGTGATCGCCGCCGGCGGCACGCTGCCATTTTCCATCAACGTGGGCCCGGTGATCTGGCCGGCCAATACGCCGTTCACCGTCACCACAAGCATTTCCACGGGCGGCACCGGCGTGGTGCTGGCCTCTAATCTGCAACTGCTGGCGGGCTCGTTCATCCCGGCGGGCAGCGCGCTGAATTTCGTCAAGGGCGAGCCCGGTCTCACATTCCCCACCGATCCGAACGGTCAACGGCTATATTTCCCGGATGGCACGCCGGTGCCGGCGATGGTGGAGACCAGGCCGGTCAGCGGCGGAACGCAAGGCCAGCTCTATGGCCTGGCGGCGCTCTTGCCCGCGGGCGATATGTCCTGGTCGATCAGCCTGGTGTCGGGCGCCGACACGTCCGCCGCCAACCCGGGGGTGGTTCGCTCATCGAGCGCTTTGGCAACCGCCGGTGTCAGCGGTGACATGACATTGGCGGATACCCATTACGGCCAGACCAACAACCTGATCACCACGCCGCCGCTGCACAACCCGAACAATCCCAAGAATGCCAAGATATGCAAGAGCAATCCCGCCAGCTGCAAGCCGACCTATTCGGTCAATTACGTTTCGGTGGTGCCGGCGTTCAGCGTGGTGCGTACCGGCACCGGCGCGCTCAGCCTGATCGCCGGTGGCTCGGTCAACGAAAACTCCGCCTTTGGCGTGTACACGGCCGGCGCCCAGAGCGCGGCGATCGTGAACGCGGCCGGGCAGAATCCCTATAACCTGGCGCAAGGCTATGGCACGAATACCAGCCTGCTCGGCAGCAGCAATAAGGCGCTGGCAGCGCTGGTGTCCAATTATGAAGCCAATTATCCAACCGGCGGCGGCAATGTGCTGGTTTCCGCGCAAGGCAATTTGAACGGCTTTATCTCCACCAACTTTGCCCCGAGTAACCAGGAATTGCTGCAGATTACAGTAACCGACACTGATGCGGTGGGCAGCTGGCTGTGGCGGCAAGGCGGGGCGGGGCAGCTTGGCGCCTGGTGGATTGAATATGGCTCGCTCAATCTTACCTCCGGTTCAGTTCAGAGCGGCACCCCGACCGTGCAGTACACTGGCTTCCAGGGGATCGGCACGCTCGGCGGCGGTAATCTCACGGTCAATACCGGCGGCAACGCCAGCGGGCTCAATCTGGTCGTCGCATCCAATGGCCGGGTGCAAGCCAATGGCACGCTGGTGCAGAATGGCGGCGGCGAAATGGCCGTGAAAATCGGCGGCGCGTTGAATTTCCTCCCCCCTGGCGGATTTTCTCACTATTACCAG
The DNA here is from genome assembly GCA_003164135.1 of Acetobacteraceae bacterium. Taxonomy (GTDB): domain Bacteria; phylum Pseudomonadota; class Alphaproteobacteria; order Acetobacterales; family Acetobacteraceae; genus Acidocella. The sequence goes on from PLSD01000131.1 coordinate 23,153, forward strand.
GACGGTGGCGGTGTGATTTCGGACTTGCGCGGCAATACCAGTCTCAGCGCCGGATCGGTCGGCAATATTGTGCCGCAGTTTGCTACCCTGGCCGGCCAGGATCCGCGCTTTCTGCCGCCGCTGGTTTCGGAAGCGGCGAATTTTGGAAATGGCATAGATCTGCTGCCCGGTGACGGCACGGTCACGGTGAATGCGCGCGGCGACTTGGTAATCGACGGCGCCGGCAACCCCGGCACGGTGCAGAACATGACCAACTCCACGCCGGTCGATTTCGTCAACGGCAATAAGAAAATCAACCGCGCCAACGGCGGCAACACGGATTTTTCGCTATGGACGGCATCCACGGGCATCGGCATGTTTTCCGCCGGTGGCGATGTGGCGCCGGTGGAGTCAAATTCTATCCCCGGTAACCAGAACACCGAGGCGAATAATTTTTACCCAGCGAATCTGTTGGTGACCTCCCAGAACGGCAATATCTACCTTGGAAACCCTTTCCAGACCTCGTCGCTGGAACTGGCGCCGTCAGCCAATGGGCAACTGCAATTGCTCGCGGCTGGCTCGATCATCGGCAATGGCATGAGCGTCTCGATGTCCGGCGCGGCACTCTCGACGGTCGCCACGCCGTTCAATCCGGGCATAAATGTATTCAATGCGGCCGTCACCAACATCTACAACTCGGCCGGCAGCAACAACATCTACAACAATGATTCCCCGACCACGCCTACGACACTGATCGATTTTGGTGCGGATACGCCAACCGGCGCGCTGCATGCGGGGGATACGCAACCGGCGCTCATCTATGCCGCCACGGGCGATATTCTGAACATTGAATTTGGCCAGTTCATAGCCACTACCGCGAGCACCCCTCAGCAGTTGATCGCGGCCAAACCGTTTGACATCTACGCCGGCCGCGACATCGTCGATAGTGGAACGATTGCGTCGCCCGACACCTTCCTCAATCTCTCGCCCACCGACATCACCAGCATCACCGCCGGCCGCGATATTATCGAAAGCAGCTTCAACATCGCAGGACCCGGCAATCTGGTGGTGCAGGCCGGGCGCAACATCTACCTGGCGGATCAGGGGACGATCAACAGTATCGGTCTGGTGTTCGACATCAACCCGAGCGACCGCAACAGCGGCGCTGGTGTCAGCGTGCTCGCTGGCGTAGGCACCGCGGGGCCGGATTATACCGGCTTCGCCGATCTGTTCCTGAACCCGGCCAGCGCGCTTGGCCTGATTGATGCCAGCGGCATCATCGCGGCCAATGACGCCACATTGTATGCGTGGCTGCAGAAAAATTATGGCTATACCGGCACGCAGGCCGGCGCCTATACTTATTTTGTTGCGCTTCCGGCTGGGCCGCGTGAGCTGTTTCTGCGTGAGTTGTATTTCCAGGAACTGAACGCCTCGGGGCTGGAATTCAACCAGCCCTCCAGCGTGCGCTACAAGAGCTACCTGCTTGGCAAGGATGCGATTGCAGCACTATTTCCCGGCATGAATGCCAGCGGCCAGCCGATCACTTATACTGGTGATATCACGATGTATGGCGGCTCAGGCATCCACACCGAGTTCGGCGGTAATATCGAGACGCTGACGCCGGGTGGCCAGACCATTATTGGCGTGGAAGGCACGACCCCGCCCGCCTCCGCCGGCTTCATCACCCAGGGGTCCGGCGATATCAACATCTACGCGCAAGACAGCGTGTTGCTGGGAGGAAGCCGTGTGCTCACCACCTTCGGCGGCAATATCGTGATCTGGTCAACGCAAGGCAATATCAATGCCGGGCGCGGCTCCAAAACCACCATCGACTACACCCCGCTGCAGCGCGTGTACGACAATTACGGCAATGTATTCCTGTCACCCACCGCTCCGTCCAGCGGTGCTGGCATCGCCACCTTGAACCCAATTCCGTCGGTGCCTGCGGGCAACATAAATCTGGTGGCGCCCTTTGGCACCATTGACGCGGGCGAGGCAGGCATCCGTGGGTCAGGTAACCTCAACATCGCGGCCTTGCACGTGGTGAACGGCGCGAATATTCAGGTGCAAGGTGCTACCACCGGCGTGCCGACCAGTTCCGCGCCTAACATTGGCTCGCTCACCAGCGCCAGCGGTGCCGCCGGCGCCGCGGCGCAGGCGGGGGAAAATGCCACGGGCGCGAATCAGGCGGCGCCGCAGCCCTCCATCTGGATTGTCGAGATCCTCGGCTATGGCGGCGGTAGCCCGACCCAGCCGCTTCCAGAAAAACGTAAAGCAAAGGGCCTGCAAAAAATTTAAAGCTCATCAATGCTGAGAGGACCAGCGTTTGTTCAGCAACTCATTGTGCGGACCGCCATTGAAGGATTCAACGAACCCGTTTTGCTGCGGCTCAGCCGGAGCGATGTAATGTTCTGCTTTTCGGTAAACCGAGCCTTCTTCATCGTCCGTCCTTTCAGAGTGCACTCTGCTCAAAATGGAAGGGTTTTCTTGCGGTTACGTCACGCCGGTTGGCACATTCGGCTACATGGCCAGACCTATCATAGCGGCTGATGCGAAGTCGTTGCCGGCACTCTGAGTTCAAAAACATTTAGCTATTCAGGCTGCTAACAAGCTGACCCCGCACCGCCATTATGAGGTGCGTGGGGTGGTGTTGACGTAATACCAGCCGCCGAATTTTCTGACTCTCCGGGGATTCCCCCGACGCGGTGAGTTATGATTCGATGTTTCCCGTTGATTTGATTGATGGGAGGCGGTGATGGCTGTGGCGATTGCGGTTACCAATACGGACTAC
>PLSD01000049.1 GCA_003164135.1 Acetobacteraceae bacterium
TGCCTGCCACGCGGATCGGGTAGCTGTTCCAATACCTTCTTCAACTCCATCGCCCGCAACCTCAAATTCAGAGGCCTCACCGAATCATATAAATTCGCGTCGGATCAATAGGTTGGGCACTTCAATAAATTACCCTGCTCCGGCAAGGATTTGAGGGAGAAATGAGGCGGCAGGCTTAAAAATATCTGCTGGCGGATGTCCTGCGGGAGGCACGGCACGGCCTGGCTGTAGCTGGGCAGCGCCGTATGCCTTGGGTACATGGCCAGCATCGTTGGCACGCCGAGGGGGATAGGCATGGTGCCGGGCCCGGGCAAGGCTGCGTAGGACGGCAGGGAAAAATGGGGCGAGAAGGTAAAATCCTTGGTCAGGTTGCGCGGGTCGGTGGTGGTGCTGTAATCGCCGCTGCCGAGCTGGCCGTAATCCTGCATCGCCAAGGTGGCCATGGTTGCGGTTGTCCCGGGCGTTATCCCATCATACTCCTCGCGGTCCGTCATTTCATAGAAGCCGGAATTATGGATGTCGGTGTGGCCAGTAATCGTGCCGTCGGCACTCAGCACCTCATGGGTCACGGCGGTTGCGACATCGGGGATCGCGAGCGTCACCGGCAGCGTCACGAGTTTCGCCGGTATGCCCGGCCCCCCCAGGATGAGCGCCAGCTTGCCGCGCTCCAGTGCCGGCAATTCACCGAAAACGGCAAATTGCGCTGTCGAATCAACGTAAAGATTGAATTGCGGAATATAGCTGATGATGTGGTTGAACTGTGGAATAGCAATCTGCGGCGCAAAAAATTGATCGCCCCCATTCACCAGCACGCCGCTGCTCGGAATATGTTCGGCGGCGAGCAATGCGATGAGCAGCGCAACATGCGCCTTGCAATCGCCATAGCCGGAGCTGATCGTTTCATCGGCGGACGCTGGAACATAGCCGCTGTAGCCGAGATCGATGGCGACATAGCGGATATTCTGGCTGACCCAGTTGTACAGTGCCGCCGCCCTGCCCCGTGGATCGGTGAGACCTTGCGTGATCTGGTCCGCGAGTTTTTGCACCGCCGGCGTAACGGCAGATTTGGCGGCGGCATTCTGCTCATAGGCGTCGGCAACGGCCTGGAAATTTGCAAAACTTGTGATATCCAGCCGCGGGCTGAAATCGGTCACCGCCGCCGTGCCGGCCTCGGGCGGCCCGGCCGGCTGATCATGCAGCGTGTAGACCCATTTATTCTGCCCCGGCGCGGCCTGGGCCAGCTTGCCGCCTTGCATGCCTATCGCCTGGAAAAACAGGCCGAATGCGGGGGGGCTGTGATGGTAACGGAAGCGGATTGTGTGGCGCTGCTCACCGGAAAATTTTCTTCTGCAAAAAACTGGCCCGGAAAATATGTGCCGATATCCTTGATAATATAGTGATAGTGCTCGACGGCGCCGGGTGACAGGCCAGGAAAGATAAGAACCTTGCGGCCGCCATCCGTATAGGTGTCGCCGGCGCTGCCATCCCTCTGGTCGAGAATATTTTCGGGCAGAACATCCAGTCGCTGGCCGGCAGGGGTGAGGGTATAGGCGTTGAGCAGCGTTACATTATCCGAACTGCCATTGTAATAAATATAGGTCTGGCCGGAGTCCTGCACCGCTGCACCGGTATTCAGGCGCTGCGTGACAGCTTCCTCATAGTCATAACTGCCATCCCAATGCACAGTATAGGTGATGTTACCCTGCAGCAGGGTGACGGACGGGGCGTAGGTTGCCTGGGCGAAGGCCGGTCCGGCCGCGAAAAATACTAAACACGGCAGGACATGACAGAATTTGATCATGGATCGAGTTAAACGCGGAGGCAATCCAAGGCAACCATTTTGCGCTCTCCTACCACAGAGCTGCGAGGCTCGACACCAGCAGCGTCAAGTCTTCCGGGCACGACGGCCGGTGGTCGTCATCCTTCACGAATACCAGCCCCACCGCCTCGACCATACGTGCCGACACGGACAGAGCCGATTAGCAGGAAATGAGAAGCCTTTATGGTCATATCTTATGCAAATTCTAACCTTTTGAATGTCAAAGGTTAGATTCCTTTGCAGAAGTTTTGATTTTTGTACCAACCAATGTCCACTTTCGAGACCGACGAAAACTGCCTTAGATGACCGAGTTGAGGCGCAAAGCTCCTCAAAATATTGGCGGGCACCTCGACGATCGGATCGAGGAGCCTGCCAAATTCCTAAACCTCCGTACCCTCCGCTAGGACGTATCGACATTCATCGTAGCCACATCATTGCGGCTGCGAGGAGGGCGAATCCTGAGAAGTGTATGGTGCGCCGGTCATATCGGGTTGCGAAGCGGCGGAAATGCTTGAGTCGGTTGAAGCATCGTTCAATGCGGTTTCGCTGTTTATAGGTTTCTGCGTCATGCGGGATGATGATTTTGCGTGACCGATTGGAAGGGATCACGGCTTTGGCTCCCATGCTGGCGATGATTTCGCGTAAGGCATTGCTGTCATAGGCTTTGTCGGCGAGCACGGCATCGCCGGTCTGGCCTTCGAGGAGTGCGGGGGCCTGTTTGATGTCCCCCGCCCGCCCGGGTGTGATGATCAGCCGCAGCGGCCGGCCGAGTGCGTCCGCCAGCGTGTGAATTTTGGTCGTCAGTCCGCCTCTGGAACGCCCCAGTGCGTGGTTCTGGGCCCCCTTTTCCGCTTGCCGCCTGCTGGTGCGCGCGAACAATGGCACTGTCTATCATCAGGTATTGATTGTCGCGGTCTGCAGTCAGGGCCTCAAATACCCGCTCCCACACCTGGCCATGGCACCAGCGGCTGAAGCGCTTGTGCACCGTTTTCCATTTTCCATAGCGCTCGGGCAGGTCGCACCAATGCGCACCAGAGCGCAAAACCCATAAACACCCGTTTACAAACAAACGGTTATCCGCCCCCGTGCGGCCAGGGTCACTCGCTTTGCCCGGCAGCAGAGGCGCAATCTTCAACCACTGCACCTCATTCAACTCATAACGCTTAACCGCCATCCCAGACTCCGCACAAAAGCACGGAACCCTATGAATCAGGGTTTAAGCCGTTTGGGATCAAAAAGGTGACCGGCTGAAACAACCCGAGAATATCAGCCCGCTGCCGTTGCCACCCTACAGTCCCGAATTGAACCCAATGGAGAATGTCTGGAGCTATCTGAGGCAGAACATGCTGTGCGCCAGGGTCTGGGAAAGCTATGACGACATCCTCAAAGCCTGCAAAGCGGCCTGGAACTGGTTCGTCCAAGACCCAGACCCTATCGCCGCAATCGGAAAACGCGATTGGGCGTGGGTCAGTGTTTAAGCGGGCTGGTATAAGTTCGGTATAGACCGGGTCGTTACCATCGTCTTCAAGCACGGAGCGCATGCCATCGTCGGTTGCGTTGGAGCTATTGCCCGAATCCGTCAGTACGTCCTTGCCGTCAAATTGCTGGGATTTGCCAATAATGAAACATAATTTTTCAAGCGGGATCGTAAGCTTATCAACTTCGGCCATTTTTCCTGTCGGGGCATGGTGTGTGAATGAACCGCTACACGTCGATCGAGGCGGCGATTTGTTTCATTGTAGGGTAATCCGTGTACCCGTGGGCGCCACCACCATAGAGGGTTTCCTGGGCCATTAACTGGTTGAGCGGCGCATTTTCCTTCAAGCGTTCCACCAGATCGGGATTGGCAATAAAGAGACGGCCAAACGACACCAGATCGGCGCGGCCGCTTGTCACGGCTGCCATTGCCATCTCCCGGTCATAGCCATTGTTGGCCATCCAGACGCCATTGAAAAGATCCCTGAGCGCTGCATAATCGAACGCAACACTATCCCGGGCGCCGCCGGTCTCGCCTTCGACGACATGCAGATAGGCCAGGCCGAGTGGGCTGAGGATTTCGGCAACATGATTGAAGAGTGCCTGCGGCTGGCTGTCGTGTGAATCGCCGGCGGTGGAGACCGGGGAAATCCGTACGCCCAGGCGATCTGCGCCAATGGCGTCCGCGCAGGCTTTTGTCACCTCAAGGAGCAGTTTCGCCCGGTTTGCGATGGAGCCTCCATAGGCATCGGTGCGATGGTTGGTACCGTCGCGCAGAAACGCGTCCAGCAGGTAGCCATGGGCGCCGTGGACTTCCACTGCGTCGAAGCCCGCCTTCATGGCGCAGAGCGAGGCATGGCGAAAATCCTCGATAATGCCAGGGATTTCGTCGAGCCTGAGCGCGCGCGGCATGGAGACATCGACAAAGCCCTCGCCCGCCACGAACGTTTTGGTGTTGGCGCGGATGGCGGATGGACCCACGGGCGCCTGGCCGTCCTTCTGGAAACTTGTGTGGGAAACCCGGCCCGTGTGCCAAAGCTGCACGGCTATGGTTCCGCCCTTTTCATGCACGGCATCGGTGACTTTTTTCCAACCCATGACTTGATCGTCCGTGTAGCAGCCCGGCGTATCGGCATAGCCTTGCGCCTGGGCGGAAACCTGCGTGGCTTCGGCGATAATCAGGCCGGCCGTGGCACGCTGGGCATAATACTCACACGCGAGCGGCCCTGGAACCAGGCCCGGACCAGCGCGGTTGCGGGTGAGAGGGGCCATGACGATGCGATTGGCGAGTTTGAGCGCGCCGGCTTGCGTGGGTTCGAACAGTGCCTGGGCGCAGCGCGTCTGGTGGGGCCGTTTCATGTTAAAACTCCTGATATAAGTCTCTGAGACCGGCATAAAATGTTATGCCGCGCCGAGGATTTTATCGGCCTTGCGGTCGATCTGTGCTTTCTCGGCGGCGGTAAGATTGCCCTTGTTGAATTCCTCGGCAGCGCGGGCCTTGGCGTTGCGGGCATGGCTTGCATCGGGCATCGGATAAGCCCGCTTCTCCGGCAGGCCGAATACTTTATCGGCCAGCGCGTTGCGATCGTTCGTTGATAAATCCGTCATGAAAAACTCCTATCGGGATGCCGTAAGACCGTTGCGTTGCTCCTCGGCGGCGCGCGGCAGTTTCAAGCCCCGCGGCCACTCGCGTGCCAAAATCCGGGTGGACCTTGTGCCAGTCCGATGAGTCTGGGAGAGCTGTCCCACATGGTGCCACTTTGTCAGCCAGGCAAAAAAACGCGAGCGCGGCGGTGGAGTTTTGGCCTCGTCACCGTATATCTCGATGCTATTCTGGTCTTTGGTTTGATCAGTGCCCGAGGTAAGAAGGGCGTCTATAAGAATTTTTGTGCCTGCCGGCGCCGCCGGGAAGCAGGCAGGGGGCTGCGGGACAAAATCTGTCATACCAATTCAGCTGCAGGATGATGTCCATACTGCTCCATGTGCCGCAGCGCGGCTTGATCTGCATGAAATATCGCATGTTTGCCATGGCCGAGCGCCTTTTGCGTTTCATGATTGGCGCGGATGTAGTGTTCTGCGCTGCAATGTGTCTCAGCTTGTGCGTGATGTTGGCCTGCGGCGACATGGTGCGCCGCGCCACTGAGACTGAGGTGCGCCGCCACGGCGGTCGACTGCGGCTTGTCGGGCGAACGCGTGAGATAACCTGGCAATGGACTGCCCTCGTGCCTGGCGTAAACCTCACTCGCGGATTGCCCGTGTTCCAGGGCGCGAAGCTCATGACCATGAGCGGTCAACGCCTGATGGGCCGCTTGTGCGTAGTCCTTGCCGACCTGGTAGTGACGCGCCGCCTCGCGATGAAAATGCGCGGCCTGTTCGTGATGGCTCGCTGCGGACATGTGGTGATCCGTGGGGTCGTGTGCAGGGGTCATGGTTATCCCTCGGTTGAGCGTCGTATGATCTCTGGGACGTTACCACCTCTGCAGTTACAACCTCAGGGGCGGAAAATACCTACGACATGGCGCCTGCGCTGGTTTGTTGCGGCAATTCCGGGAAGTCTCTCGCTGGCGCAGGCGCGGTTAGTAGTTTCCGAGCCTTCTGCACGATACCGCCCGCCGGTAGGGTTGCCCGAGCCCAGAGAAGGAGGCCACATGAACTGTGGCATTTTCAACTGGCCTTGGAGGGATCTCACAGACGGCTTGCCCCATGCCCTTGCGCGCTGCCCGGAGCATCGGCGCGATCTCGCTGGCGGGGTCCTACACGAAGGCCGAGCCAGTCCAGAAAGGCAACTTCGAAACCGCGGTTGGATCTTATAGCCGCCACTGCCGATCACCACCCGCGAAAGCATCGGCCCCTCCCCGCGGGATCGATCAACAGCGAAAGCGCCACATCAGCATCCAGTACATCCAGCCGGGCAAGCCGCAGCAGAACGCGTATTTCGAGCGCTACAACCGAACGGTCCGCCATGAATGGCTGGACCAGCATATCATCGAAAGCATCAAGGAGGCACAAGACTTCGCCACGGAATGGCTCTGGACCTAATAACAATGAACGGCCCAATATGGGCATCGGCGGGGTCACGCCCGCCCAGAAACTGAAACTGGCCGCATAAATTCTACAGCCAGGCCACGTTAAAAATGGGGGGGATTACCCACGGAGCGGCGTCTTAACTTCTAAGCCGCCCGGCCTGGACGGACATGCGGTCTTATAAGTTACTTGTAAGTATATTCCGATACTGGTAAGCCTATGTTCTTGCGTGGCATTTTCAAAGGCTGGACGCCGAACTCAGCCTTTGGGAGGCGTACGAGTGTCGGGCCGCGCAAGCGGGTGGGGTTAATATGTGTGGGGACAGGGGCAAAATGACTGCTTTAAAATGGAGCCTGGGTACGGTTGTCCTCATTATGGCGAGCCAAAATGCGCTTGCCCAGCAGCCGATTGGCGCGGGCGGGCAGATTCAGCAGATTCCTCCGGCGCCGGTTCAGCAAAATTCAATTCCAGCACTTCCGATTCCACAGCAGCAGGCGGCGCCTGTTCCCGTGGCCGCTGGAACCAAGTTCGCCGTCAATTCACTGCAAGTGACCGGGGAGACCCGCTTTTCCGCGGCCAAACTGGTCGCGGTGTCGGGCTTTCAGCCGGGCCAGCAATTTACCTTGTACGATTTGCAGGTAATGGCGGCAAAAATTACCAACTACTACAATCAACGCGGATATTTCGTGGCACGTGCCTATCTGCCACCGCAGGATATCACGAACGGGGTCGTGACGATCGCGGTAATCGAGGGCCGTTATGGTCAGGTTAGTTTACGCAACCGGACGAATGTGTCCGATGTCGTGCTCGTTCGTATTCTGGGCGGCTTAAATTCTGGCGACACGGTTGAGAGCGCACCGCTGGAGCGGCGCCTTCTGATAATTTCGGACCTACCTGGTGTCAGGGTGAACGCGACGTTGGCCCCAGGGGCCGCGGTCGGGACCGCTGATCTGGTTGTTGGCGTGACGCAGGGGCCACGGATAGATGGCGATATCGAAGCCGATAACTGGGGAAATCCATACACCGGCGCGTATCGCGTGGGTGGGACCATAAATTGGAACGAACCTTTTGGCATTGGTGACGTACTCAGTTTGCGGACTATGGAATCGACAGGGTAATTTATTGAAGTGCC
>PLSD01000116.1 GCA_003164135.1 Acetobacteraceae bacterium
CGGATTTTAACCGGCGCCGACACGCGCATAATCTCGGCCGTGCCACAGCCATCGGCGGTCAACAAAATGATCCGCGCCCGCCAGACATGTTTTTGCGGACTGTTCCGATCGGCCACAACGGCCTCAAGTTTCGCGCGATCCTTGGCCGTTACGGCAACTGTGATACCATTGAGCATGCTACAGAATCGCACGCGTGAAGGAAAATGAGAATCCTAAATTAGACTCAAATGTTGGATTTTATCCACTAGGGTGGTGGATCGATTGGGGCGATGCATTCCAAAATAGTCTGCAATTTCGCGATAGCACTTCCTGCGTCTTCCGCAGCCTGCCGAAGCTCAGCGTTATCAAAAAATTGCTCCGCCCGAAGGATTTCTAGTGCGGCTGGAAGGCCGTAAGTTTTCAGAACTGACAGAATGGACTGCATCCGCGCGCGCGTTGGCTTGTCGATGACTTGTAGACCGACGATCTCAAGACCGATCTTGGTGCCAATGGCCCATCGGCGAATCACATGAAATAGGGCGCCGCTATCCAGCCTTATGGTCAACTGATCGGGAACGTTAACTATAACGTTCGTTTCTACAAGCATCCCATAAGGGGACTCATCAATAATCTCGCAATCGATGGTGGATCCGGAAAGTCCAAACGAAAGGCGGGCAATCTTTATAACGCGTCGACGCGTGACACGACGCCTATTCAGCGTTGAGGTCGTGCCATCTACTTTGGCATCTAGTGGCAGGATATCCGGGCCACCTAGCGGTTTTTGAGCGTTCAAGATACGTCCATGTCAATTTTAAGCATCGGTTGGATGCCTTTGCTGCGGGAGGGGTTCGGCCGCGTCGTAGAGTATTTAGCAGCTTCCGAGAGTGACGGATATGATGCCGATCAATATGAAGGCGGGTTTTGCCACGCGAATTGATCCCTGACCTAGCGGTGCCGAATACATCCAGTGTCAAATCGCTTGCAACCGCGGCTCTGACTCAAATTTGGTGCAGGCATCGGGTATTATGATGCTGGAGGATGTGCCGCCGACTTATGCCCACCGGACCGGCCGCTTTGAGAGGGTCGTGCATCACCTGGGTTTGGCATTGGGTGGCCGACCAGCTGCCGGGCTGGCTCGCCGTCTTCTGATGCCGGTCAGCCGGGATACATTGCTTAGGACCGTTCGCAGGCATGCGGTGAGAGTGTTCGAGTACACCGACCATCATCGGGATCGACGACTGGGCTTGGAAGCGGGGGCAACGATACGGCACGGTGATTTGTGACCTCGAGCGCCGGCAGATCATAGATATACTGCCGGACCCGGAGGCTACCAGTGTTGAAGCCTGGCTCAAGGCCCATCCGGATATCAAGATCATCCCCCGGGACCACGGCGGCGGATATGGTCATGCGGTGACCGGTGCTCTAGCAGGGGCACGTCAAGTCGCCGGTTGTCGGAGCGGTGCCGAACTTTGGCGGCGGCTTCAGGTGCGTGGCTTCAGGGGCAGTTCACGTGTTGTTGCCGAATGGACGACACGTCGGCGACGGAACGACGCTACGCCAGGCAGTATCCCACGAAAATGTCCATCAGCGCGTGTGATTACCCGCTTCGTGACAATGGCGCGGGATCAGCTCTCGAGATCAGATGCGATCCTCGTTGCCAAAATAGAGGCAACGGTGCCGGCTCTCTCGGTAGTGCGGGATCTTGTCGATCGCTTTCACAAGATGATTCAGCGAAGACGGAGTGAGGAGCTTCCTGCCTGGCTGGAGCAGGCCAGATCAACAACACTCGCATCCTTTGTAAACGGTTTGAATGCCGACCACGAAGCCGTCGTAGCTGCTATCGTCGAACCCTGGTCAAATGGACAGATTGAAGGCCAGATCACCAAGCTGAAACTCATGAAACGTCAAATGTATGGCCGTGCCAAGCTCAATCTACTGAAAGCCAGGCTCATTCATCCATCGATACACACGCTGCACCAAATGTGAGTCAAAGCCACGGTTGCAAGCGATTTGACTGGCAGGACGCTAAATCATCTTCGTCCCGCCAGGAAAATGCCGCCCCACCACACTCCCTCCGGGCGTATCTGCCCAGAGATTGAACCGCCATGAGTGTTACATTGCTCGCCTAGGTAGTTTCCGAGTCTGGTTCATGTCTCACGGCGCCCCACATTGGTGTTCCATATAGGCTCCAGCCGTACAACGGACATCTCTATGGGTATGCCAATTCTGGGAGGGTGGTGATATTCCATGGTAGACGTTGCAGGCACTCATGCGGCCGCGCTCCCTGGAGCGAAATTTAGTTGCGTTCTAGCGGCACTGTTTGGCCTGAATAAAACCGCAGCACATTTAATTGCTGCTTCCACGCAGGCACAGCTTGCCGAGGGCAAGCGTCATATATCTATAAAACAATGCAACCTTCTCCCGGTGTCGCGTTACCCCGCTGACAACTGGATCACCGCCGATCTCGGGGAACGGTTCAAATCACTCAAGTCCCGCTACTAAGAAGGTTAGATCATTTGAGCACCCGATACTTTCGCGCATTCAGCGGCAATGATTTTGAGATGAACGATGCGCCAATCCGCGCCGAGCTTTTCAGCGTCGAACGTCTTGAGCAACATGCTGAAAGCCTGGCTACTGCTCAACGTATCATGGCCAGCCCCCGGCGAGGCCGCCCGATGGTCAAACGACTCCACGACAACACCAAGGTATTCATCGGGGCGTATCGCGCGATCGTCCAGGCGACGTCGAAACAGCAGCCAATTCCTCCCGCTGCCGAATGGCTGCTGGACAATTTTCACGTCGTCGAGGAACAGATTCGCGAGATCAAAGACGATCTTCCGCCAGGATTTTACCGCCTTCTGCCCAAACTCGCGGATGGGCCGCTGCAAGGCTATCCGCGCGTCTTCGGTATTTCATGGGCTCTCGTCGCCCATTCCGACAGCGCGTTCGATGTACACAAGTTGACCCGCTTTGTCGAAGCTTACCAACGGGTGCAACCATTGACCATCGGAGAATTATGGGCGATTGCGATCACCTTGCGCATTACGCTGGTGGAGAATCTCCGCCGTTTATCCGAGGAAATTGTCACACACCTTGCCGCGAGCCAAGAGGCCGATGCGCTGGCCGATAGAATCTTGGGCACGACGACAACCGATCCCGAACCGGCCTCTGGAATTTTGTCAGACCTTGCACAAGTACCCTGGTCGGCCACTTTTGCCGTTGAGCTTGCTCAGCGCCTGCGAGACCGTGACCCCAAAGTTACCCCCGCGCTGCGTTGGCTAAACGATAGACTGGCCGCCGAAGGAACCACCAGCGAACAGATTGTCCGTGAGGAATTACAGGTCCAAAGCGCAACCGATGTGACCGTTCGCAACGTAATCACGAGCATGCGTTTGGTCTCAATGATCAATTGGGCTGAGTTTTTTGAAAGTGTCAGCCCTGTGGACGCTGTCCTGCGCGCGGGCAGCAACTTTGCGGCAATGGATTTCCAGACACGCGATCTATATCGGCGGGCAATCGAGGACCTCGCGCGCGGATCAGGCCTGGATGAACCCCTGATTGCCCAACGCGTGATAGAATCGGCCAAGCGGGCGACCGAACCGCGTGAATGTGATCCAGGATATTACCTCATCGCCAAGGGTCGCCTCGTCTTCGAGAAGGAACTCGGCTGCCGACCGCCGTTCAGAACGCGAATGTTCCGCATGCATTCCAGGCTTGGCGTGATCAGCTATGTGAATATGATTGCCCTTCTCACTGCAATTATCTTTGCTCTCATTTTGCTCGCTGTCAGGCATGAACGGCTCACCGGCTATGAGTTTTTGGTTTTTGCGGTTCTTGGCATCATCCCGGCATCTGATATTGCGGTTGCCATCATCAACCGCTTGGTTACTCAGCAGGTCGGCGGCATGCTTCTACCCGGACTGGAATTCCGTGATGGCATTCCATCGGAAATGCGCACAATCATTGTCGTACCCGCAATGCTGGGTGACGAATCATCCATTCATCAACAAGTCGAACGGCTCGAGGTCCATCATCTTTCCAATCCGGACGACAACTTTATTTTTGCCCTGCTCTCGGACTGGAACGATGCCGTAGCAGGATACCATGCGAGCGACGAGGCCCTGCTGGAGAAAGCGGCCGAAGGCATCGCACAGTTGAATGCGCGTTATGGCCAGACTGGTGGCAGCCCCCGCTTCTTTCTGCTGCATCGCCGCCGGATATGGAATGACAGTGAGGCAACATGGCTCGGCTGGGAGCGTAAGCGCGGCAAACTGCATGAGCTGAACCGCCTGCTTCGCGGCGCCACCGATACGAGCTTTCTTCCCACGGATGGCCATGCACCCGTGCTGCCATCAGGCATACGATACGTCGTCACGCTGGATGCCGATACAAGAATGCCAATCGGCACCGCCCGGCGGCTCGTCGGCAAGATGGCGCATCCTCTCAACCGGCCCGTGCTCAATTCCAAAGCCGGTCTGGTTATCCAGGGCCATGCCATCCTCCAACCCCGTGTCACGCCCTCCTTGCCCATCGGCAGCGAAGGCTCGCTGTTTCAGCGGGTATTTTCAGGACCTAACGGCCTCGACCCCTACGCGCTTGCCGTCTCCGACGTTTACCAGGATTTGTATGATGAAGGCTCGTATTGCGGCAAAGGTATCTATGAAGTTGATACGTTTGCCGCCGTCCTCGCCGGACAAATTCCCGAAAACACCGTCCTCAGTCACGACCTTCTGGAAGGCATCTTCGCGCGCGCAGGCCTTGCCTCGGACATTGAGGTCGTCGAGGAGTTTCCCTCCCGCTACGCAGTTTCAGCCGCACGCCAGCATCGCTGGGTCCGCGGCGACTGGCAGTTGTTGCCCTGGATATTTGGCTTCCGCCGCAAAAACCGGGACGGCGCAAGCAATACCCTGCTCCCCTTGATGGGCCGATGGAAACTGCTCGACAATCTGCGCCGATCGCTCGCCGCACCGGCCACGTTTCTCGCCCTGCTGATAGGCTGGTTCCAGCCGCTGCCCGTCGCCGAAATCTGGACCGCCTTTATCCTGCTGGCCATCATGCTACCGCCATTACTTCCTGCCATTGCCGGGATTATTCCTCGCCACGCAGGCGTTTCATGGCGCAATTATCTGCGGGCATTGCGCGGTGACTTTGCTCTCGGAATTTTGCAAAGCGCCTTTCTTATTACTTTTCTTGCTCACCAAGCCTGGGTTATGCTCGATGCCGTGGCGCGGACCCTGTTCCGCCTGTTCATTCGCCGGCGCCATCTGCTGGAATGGACAACCTCTGCGCAGGCCACAAGCGACTCCCAATTCGATACCCGCAGCCTCGCCTTGCAGGCCAGCGCCAGCGTAGCATGGTCCATCTTCGTCGGCGTCATGCTTTATGCCACAAGGCAGCAAAGCTGCCTCATCGCGATGCCGTTCCTCGCCCTGTGGGCTTCATCCCCCTTCATCGCATATTGGGCGAGCCTACCGCCACCTTCGGCGGGTCACTTATCCGTCAAGCCGCCTGATGCCCTGGCCCTCAGGCTGGTGGCACGGCGCACCTGGCGCTTCTTTGAAACATTTATCACGGCGGAAGATAACATGCTGCCGCCTGATAATTTTCAGGAAAATCCCTGGCCTGTCATCGCGCACCGGACTTCGCCCACCAACCTCGGACTATACCTTCTCTCCGTCATCGCCGCGCGCGATTTTGGCTGGATAGGTACGCTCGACACTTTGAAGCGCCTTGAAGAAACCTTCTCCTCGATGGGAAGCTTAGAGACATTCCGCGGACATTTTTATAACTGGTACGATACGAGCGACCTGCGCGCGCTGGAGCCGAAATATATCTCCTCCGTGGATAGCGGCAATCTTGCCGGTCATCTCATCGCCCTGAGCAATGCCTGCCACGATATAATCAACAGTCCTTCCGTCAACGCGAACTGGCAGCTGGGGCTGAGCGATCATTTAAAACTCCTATGCGAGACAACGGATTCTGCTGGTTCAAAGGCGGACGAAGCGCTTGCCAGGCTGCATGCTGCCGTTGAAACCATTACAACCTCACTCACCGATAACCCCGTAACGCCGGCGAACATCGCGCAGAGTCTGGCGGATCTGACCCCAATAGCCGCGACGTTAAATATCTGCGCGCACGAAAGCGGCGATGCGGACATCATCACCTGGGCCAAAGCATTTAGCGCCGCCCTGGCCGCGCACCAAAATGACTTTAATCTGCTGATGCCATGGGCCGGCCTGCTGGTATACGAAACTGATGCTGACGATGAAGCATCACGGTTGCTGAAGGTCTTGCCGACATTGGCGACACTGCCAAAGCATTGCGAAACAATTACGCACTGCATTGCTGACCGGGGCGCTCAGGAAGCTGACGCGCCCTTCCTAAAGGCGCTGAAAGATTCCGGCGCCGCCGCCCGATTGATGATCCAACGCCTCACCTCAATAGCCGATCATGCCAAAGCCATGTTCGACAATATGGAGTTCGGTTTTCTATTTGATCCCGACCGCTTGCTGCTCTCCATCGGCTACCGCCACGACGATCGCAGCCTCGACCAGAATTTCTACGACCTGCTTGCCTCCGAGGCCCGTCTCGCCAGCTTTATTGCCATCGCCAAGGGGGATTTACCGGCCAAACACTGGTTCCGTCTGGGCCGCACCTTAACACCGATCGATGGCGGCTCGGGGCTCACCTCCTGGTCCGGTTCGATGTTCGAGTATCTCATGCCCTCACTGGTGATGCGCGCGCCGGCAGGCAGTTTGCTGGAACAGACCAACCGGTTGGTCGTATGGCGGCAGGAAAAATATGGAATCAGCCTCGGCGTCCCCTGGGGCATGTCGGAATCCCAATATAATGTACGGGATGCCGAGCAGACCTATCAGTATTCCAGTTTCGGCGTACCGGATCTCGGCTATAAACGGGGGCTTGGGGAGAGCATTGTCATAGCCCCCTACGCAACCGGACTGGCTGCAATGGTCGACCCCGCCGCCGCCGCCGCCAACTTCAAGCGCCTCGCGGCCATAGGCGCGCGCGGTGCCTACGGATGGTACGAGGCGCTCGACTACACCCGTAGCCGCCGGCCGGAAGGCTCAAAGGTGGAAATTATCCACGCCTACATGGCCCATCACCAGGCCATGACCATTCTCGGCATTGCCAATGCATTGCATGATGGCCGGATGCGCACGCATTTTCATGCCGAGCCGATCATGCGGGCGGCCGAACTCTTGTTGCAAGAGCGCATGCCGCGTGATGTCGCCGAGGCCAAGGCCCCGCCTGAAGAGACCAGAACGGCAACACAGAAGGTTAGCCTCACCCCCGCCGTCCAGCGCCATTATACCTCGGCGCATTCACGCATACCGCGCACACATCTTTTATCAAACGGCAGCTATTCGGTGATGCTCACCGCGGCGGGTTCCGGCTACAGCCGTTGGCACGATATCGCCATCACGCGCTGGCGCGAGGATGTCACAAGCGACGGCGCTGGCGCCTATGTCTTTTTGCGTGACACGCAAAACGGTGAAATCTGGTCGGCGAGCTACCAGCCAAGTGCGGTGGAACCCGACAGCTATGACGTGACTTTCTCGGAAGAGAGCGGCTCGATCGTACGGAACGACGGTGCCTTGACGACAACGTTCGAGATCATAGTGTCGCCCGAGGACGACGCTGAGGTCAGGCGCGTTTCAATCACCAATAACGGCACGCGGACCCGGGATATTGAAGTGACCTCCTATTTTGAACTTGCCCTCGCAAGGCAGGCCGATGATGAGGCACACCGGGCGTTTGCCTCGCTCTTCGTCCATACGGAGTTTGTGCCGGAACTTGGCGCGATTCTCGCCACGCGCAGGCGCCGTTCGGCCAATGATCCGCAAGTCTGGGCGGCGCATTTGGCCGTCCTCGAAGGCGAAAGCTTCCGCGCCACACAGTTTGAAACTGACCGTGTCCGCTTTATAGGGCGGGGGCAGAGCTTGCGCTCGCCCGTGGCCATTGCCGAGGGCTGGCCGCTTTCTGACACGGCTGGTGCGGTACTTGACCCGATCTTCAGTGTGCGCCGCCACGTACGAATTGCGCGTGGTGAAACGGCCCGCATTGCCTTCTGGACAATGGCAGCGGCTTCGCGAGAGGAAGTCGTGGCGCTGGCCGATAAGCATCTTGACCCGACAGCCTTCGAACGGGCTAAATCGCTCGCCTGGACGCAGGCGCAGATGCAACTGCGCCATCTCAATATCACTTCAGATGAAGCGCATATTTTCCAGCGCCTCGCCACACATATTCTGTACAGCGATCCAACATTGCGGCCTGATGGCGACACCATCAAGCAAGGCTTGCGCAAGGCCTCAACACTTTGGGCACAAGGCATTTCAGGTGATCTACCCATCGTGCTGGTACGGATCGACACGGAGGATCATCTCGAACTCGTCCGCCATCTGCTGCGTGCCCATGAATACTGGCGCCTGAAACATCTTGCGGTTGATTTAGTCATTCTCAACGACCACGCGGCGTCCTACGTTCAGGATTTGCAAAATTCCATCGACTCGTTGTTACGGATAAGTCAGTCAAGGCCCGGACCCGCGGGGGATGGTCCACGCGGATCGGTGTTCGTGCTGCGTGCCGATCTCGTCTCCCCAGAGGTTCAAGCCCTGCTGCAGGCTTGTTGCCGCGCGGTGCTGGATGGTGATCGCGGCTCCTTGGCCCAACAAATCAATCATGCGCGCGATCTCAAACCCGCCAGCCCGCCTCCTCTCCGGCACTTGGCGCTGACGCGCGAGCCGGAGAAGTTATGGCCCCGCCCGGAGATCGAGTTCTTTAACGGACTTGGCGGCTTCACGAATGATGGCCGCGAATATCTGACGATTCTACGAGGCAACGACCTAACGCCGGCACCGTGGTTGAACGTGATCGCCAATCCAGCCTTTGGCTTTCAGGTTTCCGCCGATGGCGGCGGCTTCACTTGGTCGATGAACAGTCAACAAAATCAACTCACGCCCTGGTCGAATGATGCCCTCTGCAACCGGCCGGGCGAGGCGTTCTATGTTGGCGACGAGGCCACCGGCGAAGTGTGGGGGCCAACGGTACTGCCCATACGGGAAAAGAACTCGTCCTACGCGGTTCGGCATGGCCAGGGTTTCAGCCGCTTCAACCATGACTCACATGGCATTGCACTGGAGCTTGTGCAATTTGTCCCGGTTGATGATCCGATCAAAATCTCGCGCCTGAGAATCGTCAACCATTCCGGGCGCGCCAGGAACCTTTCCGTTACAGCCTATGTGGAATGGGTACTTGGCGGCAACCGTTCAGCGAACGCGCCTTTCATCGCAAGCGAAGTTGATGTTACAACTGGCGCAATCTTCGCGCGCAATGCCTGGAACGAGCAATTTGGCGAGCGCGTTGCCTTCGCCGATCTCGCCGGCCAGCAAACCGCCTGGACCTGCGACCGGACGGAATTTCTGGGCCGCGATGGCACGCTGGAGCGGCCGCTGGGCTTAATGCCCGGAATCTCCCTGTCAAACCGTGTTGGGGCGGGGCTCGATCCCTGTGCCGCGTTGCAGAAACGGATTAGCCTGGTTGCCGGAGGAACCACGGAAATCATTTTTTTCCTGGGCCAATGTGCAACCCAGGAAGAGGCACAATCCCTCGTTACCAAATATCGCGCGGCCAACCTTGATACTGTGTTCGCTGTGATGACGCAGCAATGGGACGACATGCTCGACGTGGTCCAGGTTAAAACCCCCGACCGCGCATTGGATATTCTGCTCAATCGTTGGCTGGGCTACCAGACGCTGGCTTGCCGTGTATGGGCGCGTACCGCGTTCTACCAGGCAAGTGGCGCCTATGGCTTTCGTGACCAGTTACAGGACGTGATGGCGCTCTGCGTCGCGCAGCCCGGCATTGCGCGTGAACACCTGCTGCGCGCCGCCGCCAGGCAATTCGTGGAAGGTGATGTGCAGCATTGGTGGCTGCCGGAATCCGGGCGGGGTATTCGTACCCGCGTCTCCGATGACCGCGGCTGGCTCGCTTACGTGGTCAGTCATTACGTTCATGTCACCGGCGACACCGCGGTGCTGGATGAGATGGTGCCGTTCCTGGACGGGCTGGTTCTGCGCAATGACGAGCATGCCCGCTTTTTCCAGCCGAAAATATCTGCCCAACAAGCCACCCTGTTCGAACATTGCGGCCTGGCTCTGGATAAAAGTCTTTCGACCGGCGTACACGGCCTGCCGCTGATGGGCACGGGCGACTGGAATGATGGCATGGACCGGATCGGCGAGAATGGAAAAGGGGAGAGCGTATGGCTCGGCTGGTTCCTCTGTGCGACGTTGAACGATTTTGCCAGTCTGGCTGAACGGCACGGCCACGCGGAGCGGGCGGCCGGATGGCGGCAACAAGCGGCGGCATTTGGCGAAGCGCTGGAGCGTGAGGCCTGGGATGGCGACTGGTATCGGCGTGCATTTTTCGACGATGGGTCACCGCTGGGTTCCTCCGTTAATCATGAGTGCCGCATTGATTCAATCGCGCAGTCCTGGGCGGTCATTTCCGGTGCCGCGGAGCCGGCGCGCACGGTACGGGCCATGGCGGCGCTGGATAAATTTCTTGTGCGCAGGGACGATAAATTGTCGCTGCTGTTCACCCCGCCGTTCAACAATCCATCTCATGATCCCGGTTATATCAAAGGCTACCCGCCCGGCATTCGCGAGAATGGCGGGCAATATACCCATGCCGCGGTCTGGGCAGCGCTGGCGTACCTCATGCAGGGGGATGGTGACAAAGGCGGGGAGTTGCTTGCCATGCTCAACCCCATCCGGCATGCGGACACGCCCGCCGGGGTGCTCCGCTACAAGGTCGAGCCCTATGTGGCCTGCGCGGACATCTATTCCGAACCGCCGCATGTGGGGCGAGGCGGCTGGACTTGGTACACTGGCTCGGCCGGCTGGATGTATCGAGTGGCATTGGAATGGCAGCTGGGGTTTCGTGTCCAGGGAACAAATCTATTGGTCGACCCATGCATCCCACGTCATTGGTCTGGTTTCGAGATCGCCTTCCGGCACCATTCAGCGCGCTATCAGATCACGGTGGTCAACCCCGCGGGTATCTGCCGTGGCGTGGTGGCGGTCAGGCTTGATGGTGAAAAGCTACCGGGCGGCGAAAGAATACTCATCCCTCTGGTGGATGACGGCGCCTCGCACCGGGTACACGTCGTCATGGGATGATACAAACGGTCATTCGCCGGACCCCGCCAAGCAGCTATCGGCGAATTAAGTACTTTCCGAGTCTGCCGCACGGCAATCTCACACGGTATGGTGTTCACCGAGACAATCACCAATCCAAGTACAGCCTGATCTCAGATGCCGGCCGCTACCGCTGGCAATTCATGATTTCCCGACTGGACATAAAGGAGATGACATGACCGATGAAAAAGTGCCCCAGGTGGGACATGCCTCAACCAGCCAGATAAAATCTGAACCTATTGCTTTGGCGGAGCACCTGCAAAAGCAGGAGCAGCAAGATCAAGTTGGGACAATAGCACCAACTTGGCACACCGCAACACCGGTGCGCAGGCCACTCTTCCGTAACTGATTATCTTCCGCCGCCCTAACGCATAAACCCCCGGCCCGCCTCTTGAGCCGGGGGCCCATTATCGTTGCTGGCGTGGGCCCAGAACTACATATACAGAACACGACTGGCTAATACCAGCAGCCCCAAGATTGACGCATGCCCAGTCTCTGGTTCCGATTGTGGTAATTCGAGCCGCGTCATTGGCGTTGAAATTCCAGGCTTCTTTGCTGGCGTCGCGCATCGCCTCGTAAGTG
>PLSD01000130.1 GCA_003164135.1 Acetobacteraceae bacterium
CAAAAAAACCCAGAAAAATTTTAGCAGCCGTAAAACGAGGGCACCAAGTGTTGGATTCTATCCACTAGAGGCCGCAATTAGGGACCAGACGAACCGCTCGAAGATTGCCGTCACAGGCGCGAAGCAGGCAAAAAATCGCTCGATTCTCTCGCCATGTAATCCAGAATGCCTCGGGCCAGAAGATTTTGAGCGTCAGGCCAGTTACGCGATGCTCGCTTCATCTTTCATGTCAGCGACTGCGGCAATCTATCAGTTGCGCGCCTACAGAACCTCTGTCCCCGGAAATAACGAGGCGGTATACCCAGCCACTCAAAGTCTAAGAAATCTCATATCGAAGAGCGGCCGAGCCGAATTAAGCATTTCGGTACCATGAGGGGATTTAATGCCTTGATCTACATGTGAAAATCATGGGAGCATCGGTGTTCCTTCGTGGGCGACCAGAAGGTCGTGCATATCGGTGGCGTGGTCTTCCTCATCTTGGAGAATATGCTCAAGCATGAGGCGCGTTGTGGGATCTTTATCGGAGAAATACTTTATCAGATCACGGTAATGCTCAACCGCGATGCGTTCTGCGATAAGATTTTGCTTGACCATTTCAACCAAGGTCCCTCCATCGCCGTATTCCGTGGCTGACCGCGAGGCCAAGTCCTTTGGATTAAAATCGGGATCCCCTCCGAGTTGATCAATGCGTTTCGCTACCATCATCATGTGCTTGCGCTCATCTTCGGCGAGTTCCTGAAACTCCTCGCCAACACTTTTGCTTGTGAGTCCAGACACCGAGATCGAATTCATAGTATACCGCAACACGCAGACAATTTCGGTCGCCAGTACGTACTGAAGTAGCTCAATCGACTTCTTAACGTCGCTGCCATAATCATCCGTTACAGCACCATCACTCAGTGAATTTTTCGCGGCTGCGCGCAACGCCTTCACATCTCGCAAAAAGTAATTCTTGGCTGGCGTCTGGTCCATTATATTTTACTTTCAGTAAGCGAAGCACAATAGCGCCGCTAAAGACTTAATTGCTTGACACGCTCCGCAGCTTTTAAACGCGCATCTATAACTTAGCTGTGTCCACAAAATTAAAAATTGAAAACACAGAATAATCTTATCCCCACCAATGGGAATCGTAGATTCCTAAATTACATTCCTCTCCGTACTGCTTGCATAACATTGAAATCCATCGGATCAATCTGCTGACAGATGGAGGTTGTATAGCGTGGTGTTGAGTATCGGAATCTACCTACATACGTGCGACTAATTGATTTTGACTATAGTTGCCGGGTAGCAGGCTGAATTTGGCCGGTTGAGAATAACCTTGTTATAAGCATGGTTTTAGCTCACATATGATTTGGAGATATCATGAACTGTCTTGGCCATAGGAAATGCTGAACAAAGACGATCTTATGTATATGCGCCGCGCAATTAATCTGGCGCGGCAGGGTGAAAATTCGGGCGGCGGCCCAATAGGGTGCGTCATCGTCCTGGATGGCTTGGTGATTGGCGAAGGATACAATTGCGTCGACATACAGCGTGACCCAACCGCACATGCTGAAATCGTCTCGATGCGCCGTGCAGGGGAATTTCTTAATCAATCACGGTTCAAAGGCGCCACGCTTTATTCAACTCTCCAGCCATGTGGCATGTGCAGCATGGCTTCGATATGGGCCGGCATATCCCATATTGTTTATGGTGCCGAACGTGAGCAGGTTCATCAGATGTATTTTGAGGACCGGCATTTTCAAACGATGGATTTTATTCGAGACGCCTTTAAGGATGATCTGACGGTCACCGGCAGCGTGCTTGGTGAGGAATGCGCCAAATTGTATTATCACCCCGGGGATAGTCCGCCTGATGACGAACAGGCGAATAAGTAGGTGCCGATCAAGAAAGAACATTATGGTGAAAAATCGCATCCGGTTGAAATACCCGTTGTCTGTGTCGGCGGGTCAGCCGGTGGATTAGATGCTTACATTCGCTTTCTAAAGAATATGCCGAATGACCTCGGAGTTGCCATCGTCATTGTAAATCACCTGCGCAAGGTTGCCACTCTTCTTCACGAAATCCTTCCAAACTATACGACGATGCCTGTCGAACTGATCACCGAAGGCTTGGTACTCAAACCCAACCAGGTATTTATAATTCCAGCTCAACGCGATCTCCATGTTTTAAATGGTGAATTTCGGCTCAGGCCGATATCAAAGCCACACGGATGGCCTGATGTAATTACGGTGTTTCTGCGCTCTTTGGCCAAGCACTGGAGGGGAAAATTGATCGCTGTCATCGTCTCCGGCTATGATGGAGATGGCTCCGAAGCCCTATGCGAGATTAGGGAGGTTGGTGGCACAACGATTGCCCAGAGGTTGGATACTGCCAAAGAGCCCGACATGCCGGAGAGCGCGATTGCCAGTGGATGTATCGATTTTATTATGTCGCCGGAAGATATCGGTCGAAGGATCGTGGAAATTATGAATATGGGATCGAGCGGACCGGATGCACCGCCCTGAGAGTCAATCATCCACCCCCTGAGAAGATCGCCGAGCCATACGACTTCAAAATGTTTCTCGTTGTCAGCGAACGACCGCTTCGGGCCGCGGATATCCCTTTGGAACGGCGACAATGAGGCGCAGAGCAGCCGTAGTTTTGTCCGGCAGGCCTCCGGCGGGTCTTATCCTGCGAACGCCCTTTGTAAAAACAAAGCACCTGCATCGAGTATGGCTTCGTCAATGCCGTGTTCAAGGTTGGCCAAAAACACCACCTCCACCGGAACATTCGCCGCCCGCAGCACCACCTCCGCCTCCCTGGACCGGAAGGCCGGAACAACAGGATCGGCTTCACCATGCGCGAGCAGTACCGGCGCATGGTTTTTCATCTCGGCCTTTAATGAACTTGGATCGATGAGCGCGCCAGAAAATGCCAAGATGGCGCGTGGCGCATCGGCACGGCGTAGCCCAGTGAACAAGGCGGTCATGGCGCCCTGGCTGAAACCCATCAGCGCGTACGCGGTTGGCGGCAGGTCATATTTGGCCAGTTGTTCATCGACAAACACGTTCAGCACCGCCGCCGCCCGGCGAACGCCGCCCCCAAGCTTGGCAGGGTCCAGATCCCCGATGGAAAACCATTGCCGGCCCATTGGCGCCATATCGAACGGCTCAGGTCCGTTCGGCGCGACGAATACGGCTTCTGGCAGAACGCGCCCCCAGTAAGGGGCAAGGTCGATCAGGTCATTACCGTCGGCGCCGACGCCATGGCAGAGGATAACCAGTTGCTTCGGTGTACCCTTGGAAGCTGGTCCCCAGCTCGGCCCTGTTAATTTCGGCAAAATGGCCTCCTGCGATTACTGCCTTAACTTTGATGGTGGCACTCTCAGGATGGCCCACCTGACAGACATCAGCAAGATGAACCACTATACCGATAACCCATGATCGACATCATAATCGCCGAGGCCGTCCTCGGGCTTCACCTGATCATTATCGCCTTCAACGTCGCCGGCCTGATCCTAATCCCGGTCGGCGCCTGGCTGGGCTGGCGGATTGTCCGGGTTGCCTGGCTTCGCCTGTTATACCAGCCGCCGAATTTTCTGA
>PLSD01000134.1 GCA_003164135.1 Acetobacteraceae bacterium
GGGAAACATCGAATCATAACTCACCGCGTCGGGGGAATCCCCGGAGATTCAGAAAATTCGGCGGCTGGTATAAGCTGCGGGCAACCCCTGCCGGACCTCGTAGAAGCCAAACTCCGCCAGCCGCGCCTGCATCACATCAAAATCCGGCAACGGCGCGGTGAACCACGCTGTGCCCGCGTACCCGCCGTGCGCTGGCGCTAAATCCTGCGTCACCGCCAGCGTGCGCTTTGCCACCGGCAACGCTGGGTCAAACCACGCAATGTGCGGATACAGCGCCTGAAACTCCGGATGCAGAAACGTATAATGCGTGCAGCCCAGCGCCACCGCGTCAATTCGCTCCGCCCCCGGCTGCATGAACAGCGGCGCCACCGCGCTTGCCACATCCACCGGAAAGCCACGGAATTTTTGCTCCGCCAGCTCCGCCAATGTCGGCGTGCCCAGGCTGTGAATTTCGCACTCGGGTGCAAACTTCTCAATCAAATCCTGTAAATAAACCCGCCGCACGGTCGCGGCGGTCGCCAGAATCCCGATCACCTTGCTCTTGCTCGCGGCGGCGGCCGGTTTTATCGGCGGCACGCAGCCCACAAACGGCACCGCATACACCGCCCGCAACGCCACCAGCGCAATGGTGCTCGCGGTGTTGCACGCCACCACCACCGCGTCGGGCTTAAAAACCCCGATGGCCCCGCCGATAAGTTTCACGATGTGCGGCAACAGCACCGCGTCCGGCTTTTCGCCATATGGGAAAAACCCGTTATCGGCGAGATAGGTAATCCGCGCATGCGGTTGCAGGCGCCGTATTTCCCGCACCACGCCCAGGCCGCCAATGCCGGAATCAAAAACGAGCAGATGCATTTCCCGCCCTAAAATTCCTCATTCGCAAACTCAACATCCCGGTGCACATGCACCGACATCAGCACGCCAAACCCCAGCATCACCGCCGTCAGCGCCGAGCCGCCGTAGGAGATCAACGGCAGCGGCACGCCCCCCACGGGTATCAGCCCCATCACCATGGAAAGATTAACGAAGCAGTACAGGAAAAAATTCGTCCCCACCCCCAGCGCCACCAGCCGCCCGTACACATGCGCGCTGCACAACGCCGTATACAGCGCCATCGCCACAATCGAGAACAGCAGCCCCAGCACCGCGATGCTGCCCAGAAAGCCGAACTCCTCGGCAATGATGGTGAACACGAAATCCGTCTGTTTCTCAGGCAAAAAATTCAACTGGTTCTGCGTGCCATGCAAATATCCCTGGCCCGTAAACCCGCCCGAACCCAATGCGATTTTTGACTGGATGATATTATACCCCGCCCCCAGCGGGTCCGAGCCGGGATTCATAAACGTGATAATCCGCGCCCGCTGGTAGTCGTGCAAATGGTGGTACAGCAGCGGCGCCGCCACCACGAGCACGCCCAGCACGAGCGCAAACTTCCACCAGCGCACCCCGGCACCCAGCATTACCGTGGCGCCGATCAACGCGGTAATCACCGCAGTGCCCAGATTCGGCTCCTTCAAAATCAGCCCCACCGGCAGCAAAATCACCCCCACCGCCGGCAGGAGGAAGAGAATGTGGTTCAGCCGCTCCTGCGTGGCGCGATGAAAATACGCAGCCAGCGCCAGGGTCAAAAACAATTTTATCAGCTCGCTCGGCTGAATTTCCACGCCCCCAACCGTCATCCACCGTTTGGCGCCCAACCCGGTATGGCCAAACTTCATCACCACCAGGAGTAAAAAAATCCCCAGCGCATAGGCCGGCCAGGAGATTTTCGCGATCAGGCGGATATCCACCATCGCAATCCCTAGCATCAGCCCCAATGCAACCAGGAAGCGCACCAGCTGGCCGTTGGCATAAGGCACCGGCGCGCCCCCGGCGGCGGAATACAGCGCGGTATAGCCCACGCCCGCGAGCAGGCAGACGCACAGCACAAACAGCCAGTTGATCCGCACAAACTTGCGCACCAGGCCAAAGGAGGGGTCACGGAACGGCCGCTGCGGCGCGAGTTTTTCGGGTATCATGAAGGTGCCACCCCAGCCGCCCCGCCCAGCGGCGTATCGCGCCCGGCGGGGTCATGGGTCAGCGCATAGGTCATCAGATCATGCGCCACCGGGGCGGCGGACTGCGCGCCAAAATTGCCATGCTCGATCACCACGGCAATGGCATAGCGCGGATTGTCATACGGCGCGAAGCCGACGAACAGCGCGTTCGGCCGGTCCTCCCACGCCATGGTGAGGTCGTTGAAGTTTTTCTGCTTTTCGGCGGCGGTGTTGTTATGCACCTGCGCGGTGCCGGTTTTTCCCGCCATCTGCACATTCGGCAGCGTCAGGCGGGAGGCATAGGCGGTGCCGGCGGGCGTGTTCACCACCTCGAACAAGCCCTGGCGGACCGCCGCCAGATGGTCCGGGTCAACGTCCAGCGCCGGCCAGTCGCCAGGGTCGGAGCCATCCTGCAACTGCCCGCCAATCCGGCGCGTAATATGCGGCCCAACGGCACTGCCCGTTGCCACGCGGGCAATCATCGTTGCCAGCGCCAGTGGCGTAAGCTGCGTGTACCCCTGGCCGATGCCCTGCACCACGGTACTGCCCTCGGCCCAATGGATCCCCCGGCTGCGCGCCCAATCCAGCGTCGGCACCAGCCCCGGCGAGGCATCGGGCATATCCATCCCCAGATCCGTGCCCAAGCCAAGCTGAGCCGCCATGTCCGCCATGCGGTCGATCCCGACCATCAGCGCCACCTGGTAGAAGAACACGTCGCAGCTCACCTGCAAGGCGGTGTGCAAGGTAATAGAGCCATGCGCCACGTGGTTGTCGCACCAGAACACATGGTCGCCCAGCGTGAAGGAGCCTATGCAGGTCAGCACGGTATCGGGGGTCAGCGCGCCGGATTTCATCGCCGCCAGCGCCACCGTGGGCTTGAACGTGGAGCCGGGCGCAAACAGGCCGGAGATCGCCTTGTTCTGCAGCGGGTCTTTCGCGTCGGCCATCCAGCCGGCCCAGGTCGCCGCCGGCACACCCTTGTCGAACAATTCCGGGTCAAACGCCGGGCTGTTCGCCATGGCGAGAATTTCACCGGTATTGGCATCCAGCATCACCACCGCTCCGGCCTGGTCGGCCAGCCGCTGCACCGCCAGTGCCTGCAACCCGGCATCCAGCGCCAGCGCCACGGTCTGCCCCGGCGTGCCGTCGTCATGCGCCACCTGGCGCACCACCTCGCCATGCACATTGGTCTCGGTCTGCACAAAGCCCGGCATGCCGCGCAACGCCGCATCCTGCGCCGCCTCCGCCCCGGTGCGGCCAACGCGGATGCCGGGCAGCGAAAGCACCGGGTCGGCCGCCGCCTCGCGCGCGTTGGGCCGCGCCACGTAGCCCACCGCATGCGCCAGGCCGGGGCCGAACGGGTACGAGCGGCTGGCGCCCACCTCCACCACGACCCCCGGCAGGTCCGGCGTGTTCACCTCAAGGGCAGCCATGTCCGGCCAGTCCAGGAAATCCTTCAGCAGCACCGGAATGTAGCCGGGGCGGTGCGCCAAATCCGTCGCAATCCGCGCCTTTTCGTCGTCGGGCAACGGCACCAGCCGGTAGAAATTATCCAGCACCGCCTGCGGGTCCGGCGCCAGCGCCTGCATGAACAATGCGCGCCAATGCTGCTGGTTGCCCGCCAGAATGGTGCCGAAGCGGTCGGTGATAAGCCCGCGGATCGGCGCTTCCAGCCGTTCGGAGATGGAATTTTGTTCCGCCAGCAGCGCGTATTTACCGTGCTGCGACACCTGCAGATTATACAACTTGCCCGCGATCGCGCCAAAAATCCCTAGCTGCGCGGTGCCGATCAGCAGCGCGCGGCGGTTAAAGGCCGAGCGGTCCTTGGTCTCACGCTTCATGGCCTGTCCGTACCCCGAACGCGCAAATCAAGCATGCAAATCCAGCATTACGCCAGTTCGGCCGCCGCGGCACTGCGGTGCGCGCGGACGAAAAACGCCGCGAGCGCCGGGTAGAGCAAGGTGGCGAAGCCAATTTCCGTGACCACCGGCAGCACCGGCAAGGGGCTCAGCGCCAGCAGCGATTCCGCGCCCCAGGCCAGCACGAACACCCCGGCGGCAAGCCCGGAATACACCGGCCAGGTGAACAGAAACCCCTGCGGCACCAGCCGCCGCCGCGAGGCCAGCACCACCCCGTGCAGCGCCAGCAACAGCAGCGCCCACAGCCCCAGCGGCGAAATCCCCAGCAAATCCAGCAACAGCCCGCTTAAGCCAACCAACGGGGCGGGCATTGAGGACGGACGGTAAAGCGTCCAGAAAAACACGCAGGCCACGGCGTACACCGGGCGCAACTGCGCCTGCCCCGGCAGGCCGAAATTCACGCCCAGCACGAACAGCCCTGCCGCCAGCATGCCAAAGGGAAACACATAGCGCGAGGCGGCATCCAGCCGCCGCCATGGGGTTGGCCGGCGCATTGGCTATTTCTTCCGGTGGTGGAGAACGGCGGCGGTCTTGGCCACGGTATGCGGGATCGGGGTGAGCACCGGCAGATTGTCCGGGTAGCTGAACAGCCGCAGCAGGCGCAGCGAGTCCAAATCCGCCAGCGGCAGCACAATGGGGTCGTTCTGTGCATCGTAATGCACCACGCCCACCGGCAGGCCGGGCGGGAACGCGCCGCCGACGGAGCTGGTCAGCACCATGGCGCCTTCAGCCGGCGGCTGGCCGGGGGCCCAATACAGCAGCGCCGGGTCAGCGCCGTTGGTGCCGGTCATCAGCGCCGGCGCACCGCTCGTACCCAGCGCCACGGGTATCCGGCTGTTCAAATCAGTAATCAGCAGCACGCGCGCGGAACGCCCGCCCGCCTCGACCACGCGCCCGGCCACGCCGCGCCCATCCATGGCAACCGCACCGGCCAACGCCGCCGGGTTGGTGCCGGGCGGCAGCACCACCAGCACCGAGCGCGCGTAAACCCCGCCCAGATCCGCCACCACATCGCCGGTGGAAAACGCCGGCGCGGCGGGTGGGGTATAATTCAGCGTGGCTTTCAGCGCGTCGTTCTGCGCTTCCAGCGCCATCGCCACCGCCTGCCATTGCAGCAGGCTGGCGTTCTCGGCGCGCAAATGGGCATTTTCGGAGTTCAGCGCGAACAGATGCCCGATCGCCCCGGTCCCGCTCTCTGCCGCCTGCACCGGCGCGGAGATGACGGCGTATACCGGGGCCAGCAGATCATCCAGCCCGGCACGCAGCCGGTCGGCAAATCCCTGGTCTGCGCGGCCGATAAGTATAAGGGCAAAGGAGAACATCAGCATCACCGGGAAGGTGAGGCGCGATACAGCCTGCCTGAACGGGACCGATAATCTGATCACCGGGGTTGCTCTCCACGAGAATTTCTAAAACCAGCGCAGGCATTACAGGCTATTTGCCTGGGCGCACAGAGCGCTCGGCGCAGAATCCGCCACAGTTGTTAAAGTTTAATCAAGTTTCCCGTAAAATTGATCGCGCGCCGAAAATCGCCGTGCCGACGCGCACATGCGTCGCCCCGGCGGCAATGGCGATCTCAAAGTCGCCGGACATGCCCATCGAGCGCACCGCCAGCCCATGCACATCCGCCATTGCCGCCAGCCGCTTAAAATACGGCAGCGGGTCCAGCCCCTCGGGTGGAATGCACATCAGCCCGCGCAGCGCCTCGCCAAAGCGCGCCCGGCTGGCGCGGATGAACGCATCCGCATCCGCCAGTGCCACCCCAGCTTTTTGCGGCTCGTCACCGACGTTCACCTGCACCAGCAACTCCGGCAGCCGCCCCGCCGCCTGGGCTGCCTTGGCAATCGCGTCGTTGAGCTTTTCCCGGTCCAAACTATCGATGGCATCGGCCAGCCGCACCGCATGGGCCGCCTTGTTGGTCTGCAGCGCGCCGATCAGGTGCAGTTTAGCGCCGGGAATGGGGAATTTCTCCTCCGCCTCCTGCACTTTGTTTTCGCCAAACACGCTCTGCCCCGCCGCCAGCGCCGCCAGCACCGCCTCGCGCGGGTGCATCTTGCTCACCGCGATCAGCGTTACGCTCGCCGGATCGCGCCCGGCCGCCACCGCGGCGGCGGCCATGCGGGCGTGAATGCTGGCAAGGTTGCGTGAGATCATCGTAATATCAGCCATGGATGCACGGTTAATCGCCTGGGGCCGGAGGGTAAAGCGGATTTCCGGGCCGCCGCCGCTCTGGCTGTTCTCCGATCCCGCACGCATGCCGGACCTGCTGGCGGTGGTGCGCGCCCTGCCGCCTGGCCTGTGCGGCCCCGGCTTGTGCGGCATAGTGTTCCGCCATGATTCCGCGCCGGACCGCGCCACCTTGGGGGCGGCGCTCGCCGCACTTTGCCGGGCGCGCAAAATTACCTTGGTGGTGGCGGGCGACACCCGGCTGGCCGCCGCCCTGCACGCCGGGGTGCACCTGCGCGGCGGCCAGCGGCACGGTTTCCTGCCCCTGTCACGCCACGTGCTTATTACCGCTTCCGCCCACAACCAGGCGCAGCTGCACCGGGCCAAACGCGCCGGCGCGAAAATTGTTTTTATCTCGCCCGTTTTCCCCACCGCCAGCCACCCCGGCGCGCCCGTACTGGGGATTTACGGCTTCCAAACCCTGGCGCGGCGCGCCGGGCGGGCAAAACCCTTCGCCCTGGGTGGAATTGAGGGAAACACCATCCGCCGTCTGGGAGATTCCTGCGCTGGCTGTGGTGCTATTGAGGCGTATTTAACCTCTAATACCTGATATAATTAGAAAATCACTTTTGCCTACCTATTTTATAGGCCGTTCGTCATCATATTGTCATAATAGTCGAACTGTCATGGTTTTGTCATAAAACTTACCAAACTCATTTAACACTCCTGTCATATACATGTGTCGTTTCCGCCACAGTTGTCATGAATTACCTCAACATTACAGTTCGGAGATTGCCTCCGCGCCAGGATGCGCGTTTTAAGGGCAAATCCGAGCGGCTCGCCCCCAAGGCAGGGCCGTTCAGGAACAGGGTTTTAGTCTGTCACATACGTCCCCGCCGGGCTACCGGCTCAAAGAGAAGGAATTTTCATGCGCAATTTACTCCTGGCCTCCGTGGCCTCGATGGGCGCTCTGCTCGCCGCCACCTCCGGCGCCATGGCGCAGCCGGTTAAGCCGGTCGCCGCCGGCACCGTCGTCGTGCATTTGAACGGCTACCTGCAGTTCGGCATCAACGACATGGGCTCCACCTATAACACCTATTCCGGCAACAAGCTGAGCTCGGTCGCCACCAATGGCGACGTCCGCCTCTATGCCGGCTTTGATGCCCAGACCGTCTCGGGCGTTGACTACGGTACCCAGATTGAACTGCGCACCACCACCTCCGACGCCGGCGTCGGCGCGGGTAAGACCACAGGCACGGGCAGCACACAGGGCACTTCCTCAATCTACGTCAAGCGCGCCTATGGCTACCTCGGCACGCCCGACGTCGGCTTCATCCGCTTCGGCCAGACCGACGGTGCCTTCGGCCTGACGCAAACCGGTGTCATTGAAGCCTTCGGCGACGGTTCGCAGTGGCCCGGCGACGGCTCGCAGGTTATTGTGCTGCCTTCCGGCGCGACCCCCGGCAACTTCATCTATGCCGATACCTCCTCGCTGTATGCGACCAACAAAATCCTGTATATCACCCCGGCCTATGTCGAACCCCTGCTGGGCGGCAGCCTGAGCGCCACTGTCGGCTATGAGCCGAACTCCAACGGCATCAAGGAAGGCTACGGCAGCTACAGCACCGCCGGTTCGACGGCTGCTGACCTTGCTTCCTCCACCTCCGCTTCCGACCTCGGCAAACGCCGCCAGAACACGTTCGACGCGGGCATGCTCTACACGCTGAAGGCCAACGGCTTCGCCACCAAGGCCGACATCGGCTTCATCCACGGCACGCCGATCCGCTACAACGGCACCACCCCGCTTACCGCCGCGCAGAAATTCGACGATCTCGAGGTCCTCCAAATCGGCGCGCAGACCACCTTCGCCGGCCTGACCGTGGGCGCCAACGTCAAGGCTGGCCAGGTTAAAGATGGCTACGCCTTCAAGGTTAAAGGCACCCGCGACGCACTGGCATACACCATCGGCGCTTCCTACGTGCTCGGGCCGTATGTGGTCGGCGCCAGCTTCTTCGACAGCCAGTCCGCGGGCGGTTACACCCCCGGCGGCAAAGTCCGGGGCCGCTCGCTCTCCGAATACGGCACCGCCGTCGGCGCCAACTACGTCATCGGCAAAGACCTGAGCCTGTACGTGCAGTACATGTACGGCCACGCTCATCAGGTCGCCGGTTATCTCAGCAACAATGGCACCAGCAACGCCCGTAACAGCGTACAGGTCCAGGCCATCGGCACCGGTGCTACCTTCAAGTGGTAACAGCGTAGCCGTAAGGTTAGCTGTTCAAAAAAGGGTGGCGGGCAACCGTCACCCTTTTTCTATGCCCGCCTCACCAGCACACCCCCAGCCGCGCCTCCAAGGCAATTTATGGCCGGGGCCTTGGCGCGGCGGAGGTTGAAGGCTAAACAACCAGCAAGTTTCAGGTTTGGAGAGTTCAGTTGCGGATTTCAAAAAAAATTGCCGGCCCCGCCGGGGTGCTCCTGGGCGCATTGGCGTTAACAGCATGCAGCCACGCCCCCCAAACCACGACACCGGAAATCTATAACCCCCAAACCGCCAACCTCCCTGGCGCCATGGCAACCGATACCGGCAGCTCGATCTTCACCTTCGGCAAAGGCAGCAGCAGCACCACCGCCCCAGGCACGCAAATTCAGGTCAACGCCTACCTCTGGCGCGCAACCCTCAATACCCTCGCCTTCATGCCGCTCGTCTCGGCCGACCCCTTCGGCGGTGTTATCATCACCGATTGGTACACACCCCCCGCAACCCCGGGCGAACGCTTTAAAGTCAACGCCTATATCCTGGGCCAGCAGCTAACCGCCGACGCCATCCAGGTCAGCGTGTTCCACCAAACCGAGCAAAACGGCCAGTGGACCGATACCCCCGCCGACCCCGCAACCGCCAGCGGCCTCGAAGACCGCATCCTCGCCAACGCCGCCGACCTCCAGGCCGCCGCGCAAAACACGAAATAACCCCGGTTGCGGGTGTTCGCTAAGTACGGCCAGGGGGTTTTACCCCCTGGACCCCCAGCAAAGGCTCGCCTTTGCAATCCGCTAATAAGGGTCTTGGGCGGGAGGGGTATCCNNGGATACCCCTCCCGCCCAAGACCCTCACTAATGCCGATCGAAGGGCGCGGCCCTTCGCGGGGATCCAAGGGGCAGAGCCCCTTGGCCTTACTAACTAAACATCCGCAGCCGGGGTTATCCCACGGTTACGACGATGACGTGGCCGGGGTCGGCTTCGGCGAGGGCGGTATGGAGGGCGCTGACGGCGGCCAGCATCATTTCACCGGCGGCTTCATCTTCGTCTTCGATGAAATCCTCGTAGGCTTCGGCGAGTTCTTCCTCGTCGAAATTATCCGGGTTCAGGGCTTCGAGGTATTTGCCCTGGTCCTCGGCGGTCATGATGAACACCAGCGCCTCGGTGGCCTCGGCAATGTCTGCCACGGTTTCGTTTTCGCTGGTCTCCAGATCGATGTCGTAATCCTCCGACAGGATCGGCAGCAACACCGAAAAAACCTCGCCATCGAAATCATAATCCGCCACCGACGTACCGCTGGCAGCCAGAAACGACTGAAATGCCTGCGGATCGTCATCGCGCGCCGCAGCGACCAAATCCCCCAGCTCCGCACGCGGCAAACGCGTAAAAACTGCACTAACCGCCACGCAAACCTCCCACCGACATTGGCGGCAACCTTAACAGGGCACCTGGGGGGGTTCAATAAGCAAGGCCAGGGGGCAGAACCCCCTTCACTTACTTAACGTGCCCCAGCGCCCTGGTCAGGTCGTCGATGAGGTCGGCGGGGTCTTCCAGGCCGACCGAGAGGCGGACCGTGCCGTCGGTGATCCCTAAGCGGGCGCGTTCCTCGGGGCCGATACGCATATGGGTTGTGGTGGCGGGGTGGGTGGCCAGCGACTTGGTGTCACCCAAATTGTTCGAGATGGTGATGATTTTGAACGCGTTCATCATGGCGAAAGCCGCGTCCTTACCGCCTTTAAGCTCGAAGGTGACGAGCGTGCCGCCGCCGGACATCTGGCTCATGGCGAGTTCGCGTTGCGGGTGGGAGGCGAGCGTGGGGTACAGCACGCGCGAAACTTGCGGCTGGGATTCCAGGAAAATGGCAATGGCTTCGGCCGAGGCGGATTGCGCTTTCACGCGCAGCGCCATGGTCTCCAGGCCTTTGAGGATGACCCAGGCGTTGAAGGGCGAGAGGGTGGGGCCGGTGTTGCGGAAGAACGGCTGGTAGACCTCTTCCATCCATTTCTTCGGCCCCAGCACGGCGCCGCCGAGCACGCGGCCCTGGCCGTCCATGTGTTTGGTCGCGGAGTACACCACCACGTCAGCACCAAATTCCATCGGCCGTTGCAGCAGTGGGGTGGCGAACACATTATCCACCACCACGATGCCGCCGGCGGCGTGGGCCAGGCCGCACACCGCGCGCAGGTCAACGATATCGAGCATCGGGTTGGAGGGGGTTTCCAGCAGCACCATGGCGGTGGGCACGCTCAGCGCCTCGCGCCATGCAGCCATATCGCCGCCATCCACGAACACGGTGGTGATGCCATATTGCGGTAAAAGCGTGCTCACAATCCAATGGCAGGAGCCGAACAGCGCGCGGGCGGCCACCACGCGGTCACCCGCTTTCAGGCCCGCGAGCATGGCGGAGGAGACTGCGGCCATGCCCGTTGCCGTGCAGCGGCACACGTCCGCGCCCTCAATCGCCGCGAGTTTCTGTTCCAGCATCACCACGGTGGGGTTGGAGAAGCGCGAGTATTGGTAATGTGGGATCTGGTTGGCGAACACCGCCTCGGCCATTTCCGCACTCTCGTACACAAAACCCGAGGTCAAAAAGAGCGCCTCGCTGTTTTCGTCAAAATTGGTGCGGATACGCCCGGCGTGGATCAGCTTTGTCGCCAGCCGCTGGTTATCGGAATCGCTCATCTCAAATCCCCTCGCTTCAACAAGTCCGGCCACGGGGGACGTGGCGCACGGCGGCGCCACAGCCTCTTTAGCGCGTTTATTTAATGGTATTCGCTGGAATACCGCCTCGCCGCAATCCGGCCGGACAAATCACGAGGTGACCTCCCGCCTAAACCCGGCTGCTTGCACGGTCAATGCCGGCCGCGCTTGCGCACCCCGGCGTGGCAGATTATGTGTGCGCCTATGGGCGGGTATGATGTAATGGTAGCCTGTTAGCTTCCCAAGCTTGATGCGCGGGTTCGATTCCCGCTACCCGCTCCAGTTCCCCCAACCGCCGCCGCAAGCCCAAAAAAAAGACCCGTCGGCCAATGGGCCCACGGGTCAAGTCAACAGGGAGGCTTCACGTCTGGGAGACGTTGGGACCCGAGGGTCCCAATCCGGCCCTCGCGGACCGGACGATGTCCAGCTCGCACCGGACATTGTTGTATATAAGCCACAATCAAAAAATATTTAAGTGTTAATTTGGTAATGTGGCGCATTATTCCCGGCGCCGGTTACGCAGCGGCCCCGCGCATTATGCATGGCCACGCGGCGCTCCGCCCAAAACCCACCAAAACCGCCGTTTTCACGGCGGCCTTGGGCATAATCAGGGCTTCGGAGCGTTACGTTCAGAGATACTATTCACCAAAAAGTCACGGAAAACCGACACGCGTTTGCTGTTCCGCAACTCTTCCGGATACACAAAATACATCTCGTTGGGCGGTTTTTTCAGGTCAGGCAGCACATTCACCAGTCCGGTGGTGTCCTGCACCAGGTAGTCGGGCACCGCGCCGATGCCCATGCCGTTGCGGATACACACCAGCATGGCCTGCAGCGAGTTCACTTCCAGCACGCCCCGGCGCGGCGTGCCGTCCTTGCGGCCCACTTCGGCCAGCCAGTTCACATCCGGCACCGGCGGCTTGCGGTCGCCGAACAGGATAAGCTTGTGGTGGTCCAGGTCTTCCGCCGTTTGCGGCGTGCCATTGGCTTTCAGGTACTCGGCCGAGGCCCAGATCTGGCTGCGGATTTCCCCCAGGTGCCGCTGCACCAGGTCCGGCTGGCGGGGCGGATGCATGCGGATCGCCACATCGGCTTCGCGCATCGCCAGGTCCAGGTCGGTGTCATCGAGCAGCAGAGTCACCGTTACATCAGGGTGCGCCGCCAAAAAATTCTTCAACCGCGGCGCCAGCCAGGTCACGCCGAAGCTGTGCGTGGTTGTCACCTTCAGCCTCCCGGCCGGTTTTTCCTTGCTTTCCGCCAGCAGCGCCTCGGTCATCGCCAGCTTGGCGAACACTTCGCGCACGGTGCGGTTCAGCGCCTCACCCTGCTCGGTGAGAATCAGCCCGCGCGCATGCCGGTGGAACAAAGGCACCGCGAGGGCCTCCTCCAATGCCGAAATCTGCCGCGAAACCGCCGACTGGCTGAGGTTCAGCGTATCCCCCGCGTGGGTAAAACTGCCTGCTTCCGCCACCGCGTGGAACACCCGCAGTTTGTCCCAATCCATTTTCTGCCCGGTCATTTTTATGCTGCCTCACTGACTTGCAACGGTAGCTGCGCCAGATATTTCTCCGCCTCCAGCGCGGCCATGCAGCCCGTACCGGCTGCTGTGACCGCCTGGCGGAAAATTTTATCCTGCACATCGCCCGCCGCGAATATGCCGGGCACCGAGGTTTCGGTGCTGCCGGGTTTGGTAATAATGAAACCTTCCGCGTCGGTCTTCACCTGCCCGCCGAACACTTCGGTCGCCGGTGAATGCCCGATGGCGATGAACACGCCGTCCACGTTGATGTCCTGCGTAGCGCCGGTCTTCACGTTTTTCAGCCGCGCCCCCGTCACCACCGCCGGCGTGCCGCCACCCAGAATCTCGTCCACCGCATGGTCCCAGATCACGGTGATCTTCGGGTTGGCGAACAGCCGGTCCTGCAAAATTTTCTCGGCGCGGAAATTATCGCGCCGGTGCACCAGCGTTACGTGGCTGGCGTGGTGCGTCAGGTACAGCGCCTCTTCCACCGCCGTATTGCCGCCGCCGATCACCGCCACCGTTTTGCCCCGGTAGAAAAACCCGTCGCAGGTGGCACAGGCGGAAACCCCGGCGCCCTGGTACCTCTTCTCGGACTCCAGCCCCAGCCAGCGCGCCTGCGCGCCGGTGGCGATCACCACCGCATCGGCCACGAACTCCACCCCGGCATCCGACCACGCGCGGAACGGCCGCGCCGAGAAATCCACCTTGGTGATAATGTCGTAGATGACCTCGGTGCCGACATGCACGGCCTGCTTTTCCATCTGCTCCATCAGCCAGGGGCCCTGGATGGTCTCGGCAAAGCCGGGATAATTCTCCACGTCCGTGGTAATTGTCAGCTGCCCGCCCGGCTGCAGCCCGGCCACCATCACCGGCGCCAGATTGGCGCGCGCCGCATAAATCGCCGCCGTGTAGCCCGCCGGCCCCGCGCCGATGATCAGTATGCGGGTTTTCCTCACCTCAGCCATTCTCGTTAAACATCCATATTAGTGAATCAGGTATGCAGCATATCTGTTGACCCGTCGCCGATACAAGCGGGCGTTTGCGCTTAAGGCCTGGAACCCCTGACATTTTTACCTTTTTGGCCACGCACAAACCCCGCCGCCTTAAAATGAACATACCCTGGCCAAATGAATTTGTGTAATTATATTGCGCAAAGCCGACGCCAGACCATTAGGACAAACCATGCCGCGCGATGCCGAACCGATACAGCTCGATGAAATTGACCGCAAAATCCTCGCTGAATTGCAGGAAGACGGCCGCATGACCAACGTGGAACTGGCCAGACGCGCCGGTATTTCCCCGCCGCCCTGCCTGCGCCGCGTGCGCCGGCTGGAGGAAGCGGGCTTCATCCAGGGCTACCATGCCCGCACGGACGGCCAGAAGCTCGGCTGGCAGATCGCCTTTTTCGTCATCGTCGGGCTGGAAAGCCAGAAGCAGGCGGTGCTCGACGGCTTCGAAACGCTGGTCGCCACCTGGCCCGAGGTGCGCGAGTGCCACATGATCCGCGGCGGCGGCGATTTTCTGCTCAAACTGGTCGCCCGCGACGCCGCGCACGAGAACCAGCTCACCGCCCGCCTCACCGGCGCGCCGCACGTGGCCAAAGTGCAAACCCTGCAAACAATCCGCACCAGCCGCGACCTTGCCGGCGTGCCGATGGACCGGCTGAATGGTTGATTTCCTGTTCATCCTCGCCGCCGTTATCGTAGACCTGCTTTGCCGGTTCTTCCCCGCGCACCTGCCTTATTTGTTCCCCTTCATCTTCAACGCCCCGGAGTTCCTCGGCTGCTGGTTTGTGCTGCTGTGGTATCTGCGCGGCATGGCCCGCATCGCGCCCGAGAAAAAACCCGGCCGCCTGCGCCAGTGGTTTTTCCTCATTGGCCTCGGCAGCATCTACTTCGTGCTGCAGACGCATTTTGAATATGTCTCGCAGCACATGTTCTTCCTCAACCGCATCCAGGCCGTCACCATCGGCATGGCAGCCCCCTTCTGCATCGCCATCGGCTGGATGCCCGAGGTGCTGCGGCTTGGCGTTCCCGCCTGGCTGCTCCGCCTGTGCCAAAGCCGCCGCCTGCACAGCCTCAGCCGCTTTTTCTGCCACCCGCTGCCCAGCATGGCCATTTTCATTATCACCACCGATGTCTGGCTCATCCCCGCCGTGCATTTCGCCGCGATGATCGACCCGCTGCTCTACGCGGTGATGAACATCTCCTGCCTGCTCGGCGGCCTGCTGTTCTGGCTGGTGGTGCTGGACCCGCGCCCAAAACCCGCCGCGCGCTACTCCTACCTCGCCCGCGCCGCCGCCGGCTTTTTGGTGATGTTCCCGCAGATCGCCGTCAGCTCCTACATCGCGCTCAGCGGCCAGGACCTGTACTCTTTTTACACACTTTGCGGCCGGCTCTTCCCCGCCATCTCCCCCACCTACGACCAGATGCTCGGCGGCATGATCCAATGGATACCGCCCGGCATGATGAACACCGCCGCCCTGCTCATCAGTCTCAACGCGCTGCGCCTCTCCGATATCGAAGCCGACAAAACATATGTTCCGCCTCCTGGCGCAAAGATTTACGAAGCCAAGTGGACCGGGCGGCAGAACTAGCGGGTTGTTTTGTTGCGTTGCAGCATACCGCCGCACGCCCGCGCGATAGCAACGCAGCCCTGCTTTGAAATTTTAGACCCAAACGCGCGCGGGCTTTTTGATCTAAGACAATCGCTCCCCGACCGAGGGCCGCTACATGCTGCCCTCACCAGAACTCTTGAGGAGCGGACATGGGCCTGACCGGAAATTCACGTATCCAGAACAATCAGCTGCGCCAGAAGGTAATGAGCGCGCAAGCGGCGGCCGAATTCATCACCTCCGGCAGCACGGTGGGCATGAGCGGCTTCACCGGTTCTGGCTACCCGAAAGCTGTCCCATTGGCCCTGGCGGCGCGCATGGAAGAAAAGCGCGCGGCGGGAGAAAAATTCCGCCTGCGCGTGTGGACCGGCGCCTCCACCGGCCCGGAACTCGACGGCGCCCTGGCGAAAGCCGACGGCATCGAATTCCGGCTGCCGTACAACTCCGACCCCATCGCGCGAGAGAAGATCAACCGCGGCGAAATGGAATATTTTGACATGCACCTCAGCCAGGTTGCCCCGATGGCGTGGCAGGGGTTTCTCGGGCCGCTGGATACCGCGGTGGTCGAAGTCACCGGCATCACGCCGGACGGCGCGTTGATCCCCTCGTCCTCGGTCGGCAACAACAAAACCTGGCTGGACCGCGCCGATAAAATCATCCTAGAGGTCAACCGCTGGCAGAACCCGGCGCTGGAGGGCATGCACGACATTTACTACGGCACGGCTTTGCCGCCCAACCGCGTGCCCATCCCGCTTATCCGCCCGGACGACCGCATCGGCCAGACCACCTTCCGTTGCGACCCCAATAAAGTGGTCGCCATCGTGGAAACCGACGCCCCCGACCGCAACCTGCCCTTCGCCGCACCGGATGAAGCAGCACTCGCAATCGCCGGCCACCTCATCGAATTCTTCCGCCACGAGGTCGCGCGCGGCCGCCTCCCCGCCTCGCTGCTGCCGCTGCAATCAGGTGTGGGCAACATCGCCAACGCCGTGCTCACCGGCCTGCTCGACTCCCCCTTCGAGAACATGACCTCCTATACCGAAGTCATCCAGGACGGCATGCTGGACCTGCTCAACGCCGGCAAATTGCGCATGGCCTCGGCCACCTCGTTCTCTCTTAGCCCCGCCGCCGCCGCCACAATGAACGCCAACATGGGCGCCTATCGCCATAAAATGATCCTGCGGCCGCAGGAAATCTCCAACCACCCGGAACTCATCCGCCGCCTCGGCTGCCTGGCGATGAACGGCCTCATCGAAGCCGACATCTACGGCAACGTGAACTCAACCCATGTCATGGGCTCGCGCATCCAAAACGGCATCGGCGGCTCGGGCGATTTTGCCCGCAACGCGTATGTGTCGATTTTCATGACGCCATCCACCGCCAAAGGCGGCAAAATCTCCGCCATCGTGCCGCAAGCCTCGCACGTCGACCACATTAACCAGGACGTCCAGGTCATCATCACCGAACAAGGCCTCGCCGACCTGCGCGGCCTCTCGCCCAAGCAACGCGCCGAAGTCATCATGACCAACTGCGCCCACCCGGACTACCGCCCGATGCTGCGGGACTACTACACCCGCGCCCGCCAAGGCTCCTACGGCCAGCAATCGCCATGCCTGCCGGGCGAAGCCCTCTCCTGGCACCAGCGCTTCATGCAAACGGGGTCGATGAAGATGTAAGTTAAGGGAGGTGTAAGTAAGGCCTGGGGGGCTTTGCCCCCAAGGCCCCACGAAAAGCCGCACCCGTTGGCGTCGCGTCAGATTCAGATAAGGTGCGTGAGGAACGCCAGGGCGCCAAGGCCGGCCAGGAGCAACACAACAAGCGTTACCACGAGCGGCATACTGCTGATATTAACCGCCGGACGGCGGGGCGGCGGCTCCGGCTCGTATTCGAGCGTGTTGCTCCGCACCGCGTCGACCAATTCGGCGAAGGAATTGTCCCTGCCGGCGGATGTACCATCCGGGTTCAACGGCAACGCGCCGCCGTCGTCCCCGCTGGTCAGGAAAAGCGGCAGCGCCGGGTCCGTGGCGGGTGCGGTGCTGGTTTGTGTCTGTTTTTGATCCGTCTCCACGCGCGCGGGCTCGGCGTCCGTCATCGGCACGAGATCCGGAGACAGCGGCACACTCCGCCAATCGGTCCCGCAATGCGTGCAGTGCAGCTTACGGCTCCGCCCGACTAGTGCGGCATCGGGCACTTCATATTCGGTGGAACAATTCGGGCATGATAGGCGCATGATACCGTTTCGAATGACATTTTTGGCGCGTCTGCGCAATAACAGTTCGTGAACTCTCTAGATGTGCCGCACCTTGGGGGCAGCCGCCGTTTCGTATTTCAACTCATACGTTCAACCATATCAACCTGTTGAAAAAGCCTGATTGACGGCTCCCGATTGAGAGATTTCGCCCACCAATGACAGCAGCTTTCCCCTCGGAAGGCGATCACTTCGATTGACACAAATTTCTGTCTATCTAAACGTCGGTCCTGCGCTAAGGTCTTGATTCGAGACCGATTGGCCTTGCCTGGACCCAACAAACGGCCCAGCCAGGGCGAACCGGTACAGGCAACTGAAATTTAAGGCATAATGGTCAAATTCGACGACGTCTGGTTGAAATACCAACATCACGGCCACGCCGCCGCCGCGGCGCCCGATGTTCTACGCGGCGTCAGCTTCGAGATTCCCGGCGGCGGCTTCCGCTGGCTCACCGGCCCCTCGGGTGCCGGAAAAACTAGCCTGCTCAAGCTCATCTACCTGGCCGAACACCCCAGCCGTGGCCGGATCGACATTTTCGGCACCCACGCCGCGAAAATTTCCCGGCGCGACGCCGCCCTGCTGCGCCGGCGCATCGGCGTCGTCTACCAGGATTTTCGCCTGCTCCCGCACCTATCCGCCTACGACAATGTCGCTCTGCCGATGCGCCTGGCGCGGCGCAATGAGAGCCAAATTCACGCCGACGTCACCGAAATCCTGCGTTGGGTCGGCCTCTCCGGCCGCCTGGAGGCGCTGCCCGACGAGCTTTCCGGTGGCGAGCAGCAGCGCGTCGCCATTGCCCGCGCCGTGGTCGGCCGGCCAAAACTCCTGGTCGCCGACGAACCCACCGGCAATCTGGACGACGAACAGGCGGAGCGCCTGATGACCCTCATCACCGCGCTCAACCGCCTCGGCACCACCGTGGTCGTCGCCACGCATAACCAGGCGCTGGTCGCCCGCTACCCGGCGGCGCGGCTGGAAATGGCCAACGGCAGGCTCACATCGCATGGATAAGCGGCATGGCTAAGCGGCATGGCTAAACGCACCGACTCCCTGGGCCTGCACTCGGTGCTGGCGGACTGGATGCTCCCCGTGCTGGTCGCGGCCATGAGCTTCCTCGCCGCCCTGGCCGTGGCCGGCACGCTGGCCAGCACCATGCTGGCCGCGCAATGGCAGAACAACACCACCTCGGCGCTCACCATCCAGGTGCCCCACCCCGATGCCCCGGATGCCGCCAACGACGGTAACCGCCTGGGCGCCGTGCAAACCGCCCTGCAAACCATGCCGGGCGTCACAAACCCGCAACTGCTGAGCACGGATGCCGTCAACCACCTGCTCGCCCCCTGGCTCGGCACGGATGTGGCGCAACTCAACCTGCCCCTGCCCGCCGTCATCACCGCCACCTGGACCGGCCCCGGCTCGCCGGACGCCATCGCCGCCCCGCTGGACAAACTCGCCCCCGGCACCCTGGCGCAAAGCGGCTCCCAATGGGCCTCGCGCGTCACCGCGCTCACCGGCAGCCTGCAAACCTGCGCCGCCGCCGTGCTGGTCATCGTCGCCCTGGTCGCCGCGGCACTTGTCGCCCTGGCCACCCGCGCCGGGCTGGCGCAACGGCGCGAGGCCATCGAGATCATCCACGCCCTCGGCGCGCTGGATGCCGACATCGCCAACCGCTTCGCCGCCCGCGCAACCTTCCTCACCGTCACCGGTGCCGCCGCCGGCGCGCTGCTGGCCCTGCCCGTGGTGTTCTGGCTCGCCACCCTGGCCGCCCCGTTCGCCGGTCCCGCCGCCTCTCCTACCGCCCACGGCCTGCCAAGCCTGCCCCCCGCACTCTGGACCGCCCTGCCCACCCTGCCCCTGGTCGCC
Organism: Acetobacteraceae bacterium; assembly: GCA_003164135.1. Classification (GTDB taxonomy): domain Bacteria; phylum Pseudomonadota; class Alphaproteobacteria; order Acetobacterales; family Acetobacteraceae; genus Acidocella. The sequence continues at coordinate 19,323 of PLSD01000134.1, forward strand.
GCCATCATCGGCTGGGGCTCGGCGCAAATCACCGTGCGCGGCTGGCTGCGGAGACTGGTGTAATGGGCCGCCCCCCACGCTTCCGCCGCCGCCGCTTCTCCCTGTTGCGCTTCATCCTCAAAACCCTGGCGGTCCTGGGCGGCCTCTGGCTGGCGGGCTTCGCCATCTTCCTCACCGTGGTCTTCACCGCCTCGCCGCCCAACCCCATGCCGCACGCCGACGGCATCGTAGCACTCACCGGCGGCGACGACCGGATCGGCACCGCCCTCGCTTTGCTCGCCGCGCACGACGCCCCGCTGCTGCTCATCTCCGGCGCCGGCCACGGCACCTACCTGGGTGACTTCACCGCCGATGACACCGCCGCCGCCACCCGCTACGCCAGCGCCATCACGCTCGGCCACATGGCCGGCACCACCCACGGCAACGCGCTGGAAGCCGCCAACTGGGCCCAGGCCCACAACATGCACGCGCTCATCATCGTCACCGCCGACTACCACATGCCCCGCGCCATGCAGGAAATGCAGCAGGCCCTGCCCGGCATCACCCTCATCCCGGCACCCGTGCGCCCGCCCGCCATGCGCAAGCTCCTCAGCCTGCCCACATTGCGGATGCTGGCCGGAGAATATACCAAGTACCTCGTGGTCCGCTCCGGCCTCGGCCGCCTCGCCACCACCCTCACAGCCTTGGATCAATAACCTGCGCTTCCTCCGCTCCCTCGCCTTCAACACCGTCATGTTCGCCGCCGGCGCCGCCCTCAGCATCTGGGGTCACATAATCTGGCGTCTGGGCGCCTCACATCTGGACTCCGTGCCAAAACGCTGGGCCCGCATCTGCATCGCAGCACTACGCCTGCTCTGCGGCGTCAAACTGCGTGTCGAAGGCCGTGAATTCCTGCCCCAATCGGGCGGCGCCATCCTCGCCGCGCAACACCAGTCCACCCTGGACATCCTCATCTGGCTAACCCTGCTGCCCGACCCCTCCTTCGTCTTCAAACGCGAACTCAGCAAAATCCCCCTGTTCGGCACCCTGCTGGAACCCACCGGCATGATCCCGGTCAACCGCGGCGGCGCCAGTCAGGCCCTGCGCAAAATGATCGCCGATTGCGCCGTCGCCCTCACCGCCGGCCGCCAGATCATCATCTTCCCCGAAGGTACCCGCGTCGCCCCCGGTAAACGCGCCCGCCTCCACCCCGGCATCATCGCCCTGGCCAAAGCCAACGCACTCCCCCTCATCCCCGCCGCCACTAATTCCGGCCTCTGCTGGGGCCCCCGCGCCTTCCACATCTCCCCCGGTACCGTCACCCTAAAACTCTACCCACCAATCCCCCCCGAAACCCCCCAACACGAAATCCTCACCACCCTGGCCGCTACATTCTACGACCACGGCGTGAAATAGGCTCATGGCAGGGTTTCAGTAAGTAAGGCCAAGGGGCTCTGCCCCTTGGATCCCCGCTAAGGGCTCGCCGCACGGGCGTTGGAGAGGCTTGGGCGAGCCCTTCTCAGAAACCTTATTAAAGGATTGCAAAGGCTAGCCTTTGCTGGGGGTCCAGGGGGGTAAAACCCCCTGGCCTTGCTGCTGAAACCCACCGCCCGCCGGGGCTATTTCACGCTGGTAGTACGATGACCACGCGCAAGCCGCCGCCGGGGCGGTCGAGGAGAAAGATGTCGCCGCCGTGGGCACCGACGATATCGCGGGCGATGGCGAGGCCGAGGCCGGTGCCGCCGGGGGAGGCGGTCTCAAAAGGGCGGAAGACGGTTTCGCGCTGGCTGGCGGGGATTCCGGGGCCGTCGTCTTCGATGGTGATGCGCAGGGTGCGCCCGTTTATCACGGCATTAAGCCACACGTGGCTGGCGTGGCGGCGGGCATTTTCCACCAGGTTGGTCAGGGCGCGGCGCATAGCTTCGGGGCGCAGGGTTACGGTGAGGCCTTCGGGTGCCTCGCATGATATTATACCCCCCGCCCGGCGCGCGGCCGCAGCCACGTCCTCCAGCAGGTTCGCTACATCGGTGGGGCTGGCCTGTTCGCTGCCCTCGCCGCGGGCGAAGCTGAGGTAGGTGGCGATCAACTGCTCCATTTCCTCGATATCGCCGGTCATTTCCGCCAGTTCGTCCGGCTGGATATCCGGCAGCATCGCGAGGGACAGGCGCAACCGGGTAAGCGGCGTGCGCAGATCGTGCGAGACACCGGCGAGCATGGTGGTGCGTTGCGCGAGGAAGCGGCGCAGGCGCTCCTGCATGCGGTTAAAAGCGGTGGCGGCGCGGCGCACCTCGATGGCGCCTTCGGGTTTAATCGGCCCTGGATCACGGCCCATGCCGAAGCTTTCCGCCGCTACCGCCAGGCGGGTAATGCCGCGCACCTGGGTCCGCAAAAACAGCGCGGAGATGCCAAACAGGAACCCGGCGGTGCCGATCAGCCAAACGAAAAACAGGTAGAACGTGCCAATATACAGCCGCTTGCGGGGCACATCTATGCGCAGCACGCCGTCGGTCATTTGCACGTTGACGCGGATAAAGTCCGGCGTGGTGTTCCAGGCAACATTGAACGGCCGGTGCAGTTCCATTGCCAAACCACGGGCAAGGTCGTCATCCACCGGCCCCGGCGCATCGGGCCGCGGCAGGTGGCGCAGCACCTGGCCGGGCAGGAATACGGTGTTGAACTGGAAGTGCTTATCGGTTTCCTGAATGACCAGCCCACGTGTATTCGGCGCGCGGTCGATTTCGTCGATCATGAACCCGGCCTCGCCGGCCACCCCCCCGGCCAGCCGGCGGGACAGTTCGTTGAGGTGGCTGCCGTAGAAAAACTGCAGCGCCACCGCCTGCAGCAGCACCAGCGGCACCAGCACAATCAGCAGCGAGCGCCCGAGCAGGCTGCGGGGCAGGAATTTGCGCAGCACCCGCTCGACCGAAAACCCGCCCAGCCGTAACTTCATGGTCCCGGCTTCAGCGTATAGCCCTTGCCGCGTACGGTGTGCAGAAAACGCGGCTCGCGCGGGTCCGGCTCTATCTTGCGCCGCAACCGCGTCACCTGCACGTCGATCGCGCGTTCATTCACATCGTCCAACCCCAGCGCCACGGCCAGCGCCTCGCGGGATAAAATCTCGTGCGGCCGCGCGGCTAAAGCCATCAACAGCGAAAGCTCCGCCCCCGTCAGCCGCACCCGGCTATCCGGCCCCACCAGCTCGGCGCGCGAGGCATCGAACACTTTATCCCCCAATTGCAACGGCCCTGCCGGCAGCACCGGCGGCTGCGCCCGGCGCAGCATGGCGCGAATACGGGCCAGCAGCACCCGCGGGTCGAACGGCTTGCCCAGGTAATCATCCGCCCCGGCCTCAAACCCGGCGATAATATCCTCCGGCGCATCGCGCGCGGTCAGCAGCAGTATCGGCATCGCCGGTGCCCGCTCCCCGCGCAGGCCGCCGGTCAGCTCCAGCCCGCTTTCGCCCGGCATCATCACGTCCAGCACCATCAGGTCGAAATCCATAAACCGCAGCTTGTCGCGCGCCTGCGCCGCTGACTCCGCCATGGTCACCCGGAACCCCTGCTCGGTGAGGTAACGGCTCAACAGGCCGCGCAGCCTCGGCTCGTCATCGACGACCAGAATATGCGCGCCTTCCGAGTTCATGCCTGGTTCCTTAACGCGGCCCCCTGCTTATCGCGGCGCCCTGGGGCGGTGCGCGTCCAGGCTGTCCACATAGTCACGGCCCTGCTTCATGGTCAGCCCGCGCAGCACCCTACGGAAGCCTTCCACCGCCGGCCCGCCGGCCTCGCGGTAAGCATAGAGGAAACGTTCCCGCTGGCACTCGAACAACCGGCGCTCCAGCGCCTGGCCCTTTTCGGTCAGCGAGAGCAACCGCTGCCGCCGGTCATGCGCGCCGGCCGCCTGCGCCACATAACCATCGCGGATCAACGGCCCCAGCACGCGCGTCAGGCTCTGCTTGGTAATGCCGAGGAACGAGAGCAGCTCCCCGACCGTCAACCCCGGCTTGCGGCCAATCCAGTGCAGCGTGCGATGATGCGCCCGGCCAAAGCCAAGCTCGGACAAAATGGCCAGTGGCGCCGAGGTAATGTCGCGCATCGCAAAGAACATCATATCCTGGGCAACGCGCAGCTCCTCCTCGCGCAAAAACAGCAGTCCGGAGCCCGATTGGGCGTGCGTCATCCCGGATGCTTGCTCCCGCTTTAACGGGTTCAGGGCTTGAGTTGGTGTGTCTTGCATGGCAGATTCGCAATCTTACTAGGTTTCCAGGCTGTATTATGACAGTATTGCTGACTTATGTGCAATGGGGTTCTGTCATATTATCGCAGCGTGCAATCGTTTTAAGATGATGCCGGACGGCGTCAACTGAAAAATTGTACGCTACTTTATTGGTTTGCAAACTGTACAACCGGCGTCACCCCGCCGCCAGCCTAACCGGAGTTTTTTTGCCCATGCCGCTTATCCCTTTCGACGACCGTGACGGATTCATCTGGTGGGATGGCAAACTGCTCCCCTGGCGCGACGCGAAACTCCACGTCCTCACCCACGGGCTGCACTACGCCTCCGCCGTGTTCGAAGGCGAACGCTCCTATAAGGGCAATATCTTCAAACTCCAGGCCCATACCGAGCGTCTGATCAACTCCGGCAAACTCCTGGGCTTCGACATCCCCTACACCGCCGAGCAAATCAACGCCGCCAGCTATGAAGTCATGGCCGCCAATAACCTGACGGACGCCTACGTGCGACCCATCGCCTGGCGCGGCACGGAACAGCTCGCGGTCTCCGCCCAGCACACCAAAATCCACCTCGCCATCGCCTGCTGGAACTGGCCCAACTTCTTCGGCGCGGATCGCCTGAAGGGCGTAACCCTGCAAACCGCGCACTGGCGCCGCCCGCACCCGCACACCGCCCCCACCGCCTCCAAAGCCGCCGGCCTGTACATGATCGGCACCCTCTCCAAACACGCCGCCGAAGCCAACGGCTTCACCGACGCCCTCATGCTCACCTGGGACGGCTTCCTCGCTGAATCCACCGGCGCCAACATGTTCCTCGTCATCGACGGCAAACTCCATACCCCCATCCCAGACTGCTTCCTCGACGGCATCACCCGCCGTACCGTCATCGCACTGGCCAAAGCCCGCGGCATCGAAGTCATCGAACGCCACATCCCGCCAGCAGACCTCGCACTCGCCCAGGAAGTCTTCCTCGCCGGAACCGCAGCCGAAGTAACCCCCGTCCGCCAAATCGACAACCAACACTTCACCCCCGGCAAAATCACCGAAACCCTCCTCCACGACTACGAAGCCCTGGTCCTCATGGCCCCCGAAGAAGTCGCCAAACGCGCGGCTTGAAGGAAAGCAAGGCCAAGGGGCTCTGCCCCTTGGATCCCCGCCAAAGGCTCGCCTTTGGAATCCCTTACAAGGTTTCTGAGAGGGGCTCGCCGCACGGGACTTGGAGAGGCTAGAGCGAGCCCCTCTCAGAAACCTTATTAACGCGTTCGAAGGGCGCGGCCCTTCGCAGGGGTCCAGGGGACAGCGTCCCCTGGCCTTACTTCCCTTCATTCCACCGGTTTGTCGTGTTTCGCGTGCCAGGCGTCCATGAGTTTCAATACTGTGGCGGCGGTTTCTTCTATGGAGCGGCGGGTTACGTCGATTGTGGGCCAGCCGCGGGTATTGCAGAGGCGTTTGGCCCAGAGGATTTCTTTCTCCACGGCTTCGAAGTCGACGTATTCACCGTTGTTTTTTTGGGCGAAGCCGGGTTGCGCGCCGGAGCCGATGAGGCGCAGGCGGTTGCGGCGGATATCGATCAGGGATTTGGGATCGATGGTGAGGCCGATGACGGGGCAGTTGGGGTCTTTGAGCAGTTCGGGGGGCTCGATGCCTGGGACCAGCGGGATATTGGCGGCTTTGATGCCCCGGTTCGCCAGATAGAAGCAGGTGGGGGTTTTGGAGGAGCGGGAGACGCCGACGAGCACAACGTCGGCTTCGGCCATGCCCCGATGGGCCTGGCCGTCGTCGTGCGAGATAACGTAGTGCATGGCGTCGATGCGGCGGAAGTAATCAGCGTCCAGCACATATTGGCGGCCGGGCTTATGTTTGGCCGGCGCGCCGAACTGGGCTTGCAGCAGGTCCAGCAGCGGGTCCAGCACGTGCAGCAGCGGTACGCCTAGGCGCGCGCAGGCGGCGTCCAGTTCCCCGCGTAGCGCCGTATCAAACAGTGAGCACAATACCGGCCCGGGTTCGGCCTGGATACCTTCGAGCACCCGGTGCAACTGTAATCGTGAACGAATCAACGACCAGCGATGGTAATTAACCTGGCCTTCATCGAACTGCGCTACAGCTGCTCTTGCCAGGGCACTTAGCGTGTCCCCGGTGGCGTCGGATATCAGGTGTATATTGTGTTTATAACTTTCCATACCGCTGTTGATAGCGTGGATTGTTTCCCCGCGCGCGCCAAATTTTTGGGTTAATGGGGATAAAGTTACGAAACGGTAAACTGGGGACGCTTCTGGAGAGGTCCCCTACTCACTTGTGGGAAACCGCCTCGGATACGTTAGAATCAACAGGTTAAAGCTGGTATCTTGCTGTGGATAACCTTGTGGACGGAAATCCTGGGAGCCTTAACCCCCACTATCCACAGGGTACCACTTCCTCCCCTCGTCTATTAACTTTTAAGATTTAAGGAGGGGTGGGAGGGAGGTTCGTGTGTATAACCGCGGCGCATCTTTTCTCCACCAGACGGGTTTAAGAAGAAATCATCTTGCTCTAAGCGGTGGGTATGAAATTACTGCGTGTGTTAAACGGCGAGGCCATCTCCCCGCCGCCGGTTTGGTTGATGCGTCAGGCCGGGCGTTACCTGCCGGAGTACCTCCAGGTCCGCGCCAAGGCCGGGGATTTCATTTCCCTTTGCCTGAATCCTGAACTCGCCGCCGAAGTCACCCTGCAACCCATCCGCCGTTTTGGGTTCGCCGCCGCGATCCTGTTTTCAGACATCCTCATCCTCCCCATGGCTCTTGGGCAGGGCCTGCGCTTTGCCGAGGGCGAGGGGCCGCTGCTACCGCCCTTGCAGGACACGAGCTGCCTCAACATCCGCGCCGCTCCAGGGGTGTATGCGCCGGTGCTGGAGACCGTGCGGCGTGTCCGGGCCGCACTACCCCCCGAGACCGCCCTGATCGGCTTTGCCGGCGGCCCCGCGACCGTGGCGTGCTACATGCTGGACGGTAAGGGCGGCGGCGAATTCCCCCGCACCCGCCGCCTCGCCTATGACAATCCCGCTTTGGTGCAGTCCGTGCTGGATATATTAGTGGACTCCACCATCACCTACCTGCAAGGCCAGATTACCGCCGGCGCCAATTGCGTCATGCTGTTCGAAAGCTGGGCCGGTATTTTCCCACCGGCGCAATTCCGCAAATACGTCATCGAGCCGAACAAGCGCATCGTATCCGCACTCAAAGCCGCCAACCCCGGCCTGAAAATCATCGGCTTCCCACGGCTGTGCGGCCTGCTGCTGGGTGAATACGTGCGAGAAACCGGCGTGGACGCCGTTGGCCTGGACACGGTCACCGACCCCGCCGCCGCCATCGCCGCCTGCCCGCCGGGCACCGTATTCCAGGGCAATCTCGACCCGCTGCTGTTGAAGGCCGGCGGTGCCGCGCTGGACATGGAAGTCGCCCGGCTACTGGAAGCCTTCCGCGGCACCCCCCATATCTTTAATCTTGGCCACGGTATCACCCCTGACGTACCCACGGCACATGTCGAACGCCTGATGCAACTCATCCACGCCGGATAAATCATCACATGAAAACCGCGATCGTCCTGTTCAACCTCGGCGGGCCGGACAGTCCGGACGCAATCAAGAAATTCCGCATCAACCTGTTCTCCGACAAGGCGATTATCCGCGCCCCGATTTTCATCCGCTTCTGGCTCGCCCGCCTCATCGCGGCCTCATCCGCCAAGGCGGCGTTAAAAAATTACGCGCTCATGGGCGGCAAATCCCCTTTGCTGGCATTCACCCAGGCGCAAGCCACTGCTTTGCAGTCCGCGATGGGACCGGACACCAAAACTTTCATCGCCATGCGCTACTGGCACCCGTTTGCCGCGGAGACCGCGCGCGAGGTGAAAGCCTTCAACCCGGACCGTATTTTGCTGCTGCCGCTCTACCCGCAGTTTTCCACCACCACCACCGGCTCCTCACTGAACGACTGGTTTGAGGCCGCCGCCGCCTCCGGCCTCGCCAAACCCACCACCACGCTATGCTGCTATTTTGACGACCCGGACTATGCCAGCGCCATCGCCGGTCTGGTCGACGGCGCTATCGCCGCCGCCAAATCGGCCCTCGCACCCGGCGCCCCGCTGCGTCTGCTGTTCTCCGCGCACGGCCTGCCGGAATCCATCGTTAACGCCGGCGACCCCTACCAATCGCAGGTCGAAGCCACGACTGCCGCCGTCATGTCGCGCCTGCATGACCATGCCGTGCAGCATGTCATTTGCTACCAATCCCGCGCCACCCCGCAAAAATGGCTTGCGCCCAGCACGGTGGACGCCATCGAACAGGCTGGCCGCGACAAAATCGCTATCCTGCTGGTGCCCATCGCCTTCGTCTCCGACCATATCGAAACCTTGGTGGAACTCGACATCGAAAACCGCGAACTTGCCGCCCATTGCGGCGTCCCCGCCTATTTCCGCGCACCCGTGCCTAACAGCGACCCCGCCTTCATCGAGGCTTTGGCCACCATCGCCCGCCGCGCGCTGGACCAAGGCAATGGGCTATGTTCCCACCAGGGCGGCCGCGCCTGCGACACCGCCCATAAAAACTGCCCCTGGACAAAATTTGGGACAAAATATGCGGCCTGAGTTGATTATTTTCGATTGTGATGGTGTCATCATCGACAGTGAAGGTGTCGCCTCGCAAGTCTGCGCGGAGGATCTCTCCGGGCTCGGCTGGCAAATGACCGCGCGGCAGGCGCAGGACTATTTCCTCGGCATGTCCATCACCGACATGCAGCCGATGATCGAAATCCGCCTTGGCCGCACCCTGCCCGCCTCCTGGCGCCCCAACCTCGCGGCAAAACTCGTGGAAGCGCTTGGCACCCAATCAAAACTCATCCCAGGTGCGCGCGAAATGCTGGAGCGCGTGAACGGCCTCGGCATTCCCTGGTGCATCGCTTCGAATTCATCGGATGAAGAACTGGCCGTGAAATTTTCCCGCACCGGCATTACGGGTCTCACCGATGGCCGCGCCTATTCCGCTGCCAGCGTCATCGCCAAAGGTGGGCGCGCCAAACCCGCCCCGGACCTCTTCCTCGCCGCCGCCGCCGGCGCGCAAACCCCGCCGCAAAACTGCCTGGTGCTGGAAGACAGCGCGCTGGGCGTTACCGGTGCGGTGGCCGCCGGCATGACCTGCTACGGCTTCGCACCGCATGGCGACGGCGCGTCCCTGCTCGCCGCCGGCGCGCGCGGCGTGTGGCAAAATCTGCAGGACCTGTTTGGAGTTATCGCATGACGTTCCCGGTACTTCTTCCCTATTTCCACGTCATCCTGGCGTTCCACATCGTCTCCTTCACCGCGTGGATGGCCGGCATGTTCTACCTGCCCCGCCTTTACGTGTATCACTGCCAGGTTGCCCCCGGTTCGGCGGAATCCGCCCGTTTCAAAATCATGGAACGCCGCCTGCTGCGCCAGATCACCACCCCCGCAATGATGGCAACATTCTTCTTTGGCATCCTGCTCATTCTCACCCCCGGCGCCGTTGACTGGCACGCCGCCTGGTGGTGGACGAAACTCATCTGCCTGTTTTTAATGAGTGGTTTCCACGGCAATCTTTCCAAATGGCGCCGGGATTTTCTTAACGACGCCAACACCAAATCAGAAAAATTCTACCGCATCGCCAACGAAATCCCGACGGTCCTGTTCGTCATCATCGTGTTCTGCGTCGTCGCCTAATCCTTATCGTCAATCACATAGGCACTCGTTAAGCCACCGTCGATCGTATACGCCGATCCCGTAATGAAACTGGCTTCATCGGAGGCCAGAAACGCAACTAAATTCGCAATCTCTTCGGGCTGCCCCAACCGCCCCATCGGCAAATGCCGCCGGCGCAGCCTCCAGGCTTCGTCATCCGCCAAAAACGCTTTTACCAATGGCGTCGCCGTCGGCCCAGGGCAGATCGCCACCGCGCGCAACCCTTTGCGCGCATACATCACGGCAATTTCCCGCGTCATCGCCAGCACCCCGCCCTTCGCCGCGGTGTAGGCAATCTGCGGAAACGCTGAGCCCACATACGCGACGATCGAGGCATTGTTCACAATCACGCCTTGCCCCGCCTGCAACAAATACGGAATCCCCGCCTTGCAGCACAAAAATACCGAGGTCAGGTTCACCGCAATCGTGCGGTTCCACACCGCTAAATCCGTCTCCACCGGCCCGTCATCGCCGGTCAGGCACACGCCCGCGTTATTGAAAATCACGTCGATGCCGCCAAACGCCGCCGCACCATTGGCAAAGGCCATGTTGCATGCCTCCTCGTTCGTCAGGTCAGCCACCACCGCCACGGCTTCGCCGCCGGCCCGCATCACCGCGCGCACGGTCTCCCCAGCGGCATCGGCATCAATATCGCACGTAATCACCAAGGCGCCCTCGGCGGCGCATTTCAACGCGGTGGCGCGGCCAATGCCGCCGCCTGCTCCGGTAATGAACACCCGCTTATCCTTCAGACGCACGGAACACTCTCCTCTCGTGCAGCAAAAACCAGTTCAACCCCTGCCCGGATCGCATGAATCGCCGTTCCACGCCATGATGCAACAGCATTGCAACCATCACCGGCCCGAGCACCGCCAGCGGCAGCCACATCAAGGTGAACACCGCCGCGTCGCCGCGCGCCAGCGGCCCGCACAGCATCGCCAACCCGCGCTGCACCGGTTCGTTCACCAGGTACAGCGGATACGAGATCGCCCCCAAATACTGCACCGCGCGCCCTTCCAGCACCACGCCGAAATTTTGCCGCTGCGCCAGCATGGCAACGCCCCACACCAGCGGCACCACGGCTTTGCCCACTCCGCCGGAGAAAAACCCCACCGCGCAGGCACCCAGCAGGCACGCTGCAAAAACCCGCCAGCCGCCGCCGCGTAGGCCGCTGCCGCGCAACGCCACGCAGCTGGCAATCCCCAACGCGAAAAACGGCGCCGCGTCCGGTAAAAACGCCCGGCTGAACTGCCACCACGGCGGCAAATGCAGGCCATGATACACGGCCCCGACCCCCAGCAACCCCAGCGCAAACAGCCCCAACCGCTTCGGCGCCAATAAACCAATCACCACATAAAACTGCCATTCGGTGGAAAGGCTCCACGCCGGCCCCAGCAGCGTGACATAGGCATAAGGCAGCGCCCCTTGCGGAATCATCCCCTGCACCAGCGCCAAATGCGCCGCCACATGCCAGCCCAACCAGTCTGGCAATCCAGGCTCCATCACCTCGCGCCCCGCAACGCCAACCCAGGGCATCGCCCGCAACGGATCACCCCACCCCACCAGCGCTATGCTCGCCGCCAGCACAATAAAATACACCGGCAGCAACCGCCGCCCCCGCGCCCGCATAAACGGCGCAAACGCCCCGCCGAACCGCTCCAGCGAGTTCACAATCACCAGCCCGCTGAGCGCAAAAAACAAATCCACCCCGGCCTCGCCATGGGAAAACGGCGCCAGCACCCAGCCGGGAAAATCCGTAAACGGCAGCGCGTGGCAAAGCATCACGTAAACCGCGAGTACGCCGCGCAGCCCATCCATCCGGGTTAATCGTTGCATGGCCACAACCTAGGCGAGCAATACGCCGGCCGTCAAAGCCGGGAATTATTCCCCGACCAGCGCCCGGGCAAACTCTTCGGCGTCGAACTCCCGCAAATCGGCAATCTGCTCGCCGGTCCCCACGGCATGGATCGGCAGCCCAAACTTTTCCGCCAGCGCCACCACAATGCCGCCGCGCGCCGAGCCGTCCAGCTTCGTCACAATCAGCCCGGTCAGATCGACCATATCCTTGAAAATTCCCACCTGCGTCACCGCATTCTGCCCGGTGGTGGCGTCCAGCGTCAGCAACACGGCGTGCGGCGCGCTCTCGTCCAGCTTGCGGATCACCCGGATAATCTTCCGCAGCTCCTCCATCAGCGCCGTCTTGTTATGCAGCCGCCCGGCGGTGTCGATCAGCAGCACATCCGCGCCAACCTTCTGCGCCCGCGCCAACGCGTCATGCGCGAGCGAGGCCGCATCCGAGTTCGCCGGCGCGGTCACCACTTCCGCGCCCGCCCGCGCACCCCACACCTGCAACTGCTCCACCGCCGCGGCGCGAAACGTATCGCCGGCCGCCATCATAGGCACCAGCCCCGCCTCGCGGTAGCGCGCCGCCAGCTTGCCGATGGTCGTGGTCTTCCCCGCGCCATTCACCCCGGCCATCAAAATTACAAACGGCTTTTTCGCCGTATCAATTTCCAGAGGCAGCGCCACCGGCGCCAGAATTTTCGAAATCTCCGCCGCCAGCGTCTCGCGCACCTCCTGCTGGCTTACTTCCTTGCCAAACCGGGTGCTGCGGAAATTTTTGATTATCCGCGCCGCCACCGCAGGCCCCAGATCAGCCGCGATCAGCTGTTCCTCCAACTCCTCCAGCGCCTCGTCATCCAGCTTGCGCTTGGTAAAAACCTCGGCAATGCCGCCGGTCAGCTTGGCGGCACTGCGTGACAGCCCCGCCTTCAGCCGCCCGAAAAATCCGGTAACCGCCATTATGCAAGCTCCGGCAGCACGCCGCTGAACGCCGTCACCGCCGGCCCGCGCATCATCACATGGTCATGCTCGCCGCCGGCCCAGCTAATCAGCAGCTCGCCGCCATCCATCACCACGCTCACCGGCCCGCTGGTCAGCCCGCGCCGCTGCGCATTCACCACCGCCGCGCACGCGCCGGAGCCGCAAGCCAATGTCAGCCCCGCGCCGCGCTCCCACACGCGCAGCCGCATCCGCTGCGGGTTCTCGATTTTGGCAAAGCCAATATTCGCCCGCTCGGGAAACATTTTATGCTTCTCCAGCAACGGCCCAATGTTCTCAATAGGGAGCAAAAAATCATCAACAAAAAACGTCGCATGCGGATTGCCCATGGAACACGCCGCCGGGTCCGCCACCGGCCCCAGGCTCAGGTTCAAATGCAACGTATCCGCAGGCCCGCTCAACGGTATCTCGCCCCACTCAAGTTTTGGCGCACCCATGTCCACCTCAACCAGCCCAGGCCCGAGAATCTCCGCCCCCAACAGCCCGGAAATCGTGCGAATACTCACCCGCCGTTCCCCCGTCTCCTCCGCCAGCAACGCCGCCACGCAGCGCGTCGCATTGCCGCAAGCCCCGGACTCCGAACCATCCGCGTTGAGAATGCGCATGAACACGTCCGCCCCCTCCGCATCCGGCTCCATAATCACCAACTGGTCGCACCCAACCCCGGTGCGCCGGTCGGCAATCGCGCGCACCGCCGCCACCGGCAGGTCCAACGCTTCCTCACGCGCATCCAGCACCACAAAATCATTCCCGGCGCCATGCATTTTAATAAACGATATCGACATGCCCTTTACCTACCCGGCTCGGGACTTAGTAAGCAAGGCCAAGGGGCGCTGCCCCTTGGATCCCCGCTAAGGGCTAGCCCTTAGGAACCCCTGACAAGGTTTCTGAGAAGGGCTCGCCGCACGGGATTTGGAGAGGCTAGAGCGAGCCCTTCTCAGAAACCTTATTAAAGGATTGCAAAGGCTAGCCTTTGCTGGGGGTCCAGGGGGCAAAGCCCCCTGGCCTTACTTAACCTAATGCCCCGCGTTCGCCCCGGAGAAATCAGGCGCGATGCCGGATGCCGCCAACTGCCCCGCCAATTCCGACTTCAACCGCGACAGCCCGGCTTCCGACGTACTTTCCGCCCGCGCCACCAGCACCGCCTGGGTGTTGGAGGCCCGCAGCAGCCACCAGCCGTCTTCGGTATTCACCCGCACGCCGTCGGTATCGGAAACCTTTTCCCCGCTGGCCTTCAAGCGTTCGGCGACTTCCTTAACCACCCCGAATTTCCGGTCCTCGGCGCAGTCAAACCGCAACTCCGGCGTATTCACCACATGCGGCAGGCTTTCGCGGAACTGCGCCACGCTCTCGCCGGAGCGCGAGATCACACCGAGCACCCGCACCGCGGCATACAGCGCATCGTCAAACCCGTACCATTTGTCGTTGTAGAATATATGGCCGGACATTTCCCCCGCCAGCGGCGAGCCCAGCTCCGCCATCTTGGACTTGATGAGCGAGTGCCCGGTTTTCCACATCAGCGGCACGCCGCCGGCTTTCGCCACCTCGTCGAACAGCACCTGGCTGGCCTTCACATCGGCGATAATCGTCCCACCGGGGTGCTCGCGCAGCACATCGCGCGCCATCAGAATCAAAAACTGGTCGCCGAACAGAATATGCCCCTCGTTATCCACCAGGCCGATCCGGTCCGCATCGCCGTCAAACGCCACGCCGACATCAGCGCCTTCCTTCTTCACAGCGGCAATCAGCTGTTCCAAATTCTTCGGCACGGTGGGGTCGGGGTGATGCGCCGGGAAGGTTCCATCAATTTTGCCGTTCAGAATTTTATGCTTGCCCGGCAGCTTTTTCACCAGCTCGGTCAGCACGTCACCGGCGGCGCCATTGCCGTTATCCCAGACCACGTTCAGCTTTTTGTCGCCGTCCCAGTCCTGCATAATCCGCGCAATATACGCCGCCGACACATCCTTAACCACCACGCTGCCTACCGCCTCGGGCACAACCTCACCCGCCGCCGCGCGCCTACCCAGGTTCATGATGCTCTCGCCAAAGAACGGCTTCTTCCCCAGCATCATCTTAAACCCGTTGTAGTTAGGCGGGTTGTGGCTGCCGGTCACCATCACCGCGCCATCGGTAGGTTCGCTAAAGGCGGCGTAATACAGCATCGGCGTCGGCCCCTGGCCGATGGCGATCACTTCCGCCCCGCTGGCCACCAGCCCCTTAATCAACGCCGCTTCCAGCGCCGGCGAGGACAGCCGTCCATCACGCCCCACGGCCACGGTTTTACCACCCGCCTCGGTCACAATGGAACCGAACACCCGGCCGATGGCAAACGCGTCGGCCTCATGCAGTGTCTCGCCGACAATGCCGCGGATGTCGTACTCGCGCAGCGAGCTGACGTGGAACTTATGGGAAAATGTCATTACTTCCTCATGCGTTGACGTAGTTCTTCAAAAACGCCCGCACCGCGTCCGCCATTTCCGGCCGCGCCAGCGCAAAGGCGATCTGCGCCTCCAGGAACCCGATCTTGTCGCCGCAGTCGAACCGCTTGCCCTCGAACTTCAGCCCATGGAACGGCGTATGGCCGATCATTTTCGCCATTGCATCGGTCAGCTGCACTTCATTGCCCGCCCCGCGGTCCATCTGCGACAGGTAAGTAATAACCTCCGGCAGCAGTACATAGCGGCCGATGATCGCAAGGTCCGACGGCGCATCCTCCGGCGCCGGCTTTTCCACCAGCCCCAGAACCTCCACCCGGTTGCCCTCGGTCGCGCCGATTTTCAGAACACCATAGCGGTTGGTCTGCTCGTGCGGCACTTCCGTCACAGCCACCACATTGCCGCCGGTATCACGGTACACATCGGCCAGTTGCTTCATGCAGGGGGTCTTGCTCAGCACCAGATCGTCGGGGAGCAAAATCGCAAACGGGTCATCGCCGACAAACGCGCGCGCGCACCAGATTGCATGGCCCAGGCCCAGCGGCACCTGCTGGCGTACGGTGGTAATCGAGCCGGGCGGCATCGCCTCGGAGCGCAGCAGGTTCAGCGCCACGGTCTTGTTACGCTCGGTCAGCGTCGCTTCCAGCTCGAAGGCGATATCAAAATGGTCGATCAGCGCGGTTTTGCCGCGCCCGGTCACCATACAGAACTGTTCAATCCCGGCGGCGCGCGCCTCATCCACCGCGTACTGGATCAGCGGCATATCCACCACCGTCAGCATTTCCTTCGGCATCGCCTTCGTTGCCGGCAAAAAGCGGGTCCCAAGCCCGGCCACCGGAAGCACAGCCTTACGTAACGGTTTCACCACGAAATCTCTCCCTTAAGCCTCAAAAGTCTGATCAATCCCAGCCGCCTATAACTTTAACCCGGCGTGGCGGTCGCCTGTGCTGCCGGCACTTTCATCATTGTCCCCGTCATCGGGATAAAGAAGCATCCCATGTCGCGGCGTGAATGTATCTTGCCCGTGGCATCTTTATGGTAGACATAAAAAACCTGCCCCTGCTTGAACGGCTGCCCGATGGGAATAATCATCCGCCCGCCCGGCTTCAACTGCGCAAACAGCGCCGGCGGCGCGTATTGCGCGGCACAGGTCACGATGATGATATCGAACCCGTCCTTCTGCTCCGGCCAACCATAATACCCATCGCCGACCTTTGTGGTCACATTATCGTAACCCAGCGGGGCAAAAATCTTCTTCACCGCATTGCCCAGCGGCTCGATGATCTCAATGGAATACGCCTGCCCGACAATGCGCGACAGTAGCGAACTCTGGAACCCCGACCCGGTGCCGATTTCCAGCGAAACCTCCCCCGGTTTGGGCGCAATCACCTGAGTCATATACGCCTGCCCCAGATAGTCCGAGAGCGCCGAGCCATACCCCAGCGCCCATGGCTTTGCCGGCTGGTCATAGGCTTCACCGCAGGTGGAGCGGTGTTCCTCGTAGTTATAATGATAATACTCGCGCGGCAGCGCCTGGAAGGCGGCCAGCACCAGCGGGTCGGCCGAACCCAGCCGCATCTTCAAATAAGCCTCGATTGACTTCATCGCCGCCGGCTTGCGCGCCTGGATCGCGGCGAACTCCGTATCGGTCACGCTCACCGGCCGGCCGGAAGCCGCCATCGCCGCCTCGAACGCGGCCTTGTCCCAAGGCTTGCCATTGGGCGTCATCGGCACGCTGAGCGTGGTTGCCACCGGTGCTGGCGCCACCGGGGCGGCTGGCGACGCGGATGTAACGGGGGGTGCGGCAGGGGGCACGGTGGCCGCGGGGCTTGCGGGCGTAATGGCGTCCGGGGCGCCATTGCTGGCAAACGCCGGCAGGGCGGCCAGTGAGGCCGCTCCCGCCATTAATCCACGACGGCTTAATTTCTCGTTAAACTGGACCAAACTTTCTCTCTCTTCCGTACGCGGGGAAACTCAATGCGGCGATCCCATACATCACAATCGCGCCGCCTAAAACCGCATGTAATCCTATATTCCGCAACATCAGGTTCGCCAGCGGCGTCGCCACAACGGAAAACGCCCCATTCAGCCCCCAGGCCCAGGCCAGGTAGAATTTTTGCTCCTCCTGCTCCAGCCCGAGCGGAAACGGCAGCCCCATGGCCAGACTCACCGGCGCCATCGCCAGCACCACCAGCGCCGTTTTCAACCCAAATGCCAGGTCGCTCCCGGCCAGCGCACCGGGGCTGAGCAGCATCGCCCCCGCCGCCCAAACCAGCACCACCAGCGCCGTCCCCAACACTGCCCGCGAAGGCTTGGCACTGAATTTTCCGGAGACAAAACTACCCAACCCGGAGAATATCAGCATGGCGCTGATCACCAGCGAGAACCCCGCCGCCCGGTCATCGAGGAACGCGCTCGCCCGCTCGATGCCAAAAATCTCCAAAAACAAGAACCCCAGCGCCAGCGCGGGAAAATAAAAAACCGACCGCAGCAGAGCAACCTTGCGCCCCCCCGGCTCGCGCGGTGCGGCCAACGGCACCAGCAGCACCAAGAACGCAATCACCACCGCCTGCGCCAGCACCGCCAAATTCACCAGCGCGCCGATCTCACCCTGCGGCAATATCTGCAACCGCGCCAGCAACAGCGAGAGTTTGCCCAACCGCAAAATCGCATAAAACGCCGGCCGGTCATCACTCGCCGGCCGCAGATCAAACGCCTGCGCCGACACGGTTTGCTGCCCCGCCAGCAACCCGCCCGCCTCATCGGCAATGGAATCGTCGGCGCCCAAAGATGTCACCGTATCATCATTAAACGACACCGCCGGCAGGTCATTATACAAATTATCCCGCGCGGCGGTTACATCGATGCCCTGATAATACGAGACATCGAACGAGCGGTCATTACACCACTTTAATAAAGCGCTGACCTCGCCAGCGGTGAACGGTGCATTGCTCACCAGTATCCGCGCATTCCACGCTGAGCGGTAAACCACCACATATCCTTGGCTGTCATGTATCCCGCGCAGCGCCAGCGCCGCCTTCACGCTCGCCAGCATCCGCAAGGCATAAGCCGGAAAATCCTCGATCGACACCGGCACCGAGAGCACGCCACCCGGCTTCAAGTCCGCCAGATCAGCGGCAAACCCCTGCGCCGAGACCGCATAAACATTCGCCGGCGCCGCATCCATGAAGTCGGCGGAAATATCGATTACGTCGTATTGATGCCGGCCCGCCACCGCCGCGCGTGGCGGCGTATCCAAAATACTCACCCGCGCATCCGCTGGATACGCCGGCGAGCCGCCAAGTCCATGCATCAACGCCTGGTAAAGCACCGGCTCCGGCTCCAGCGCCGTCACATGCGCCGCCCCCAGCGCCAGCACCTCAGCCACCCGGAACCCGCCGGAAGACCCCACCAGCAGCACATCCGGCTTTGGCACCAGCGCATAGGGCAGCGCATCCAGCGCACCCGGCGCATAACCGCTCGCCACCACCCCCGGCTTGGGCAGGCTGGCAATGCGAATCCCATCCCGGTACAGCCCAAAACTGCGCGGCGGATCGGCATAGCCCAGCATCGCCGCATCGTTGGAAATATCCGTGTTCACCCGCTCGGTGAAATCATCGAGCAGCAAATACTCCCCCTGCGGCCGCTCCACTTGCGCCAGCACTTTTGCACCGGGCGTATGCAACGGCGGATACACCGGCTTGTATGGGCTAACCGCCGCCTGCGGCCCGAGCGCCAGCAGCAATTCCGCCATCGCCAGCACTAAAACCGCAGCCACCCCCGCGCGCACGCGGTATTTGCCGACAAACCACGCGGCCAAGGCGAGCGCAGGAAGCAGCACCGGCACCAGCTCGAACGGCGGCACAAAATACATCAGCGCCAGCACCAGCACCGAGCCAACCCCCGACCCGGTCAAATCAGCCGCATACACCCGCCCGATCCACTGCGCGTTGGTCACAAAATTCAGCGAAATAAACAGCCCCGCGCCGAAGAAAAACGGCAGCAGCGCCGCGTAATACAGCCCGATATTCCCCAACTGCGGCAAGTAAGTCGCCGGGTTCTGCAACTGCAGCGGATTAAACGGGTTGAGTATGGTCGCAAAATACCCCAGCGCCCCGCTTGCCACCAAAACCGAGGGCAGCACCGCGAACAGCACCGCCGCGCGCTTAACCAGAAATTCCCGCGCCAGCGCCAGAAACACGCCGGAAAACGCAAACCCCACCATCACGATGGAAATCACCCAGTATCCATAATCCGACCAGCTCGCGACGGCGAAATAGCGCGTCAGCGCGGTCTCCATCCCCACCGCCGCGGCGGAGACCAAAAACAACGGCAGAAATTTTATCACCAGACAGAATTTTCCAGAAAATGGCTCATTAACGCGTTGAAGCGGGTTGCCTCATCCACGAACAGCGCATGGCCTGCTTTGGGAAACATCGCAATACTCGTATTCGGCCTGTCCCGCTGCAAATTCTCCGCCTGCGCCTGCAAATGCGGCCGCACCACATACAGCACCGGCACGTCCGTGGAGAGCAACGCCGCCTTCCAATATTCCCGCGGCACCGGGTAGTGCAGCAGCGCCTCCGCATCGTCCGCGGGCAGCCGCAAACACACCTGCGTCAGCCGGTTCAAATACGCGGGGGATTGCCGGCTCTCGAACATGCCGCAGACAAACTCATGCATCTGCGCGTCGCGCCCCACCGCCGCACTCCCATGGTAAGGCGCATGATACGGCCCCGGTGTGGGCGGCGGGTTCTCGCCCACCGAATTATCAATCAGCACCAGCCCCGCCAGCTTCGCTTCCCCGTTCTGGTGAATATACGCCAGCGTATCCAGCACGCCGAGCGACCAGCCCACGACCACCACCTTCCCCGGCAACCGGTCGAGCAGCTCGCCAATATCCTCACCCCGCCGCACCGGGTCATATCCGCTCCCGGCAACCTCGGAGACCCCCTGCCCGCGTGGATCGAACTCCACGACCTGATATTTCCGGTCAAAATACAGGGTCTGCGGCGTGAAAATCCACCCCGGCATGGTCCATCCGGGCACAAACACCAGAATCGGCGCCCCTTTCGGCCCCTTCTCGGTATAGTGCAGCCTGGCCCCGTCGGAGGCGGTAAAATAATAATCCTTCGCCCGCACCGGCCCCGCGAACACACAAAAAACCAGAAGCAAAATCCAGAAGCGCATGCGCCATCTGCCCCCCGCCGCATGTGACCTGTCAAATCAAATAATCCCGCCCCGCCGCGCTTTGCACCGGCCGCTTTGCACCGGCATGGAAATAAAATAATGTACGGTCCATAACCGCCTCCGGCGCAGGACCTGCATGCTCAATCTGTTCAAGCTCCAGATCGACAAGATACACCAGGCGGCAGCCATGCTGCTCTCCCCGGCCACGATCTTCTCGCTGCCCCAGCTTGCCGCCGCCCTCGTCCTCGCCACCGCCTATCTCGCGTGGCGCCAGCACAGCCGGCACGGCCGCGTTCGCCCGCGCGCCATCCTGCGGGCCTTGCTCGCCTCGCGCCGCATCCTCTTCACCCGCTCCACCTACGCGGATCTGTTTTATTATTTGGTCAACACCTTCGCCATGGGCGCCCTCGTCGGCTGGGGCCTCATTTCCGGCGGCGCCGTCTCCCATTTCGTGGTCCACACCCTCACCGCCACCTTCGGCGCCCACGCCCCCTCCACCCTGCCGGACTGGACCTTACGCGCCGGCCTCACCTTCGCCGCCTTCCTCGGCTACGAATTCGGCTACTACGTGGACCATTACTGCAAACATAAAATCCCCCTGCTCTGGGAGTTCCACAAAACCCATCACTCCGCCGAGGTCCTGACCCCGCTAACCGTCTTTCGCGTGCATCCCGTTGACACATTAATCTTCGTCGATGCCGTCGCGCTGAGTGCTGGCCTGCTCCATGGCATGTTCACCTACGCCGCCGGCAAAAGCCTGAACATTTTCCTCATCGGCAACAGCAACATCATTTCGGTCGTTTTCTTTTTCCTCTTGGTTCACCTGCAACATTCACAATTCTGGATACCCCTGCGCGGCCTCCCCGGCCGCCTGCTGCTCAGCCCGGCGCACCACCAGATTCACCACTCGCTCGACCCCGCGCATTACAACAGCAACCTCGGCAGCTTCCTCGCGATTTTTGACTGGATGTTCGGCACCCTCTCCATCCCGCAACAGCAATCCCCGCGCCTGCGCTTCGGCGTGTTGCAGCCGGGCACCGACCCGCACCGCATTTTCACCCTGCTGCTCACCCCGTTCGCCACCGCGGCTGCCCTGCTGCTGCCAAAAGCCAAATCCGCGGCGCCCGCCAGCGTTGTTTTGGTCAGTCCCGGTCAGGACTAAACCCCGCGCCGCACCCTTATAAAAATCCACCACGCCACAAACACATTCCCCGCCGCCACCAGCAGCAACACCACCGGCGCGCCCACGCCCTTGTCATAAAGCGCCGCCGTCACCCCCGCCGCCAGCACGCTCGCCAGCGCGTTCATCACATTATTCGCCCCCACCATCCGCGCCCGGTGCGAAGGCGCGGATTTCTCCTGCAGCAACACATACAGCGGCACGGAAAACGCCCCCCCGAACACCGCCAGCAGCAGCAAATCCCCCAGCAGATGCCACCCCGCGAAACACCCCAGCACCGCCGGCACGGAAACCAAATCCCCCGCCCGCAACGCGGTCACCGCAAAATCCGCGGTAAAAACTGAAATCCCCACCCCCGCCGCCGCCACATAGGCCAGCAACGCCGCATCCTTCACAAACCGCGCCACCGCCAGCGAGCCAATGCCCACCCCCACGGCAAACACCCCCAGCATCAACGTGACCACATGCCCATCCGCATGCAGCACCTCGCGCGCCAGGGTCGGAAACGCCGCCAGCAACGTCGCCCCCACCGCCCAGAACCAGCTGATCCCATTTATCGCAAACCACACCGGCGCATTCTCCCGCGCCAGCCGCACCAGCCCCCATGTCTCGGCGGCAAAATTCCACCCCGGCCGTAACCCCGGCTGCGCCGGCGGCGCCACCGGTATCCGGTACGCGGCAAAAATCCCCGCCGCCGCCACCGCCAGGCACGCGCCCGAGGCCAGCCACGCCCCCTCCGGCAACAATACCAGCACGCCCCCCGCCACGGTCCCCAGCAAAATCCCGGTAAACGTGCCCGCCTCCACCAGCCCGTTCCCCGCCACCAGTTCCTCCCCGGCCAGATGGTCCGGTAAAATCCCGTATTTCAACGGCGAGAAAAACGCCGCCTGCATCCCCAGCCCGAACAGCACCGCCAGCAGCACGGTAAAACTCCCCTGAACAAACCCCGCACTCGCCAGCAGCATCAGCCCCAGCTCCCAGAATTTAACCCAGCGGATCAGCCGCGACTTCTCCCCCGCATCGGCAATCTGCCCGGCCGTCGCCGAAAACACCGCATAAGGCAGCAAAAACACCCCGCCCGAAAGTGCCACCACCACCGGCCCCAAATGCGCCAGCCGGAACAACGCCAGCACCACCAGCGCGTTCTTGAACATGTTATCGTTCACCGCCCCCAGCGCCTGCGTCCAGAACAACGGCGCAAACCGCCGCGCCCGCATCAGCTCGCGCAGAGGCTGTTTCAATCGCGCCCCATCAGCACCAGCGTGCCCCAGGCGCACAACACTCCGGTCAGCAGCCCCGCCAGCACATCCCCCACAAAATGATAATTCGCCCCCACCAGCCCCAGCATGACCAGGAATATCACCCCGCCCCACACCACCCGCCAGCGCGGCGCCAATACCCACAACACACACAACGGCGCCGAAATATAAGCCGTATGCCCCGAAGGAAACCCGCCATAATAAATCGAATTCGTGAATGGATGAAATCCATAAACATCAGCCTGCAACCACGCCCACGGCCACGACCGCCCAAACATCCACTTCAACTCATCCTTCGCCGCCGTCCCCGCCAGCGTCGCCACACTCATCAACAACCAAACCCGCCCAACCGGCCCCAACCCCCGCAACCGCCGCCAAACCGCCACAAGCAAAACCACCCCCGCCCCCGGCAAAGCCAGCAACGAAGGCACCGCCAACCCCTGAAAAACCCACCGCCACTGCACCACCCCCGCAAAATACAAAGCCACGGGACGGTCCAGAAAAACCACCGACAGCACGGTGGCAATTGCCAGAAAAAGGGCAAGCAAGGCCAAGGGGCGCTGCCCCCTGGACCCCCGCGAAGGGCCGCGCCCTTCGATCGGCATTAGTGAGGGTTTTGGGAGGGAGGGGGAACTCGCTCGCTCAGGTCTTTGTATCATGACGAGGCCTTTGGAAGCGAGTTCCCCCTCCCTCCCAAGACCCTAATTAGCGGATTGCAAAGGCGAGCCTTTGCTGGGGGGTCCAGGGGGGCAAAGCCCCCTTGGTCTAACAAGCCCATTTTCAGGGCAACAGCACCGTGCTGCCGGTGGTTTTCCGGGCTTCCAGGGCTTCGTGTGCTGCGGCGGCGTGTTCCAGCGGGAAGGTTTGGTTCACCTGGATTTTTACGATTCCCTTGGCCACGGCGGCGAACAGGCTGGTGCTGCATGCGAGCATATCGGCGCGGTTGGAGGTATAGGTGGCAAAGCCTGGGCGGGTGAGGAACAGGCTGCCCTTGTTGCTGAGCACGCTGATATCGAATGGCGGCACGGGTCCGGAGGCATTGCCGTAGCTCACCATCATGCCCAGCGGTGCCAGGCAATCCAGGCTGGTATTGAAGGTATCGCGTCCCACGCTGTCGTACACCACGGGCACCATGGCGCCGCCGGTTATGCGTTTCACTTCCGCCGCCAGCCCGGTATAGCCGACGATGGTATGTTTCGCCCCGTTCGCCGCCGCTATCGCCGCTTTTTCGGGTGTTGAGACCACGCCGATGACGTTCACGCCGAGGTAGCTGGCCCATTGGCAGAGGATCAACCCCACCCCGCCGGCGGCCGCATGCACCAGTATGGTTTGCCCCGCCTGCACTTTAAACGTCCGGTGCAGCAGGTATTGCGCGGTCATGCCTTGCAGCATCATCGCCGCGGCGTCCGTAAAATCGATGCTGTCGGGCAGCTTTATCAGCCGTTCGGCGTTAATCACCCGTTCGGTCGCATAGGCGCCCAGCGGCCCGCCGGCATAGGCCACGCGGTCACCTGGGCTCACATTCTGTACTTCGTCCCCCACGGCGACGACCACCCCCGCGCCTTCCATGCCCAAAATCGCCGGCAGCTGCGTCTTATAAAGTCCGGTGCGGAAGTACACGTCGATATAGTTCAGCCCCACCGCTTCATGGTGGATCAGCGCCTCGGCCGGCCCTGGCTGCGGCGTCGGCACTTGCTCCCACTTCATCACTTCCGGCCCGCCGACGGCGTGGATGCGGATTGCCTTGCTCATCATCGGCTCTTGGCTCCCGCCAGTTTTTCCAAATTCAGCAACGCCTGCTTGGTCTCCAGCCCCTCGCCGCCCGAGTACCCGCCCAGCCCGGTTGTCCCCAGCACGCGGTGGCAGGGTATCAGTATCGGTATCGGGTTCGCCGCATTCGCCCCGCCCACGGAGCGCGCCGATCCGCCCGCCACGGCGGCGATCTGCGCATAACTGCGCGTCTCCCCCGCCGGAATTTGCCGCAATGCCGCCCACACTTTCTGCCGGTACGCGCTCCCCGCCGGGTTCAACGGCAGATCACCAGGCAGCGCCTCGCCGTCAAAATACGCTTCCAGCGCCGCTTTCACCCGCACCAGCACCGGCGAAGGCTCCTGCACGCTCCCCCACCCCCATTCCAGCGCGACGATTTTCTCGTCCTCGGCGAACAAAGTCAGATCGCCAACCGGCGAGTGCATGGAAAGAGTGGACATGGTTCACACGCTAATCTCACCCCCAGCCCGGATCAAGCGCTCTTACCCGACGCTAACCGCATCGTGAGGGGTGTCGCGCGAATGCATGCATTTGTGTCGTGCCGACTCCCCTTCGGCTTCACTGGCCAAGCGGCTGCCCCGGCTGCCCGGCGGCGTTTAACTGCCCCAACAGCGCCTGGATATTCGCCGCCATCGCCCCCTCATTCGCATCCTTCAGGCGTATAATGTCGATCGGCTGCTGCAAATAGGGCGCGGTGTAGGGTGTGGTGATTTCAGTGTCGAAGGCGACCTTGTTATTAGCCGCACTCACCACGGTGTAATGCACATCCGCGGTTACGGTGGTATTCAACGACATAAAGGGCTGCCGTAGCGACACAAGCTGCACATTGAGCGTATAGCGCGGCGCGCCACTGGCCAGCATCGACTGCGCCGAGAGTGACTGCGACAGCGCCGCCTGGAAATTGTCATCCGAAACCTGGGACTTCCACAGCGGATTGGTGTTCCTCCCGCCGTTCACCGGCCCCACCGTGAAGGCGTTCTGCAGGCTCGCGGTCACGGCGGCGCCGTGACCGTCATGGCCTGCGTGCTTGCCCCTTCCGAGCAGCCGGTAAGCACCAGCAGCACCGGCATCATGGCCAAGCACGCTGTAACGCCAAAATCACGGACCTTCATGGCTTGTCTCCCTGCCTGCGGCCCGTCAACCCAGCGTTGCGCATCCACCCTCCGAACTCCCAGGGTTTCGTTGCGCTGTCAATCGCCCCGCCCCTACTTCCAAGGCTCTTCCGGCCAGTCATGTTTCGGATACCGCCCCCGCATATCCCGCCGCGCATCCGCCCAGCCGCCGCGCCAGAACCCCGCCAGATCACCAGTAATCGCAATCGGCCGCCCGGCGGGGGATAACAATGCGATTTGCAGTGCCACTTTCCCGCCCGCCAGTTTCGGCGTCGCATCCAGCCCGTAAAACGCCTTCGCCCGCGCGGCGGCCACCGGCACCGGCCCGGTATAATCCACCCGCACCTCGCCATGCGGCAGTTTTAGCGCCACCGGCAGCTCCTTATCCACCCGCGCCGCCTGCTCACGCGTCATCATCCCCCGCAGCACAGTCCCCAAATCCACGCTTTTCACCTCACGCAGATTACTCATCCCCGCCAGATACGGCGCCAACCACTCCTCAACGCCCGCCGCCAAAGCCGCCCGCGACAAATCCGGATACTCCGGCTCCACCCCCCGCATCACCGCCACGCGGGCGCACAAATTCTCCGCCGCCTCGCTCCAATCCAGGGCCTCCATCCGTGTGGAAACCGCCTTCGCCAGCGCCGCCTGCACCTCGTCCGGTTCCGGCGGCAAATACTTGTCAGACAACACCAGCGCCCCCAGCCGCACCCGTTCCCGCAGCACCACGCCCCCGCTGGCCGGATCAAACCCTGACTCCCGCACCCGCTTGCACCGCCCCCGCAGCACCGGCGGCAAATCCTCCGCATCCAGCCCCGCCGCCAGCCGTATTTTGGCACCTTTCGCTTCCAGCGACGCCACCACTAGCAACCGCGCCCGCCGCAACGGGTCCGTCGGCCCCAGCGCCCCGCTGCCGCCGCCTGACAACCGATAAGACCCCGGCTCCCCGCGCGCCTGGCCAATCCGGTCCGGAAACGCCGCCGCCAGCAACGCCCCGGCATCGCCAATCCCCGGAATCGCCCCCACGCCCAACCGGTTGCGATAAATCTTCGCCGCCTGCCGCACCCGCGCCAGCCCGGCCCGGTCACCCTCGATTTTCCCCGCCAGCGCCTCCAGCCGGAGTAAAATATCCGCCGAGGCATCCCGCCCCAACACATCCCGCTCCTCCAATATCGCCGCCAAATCCGCCGCCAGCGCGCGCTCCGCCTTGGTCTCCCCCGCCAGCATCATCGCCGCCAACCGGGGCGCCGCGCGCAGCCGCGCCATCTCGCGCCCCAGCGGCGTAATCCGCCCGGCCGCATCCAGCGCCCCCAAATCCTCCAGCAGCGCCCGCGCCACTTTCGCCGCCCCGGCCGGCGGCGCATCCACAAACGGCAGGTTTTCGCTCCGCTCGCCCCAGGCGGAACACGCCAGTTCCAATGCGGAAAGCTCAGCCTCCAAAATCTCCGGCGTCTCAAACCCCGGCAACCCCCGATGCAGCGCCTCGGACCACAGCCGGATCGCCACCCCCGGCCCCTGCCGCCCCGCGCGCCCCGCCCGCTGCACCGCCGCCGCGCGGCTGATCCGCAACGTCGCCAGCCGCGTCAGCCCGCTCGCCACATCCAATTTCGGCGCGCGCCGGAACCCGCCATCAATCACAATCCTTACCCCCGGCACGGTCAGAGACGTCTCGGCAATTGACGTCGCCAGCACCACCCGCCGCTGCTCATGCTCGCGCAACGCCAAATCCTGCGCCGCCGGCGACAAATCGCCATGCAAAGGCAGCACCAGCGCCGGCACCCCCTGCAACGCCGTCTGCGTCCGCCGGATTTCCGCCATGCCCGGCAGAAACACCAGCACATCGCCTTTATGCGCCACCAGCGCCTCGCGCACCGCCTTCGCCGCCGCCTCCGGCAACTCCCGCGCGGTGGGAATATCCCGCTTGCTGTGGCTCACCGCCACCTCATGCATCCGCCCATCGCTCTCGATCACCGCCGCATCCAGCAGCCCCGCAATCTTCTCCGCCTCCGCGGTGGCCGACATCGCCAATATCCGCAGCTCCGGCCGCAGCGTGCGCTGCAAATCCAGCACCAGCGCCAGGCCCAAATCCGCATCCAGGCTCCGCTCATGCACCTCGTCAAAAATCACCAGCGCCACCCCGGTCAGCCCTGGGTCGGCCAGCAACCGGCTGGTCAGCAGCCCCTCGGTAATCACCTCGACCACCGTATCGCCCGAAACCGCGCTCTCCAGCCGGGTGCGAAACCCAACGCGCCCGCCCACGGCCTCGCCCAGCAGCCCCGCCATCCGTTGCGCCGCCGCCCGCGCCGCCAGCCGCCTCGGCTCCAGCAGCAGAATCTTCCCCGCCACCCCCGCCCGCAGCAGCGCCAGCGGCACCAGCGTCGTCTTCCCCGCCCCCGGCGGCGCCACCAACACGGCATTGCGCTCCTGCGTCAGCAGACAATCCAGTAGTGCTGGCAGCACATCATTCACGGGCAAATCGTCGGTCATCGCCCCCGGATACCACCACCCGCCCGTCCGTGCGATATTCCCCCCATGCGCGCCCTGCTCCTTTTATTGTTGCTCATCCCCGGCCTCGCATTCGGGGCCACCAGCAATTTTTTCACCTCCCCGCGGGACACCGTCCGCCTCATCTCCTCCACCAACACCGGCCCCACCGTCCACCTGGCCCTGCAATTCGCCCTCGCCCCAGGCTGGCACATCTACTGGTCCAACCCCGGTGACGCCGGTTTCCCCCCGCAACTCACCCCCGCCACCCCCACTAGCTTCGGCCCGCTCAGCTTCCCGCCGCCCGAGCTGCTCACCCAAGGCCCCGTCACCGCCTACGTCCTCTCGGGCAACGCCCTGCTCCCCTTCACCGCCAACAACGCGGGGCAAAGCATCGTGGCCACCGCCAAGTGGCTCGTCTGCTCAGACATCTGCATCCCCGAGCACGCAACCTTCACGCTCCCCTTAACCGGCGGCCCCTCGCCTGAAGCCTCCCTCTTCACCCCGCCCAAAACCATCCCCTCACCCTTCCCCGCCACCATCGCGCCAGACGGCATCCTCACGCTTACGGGCCCCACCTCCGCCCAGGTCGCCACCGCGCATTTCTTCCCCACGGCCCAAGGCACACTGGTCAACTCAGCGCCGCAGCCGCTCGCCTTCACCCCCACCGGCCTCACCCTCAGCCTGACCCTCCTGCCCAACCACCCGCAACTCACCGGCATCCTCGAACTCACCGACCCCACCGGCGCCACGCAATCCCTCACCCTCGCACCCACCGTCGGCCCGCCGCCCACGCACCCGCCCTATCTGCTGCTCGCCTTCCTCGGCGGTCTCATCCTCAATTTCATGCCCTGCGTGTTTCCCATTCTTGCCATGAAGGCCGTGCTTATTTCCCGCCTGGGCGGCGCGGAAACCAAAATCCGCCACGAGGCATTCGGCTACACATTCGGCGTCCTCATCACCATGCTGGCCTTGGGCGGCATCCTGCTCACCCTGCGCGCGCTCGGCACCGCCGCCGGCTGGGGCTTCCAATTCCAATCGCCCATTTTCGTTGCCATCATCGCCTGGGTCATCTTCGCCCTCACCCTCAACCTGGCGGGACTGTTCGAGATCGTGTCCCCCGCCGCTTTGGGCCGCGTCCCCGCCCAGCACAGCATCTCCACCGGCGCGCTCGCCGTCATCGTCGCCACCCCCTGCTCCGCCCCATTCATGGGCACCGCCGTCGCCGCCGCCCTCGCCGCCCCACCGCTCACCGCCATCGGCATATTCCTCAGCCTCGGCCTCGGCCTCTCGGCCCCGTTCCTGCTGCTGGCCAGCATCCCCCGCCTCGCGCTTTTCATCCCGCGCCCCGGCCCATGGATGCTCTACCTGCAACGCGCCCTCGCTCTCCCCATGGCCGCCACGTTCGCCTGGCTCGCCTGGGTCCTCTTCCACCAAACCGGCACCCCCGGTTTCCTGCTGCTCCTCACCGGCGCCGCCCTGCTCACCCTGGCCCTGACCCGCAAAAACCTCCGCCCCCTGGCCCTCGTCCCGCTCCTGCTGCTCCCCCTGCTGCGCACCCAGCTCCTCGCCCCCGCCCTCACACTCCCCGGCGCACAACCCTACACCGCCGCCGCCCTCGCCCAGCTCCGCACCGCGCAAACCCCCGTCTTCATCGACCTCACCGCCGCCTGGTGCGTCACCTGCCTGGTCAACGAGGCCACCACCCTCAAAAACCCCGCCGTACAAGCCGCCTTCGCGCAACACCACGTCGCCCTCCTGGTCGGCGACTGGACCAACAAAAACCCCGCCATCACCGCCCTCCTCGCCGCCAACCACCGCGACGGCGTGCCGCTCTACCTGTATTACCCCCCCGGCGCCGCCACCCCGGTCATCCTCCCGCAAATCCTCCGGCCAGATGCCGTGCAAACCGCGCTTGGGCTTTCCGGAAAATTAGGTTACTAGCGTACCAACGCAAAACCCCCACCAAGGTTCACGGCAATTCCGGAGATGCACCCCACCCCGCCCGCCATGACCCCCGCCGCCATGACCGAAGGCCGCCGCCAGCTCATCACGGCCTGCGTCGTCCTCGCCACCTCGCTGCAGGCCATTGACGGCACCATCGCCAACGTCGCCCTGCCCTACATGCAGGCCTCCATGTCGGCGAGCCAGGAGGAGATCAACTGGGTCCTCACCAGCTACATCGTCGCCGCCGCTGTCATGACCGCCCCCACCGGCTTCCTCGCCGCCCGCTTCGGCCGCACCCGGTTTTTCGTCATCGCCATCACCGGCTTCACCATCGCCTCGGCACTCTGCGGCCTCTCGCAAAGCCTGATGCAAATCGTCATCTGCCGCCTCCTGCAAGGCGCGTTCGGCGCCGCCCTGGTCCCGCTCTCGCAAGCCGTGCTGTTTGACATTTACCCCCTGGAGCGCCGCGGCCCCGCCATGGCGCTATGGAGCATGGGCAGCACGCTCGGCCCCGTCGTCGGCCCCATGCTCGGCGGCTGGCTCACGGAAAACATCTCCTGGCGCTGGGTGTTCTACATCAACATCCCGGTCGGCATTTTCGCTGGCCTCGGCCTGCTGTTCTTCCTGCACGAGACCCCACACAACCAAAAAGCCAAGCTCGACTGGACCGGCTTCCTCGCCCTCAGCATCGCCATCGGCGCCTTCCAGGCCATGCTGGACCGTGGCGAAATGCTCAACTGGTTCAGCTCCTACGAGATCGCCGCCGAAGCCTGCATCGCCGGCCTCGGCCTCTACATCTTCGCGGTACAGTCCGCGCTGGCGCCCAAACCCTTCCTCACCCTGTCGCTCTTCACCGACGTCAATTTCCTCATCGGCCTGGTCTTCATCTTCGTCATGGGCAGCGTCATGTTCGCCACCCTGGCCCTGCTCGCCCCGTATTTGCAGGATATGATGAACTACCCCGTCATCACGGCGGGCATCTACCTCGCCCCGCGCGGCATCGGCACCATTTTCGGCCTCATCCTCTGCGGCCGGCTGATGACGCGTAACGTCAACGTCCGCCTGCTCATGGCCATCGGCCTGCTGGCCGGCTCCTATGCGCTGTACATGACCATGCACTGGACCCCCGACACCTCGCCGCACAGCATCATCATCGCCGGCATCCTCCAGGGGTTCAGTTTCGGCTTCTTCTACGTGCCGCTCGCCACCACCAGTTTTTCCACTTTGCCGGCGCATCTGCGCACCGAGGCCGCGGGCATTTTCGCCCTCATGCGCAACCTCGGCAGCTCCATCGCCATATCCGTCACCGGAGCCCTGCTGGTCGCCAATTCACAGGTCAACCACGCCATCCTCGCCGCCCGCATCACCCCGTTTGACCGTATTCTGCAAACCGGCGCCGCCCAGCAACTCCTCAACCCGGCCACCGCCCAGGGCGCCGCATTGCTCGATGCCGCCATCAACCAGCAAGCGACCATCATCGCCTATAACGACGACTTTAAACTCCTGCTGATCGTCTCCATCGCCGCCATCCCGCTGCTGCTCTTCATCCGCACCCCGGACATTGTCACCGTGCAAACAGCCCACGCTGGGGACGCGCAGCCAGAGCCGGCGTAGCGCTCCACCCATTCCCCCGCCGCGCGGAAAACCCGCCAACTCCACCAGAGTTTAACGGGTTTTTACCTTGCGGAAACAACAGAGCAACCAGAAAAGCCTATAAGACCACCGGATAAGGAGGGTCTTTCCATGCGTGAACTACTTTGGGTCATTGTCATCGCCTCGCCGTTCATCGCGCTTGCCCAGAGCTACCTGCTCTCCCCCGCTTCGGCGGAACACTTCGCCAGCGCCCTGGTGCTCACCACCTCAAACAAAATCGCCGACGTCGTGGTGCCCCTCATAAACGGGCAGCGCCTCAACCATCACCACCGGCTGAGCGACAGCTGGAGCCCAATCCTTTCACCACCTGCGCAAACGCCCGCGCCCGGTGGCTGATCGTATCCTTCACCGCGCCCCCCAGCTCCGCATACGTTTTCTCATACCCATCCGGCACAAACACCGCATCATAA
Source organism: Acetobacteraceae bacterium (assembly GCA_003164135.1). Classification (GTDB taxonomy): domain Bacteria; phylum Pseudomonadota; class Alphaproteobacteria; order Acetobacterales; family Acetobacteraceae; genus Acidocella. The sequence goes on from PLSD01000134.1 coordinate 51,539, forward strand.
CCAAACCCGCCCTCACCGCGCGGTGCTTTCGCAATCACCCCATCCGCCTGCCCAATAAACGTCGCGGTCGTCCCATCCGGCTGCGCCAGACACAGCGCGCACACAAACCGCGCCCGCCACTCCCCCGCCGCCCCGCATGCCGCGATAATCCGCGCAAACGCCGTGGGATAATCCCCCGCCGCATACCTTGCCGACAACACCCCCGGCTCACCCCCAAGCGCCGCCACGCACAGCCCGGAATCATCCGCCAGCGCCGGCATCCCCGCCGCCACCGCCGCCGCCCGCGCCTTCAATTGCGCATTTCCCGCAAAGTCCGATGCCGTCTCGTCCGGCTCGGTCAGCCCCATCGCCCCCGCCCCCACCGCCTCAATCCCCAGCGGCGCCAGCAGCGCGCCAAACTCCTTCAACTTCCCCGCATTATGCGTCGCGATCAAAACGCGCTTCACGCCCGCCCGGCCTCGCCCGAAAGCATCCCCGGATCAATCCGCAATTTCGCCAGCGCCCGCTGCCACTTGCTCCCATAATCCGTGTCATACACCAGCGCCTCGTCAGCCGGCACGCTCAACCAGGCGTTCTGCTTAATCTCCTCATCCAGCTGCCCCTCGGCCCAGCCCGCATACCCCAGCAGCAACGCCGCCCGCTCCGGCCCGCCGCCATCGGCCACCGCCTGCAGCACCTCCAAATTCGCCGTCAGCACAAAATGCTCATCCACCGGCATGCTGCCCTCGGCCACCCAGTCCGGCGAGTGCAGCACAAACCCGCGCGTATCCTCCACCGGCCCGCCCGACCCCACGCGTATCTCGCGCTTCGGCGGGCTCGGCTCCACGCCCAGCTGCACCAGCAACTCCGCAAACTTCGGGCTCTTCACCGGCCGGTTCAACAGCACGCCCATCGCCCCGTCGGCCGAATGCGCGCAAACAAAAATCACACTCTGCGCAAAACGCGGATCCCCCATCGAGGGCATCGCAATCAGCAATTGCCCCGTCAGCCAGTCCGCATCACGCAATCTCAGTTTCTCAGTCTTTGCCATGACCCCAACCATATTCTCGCCGCCCCGCGCCCGCCAGCCCCGTTTCTTACCAACTCTTCACGAGTTCCGGCACTTCGTATAGGTAGGCTCATATTTCGGGAAACAGGGGGCCAAGCGCATGATCAAGATCGGTGACAAAATTCCAGCCATGAAACTCATGGTCGCCACGCCAGAAGGCCCGCGTGAGGCCGATACCGCAACCCTCTTCGGCCCCGGCAAGGTCGTCCTCTTCGCCGTCCCCGGCGCATTCACCCCCACGTGCAGCGCCAAACACCTCCCCGGCTTCGTCGAACACGCCGCCGCTCTCAAAGCCAAAGGCGTCGAGCGCATCATCTGCATGGCCGTCAACGACGCCTTCGTCCTCGGCGCCTGGGCCAAAGACCACAAAGCCTTCGAAACCGTCACCTTCCTCGCCGATGGCTCCGCCGCCTTCACCAAAGCCCTCGGCCTGGAACTCGACCTCATCGCCCGCGGCATGGGCATCCGTAGCCAACGCTTCGCCCTCATCGCCCAGGACGGCGTGGTAACCCACCTCGCCATCGAAGAACCGGGCGGCTTCGATGTCAGCCGCGCCGAGGCCGTGCTCGAAGCACTTTGAGTCCTGGGGTTAGTAAGGCCAGGGGGTTTTACCCCCTGGACCCCCAGCAAAGGCTAGCCTTTGCAATCCTTTAATGAGGGTCTTGGGTGGGAGGGGGAACTCGCCCGCGCAGGCCAAAGCAAATGACCACAGGCCCATCGGGCGAATTCCCCCTCCCACCCAAGACCCTGACTAGCGGGTTCTAAGGGCTAGCCCTTAGCGGGGGTCCAGGGGGCAGAGCCCCTTGGTCTTCCCTAACCTAGGACCAAACACTTGAGCACAACCCTCACCGTTGTCGTGCCGTGTTATAATGAGCGGGCCAATGTGGCGCCGATGGTGAAGGCGTTGGATGCCGCGCTGGCGGGTCTGGCGTGGGAAGTTGTGTTTGTTGACGACGACAGCCCGGACGGCACCGCCGCCGCCGCGCGCGAGATTGCCCGCACGGACCCTCGCGTGCGCTGCATCCGCCGCGTCGGCCGCCGTGGGCTCTCTTCGGCGGTGATCGAGGGCGCGTTGTCCTCCTCGGCCGATTATGTCGCGGTAATCGACGGCGATCTGCAGCATGACGAAACCCGCCTGCCTTTAATGCTCGAAGCCGTCGCGGCGGGCGCGGACATGGCCGTCGGCTCCCGCCATGTCGAGGGCGGTGACTCTTCCGGCCTGTCCTCTCCCCTGCGGGTCAAGCTCTCCGAAACCGGTATCCGCGTCGCCCAGCTCGTCACCAAAACCACCATCACCGACCCCATGAGCGGCTTTTTTCTCCTGCGCCGGGGCCTGTTCGAGCAACTCGCCTCCCGCCTCACCGGCCAGGGCTTCAAAATCCTGCTGGACCTCATCCTCGCCTCGCCGCAAAAGCTGAACATCGTGGAAATCCCCTACAAATTCCGCCCCCGCACCGCCGGCGTGAGCAAGCTCGACGCCCTCGTCCTCGCCCAGTTCGCGGGTTTGCTCATTGACAAAATGCTCGGCGGCACGGTCCCGCTCCGCTTCATCTCCTTCGCTTTGGTCGGCGCCTTCGGCGTGCTTATCAACGTGCTGGTGCTCGCCCTCGCACGTTCCAGCGGGCTGGACTTCGCCACCTCCCAGACCATCGGCACCATCATCGCCATGGTCGCCAACTTCCAACTCAACAACCAGCTCACCTACCGCGCCCAGCGCCTCAAAGGCCCGCGCGCCTGGCGCGGCCTGGTGCTTTTCCTCGCCGTATGCAGCCTCGGCGCCATCGCCAACGTCGGCATCGCCCGCGCCTTGTACGCCGAAAACGGCTCCAGCCTGTTCTCCGGCGCCGCCGGTGCCGTCATCGGCGTGGTCTGGAACTACGCGGTCTCCGCCACCCTGGTCTGGCGCGTGCGCTAACCATGCGCCTCGCGGTTCTGGCGCTGGCCGCGCTCACTTTGCTGCGGCTCGCGGTCGCGGCCCGCGTGCCCCTGGCACCGGACGAAGCCTACTACTTCCTCTGGTCGCAGCATCTGCAAGCGGGTTATCTCGACCACCCGCCCATGGTCGCCTACTGGATCCGCGCCGGCACCATGCTGCTGGGCAACACCCCCCTTGGCATCCGCCTGCTCGGCCCTATCGCCGCCGCCCTTGGCTCCCTCCTGGTGTGGGACGCCGGTGAACAACTCTTCCCCCACCGCCAGGCCGGCCTCATCGCCGCCGCTTTGCTCAACGCCACCTTAATGGTCGGCACCGGCGCCATCCTCATCACGCCGGATGCACCCTTGCTGTTTTTCTGGACCGCCGGCCTCGCCGCCCTGGCGCGGCTCATCACCAGCGGCAACCCGCGCTGGTGGCTGGCGGTGGGCCTCGCCGCCGGCTTGGCGTTGCTCTCCAAATACACCGCCGTCCTGTTCATCGCCGCGGTGTTCATCTGGCTGCTCACCTCACCCGAGGGCCGCGCCACGTTGCGTACCCCCTGGCCGTGGGGCGCCATGCTGCTCGCCGGGCTCATCTTCGCGCCGGACATCGCCTGGAACGCCTCCCACCATTGGGCCAGTTTCCTCAAACAAGGCGGCCGCGAGTTCATTTTTCCCGCCTCCCAACCGGCCGGGAACGGGCTTGTTGTCCCCAGTGTTCCCCAGCCATATTTCCCCCCCAAGCCATCCCTGGCAGGCGTCATTCCCCGCCCCCTGCAATTCCTCGGCGAATTCTGGGCCGGGCAATTGGCACTGTTCACGCCGGTCATCTTCTTCCTTGTGGCCGGCGGCCTGTGGAAGTTACGGCTGTCGCCCGCTCCGGCCGCGTCGCTGCTGGTTTGGATCACCCTCGTCCCCGGCGTGGTGTTTCTGGAACACGTGCTCTCGGACCGCGTGCAGGCCAACTGGCTCGCCGTGCTCTACCCCTCCGCCTGCCTCGCCGCCGCGGCGCTGCCGATGGCAACCCTGCGCCGCTGGCTCAAACCCGCTCTGGCCACCGGGTTTTTCCTCACCGCCATCGCCTACGCCCAGGCGCTCACGCATTTTCTGCCTTTGCCGCCGCGCAGCGACCCTTCCGCCCTTCAATTAGCCGGCTGGCCAGACCTCGCCGCCGCCGCCGCCAATCTCACGCCCACACCCGCGTTCATCACCTCGGACGACTACGCAACCGCCGCCGCCCTTGCCTATTACGCGCCTGCCAACGTGCCCATCGCCGGCCTGAACCTCAACCGCTGGGGCTCGTTCGCGTTCCCCGCGGCCAATCTGCAAAACAAAACCGGCCTTTTCATCTCACGCTACCGGCCGCCTGACTGCATGACCCCGCCCGTCACCCTCACCCGCCGCCTCGGGCCGAAAATCATCACCACCTACCACGCCTGCTTCGTCACGGCCGCCATCCCCGGCGCCCTCCTGCCCAGACCTTAGAGACTGTTTCAGAAGTCGCTCCGGCGGCCGTCTAGCGGCGATTTTCTGCGCTCCTGTGCTCACGTACTGAAGTACGCTCCGCGCCGGTGCTCAAAAATCCCCCCTATACGACTCGCCGGAGCGACTTCTGAAACGGTCTCTTAGCCAGCCGCAAACCCCGCCCCCTTGGCCTTGCTTTCCCCAGCCCGGATGTGCCAACAGCGGCGGTCATGAACGCCATACTCGACAGTGCCATTGATCGTGCCCGTGCGTCTTTGCGCAGGGAGCAGCGCCCGGACGGGCATTATTTGTACGAGCTGGAGGCGGACGCCACCATTCCGGCTGAGTATGTGCTGCTGGAGCATTATCTGGACCGCATGACGCCGGATTTGCAGGCCAAGATCGGCGTGTATTTGCGCCGCATCCAGGGTGATCACGCCACCAATCCGGGCGGCTGGCCGCTCTTCCACGGCGGCAAGCTGGACCTCTCCGCCAGCGTAAAAGCCTATTTCGCGCTGAAAGCCCTGGGTGACTCCCCCGGCGCCCCGCATATGGTCCGCGCGAAAAACGCCATTCTCGCGCATGGCGGCGCCGAGCGCACCAACGTGTTCACCCGCATCCAGATGGCCCTGTTCGGCGCGGTGCCTTGGGATGCGAGCCCGGTCGTTCCCATCGAGCTGATGCTGATGCCCGGCTGGTTCCCCATCAACATGCGGAAAGTCTCCTACTGGTCGCGCACGGTCATGACCCCGCTGATGGTCCTCGCCGCCCAAAAACCCCTCGCCCGCAACCCGAAAAACATCCGCATCGACGAGCTGTTCCACACCCCGCCCGGCGAAATCAAAGACTGGATCCGCGGCCCCTACAAATCCGCCTGGGGCCCCGCGTTCAAGGTGCTGGACGACGTGCTGCGCGTCGCCGAACCCTATTTCCCCAAAAAATACCGCGAGCGTGCCATCGCCAAAGCCATCGCCTGGACCATCGAGCGCCTCAACGGCGAGGACGGCCTCGGCGGCATCTACCCCGCCATGGCCAACGCCGCGATGATGTTCGACCACTTCGGCGACACCGCGCATTTCGACATCGCCTATGGTTCGGTGAAAAAACTCCTCGTCATCAAGGACGACGAAGCCTACTGCCAGGCCTGCCTTTCCCCGGTATGGGACACCAGCCTCGCCGGCCACGCCCTGCTGGAATCCGGCGCGCCCGAGCCGGTGGAAGCCGCCTGCAACTGGCTGCTCCCCCGCCAGGAGCTGAACGTCGTAGGCGACTGGGCCGACAACACCCCCGGCACCCGCCCCGGCGGCTGGGCCTTCCAGTACAACAACGCCTATTACCCTGATGTCGACGACACCGCCGTGGTCGCCATGCTGATGCACCGCACCGGCAAGCCGCACTACGCCGAGGCAATCTCCCGCGCCCGCGAATGGATCGCCGGCATGCAGTCCACCAACGGCGCCTGGGGCGCGTTCGACATCAACAACGACCGCCAATACCTCAACCACATCCCCTTCGCGGACCACGGCGCGCTGCTCGACCCCCCCACCGAGGACGTCACCGCCCGCTGTATTTCGTTCCTCGCCCAGTTGGGGTTTGAAGAAGACAAACCCGCAATTGCCCGGGGTATAAAATACCTCCGCGAAACCCAGGAGCAAAATGGCTCCTGGTTCGGCCGCTGGGGCACCAACTACATCTACGGTACGTGGTCGGTCCTCTGCGCCCTCAACGCCGCCGGCGTGCCGCATCATGACCCCGCCATCACCCGCGCCACCACCTGGCTCATCGCCAAACAACGCGCCGACGGCGGCTGGGGCGAGGATTGCGAAACCTACGCCGCCGCCCCGCCCGGTGAATTCCACGGCTATGCCGAACAAAGCCTGCCCAGCCATACCGCCTGGGCCATGCTCGGCCTCATGGCCGCCGGCCTCGCCGATCACGAATCCGTGAGCCGCGCCGCCGCCTTCCTGCAAACCGCGCAGGACGCCCAAGGCAGCTGGACGGAACGCGCCTACAACGCCGTCGGCTTCCCCCGCGTGTTCTATCTCAAATACCACGGCTACCCGCGTTTCTTCCCGCTCATGGCCCTCAGCCGCTACCGGACGTTGCTAAGTTCCAATGAACGCAAGGTTAATTTCGGCTTCTAAACCACTCTCTACCATTGCGCTGACACGCCATTATGGGCCAAGGTCCGTGGCAATTCGATGACAGGTTAAGGAAACCACATGGCTGATGCTTTCGGCGCGGCGCTCAAGGGCCCGCGCGCGCCAATGGACACCGACGCCGTACGCGCCGCCTACAAGCGTCAGGCGGACACCTACGACAGCTGGTTCGGCCTCATTTCGCGTCACAGCCGCCGGGCCGTGGTCGATGCCGTGAACAAGGCGCCGGGCGAGCAGGTGCTGGAAGTCGGCGTTGGCACCGGCCTCGCGCTACCCCTCTACAGCCCCGCCAAACGCGTCACCGGCATAGACCTCTCCTCGGAAATGCTGCTCAAAGCCCGCGCCCGCGCCGCCGCCCTCGGCCTGCGCAACATCGAAGACTTAGCGGAAATGGACGCCACCGCCACCACCTTCCCCGACGGCCACTTCGACATCGCCGTCGCCATGTTCGTCGCCTCCGTGGTGCCCAAACCCCGCGCCCTGCTCGCCGAACTCAAACGCATCGTCAAACCCGGCGGAACCATCCTCCTCGTCAACCACTTCGCCCAGGATCGCGGCCCCATCTGGTGGATCGAACACGCCCTCGCCCCCGCATCCTCCCTCATCGGCTGGCACCCGGACTTTAAACTCGGCCACATCTTCGACCCCACAGACCTCGCAGCCGCCAAAATCACCAACATGCCTCCCTTAGGCCTGTTCCGCCTCGTCGAATTAACCAACCGGCCGGGTCAATAAGCGCAAGTAAGTGAGGCCAAGGGGCTCTGCCCCTTGGATCCCCGCTAAGGGCTAGCCCTTAGGAACCCCTGACAAGGTTTCTGAGAGGGGCTCGCTGCACGGGCGTTGGAGAGGCTCGGGCGAGCCCCTCTCAGAAACCTTATTAAAGGATTGCAAAGGCGAGCCTTTGCTGGGGGTCCAGGGGGCAAAGCCCCATGGCCTCACTTACTTTCCGCTCATTTACCGGCCCTGGTTGGTTAATTCGGCGGCGCGAAACTTGATCTTATGGGGGCTGGCTTATATCAGGTGGGATCAGGGCAGACCGGCTTTACGGTCTGGGTACTTAAGCGGGATAATGAGAATGAAGCGGAGCATCACTTCGGCATTGGGCGCGGCGGGTTTGCTGGCCTTGTTTGGCCACATGGCTTTGGCGCAGGCCACCTCCACCGACCCCACGGCGGCGGCGAATGCTTATGTCAACGCGCCGCATAACTGGCAGATGTGGTTCCCCGAGGCTGGCAGCCCGCTGCAGGTGCAAATTGACTGGCTGATGAAATTCGTGCTGTGGATCATGACCGGCGTGGTTGTTTTTGTCGGTATTTTGCTGGCCTATGTCCTTACTCGCTACCGCGCCAGCCGCAATCCGGTGCCCAGCAACGTCACCCACAATACCCTTGTCGAGGTGATCTGGATCGTCATCCCCACCCTGTTACTGGCCGTCATCGTCATTCCCTCGATCAACCTGATCTATTCCGAGGCCGATGACTCCAACCCCTACCTCACGGTCACCGTCACCGGCCATCAGTGGTATTGGGAGTACAATTACAGCGGCGTGCAGGGCGGGCTGGACTACACCAGCTACATGATCCCCGACAACCAGATCCAGCCCGGCCAGATCCGCCGTCTTTCGGTTGACCATCCCATGGTCCTGCCGGCCGGCGAGAAGATCAAGTTCATCATCAACAGCGCGGACGTGCTGCATGGTTTCTACCTGCCCTCGCTTGGCGTGCAGCGTTACGCCATTCCGGGTACGAACCTCACGCAGTGGACGCTCATTCCCAAGGTTGGCACCTATTACGGCCAGTGCAACCAGATTTGCGGCATCAACCATGACGCCATGCCGATCGAGATCAAGGCCATTCCGCTGGCGGATTATCTCAACTGGGTGAAATACGCCCAAGCGAACTATGCGCTGAACAGCTTTGCGCCTTCCCTCATTTCATCGCCGCTGCCAGTCAACAAACTGGCTGATGCGTCCTCGAATTAAGCCCCGGACAGGAGCCAGACCATGACCGCCACCACCCACGAATCACATGACTCCCATGAGACCCATCACCAGAAGGGCTTCATCGAGCGCTGGCTGATGAGCACCAACCACAAGGACATCGGCACCCTCTACATCACCATGGCGGTGATCGGCGCCTGCGTCGGCGGCGTGCTCTCCGTCATCATGCGCCAGCAGCTCATGTATCCGCATAACAACATCATCACCTCCGGCGCCGCCTGGAACGCGATCATCACCGCGCACGGCCTGCTGATGATCTTCTGGTTCGTCATGCCCGCCCTCATCGGCGGCTTCGGCAACTGGATGGTGCCGATGATGATCGGCGCGCCGGACATGGCCTTCCCCCGCCTGAACAACATGAGCTTCTGGTTCCTCGCCATGGGCTTCATCTTCATCATGCTCGGCCTGCTCATCGGCACCGGCACCGGCGCCGGCTGGACCATCTATCCCCCGCTGGACAACGCGCAGTATTCCCCCGGCATCGCCACGGATTTCTCGCTCTTCTCGCTGCATCTGGCGGGCATTTCCTCGCTGCTCGGCGCCATCAACTTCATCGCCACCATCCTCAACATGCGCGCGCCTGGCATGACCATGCACAAAATGCCGCTGTTCTGCTGGGCCATCCTGGTCACCGCGTTCCTGCTGCTGCTCGCCATCCCCGTGCTGGCCGGTGCCGTTACCATGCTCATCATGGACCGCAACTTCGGCACCTCCTTCTTCGAGCCCGCCGGCGGCGGCGATCCGGTGCTGTTCCAGCATCTGTTCTGGTTCTTCGGCCACCCGGAAGTCTACATCATGATTCTGCCGGCCTTCGGCATCATTAGCCATGTGGTCTCCACCTTCTCCAAAAAGCCGATTTTCGGCTATCTCGGCATGGCCTACGCCATGGTCATCATCGGCTTCGTGGGCTTCATCGTCTGGGCCCACCACATGTTCATCTCGGCCATCAGCACCGACAGCAAAGTCTACTTTGAAGTCGCCACGCTGGTCATCGCGGTGCCCACCGGCATTAAAATCTTCTCCTGGATCGCCACCATGTGGGGGGGCTCCATCGAGTTCAAAACCCCGATGCTCTGGGCCATCGGCTTCATCTTCCTCTTCGTCGTCGGCGGCGCCACCGGCGTCGTGCTGGCCAATGCCGGTCTCGACCAGGAACTGCACAACGACTACTTCCTCATCGCGCATTTCCACTACGTGCTCTCGATGGGCGCCTCCTTCGGCGTATTCGCCGGGTTCTACTACTGGATCGGCAAAATGACCGGCCACCCCTACCCGGAGTTCTGGGGCAAGGTGCATTTCTGGACCTTCTTCATCGGCGTGAACCTCACCTTCTTCCCGATGCACTTCCTCGGCCTCGCCGGCATGCCGCGCCGCTACCCGGACTATGCCGACGCCTTCGCCGGCTGGAACCTCGTCGCCTCGGTCGGCTCGATCATCTCCGGCCTCTCCACCCTGGTGTTCTTCTACGTCCTCTATGCCGTGTTCACCTCCAAGGAGAAGCTGGCGGACAATTACTGGGGCGAGGGTGCCACCACCCTGGAATGGGCCGTGCCTTCCCCGGCCCCGCACCACACCTTCGAAGACGTTCCGGTCATCCGTTAATGACCGGCTCCTTCGCCCTTATGCCCGCGCAAGCGGGCATTTCCGGCTTTTCTGTCCATGAGTGAGTCCACCGTCCCCCGGGATCTCGGCGGCTCCACCGCCGCGGACTGGTTCTCCCTGCTCAAACCCCGCGTGATGTCGCTGGTCGTCTTCACCGGGGCCATTGGCCTTATCGTCGCCCCCACGCATCTCAACCCGGTGCTCAGCTTCACCGCCATCCTGTGCATCGCGCTCGCCGCCGGCGCCTCGGGCGCCATCAACATGTGGTATGACGCCGACATCGACGCCGTCATGCACCGCACCTCGTCGCGCCCCATTCCCGCTGGCCGCATCACCGCGCAGGACGCTCTTGGCTACGGCATCGTGCTGTCCTGCGTCTCCGTGCTGCTGATGGCCCTGGCAACCAACGTGGTCGCCGCCGCCGTGCTGGCGCTGTCCATTTTATACTACGTCTTCATCTACACCATGTGGCTCAAGCGCAGCACGCCGCAGAACATCGTCATCGGCGGCGCCGCCGGCGCGTTCCCCCCGGTCATCGGCTGGGCCGCCGCCACCGGCCATATCTCGGCGCTGCCCATCCTGCTGTTCACCATCGTGTTTTTCTGGACCCCGCCGCATTTCTGGTCCCTGGCCCTGTTCGCCTCGGGCGACTACGAGCGGGCAGGGGTGCCCATGCTCCCCGTCGTCAAAGGTGCCCGCCACACGCGCGTCGCCGTCATGGTCTACTCGCTGCTGCTGGTTCCCGTCGCGGTCTCGCCCTATTGGCTCGGCCTGTGCGGCCGCACCTACGGCGCCTCGGCACTCATCCTCAGCCTGGTATTCTGCTACTATTGCTGGGGCGTGCTGACTGACAAGCAGGACGCCCAGGGCCTGAGCCTGACCAACAACGCCCCGGCCCGCGCCGCGTTCAAATATTCCATCCTGTATCTGTTCATCCTGTTCGGTGCCTGCGCCGTTGATCGGTTTGTCTAATGTCAACGAAACGAAGTGAAGTTGACGACGCGCGCGGGGCTGGTGGGGCGGCCGCGCGCCAAAGCGATGGTCCCGAAAAGATGCCCAAGACCGAAATGCGGGAGTCCAACTGGACCCCCGAACAGCGCGCCGAATACCTGCACCGGCGCCGTGGCCGCAATTTCCTTCTACTCGGCGCCCTGGCCGGTTTTTGTCTTCTCATCTATGCAATTGCACTGGTGAAACTGCACGAATACGGGCAATTGTGGTGAGAATTCAGTAAATTTCAAAAATAGTTTCCAGGATCCTTTTTCTAGGGAAGAGAGTGTAGATACCATGAGCAGCCCAGCCCATTCGGCAACCGACCAGATCAAATCCACCGTCCCGCACCCGTACCACCTGGTCGACCCCAGCATCTGGCCGCTCTGCGGCGGCGTCGCCGCGATGACCACCTTCGCCGGCATCATCTTCGCCGCGCATTTTCATAACTACATCCTGCTCGGCCTCGGCCTGCTCTTCGTGGCCTCCACCATGTTCGTCTGGTGGCGCGATGTGGTGCGCGAAGCCCGCACCCCCGGCATGCATAAACTCATCACCCAGATCGGCCTGCGCTACGGCATGGCGCTGTTCATCACCTCGGAAGTGATGTTCTTCGTCTCCTTCTTCTGGAACTACTTCAATTATTTCTTCTACCCGGACAAAATGGGCACCGCCTTCGCGCCGGTGTGGCCGCCCCATGGCGTTACCACCATCGACCCGTTCGCCATCCCGCTGTTCAACACCATGGACCTGCTGCTTTCGGGCACCACCATCACCTGGGCGCATCATTGCCTGCTGGAAGGTGACAACAAAGGCACCGTGCGCGGCTTGGCCGTCACCGTGCTGCTCGGCGTGATGTTCCTTTGCGGGCAGGCCTGGGAATACACGCATTCGCCGTTCCCCTTCTACCACGGCGGCATTTTCTCCTCCTCTTTCTTCATCGCCACCGGCTTCCACGGCGTGCACGTCATCATCGGCACCATCTTCCTCACCGTCTGCCTGTACCGCGCCATGAAGGGCCAGTTCACCCCAGAACGCCACTTCGGCTTCGAAGCCGCCGCCTGGTACTGGCACTTCGTCGACGTCGTGTGGCTGTTCCTCTTCGTGTGCATCTACTTCCTCGGCCGCAGCGCGATCGTTGCCGGGTAATCAGGCCAGGGCTCTGCCCTGGACCCGCCGGGGCCTGAGGCCCCGGTCCCCCATTAGTTGGGGGATTGGGCGGGAGGGGTATCCCNNGGGATACCCCTCCCGCCCAATCCCCAATTACCGGGGGTCTGGGGCCTCAGGCCCCAGTGGGGTTCCAAGGGGCAGCGCCCCTTGGTCTTACTACCTACCCGGAACCCGCGAGCGCCCCTTGGTGATCGCGGGTAACCAAAAATGGAAGCGGCTCATTGCCCCCGGCATAGCCGCATTCCTAACCTTCTGGCTGCTCATCGCGTTAGGCGTCTGGCAGCTCCACCGCCTCAAGTGGAAATCCGGCATCATCGCCGCCATCCACACCGCCGAAATCTCCGCCCCCATACCGCTCCCGGCAAACCCCACGCCGTTCGAGAAAGTCTCCATCACCGGCACCTGGGTCCCAGGCTCGGCGGCGCTGTACGGGGATGAAGTTCATGACGCTCCCGCCGGACCCATTCCGGGCGGCGAGCTGGTCATGCCGTTCCAACGCCCCAACGGGCAAATCGTCCTGGTCAACCTCGGCTGGGTGCCGCAGCAGACCCCCACGCCATACCCTGAACCTACCGGGCTCACGCAAGTCGCCGGCTATCTGCACGGCGCCATCGAACCCGGTTATTTCGCGGCGCCGGATAGTCCGGGGCAGGGGCTCTATTACACGCTGGACCCGGTCAAAATGGCCGCCGGCATGCACCTGCAAAACGTCGCCCCCTACATTCTCATCGCCATGGGCCCGCTGCCGCCTCCCGGCACCCCCGCGCCGCAGCCCGTGCAATCCCTGCCCACGCCGCCGAACAACCACTATGAATACGCCCTAACCTGGTTCGGTTTCGCCGGCGTCCTGGTGTTCGAATTCTTCTTTTTCGCCCGCAAAAGGCTCCTGGATTTATGACCCCCTACGAACGCCTCGAACAAAAATTCGCCCGCCTTGCCACCCTCAACGAAGCCGCCGCCATGCTCGGCTGGGACGCCGCCGCCATGATGCCCCCCGGCGGCGCGCAAGCCCGCGGCGAACAAATGGCCACTCTCGCCGGCCTCTCGCACGAACTCCTCACGGCACCGGACATCACAGAAGACCTCGCCGCCGCCACGCCCCCGGAAAACCCCTGGGCGGAGCAAAACCTCGCCCTGATGTATGAGGCCCACACCCGCGCCACCGCCTTGCCGCGTGACCTCGTGGAAGCCGCCTCGCGCGCCAACAGCACTTGCGAAACCATCTGGCGCACCGCCCGCAAAGCCTCCGATTTCGCCGCCGTCCGCCCCGCGCTGGAAGAAGTCTTCAACCTCACCCGCCAATCCGCGCAAATCCTAGGGGCCGCCCTCAACCTTTCGCCGTATGACGCGTTGATGACCCAATACCAGCGCGGCATCACTGCGTCCGACGTCACGCCCATCTTCGCGGACTACGAATCCTTCCTGAAAAAAGCCCTGCCGCAAGCGGAAGAATTACAAAGCCAGCGCGAGCACGAAACCCTACCCCCGGGCCCCTACGCCACGGAAACGCAGGAAGCTTTGTGCCGCCAACTCTCCGCCGCCGCCGGCCTCAACTACGCCTCGGCAAGGCTGGACCGCTCCGCCCACCCGTTCTGCGGCGGCACGAGCACGGACATCCGCATCACCACCCGCTACGACGAAGCCGACCCGCTTTCCGCCATCACCGGCGTGCTGCACGAAACCGGCCACGCTTTGTACGAACAACACCTCCCCGCGGCGTGGCGCCGCCAGCCGGTAGGGGAGGCGGCCGGCATGGCCACGCATGAGAGCCAGTCGCTCATCATCGAAATGCAAGCCGTCCGCTCGGATGCCTTCCTTGCCCATCTCGCACCTTTGCTAACCAGCGCCTTCAACAAACCCATCACCCAAGGCGCGCTCAAACGCCGCCTGCGCCACGTCGAGCGCTCCTGCATCCGCGTTGAAGCCGACGAACTCACCTACCCCGCCCACGTTCTGCTCCGCTTCCGCCTGGAACAAGCCCTGCTTTCGGGCGACCTGCCCATCGCCGATCTCCCCGCCGCCTGGAACGACTCCCTGCAAAACCTGCTCGGCATCACCCCGCCTGATGACGCCCATGGCTGCCTGCAAGACATCCACTGGTACGACGGCGCCATCGGCTATTTCCCCAGCTACACGCTCGGCGCCATGGCCGCCGCCCAACTTTTTGCCGCCGCCCGCAAAGCCATCCCCGCGCTCGACGCCCACCTCGCCACCGGCGATTTCGCGCCCCTAACAAACTGGCTCGCGCAACACATCCACACCAACGCCTCGCGCTTCGGCTTCAATGAATTATTGTTGGCCGCGACAGGAGAAAAACTGAATCCGGCTGCATTTCAAATGCATCTAACGGAACGTTATTTAAAGTAGCCGCCCTAAATTCAAGGGGTGCCTTGTTGCTCTAATGTTATTAGGTACGACGGCCATGTTAGTATTTATATTAGCTTGTTGTCGTTTAAACGTGCCTTCTCGATTGGAAAACGCGTTCAAAATATTGTTCGAAAAAGCCGTTGAGAGCTTGAGTAGACCTCGAAACATCCTTCAATGCTTTTTATTTGCCATTTGAATTCCAACAAATCCTCTTCCGATAGTTATAGTGATTCACATTAACAATAT
>PLSD01000117.1 GCA_003164135.1 Acetobacteraceae bacterium
CGTATGAGCCGCCCGAGGCACCGGAGATTCACATCGACACCACCAAGCTGACGCCTGAGCAGGCAGCGGATTTGATTGTCGAGAAGCTGATTCCATGAACGATACTGATCTGGCCGAGCACCTTGCCGACACGGCAGGGCAGTTGCTGCTGACCTTGCAGCAATCGGGGTTGTTCGGGGAGAAGGCGCTGGGCAAGGCGGGGGACCGCGTGGCCAATGCCTTTATCATGGAGGCTTTGAAAAGCCAGAGGCCGGATGACGCGATTCTCTCGGAAGAGGAGAAGGACAATGCATCGCGCTTAAGTGCCAGCCGGGTGTGGATTGTTGACCCGCTGGACGGCACGCGCGAATACGGCGAGGCGCGCACGGATTGGGCGGTGCATATTGCGCTGGCGATTGACGGCGCGCCGGTTGTGGGTGCCGTGGCGCTGCCGGGGTTGGGGCTGACGCTGACCTCGCAAGCCGGGCATGTGGTGCCGCCCGCCGGCGCCAAGCCGCGCATGCTGGTCAGCCGCACCCGCCCCGCCGCCGAGGCCGTGGCGGTGGCGCAAGCTTTGGGCGCCGAGCTGGTGCCGATGGGCTCGGCGGGGGCGAAGGCGATGGCGGTGCTGCGCGGCGAGGCGGATATCTACCTGCACTCGGGCGGGCAGTATGAGTGGGACAATTGCGCGCCGGCCGCCGTGGCGCTGGCGGCGGGGCTGCACGTGTCACGCATCGATGGCTCGGCGCTGGTTTATAATAATGCCGACCCGTATCTGCCGGACTTGCTGATCTGCCGGAAGGAAGATGCGGAAAGGGTGCTGGGGCTGGTCGGGGATGCGCTCAAAGTCTGAGCGTTATCCAAGTATTTCGCGCATCAGCCTTGGCACGCCGGTGGTTGCCGCTTCGGCGATCACGGTGCCGAACGCGGAAGAGCCGGTGGGCTTCGGGTTGATCTCGTAGGTGTGGCAGGCGCGGCCATTGGCGCGGGCTTGTTGCACGAAATCGGCGGCGGGGTAGACCACGCCGGAGGTGCCGATGGCGATGAAAATATCCGCCTTGTCCAGCGCCGTGAAAATCTCCTCCATGTGGAACGGCATTTCCCCGAACCACACGATATCCGGGCGCATGTAGCCGGTCTGGCCGCAGGCGGTGCAACGCATGTCCACGCTTGCATCGGCCAGATGCGGGGTGACGGTGCCGCAGGCGGCGCAGCGGAGTTTGCGCAGTTCGCCGTGCATATGCAGCAGGCTCTTGCTCCCCGCGCGCTCATGCAGATCATCGACGTTCTGCGTCACCAGCAGGAAATTCCCCCGCCCGGCCCAGGCGCTTTCCCATTCCGCCAGGGCCAGGTGCGCGGCGTTGGGGGCGACGCTATGCAGCTGCGCGCGGCGCAGATTGTAGAAGCGATGCACCAAAGCGGGGTCGCGGTGAAAACCTTCGGGGGAGGCGAGATCCTCGAAATGGTGTGTCTCCCACAGCCCGCCGGCGTCGCGGAAGGTGGAAATGCCGGATTCCCCCGAGACGCCGGCGCCGGTGAGGATGACGATATTTTGGGCTGCTGCCATGCCGTGAGCTTAACCGGGAAGCCGGCGGTGATAAACCCGGACTGGCCTGGTCCGCATTGCGGCGATGCGGTTTGTGGCTATCTCTGCGACAGATTTTCATGTTTGTTCCGGCTGATGCCGACAACCGATGAACTGCTGTTTGCGCTGAAAGCCTTCGCGGGGGCGATGGCGGCGTTGTACATCGCACTCTGGCTGGGGCTGGAAAACCCGTACTGGGCGATGGCAACGGCCTATATCGTGGCGCAACCGCTCACCGGGGCGCTGCGGTCGAAAGCGTTGTACCGGTTTTTCGGCACGCTCACCGGCGGCACCGCGGCGGTGGTGATTGTTCCCAATCTGGTAAACGCGCCGGTGCTGTTGAGTCTGGCGATGGCGCTATGGGTGGGGTTGTGCCTGTATCTTTCGCTGCTGGACCGCTCGCCGCGCGCCTATATGTTCATGCTGGCGGGCTACACGGCCGGGATTATTGGCTTTCCCGGCATCATGGCGCCCGGCCAGATTTTCCAAACGGCGCTGACGCGGGTTGAGGAGATCAGCATCGGCATTGCCTGCACCACGTTGGTTGGCACGGTGGTGTTTCCGCGCCCGCTTGGCCCCGTGCTGGCGCGGCGCGTCGCCGGCTGGGCGCGGCCGGGGATCGCCTGGGCCACGGCGGCACTGGAAGGGCGGGGGGATGCCGCGGAGGTTGGCGAGGCGCGGCGCAAGCTCGCGGTGGAGACCACCGATGTCGCCATGATGACGACGCAGCTGGCGTTCGACACCTCGCATCTGCAATCAGCGGTGCGGCACATCACGAATTTCCGGATTTATGTGCTCAGCCTGATGCCGGTGCTCAGCTCCATCGGCGACCGGGTGGCGCAGTTGCGGGCGGAGGGCGGGGTGACGCCGGAACTGCAGCGCGTGCTGGATGCCACCAAGGGCTGGGTGCAGGCAGGCGGGCCGGAGGATGCCGATGCCCTGCAAACGCAGATCAACGCGCTGGCGGAGGAGGAAATCTCCTGGGCCGGGATGCTGCGCGCGAGCCTCGCCGAGCGGCTGAGCGAGCTGGTGAGCATCATGCGCCACGCCCGCGCCATCCGCCGCCACGTGTTCGAGGGCGATGCCGCGCCGCAGAGCCCCGCCACGGACGCGGAGTTCATCGCCATTGCCGTGCAGATACAAGACCACGGTCTGGCGCTGCTCTCGGCCCTGGCGGCGGCGGTATCCATCCTGCTGGTCTGCGTATTCTGGATCGGCACGGGCTGGACCGCCGGTGCCGGGGCGGCGGTGATTGTCGCCGTGGCGTGCTCGTTTTTTGCCGCGCAGGACGACCCGGCCCCGGCGATTGCGCTGATGACCCGCAACGCGGCGATCGCGACTTTAGGCGCTGGGGTTTATACTTTTTTGATTCTGCCGCGCGTGATCACCTTCGCCGAGTTGGCGCTGGTCCTGCTGCCGGCCGGGGTGGTGGTGGGCATCCTGATCTCCCGCCCCGCGACATTTGGCACCGGCATGATCTTTGGCGCCATCGGCTCGACCAGTCTGGCGCTGAACAATGTCTATTCCAGTGATTTCGCCGCCTACCTCAACAGCACCATCGCACTGCTGCTCGGGCTTACCACCGCGTTTACCGTAACCAAGCTGATCCGCTCGGTGGGGGCGGCGTGGAGCGCGCGGCGGATTATGCGTGCCGGCTGGCGCGACATCGCCGCCGCCGCGCAGGACCAAGGCCCGCAGGACCGCGCCGTGCTGACCGGGCTGATGATGGACCGCCTCAGCCTGCTGGTGCCCCGGCTGGCCGCCGTTTCAGCAGGGGCGGACATCGCCGCGGCGGATGTGCTGCATGATTTGCGGGTGGGGTTGAACGTGATCGGCCTGCAACGCGCGCTCCCCGGCCTGCCGCAGATGGCGCGCGCCCCCGCCGCCGCCGTGCTGGATGGGGTGGCGGCGCATTACCAGGCCAATCCGCTGGAACCGCCGCCGGGGGCGTTGCTGGAGGCAATCGACACGGCAACCCACGCGGCGGCGTTTGATACCGTGCCGCATAAGGAGGCGTTGATGATGTTATCGGGACTGCGCAGCGTGCTGTTCGCCCAGGCGCCGCCCCCTGTTTGGAGCCCCGCATGACCGGCGAAGTTGACCTTTACGGCATATTGCTGCCGCCCTTGCTGGTGTGGCTGGGCGTTGCCCTGCTCGCCTCCGCCGCGCTGCGCTGGGGCCTGACGCGGCTGGGCGTTTACCGCTTTGTGTGGCACCGGCCGCTGTTTGACCTCGCGTTGCTGATTATCCTGCTTGGCGCCATCAGCTTTACAATGAACCGCTTTTTCTGAAACGGATTTCCATGAACACCGCATCCTTCCGCCTCCGCTTTTTCGTGACCCTGGTGATGGTGCTGATCGCCGGGGTGATCGGCTGGCAGCTCTGGGTTTATTACATGGACGCCCCCTGGACCCGCGACGGCCGGGTGCGCGCGGACACGGTGAACCTCGCCCCAGACGTCTCCGGCCCCGTGGTGCAAGTGTTTGTGCGCGATAACCAGGTGGTGAAGGCGGGCGACAAGCTGTTCGAGATCGACCCCACGCGCTTTACCCTGGCGCTGGCACAGGCGCAGGCGCAAAAGTTGAAGGCCCAGGCGGCGATGCAGGACGCGCAGCGCACCGCCGGCCGTTATGCCTCGCTGTCCAGCAACGCGGTCTCCAGCCTGTCGCGCGATGCGGCGGTCAGCGCGGCGCTGGAAGCGGCGGCGGATTACCAGCAGGCGCAAGCCAATGAATCGGTAGCGCAACTGAACCTGCAACGCAGCACCGTGCGCGCCACGGTGAACGGCGTGGTCACCAATTTCTCGATGCAGCCGGGTGATTACGTGAGTGCTGGAACGCCTGATCTCGCCATCGTGGATACGGACTCACTGTATGTGGACGGCTATTTCGAGGAGACCAAACTGCGGCGGATCGCGGTGGGCGATGCCGCGACGGTGACCCTGCTGGACGGTGGCCCCGCGATAAGCGGCCACGTGGCCGGGCTGGCCGCCGGAATCAGCGATGCCGAGCGCACCCCCACGCCGAGCCTGCTGGCCGATGTGAACCCGACCTTCACCTGGGTGCGCCTGGCGCAGCGCGTGCCGGTGCGCATCGCGCTGGACCATGTACCGGCGGGAACCACGCTGGTCGCGGGCATGACCTGCACCGTCGTCATTGATAAAAGATGACCCCATGAAGACGCTGCTCATCATATTCCACAGCCTGACCGGCGGCACCTTGCAGATGGCGCGGGCGGCGGCGGATGGTGCGGCGGCCGAGGGGGAGCTGCGCGTTTTGTTGCGGAGCGCCGTGGAAACCAAACCCGAGGATGTGCTGGCGGCGGATGGCTATATCTTCGCCACGCCGGAAAACCTCGCCGCGATGTCCGGCATGATGAAGGATTTCTTCGACCGCAGCTATTACGCCGCGCTGGACCGCATCAACGGCCGCCCCTACGCCACGCTGATCTGTGCCGGCAGCGACGGCCAGAATGCCGCGCGGCAAATAGACCGCATTGCCACCGGCTGGCGGCTGAAAGCAGTGGCGGACCCGTTGATTATCTGCACCCACGCGCAGTCGCCCGAGGCGATTCTGGCGCCAAAGGTTATCGGCGGCGAGGAACTGGAGCGATGCCGGGAAATTGGCGCTTCTCTTGGGGCCGGGCTGGCGATGGGGATTTTTTAGGAAACTAAAAGTTTCATTAACAAAGCGACGGAATCGGGAAAAAACCGTTCCACATAACCAAATTACCAGGAGACAGAAATAACCCTGGAGAGAGCGCGATGCGGCTGATTTTGATACTTCTACTGATTTTTATCCTCCTGGGCGGCGGATTTGGCCTGCATGGCGGGTTATTCATGGGCAGCGGCGGCATCTACTACGGTGGCGGAATGGGCTTGGCGATTATCGTCATCCTGGTACTGCTGGTTCTATAAAACGCGCGCGGGGGTAGCGGACCGGCCTCGCGCTAGATCAATATAAAGTTAGGGCATTCATCTAAAAGATGAATGCCCTAACGCAAATTAAGCCGGCAGATGACGCGCGATATACGGCGGCAGCCAGAACGAAGCCACATGCACATGCGGCGTCCAATATTCACTCTTGCCGGTAATGCCGGCAGCCTCGGCACGCTGCGCAATCACCTCGGGTGAAAGCTGCGTCAGCGAAGCATCCTTGCCCGCCCAGCCCAACGTCATGTAGCCGCCGACATAGGTCGGGACCGCCGCAACATACGCGGTGACATGCGGGAAAAACTGCGCGCGGCGCAGCGAGGTTTCGCGCAACTCGTCTGCCTGCATGAACGGCACGCCGCACTGGTTCACAATCAAACCACTGGCCGTGAGAATCCGCGCCGCATTCTGGTAGAACTCATCGGTGAACAGAACCTCGCCAACGCCGATCGGGTCGGTCGAATCCACAATAATCACATCGAACGAGGCATCCGGCGCGCGGCGCACATAGTCGATGCCGTCGCCAACAATCACCTCGGCACGCGGATCAGTCCACGCGTTGCCACCAATGCCGGGCAGGAACTCCTTCGAAAGCCGGATCACCTCGCCGTCGATCTCCGCCATAACCGCGCGCTCAACACCCTTGTGCATCAGCACATGCTTGAGCACACCACCATCACCCGCACCAATAATCAGCACGTTCTTCGCGGCGCCATGCGCCAGCAACGGCACATGCGTAATCATCTCCTGATACACAAACTCGTCACGCTCGGTGATCTGCACGACGCCATCCAGCGTGAGCACCCGGCCGTGACTGTCCGTCTCGAAAACCGCAATGTCCTGAAACTCGCTCTTCACGCGCGCCAACTGCCGCACAAACCTAAAGCGCTGACCCCAGTCAGCATACAAAGTCTCATTCAACCAGGTATCGGTCATAAACAGTCCTCATTGTGTTAGTAAGTAAGACCAGGGAGCTCTGCCCCCCTCGACCCCCGCTAAGGGCTAGCCCTTAGGAACCCATTAGTCAGGGTCTTGGGAGGGAGGGGGAATTCGCCCGCGAAGGCCATGGCGCATAGTCACAGGCTCAAGCGGGCGAGTTCCCCCTCCCTCCCAAGACCCTAATTATCGGATTGCAAAGGCGAGCCTTTGCTGGGGGGTCGAGGGGGGCAAAGCCCCCTCGCCTTGCTTACCTACGCGATCAGGCCGCGTTTTTGTTCGTTTACCTGGATGTGGCTGGGTTTGAATGCAGCGCGCAGGAACGGGATGACTTTGTACGGGTCGCAGACGCCGCACATGAAGACGTCCAGCGCCGCGAAGTCGCGTTCCGGCCAAGTGTGGATGGAGATGTGGCTTTCCGCCAGCACGACCACGCCGCTCACGCCACCGTTGGGGGTGAAGTGGTGGAAGTGGTGGTGCAGGATGGTGGCGCCTGCTTCCAACGCACCGGCGCACAGGGTTTTGTCGATCAGTTCGGGGCTATCGAGGTTCGATGCTCCCCAAAGGTCGATCAACAGGTGCATACCGGCGTATTTGATACCGTCGCGTTCCACGAAATAGTCTTTAGCCGGCTCCACGGAGACCGTTGTCGTCTGGTTTTCGCTCGGAGTCTCCGAGACCATCCCCAGTCGGGCAAGTGCGTTCATTTCGAACCCCCTCAACTAGTAGACAGCCTGTAGAACGCAGCACCGCGCCGCGCCCCCCTGGGCCAAGAGGGGGGGCTTATGAGGCCATACCCCCCCCGACGCAAGAGGTTTTTTGGTAAAAAATTATGATAATTTGCTGCGTGGGAGCAGAAAGCTCCAAAGCGGCTATTCGGCGGCCTGCGCGTAAGCCTCCAGCGGGGCGCAGGAGCAGACGAGATTGCGGTCGCCATAAACATTATCCACCCGTTTAACCGGCGGCCAGTATTTGGCGGCGGTGACAAATGGCAACGGATGTGCCGCCTGCGCGCGGCTGTAGGGGTGTGACCATTCCGCCCCGGTAATTTCCTCGGCGGTGTGGGGTGCATTTTTTAAGGGGTTGTCCGTTTGCGGCCACGCGCCGGATGCAATGCTGGCAATCTCTCCCGCGATGGCGATCATTGCATCGCAAAAACGGTCCAGCTCGCCTTTGTCCTCGCTTTCGGTGGGTTCGATCATCAGCGTGCCGGCCACCGGCCAGGACATGGTGGGGGCGTGGAATCCGTAATCGGCGAGGCGTTTGGCGATATCCTCCACCTGCACGCCGGAGGTGGCCCCAAAGCCCCGGCAGTCGATGATGCACTCATGCGCCACGCGGTTTTGCGCGCCGCGGTACAGGATGGGGAACTGCGGTTCCAGCCGTGCCGCGATGTAGTTGGCGTTGAGGATGGCGATTTTGGTGGCGCGGGTGATCCCCTCTGGCCCCATGAGGCGGATGTAAGCGTAGGGGATGGGCAGGATCAGCGCCGAGCCGTAGGGCGCAGCGGAAACCGGCCCGTAGCCGGTGGCGGGGCCGGCGTCGGCCCGCAGCGGGTGGTTGGGCAAATGCGGCACCAGATGCGCCGCCACGCCGATGGGCCCAACACCGGGGCCGCCGCCGCCGTGCGGGATGCAGAAGGTTTTGTGCAGGTTGAGGTGGCAGACATCCGCGCCGATGGAGGCGGGGGAGGTGAGGCCCACCTGGGCGTTCATGTTGGCGCCGTCCATGTACACCTGCCCCCCGGCCTCGTGCACCGCCTGGCAGATGTCGCGGATGCCCGGCTCGTACACGCCGTGCGTGCTGGGGTAGGTAATCATCAGCGCCGCGAGTTTTTCCCGGTGCTGAGCGATTTTGGCGGCGAGGTCGGCGACGTCCACATTGCCCTCGCGGTCGCAGGCGACGACCACCACCTGGTAGCCGGCCATGGCGGCGGAGGCCGGGTTGGTGCCATGCGCGGAGGCGGGGATGAGGCAGATTTTGCGCTCCCCCTGGCCGCGTTCCTCATGCCAGGCGCGGATCGCCAGCAGCCCGGCGAACTCGCCCTGCGCCCCGGAGTTGGGTTGCAGCGACACGCCCGCGAAGCCGGTGACCGCCTTCAGGAACTCCGCGAGCTGGTCGATCATCTCCTTGAAGCCCACGGTCTGGTCCACCGGCGCAAAGGGATGGATGTTGGCAAATTCCGGCCAGGTGATGGCCTGCATTTCCGCGCTGGCATTCAGCTTCATGGTGCAGGAGCCTAGCGGAATCATCGAGCGGTTGAGCGCGATGTCCTTGTCCTCCAGCTTCTTCAGGTAGCGCATCATCGCGGTTTCGGAACGGTGCGCGGAGAACACGGCCTCGGTGCAAAAAGCCGAGCGGCGGACCAGTACGGCGGGAATGGATTCGGCGGCCTCGCCCAAAGTGCCGCCCAGCAGCCCAGACAGCGTCTCCAACTCGCCGCGCGTCACGGTTTCATCCAGCGCGATGCCGATGCCGGTGGCATCCAGGCGGCGCAGGTTGAACCCGGCATCCAGCGCCGCCTGCAGCAGCGCGTCCGTGCGGGCGCCCGTCTCCAGGGCAATGGTGTCGAAGAAGTTTTTGTGGCGGAGCGCAAAACCGGATTTCACCGCCACATCCGCCAGCAGGCGGGCCTGCAGGCCTATCCGCCGCGCGATGCGCCGCAGCCCCTCCGGCCCATGCCACACGGCGTAAAAACCAGCCATCACGGCCAGCAGCACCTGCGCGGTGCAGATGTTGGAGGTGGCTTTCTCGCGGCGGATATGCTGCTCGCGGGTTTGCAACGCCAGGCGCATGGCCGGGCGGCCGGCGGCATCCACCGAGACACCGACAAGGCGCCCCGGCATGTGGCGCTTATAGGCATCGCTGGTGGCAAAATACCCGGCGTGCGGGCCGCCAAAGCCCATCGGCACGCCAAAGCGCTGCGCCGAGCCAACCACCACATCCGCGCCCATTTCACCGGGCGGGGTGAGCAGCGCCAACGCCAGCAAATCGGCACACACCACGGCAAGCGCGCCAGCGGCATGCGCGGCGGTGATTTCGCCCGAAATGTCTCGCACCTCGCCGGTGCTGCCGGGGTAGTTCAGCACCACGGCAAACGGCGTGGCGGCGGCAATCGCGGCGGCGTCACCGGGCGCGAAATCCACCAGCACAAACCCCAGCGGCCAGGCGCGGGTGGCAATCACCGCGCGGGTCTGCGGATGCACATCCGTGGCAATGGCGATGGTGTCCGACTTGGTCTTGTTCACCCCGTGCGCCATGGAAACGGCCTCGGCCGCGGCGGTGGCTTCGTCCAGCAGCGAGGCATTGGCGATGCCCATGCCGGTGAGTTCGCAGACCATGGTCTGGTAGTTGAGGATCGCTTCCAGCCGGCCCTGCGAAATTTCCGCCTGATACGGCGTGTAGGCCGTGTACCAGCCGGGGTTCTCCAGCACGTTGCGCAAAATCACCGGCGGGGTGAACGTGCCGTGGTAGCCCTGGCCTAGCAGCGACTTCTTCACCACGTTCTTCGCCGCCAAAGCGCGCAAATCGGCCAGCACGGCGGCTTCGTCGATCGCCTGGGGCAGCGCCAGCGGCGCGTTGGTGCGGATGGTCGAGGGGATCGTCTGCGCCATCAAATCGTCGAGGCTGACGGCGCCAACGGCGGCCAGCATCGCCGCCACGCCCGCGTCATCCGGGCCGATATGGCGCGCGACGAACCCATCCGCCGCGTCCAGTGCGGCAAGCTGCTCCAGTGCGGACATTACAGGCTCCCTAAAAATTCATCGTACGCGGCTTTGTCGAGCAGCGCGTTCACCGAGGTCGGGTCTTCCAGGCGCATGCGGAAGAACCAGGCGGTGGTCTCGGCGGCAGTGTTGATCAGCGCCGGGTCTTTCACGATGTCAGGATTGTTTTCGGTCACCGTGCCGGTCAGCGGCGCATAAACGTCGGAGGCGGCTTTCACGCTTTCCACCACGGCGCAGGCCTCATGCGCGGCAACGTTGCGGCCCGGCTCGGGCAGTTCAACGAACACGATATCACCCAGCGCTTCCTGCGCGTGATCGGTAATGCCGATGGTGGCAATGCCGTCCTGGCCGATCTGCACCCACTCGTGGTCTTTGGAATAAAAAATCTGGGTCATGGTAAAGCCTTTCAGCGGGCGTAACGGTGGGGGATGAAGGGAAGCGGGGCGACAACGCCGGGGATCGGTTTTTCCCGCACCATAAGGGCGAGTTCGGTCCCCTCTTTTGCACAATCAGTACGCACGTAGCCCAGCGCAACGGGCGCGTTCAGGCTGGGAGCAAAACAGCCGGAGGTGATTTTACCAACCGCCTCACCCTCGCTCTCGCCCTGGGCGCTGCGGATTTCCGCCCCCGCGCGGGCCGGGGCGCGGCCGGTGACTTTAATGCCAACGAGAGTTTCCGCCGGACCGTTTTCCATTGCCGCACGCACCGGGGCAGCGCCGAGAAAATCCCAATCGGTCTTGCGGCGCTTGGAAATCGCCCAGGTCAAATTGGCCTCCACAGGGTTGCGGCCCTCATCGATGTCGTTGCCGTACAGGCAAAGCCCGGCCTCCAGCCGCAGCGAGTCGCGCGCACCCAGCCCGGCCGGCACCGCGCCGCGTGCCAGCAGCAAACTGGCCAGCTCCTCGGCGTGTCCGGCCTCGCAGCCGATTTCAAACCCGTCCTCGCCGGTATAGCCCGAGCGGGTGACGACGCAGGCGATACCCGCAACGGTAATCGCCGCCGCGTCCATGAATTTCAGCGCGGCGCCCTCGGGCAGCATTTCCACCGCCTTCGGCCCCTGCAAAGCCACCAGCGCGCGGGAAAAATGCGGGGTGATCGCCACGCCATGCGCCTGGATATGCGCGAGGTCCACATGCTTGCGCCCAGCGTTAAGCACCACTTGCAGATGCGTACCAAAATTGCCGATCATCAGGTCATCAATAATGCCACCTGCCTCATTAAGCAGCAGCGTGTAGCGCTGGCGGCCGGGCTTCAGGCCCAGGATGTCGCTCGGCACCAGCGCCTCGAACGCCTTGGCGTCCGTGATAATGGCCTGGCCCATGTGGGAGACATCGAACAAGGCCGCCCCCACACGGCACGCCTGATGCTCGGCCATGATGCCCGTGTATTGCAGGGGCATCTCGTAACCGGCGAATTCCACCATGCGCGCGCCTAAACGGCGGTGCAGGCTGTCCAACGGTGTTTTTAACAACGCTGTTTCTAACAATGGTATGTCTAACACAGTACCCCCAAACCCGAATCAGTGCCCTGCCAAGTGCCGGGCGAACTGACCCCCCTCTGTTTGGGAACCTGAGAGATTCGGGCGGGTGCGAAACCCATACCCTTGACCCCGTCGGTGCGGCGGGGGTGAGCCCGCCGGCTTTCCAGAGTGTCCCGCTTACACACGCAGCCCTTCTGCCTGAGCGTTTCCGGGGGCCGGTTGCGCCTTCGGCGGCGGGGAATTAGCCAAAACAGCCCCCCGCACTCTCCTGCGTCCGAATAAGGACGATTACATAGTGACGCAGGGCACAGGTTTTGCAAAGTTGTTTTCAGAACTTTAATAAGTTTTTCGGAAGTTTAATAAGAATCAGGGGTTTTTCCACATGTCAGAGCCAGTTCAGCCCGCCCCCGCCCTGGTTGTCGAGGATATCCACAAGCGATTCGGCCCGCTGGAAGTGCTGAAAGGTGTTTCCCTTACCGCGAACGATGAAGATGTGATCGCGATTCTCGGCTCCTCCGGCTCCGGCAAGAGCACGTTTTTACGCTGCATCAACCTGCTGGAAATGCCCGACAGCGGCCGAGTGCGCATTAAAGGCGAGCTGATCGAAATGATCGAGAGCAAGAACAAAAACGGCCGCGTGGCCGCCAGCGCCAAACAGGTGGAACGGCTGCGCTCGCGCCTCGCCATGGTGTTCCAGCAGTTCAATCTGTGGGCCCATATGACCGTGATGCAGAACGTGATCGAGGCGCCCATCCACGTGCTGGGGCTGGACAAAAAAACCGCGCGGGCCCGCGCCGAGGCGATGCTGGAGAAGGTCGGGCTTGCGGACAAGTACGATGCCTACCCGGCCCAGCTCTCCGGCGGCCAGCAGCAGCGCGTCGCTATCGCCCGCGCCCTGGCCATGGAGCCGGACGTGCTGCTGTTCGACGAACCCACCTCCGCGCTGGACCCCGAACTGGTGGGCGAAGTACTGAAAGTGATGCGCGACCTGGCAAAGGAAGGCCGCACCATGCTGGTGGTGACGCACGAAATGGGCTTTGCCCGCGAGGTCGCCAGCCGCGTGATGTTCCTGCACCAGGGCCTGACCGAGGAGGAAGGCACACCCGAGGACATGTTCACCAACCCGCAATCACCGCGCTTCAAGCAGTTCCTCTCCAGCACGCTGAAGCATTAACTTCCGGAATCGTGATTTATATCAACCACTTTCCGCCACACACTCTGTTATAAATCCCGCAATCAACCTATGTGAGGCGCATGGCAGACGATCCCTATAAAATCCTCGGTGTGGCGAAGGACGCGACGCCCGTGCAAATCCGCGCGGCCTACCGCAAGCTCGCGAAAAAACACCACCCCGACATGAACCCCGGCAACAAGGCGGCGGAGGAACTGTTCAAAGCCGCCTCGTCGGCGAATGAGCTGCTCTCCGACCCGGAAAAACGCGCCCGCTACGACCGTGGCGAAATCGACGCCAGCGGTGCCGAGCGCGCCCCCCAGGGCTTCCGGCAAGGCCCCGGCGGCGCTGGCTTTGGTGGCGGCGGACCCGGCGGTGCCGGTTTCAGCGGCGGTAATTTCGAGGATATTTTTGCCAGCATGTTCGAGCAGCGCGGCCGCCCCGCCGGCCCCGCGCGCGGGCAGGACGCCCGTTACGCCTTGACCGCCGACTTCCTGGAAGCCGTGAACGGCACCACCAAACGCCTCACCCTGCCGGATGGCCAGACGCTGGACGTAAAAATCCCCCACGGCACCAGCGACGGCGACGTGCTGCGCCTGCGCGGACGCGGCCAGCCGGGACGCAACGGCGGCCCCTCCGGCGACGCGCTCATCGAAATCAGCGTCGCACCGCATAAATTCTTCCGCCGCGAGGGCCAGGACATCCGCATGGACCTGCCCATATCGCTGCCCGAATCCGTGCTCGGCGGCAAAGTCACCGTGCCAACCCCCGCCGGCGCGGTGGCGCTAACCATAAAACCCCACAGCGACTCCGGCACCGAAATGCGCCTGCGCAGCCGCGGCGTGCCCGCCCACGGCAAACTCCACGCCGGCGATCTATTCGTGAAACTGCGCGTGGTGGTGGGGCCGGTGAACGAAAAGCTGGAGGAATTCCTGAAAACCTGGGAACAACCAGAGTTTGATCCCCGGGCCGGGATGGGCGTGGACGCCTAATACCAGCCGCCCTAAAGATTGA
>PLSD01000093.1 GCA_003164135.1 Acetobacteraceae bacterium
CCGCCGCCGTGCCCGCGCCGGCGCAATTGCACATCGGCACGCTGGAGGTGCGCGTGCTTGCCCCGGCGGCGCCACCGCCGCCCGCCGCCGCGCCGCGCATGGCCCGCGCGGCTGCTGTGCGCGGCCCTGCCAACAGCAACGCGGGTCTGTCGCGGCCGTTCGGCGTTTTCGGCTTGGGGCAGAGCTAGGCCATGGCCGCCCCCACTCCCGCATCGGCTTTGAGCATCGACCGGCTGACGCTCAGCCTGCCGGGGCTGTCGCCGGCGCAGGGGCGCGAGGTCGCGGGCCTGGTTGCCGCCGGGCTCGCCGCCGCGGGCACGCTGCCGCAAAGCGGGATGATCCCGCGCCTGAGTGTTACTCTGCGCGCGGGCGAGCAGGCGACGCCGGAGAGCCTGGCGCGGCGGATTGTGGCGGAAACGCTGCAAGCGCTGGCGCGGACGCCATAACAGGAGGTGCGCGATGCCCGGCTCGGTTCTCAAAGGCGCGCTGATTTCCTTCATGGCCTCGCCGGGGCTTGGGCTGCCATCGCTGCCCAATGTCATCATGTTCCAGATCAATCCGGAATCCATCACGCATGGCTGGACCGAGGCCACCGCGCCGCAGCCGCCATCGGATGCGAAAGTTAAATACAGCCCGCTCGCGGTGGCCGGGGTGCCGGGGGAGAGTTTTTCCTTCACGTTGATGCTGGATTCCGACGAGCAGATCGCCGATGGCGCGACCGACCCGGTTGGCGCGGGGCTGGCGACCGTGAGCGGGATTTACACGCGGCTGGCGGCGCTGGAGTTGTTGCAGTTCCCGGCCAACCCGCCTTCGTCGTCATTGGTCGGCGGTGTTTCCGCCGCAGCCTCCGCCGCCGGGGTGGGGGCGAGTGCGGCGGATGCGCAAGCCACCACCGTGCCGGTGGGCGAGGTGCCGGTGGTGCTGTTCGTGTGGGGGCCGATGCGGATTGTGCCCGTGCGCGTTACTGCTTTGTCAGTGACGGAGAAGCTCTACGATGCGTTGCTCAACCCGACGCATGCCGAGGCGCAGATGACGCTGACCGTGCTCACGCCTGATGAGCTGAAGGCGATCCAGAGCCCGATGGCTGGCATTGCCAACACTGCCTACAGCTATACGCAGGGGCTGCGCGCCGCCCAGGCCGCCGCGAACCTTGCTGAATCCGCCTCGAATATTCTCGGCATGATCCCGGCAGCCCTGTAACGGAGACGCGCGCAATGTTTTTTCCCGGTAGCCGCTACGCCAGCCAGACGCCCTACAGCTTCATCCTGCCCGATGGCCGCGTGGTGCAGGCGGTGCAGCCGGCGCAACCAGGTGTGCAGGCGGTGCTGGGCTATTACCGGCGCAGTGCGGGCAACCGGCTGGACCAGGTGGCCGGGCGGTTCCTCAACGACGCAACCAAGTTCTGGCATGTGTGCGATGCCTCCGGCGCGCTGGTGCCCGATGCGCTGGCGGCGCGCGATCTGATCGGCATCCCGCTTGATGCCACGGCGAGTGGCTGATGGGCAGCAATTACAGCATTGTTCTGGGCGGGCAGCCGGCGGATGATACGCTCAAGCAGCTGCTTGCGTCCACCGAGGTGGAGGAGAGCATGGATATGCCGTCGTCGATCCAGATCAAACTGCCGGTCTCGCGCAGCAGCGGCGGGGATTTGACCTATATCGCCGATTCGCGGTTTGCGCCGCTGGCCACAGTCTCAGTGGTGGCGCAGGCGGGGGGGAGCGGTGCGGGGGGTGTGGCGGCGGGGGCGGCGGGCGCGGTTTCCGCCGCCATGGGCAATCCGGCTGCGCCCGCCGCCACGCAATGTATTTTTGATGGCTATGTGCTGTCGCAGAAAATACATTTAGAAACCGGAACGACAAATTCGATCCTGACCGTGTGGGGGCAGGATGCGAGCTGGCTGATGAACCAGGAGGAGAAAACCCGCGAATGGGTGAATGTGACGGATGCCACGGTCGCGTCCTCAATCTTTGGCCAGTACGGCATTACCCCGGCGCCGGAGAATACCGGCAACGACTCTCCCTCCCATACCGAGGACACGCACAGCCTGATGCAGCGCGGCTCGGATATCGCGTTTTTGCGCACGCTGGCGCGGCGGGGCGGCAAGGTGTGCCGCATTACCTGCGCCGATACGCCGGGTGCGCGCACCGGCTATTTTTCCGTGCCCAAATTGGACGGCGATCCGGTGCTGAACATGGCGCTGAATGATCCGGATAACTGGACGGTCAACAGCCTTGACCTGGAATGGGACGCGACGCGGCCGACCAATGTGACCGCCCGCAGCGCGCTGTTCAGCGATGCGTCGCAGGGGGGGGCCACGGGCGATACCGCGGATTCCGGGCTGACCCCGCTGGGGTCGAAAAACCTCGCGGCATTTTCTGGACAGACGATGACGGTGCTGCTGGCGGCGATCGTGGATAGCGCGGGGGAGTTGACGCAGCGGGCGCAGGCAGTGCTGCGCGAGACCGGCTGGTTTTTGCGGTGCGAGGGCGAGGCGGATGTGGAGCGGCTCGGCATGGTGCTGCGCGCCGGTATGCTGGTGAAGCTGGTGGGCATTGGCGATGTGCATTCGGGCACCTGGATTGTGTGGACCGTGCGCCATAAAATTACGGAAGAGAAACATTCGATGCGCTTTACCCTGCTGCGCAATGCCGCGGGTGATCCGCCGCCGGCCAGCGGTGGGCTTGGCGGTTTGCTGGGGGTGTCATGAGCGGCCGTGGGCACACCACGCACGGGATTGATGAGCGGGCACTGCTTGATGTGCTGGAGCGCATGCGCAACCGGTTTTTCGGCAAGTATCGCGGTATTGTGGTGGATGTTGACGCCGGGACGTTGCGTGTAAAGGCCAGCGTGCCCGCTGTGCTGGGGGGCCAGCCGACCGGCTGGGCGCGGGCCTGCGTGCCGTTTGCCGGGCCGAGCATGGGGTTTGCGTTTCTGCCGGATGTTGGTGCGGGTGTGTGGATCGAGTTCGAGGGCGGGGATGTGTCGCTGCCGATCTGGGCAGGCTGCTTCTGGCACGATGGCGAGGCGCCAAGCGATGCCACCGCCAGCATCCGCGCGATTGTGACCAAGGCGGGGCAGAAGATATTGCTCGATGTGGATGGCGGCAACATCACCATCGAGGACCAGAACGGCAACAGCGTTACGTTTGGCTCCAGCGGGCTCACGCTCAACGGCAGCGGCCAGAGCGTGGCGCTTGGCAGTTCCGGTGTGAGCCTGAATAACGGCGCGTTGGAGGTGACGTGATGTCGGGCATGCTCACCACCGCGAGCGTGATGATGTGCCCGCATGGCGGCATGGTGCAGGCGAGCTCATCCAACACCTCCGTGCAGGCGCAAGGGATGCCGATTTTGCGTAGCTCCGATACGTTTGTGATCGCCGGTTGTGCTTTTGTTGTTGGTATCGTGCCGCATCCTTGCGTGACGGTGCAATGGGTACAGCCCGCCGCGCGCAGCAAAATCTCCGACCCCACGCTGACGCAGGCGAGCATCGGGCTGTGCCAGGCGGCGGACCAATCCGTGCAGGGCATGGTGATCGTGGCCTCCACGCAGCCAGTTGTGACGGGGCAATAAGCCATGGCCCGCACGGATTACGCTTTCCCGTTCCGCATCGCGCAAGCCTCCAACCAGGCGGCGCAATCACCCTATGCAACGCATGTGGATGAGATGATCCGGCAGATATTGTTGACCGCGCCGGGCGAGCGGGTGGATTTGCCGGAGTTTGGGTGCGGCCTGCGGCAGTTGCTGTTTGCGCCCAATTCCGATGCGTTGCAGGCCACGGCGCAGCTGATGGTGCAGCGCAGCCTCAATTTGTGGCTGGCCGGGCAGATTAACATGCAAAGCGTTACGGTTACGCCGGGGCCGGGCGGTGATTATTCGCAGATACTGGTGCAGATCGCCTATGTGCTGCTGGAAACCCAGGGCACGCAGACGACGCGGATTGTGGTGAACTGAGATGGCAAATCTGGACCGCCGCGCCGCGCTCATCGCCTCGCACCGCCGCAACGGCATCGACTTTGTTGAGGTCGCCAACCGCGCGCAGACGATCCTGACCGTGCATTTTCTCAACTCGGTGCCGGTGCAGGGCAGTTTGCTCGGTACGCCGGCGATAACGGGCGGCGAAGTGATCCCCAGTGTGGCTGTGCTGCCGGTGCACGATGCGGATTGGGGCTGGGATGATGGGCATGAGGTGCTCACGTTGCACGTGGCGGCGCCGGGGGATTTTTCCGACTACACGCTGACTTTGCGCAGCCATGTGCTGGACGATTTTTTTGCCAGCGTGGTGTTTTCATTCAAGGCCGGTTGCCCCTCGGATCTGGATTGCGCCACCACGCCGCCGCCTTGCCCGCCGCCGGAGGGGGATGTTCCGCCGATTACGTATCTCGCGAAGGATTTTTTGAGTTTCCGTCAGGCGTTGTTGGATTTCTCGACGTTACGGTATCCCAACTGGAGCGAGCGCTCGGAGGCGGATTTCGGCGTGATGTTCGCCGAGGCGCTGAGCGCGGTGGCGGACGAACTGAGTTATACGCAGGACCGTTTCGCGGGGGAGGCCAGCCTGCTGACGGCGACGCAGCGGCGCTCGGCTTTGCGCCATGCGCGGCTGGTGGATTTCGAGCTGCTGCCGGCACTTGCGGCGACGACGATGCTGCAGTTTGACGTGGCGGCGGGGACCACGAGCCTGCCGCATGGCGTGGCCGTGATCGCGGCCGGGGCGGATGGCACGCCGATTACGTTTGAGACCGGCTTTGGCCTGCGAGATGCATCCACGCCGCCGCCGGCGAATGTGTTGTGGAACCGTGCGCCGGGGATTGCGGCCTATTGGTTCGATGCCAGCGTGCAGTGCTTGGCCGTGGGGGCCACGCAGATGGATGTGTTGGGCCACGGCTATGATTTTCAGCCGGGACAGGCGTTGCTGATTGAAACCGCGGCGGATACCACCGCCGACCCGCCGCTGCGGCAGATTGTGCATTTGCTGCAAGCCGGGGACCCGGCCGGCCCTTACGCCGCGCAGATTGAGGACGAGATTTTTACCCGCGCGCCGCAGCCGGGCGGGCCACCGTATTTCACCGTGGCGACCTCGCCGCCGGGTGCGCTGGCCCCCACGGCGGTGACGCGGTTGCGCTGGGAGGTGGGGGATGCGCTGACCGCGGCGCGGGATTTGTCGCGGACCATGGTGATCGGCAATATCTGTGCGGCGACTCACGGGCGCACGGTGAGCGAGCGGTTTTGCATCGGCGCGGCGCCGGCGGCGCTGGCGAGCAGCCTGCCGATCGCGGTGGAGCGCACTGGGCCGAAGCCGGTTATTACCCCCGGCCAGTGCGGCACGCCGGCTACCGTCCGGCTTTATACGCTCGGCCAGTCTCCGCTCACCTGGTTCCCGCAACCGGGCATCGACAGCTCCGGGCTGCCGGTGGCGGAAATTCTGCTCACCCAGGCCGAGCCGTCGGGCGCGCCGGATGCGCCGTGGGGCTGGGTGCGCCGCCTGCTCAGTGCGCAGCCGTTTGATGCGGCGTTTACCATCGACCCGGTTTCCTACCGCGCGATCATCCGCAATTCCGACGGCAGCGTGCAGTATGATTACGACGGCGACGCGGGCGACACGATCCGCTTTGGTGACGGCGTGTTCGGCGCCAATCCACAGACCGGCGCTGTTTTCACCGCCACCTACCGTTACGGCGGGGGGGCGGTTGGCAATGTTGCGGCTGGGGCGGTCTCGCAGCTGGACCCGGCAACTTTGGCCACCGGGTTGTACCAGGGCGTGATGAACCCGTTTGCGGCGAGCGGCGGGGCTGATCCGCAGAGCCTGCAAACCGCGCAGCGGCTGGCGCCGCAGGCCTTCCGCGCGACCCAGGCCCGCGCCGTGCTGGCCGTGGATTACCAGGATGCCGCGCAAACCCTGCCTTGGGTGAAGCGCGCGGGCACGGTGTTCCGCTGGACCGGGTCCTGGCTGACCACCTTTACCACCGCCGAGCCGCGCGCCGCCGAGCAGAGCACGGTGGCGCAGCGCCTGGGGTTGATCGACCTGCTTAACCGCTACCGCATGGCGGGCACCGAGAGCTATGCGCCGGACCCGGATTATGTTTCCGTCGATTTGGAGATTGTGCTGTGCGCCACTGCCAATGCTTTTGCCGCCAGTGTCGAGCAGGCGGTGCTGGCGGCACTCTCGCCCGCTGGGCCGAATCCGCTGACGGCGTTTTTCGCGGTCAGCCGCTTTGCCTTTGGCCAGACGCTGGAGCGCAGTGCGCTGGAGGCGGCGATTCAGGTTATTCCAGGTGTGGCGGGGATTCTGTGTATCCATTACCGGCTGCGCGACCTGGTGGCGGGCTTCGCGGAAATGCCCAGCGCGGTGGCGGTGGGGACCAACCAGATATTGCGTTGTGATAACGACCCGAGCCGCCCGGATAACGGCGCGCTCAGTATTTCGGTGCGGGGGGGACGATGAGCTGCATCGCGCCATCGGGTAGCCCGTGCCCCTGCGGCACGCCGGAATTTCCGGTGGAAATCTGCAACCCGCCCGGCCTGCCCGCCATTGCGTATCGCGCGGGGGACTACCGTGGCTTTCGCCATCGGCTGTTGCAGGCGTTGCCAGGGGAGCAGGAACTTACGCAATGGCAGCCGGGGGCGAGCGGCGATCTGGCGCTGCAGTTGGTGGAGTGGTGGGCGTATCTCGCGGATATTCTCACGTTTTATAACGAGCGTTTCGCCAATGAGTTTTATCTCGGCACGGCGATTCAGCCGGCCAGCGTGAACCATCTGGTGCAGTTGCTGGGCTACCGGCCGCGCCCGGCTTTGGGGGGGCGCGGCACGCTGGCGGCGTTGCTGACCAGCACCGCCCGGCTGCCGGTGATGCTGCCGGCGGGGATGCAGGTTCAGAGCAAGCCCGCACCCGGCGCGCCGCCGCAGATTTTCGAGCTGGACCAGCCGGTGCAGATCACCGCGCCGGATATTGTGAGCGCGCGGGCGGTGCCCGCCAGCCTGCCGTTGCTGGGGGCTGATGGCAGTTTGTGGCTCGCGGGCAAGGTCTCCGGCATCAAGCCCGGCGATAATCTGCTACTGATCAACGCGAAGGCGATTACCGCCCAAAGCATTGCAGATTATGTGTGGATCAGCGCCACCGCGACGCAGGCGTTGCAGGACCCGCTTGGTAATAACGTTACCGCGCTGAGCTTTTCCACCATTGCTGGTACACTCGCGGCGGGGGCGCAGGCGCCGGATTATGTGCTGCTGCGCGCTGCCCAGGCATCGCCGCTGTGGCCGTACCCCACTATTTCCGAAGTGGTCTCGGATTCCGGGCCGATCAAACACGTCATGGAGTACAAGAAGACCTCCGGTATCGCGCATTCGACTACCACACAGGGGGAGCGGCCGGGGGTTGTCAATCTGGCCGGGCTGGCGCGGGGGTTGACCACTGGTAGTTTGTTTTTGCTGGATGTGCCTGCAAGTACCGGCCTCAGCCCCACGCCGTTGATCGTGCAGAGCTATGCCGAGCTGGTGTGGTACGCCAATTGCGGCGCGGATGGCGATGCCAGTGTGTCACCGAGCAGCACGGCCACGCCGCCGACCCCGCCGATTGCCGTGCTGCATTCGCAGGTCAGCGTCGCCAGGTTGAGCGGGGACTGGAACAGCAATGCCGCTAGCGTCACGTTGCGGTCCGGTTTTGCGCCGGTGGGGGAGATCGTGCCGGTGCTCGCCCCGGCGGACCTGACCTACACCGGCGGCGCGCAGGCGCTGGCGGCGCTGCCGGGGAGCGCTTCGTTTCCGGCTTCACCCGCGCTGGTGCTGCTGGAGGATGCCGCCTTCAACGCCGCCGCCGGGACCGCCAACCCGGTTGCCGGGGGCATGACGGTGGGTAATTTCAGCACCGCGCCGCCTGTCGCGGGGATCGCCTCGCCGGTCTCGGTGCTGTTCAACCTGCTCGCGGTCTCGCGCGGGCAGAGTGTGGCGGCGGAGACGCTGGGCAGCGGCAATCCGGTGGTCACTTCCCAGGACTTCACCTTGAAAAACGCGCCGGTGACGTATTTTGCGGACGCTGCCTCCATCTCCGGGGACGGGTTCAGCAGCACGGTGAAGGTCAGCGTCGATAAGGTGCAATGGCAGGAGGTGCGCAGTTTTTACGGCCAGGCGGCGAATGCGCAGGTGTTCGTGCTGTATGAGGATGATGGCGGCCAGACGCATGTGAGCTTTGGCGACGGGGTGAACGGCATGCGTCCGCCGACCGGGACCAATAACATCACCGCCACGTACCGTTACGGCGCGGGGGCGGCGGCGCCCGCGGCGGAGACGCTGACGGTGGTGCAGACGCCGCAGCCTGGGCTGAAGGCCTTGCGCAACCCGCTGCCGCCGACCGGCGGGGCGGATGCGGATTCGGCGCAAAATCTCGCCACGCTGGCGCCGCGCTCGGTGCTCACCTTCAACCGCGCGGTGGCGCTGGATGATTATGCCGCGATCGCGCTGACCGGCGGCGGCGTGACGCAGGCGGCGGCGGTGTATGGGTTCGACGCGCTGGCGCAGCGGCCGCTGGTGCAGGTGTGGGTCGCGGGGGATGACGGCGCGCCCGCCGCTGCCTCAGCCGCGCTGAGCGGGGTGGCGATGCCTAACCAGCGCTTTGTTATCAACACCGCGACCGCCGTGCCGGTGACGCTCTCGCTCACCTATTTCGCCGATCCGCGCTTTGATGACGGCAATATCCGCAGCGGCCTGGCCGCCGCACTCACCGGGGCGGGCGGGTTGTTTGGCGCCGACGGCCTGCCGATTGGCCAGGCGGTGTATGACAGCCAGATCGAGGCGGCGTGTCTGGCGGTGCCGGGTGTGGTGGCTGTGCGCGACCTGCGGTTTTTGGCGGGCGGGTATTATTTGCCGATCATTTTCCGGCTGGCGCAGCGCCGCCGCTTTGCCGCCACGGCGCCGGTTTGCGCGGGGCATCGCCATGGGCCCGGTGCGGGCAATTATTACACGCTCGACCCCGCCGGGCTGACGCTTAACCGGGGGGCATCCGCATGAGCGGCGCGGCTGACAACTACGATATTTATTACGCGGACAAATTGTGGACGCTGCTGCCGGCGGTCTACCGCGCCGAGGATTCCGATCAGTTTGGCGCCAACGGGCCGTTGCGCGAGCTGGTGAACCGCATCGGCGGCACCGCCGCCACGCTGCGCCGGAGCATTGACCGGCTGTGGGAGGATCAGTCCATCGAGAGCTGCGACGATTGGGTGATCCCCTATATCGCGCAGCTGCTGGACACCAACCTGGTATATGGGCTGGATGCGCGCGGGCAGCGGCTGGATGTGGCCAACACCATCGACTACCGCCGCCGCAAGGGCACGCTGGGGCTATTGGAGCAGCTGGCCGCCGATATTACCGGCTGGGACGTGAAAGTGGTGGAGTTTTTTCGCCGCCTGGGCCGGACGCGGCATCTGCTGGACCCGGCGATCGGGATCGGGGGCCGGGTGAAGACGCCGATTGCGCAGTTGCAGCGCGCCGAGGGGCTGGTGGGGGCGCGCACCGGCACCGGCATCGGCGGGTTTGCCGATTTGCGCAATGTGTATGGCGCCGGGCAGAGCCGCTCGGCGTTTGACGAGTTTTTCCACACCGCGGACATGCGCGCGGGGCAGGGTGTTACCGGCTGGCATGCTATTCCGCACCTGGGGGTGTTCCTTTGGCGGCTGCTTAGCCTGCAAACCGGGCCGGTGACGCCGGTGCCGGTGCATGGCTGCCCCGGCTGGTTCTGCTTTGACCCCACGGGGCGGGATATTCCGCTGTTCGCGCCGGAGCGGGGGGTCAACCAGTTCGGCGATGTGTGGGTGCCGCCGCAGGAGGCTCAGTTGCCGGGGCCGATTTCGCAGGCGCTGCTGGATACCGATATGCACTTGGGGGCGGCGGGGCTCGGGCTGTATGGCGAGGCGCTGCAAGTGTACCAGGATGTCAGCGCCTCGCCGCCGGTGCTGGAGGTGCTGCCGCCGGGGGCGGGGTTGAAGCTACGGCCGGCGCGTGGGCGGTTTGCCTGCCATGCCTCGCCGCCGGTGCCGCTGCTGGCCGGGTATTGCTACGGCTTTCCCTCGCTGATCGGCGCCGGGCCGTATGACCGGCGTGGCCAGGAGGTGGTGGTGCCCACGCCCGCGCCACAAACCCGGCTTGCCGGCGGCGGCGCGCTGCCCGCCTGGCCGGCCGGGGGCACGTTGATGCTGGCGGATTCGCTCACCTATCATGCGCCGCCGCATCTGGTGCTTGCGGGCAGCCTGACTTTGGCCGCCGGTAATGGCGAGCGTCCGCTTATCCGGCTGCGCCCCGGAGAGGTCTGGGTTATTACCGGCACCTCGGCGGATGCGTGCCTGAGTCTGGACGGTATTTTTCTTTCCGGCGGGGAGATTGTGCTGCGCGGGCGTTTTGCCAGCGTCACGCTCACCTGTTGCACGCTGGACCCCGGCA
Source organism: Acetobacteraceae bacterium (assembly GCA_003164135.1). GTDB lineage: Bacteria > Pseudomonadota > Alphaproteobacteria > Acetobacterales > Acetobacteraceae > Acidocella. Next base: position 10,422 of record PLSD01000093.1, read on the forward strand.
CTGCCGCCACGCCGGGCCCGGAAACCTCGCCGCCCTCGCTGCTGTTCCAGGAGTCCGCCGATGCGCGGCCGCTGGCCCCGCTGAATTTGCGCATCGAGGCGGCGATTGAGACTTTGTGCGCCGACCGTTGTGTGCTCGGTCCGGTGCGCACGGCGGGCAACGGTGCGGTGGCCACCGCCACCTTTAGCAATAGCATTATCCAGGGGATTCGGACCGCCGGGCTGGGGCCGATTACGGCGGCGCAGGTGCAGGACATGCCGCGTCTGGTGCGGCAATTGCAACTGGCACTGGACCCGGTTTCGGTACTGTTGCGCACGCTCTCGCCGGCACTCGGCACGTTGCTGGGCGGCCCGGCGAGTCCGCCGCTCGCGGCGCCGGAGCCGGCACCCGCCGAGGATGCGCCGGTGCTGGCCGATCTCAACGCGCTGCTTGCCGGGCCCTCGCTGTACAACGCCAAGAGCTTCGCCCGCGTGCCGCTTTCCGCCGCGACGCGCAAGCTTTTGCTGGAAACGCCGTGGCATGCCCCGGCGCCGGGGCTCAACCGGTTGTTGCTGGAGGATGCTTATCCGCTGGAACTGGCCGATGTGGCGCTGGCCTTTGGCGACGGCAACCTCATCCTGTCGCGCTGCACGGTGCTAGGGCGGATTGCCGCACACCGGCTGCACGCCAGCGAGTGTATTCTGCACGAGCTGGCGGTGGCCGACGACCAGCAGGACGGCTGCGTCCGCTTCACCGCCTGGGCGAAAGGGAGCGTGCTGCCCCGCCAGTATGAGAGCGTGAGCATCCCGCAAAGCGCGCCGCTATTCACCAGCATCAGCTTTGGCCAGCCGGCCTATGCGCAGCTATTGCCGGACGCCGACGCGCAGATTTTGCCGCAGACCACGCCGAGCACGGCGCCGCGCAACAGCATCTCCGCCGGTGCCGCCGACGGCTCTGAAATGGGGGCCTATGCGCGCGACAAAAACCCCATCCGCCAGCAAGCCCTGCTGCTGAAACTGCAGGAATACATGCCCGCCGGCCTGGTGCCGGTGATGATCGACGTCACCTGAACGGCCAAGGAAAAACAGCTCATGCCCAGTGACCGCAGCCGCGTAATCGACCACCCCGCGCATGGTTATATCGCCCCCGTGGCGCAGCAGGGAAGGGTGATACTGGACCGCGATTTCAACGCCTGGCAGGCGTATCTCGGCGCCCGTATTGACGCCGATGCGCTGGATTTCGTGGGGCCGTGCGGCACGCCCGATGATGGGTTCCGCATCTCGCTGCCGCCCGCCTCGCCGCCCGGCGCGGTGTGGAGCCCGCCGGCGCCGGAGAGTCCGCCCAACGACATCGGCCAGGGCAGCGATTTTCTGATCGCCGGCGGCACCATGTATCTCGGCGGGTTGCGCGTGTGCTGGCCCACGCTGCAGAACGGCAAGGGCATCAGCTACAGCTATGCCGACCAGCCGGAGCTGCCGCCGCCGGCATCCGGCTTCGTGACGGAGATTTTCCACCATTACGCGCAGGAGCTGGTCTACCTGGACGTGACGCTGCAGGAGGTGAGCGCCACCGAGGACCCTGACCTGCTCGACGTGGCGCTGGGCGGGCCGGATACCACGCAGCGGCTGAAGCAGCGCGTGCGGGTGGAGCGCCAGGGCATGAACGCCGACGGCTGCGCCACCGCCTGGGCGCAGATGCTCACAGTTTGGGCCGGTGAAGGCCTGGTGTTTGACCCGGATACCATGAGCCTGACCCCGGCGGTGAAGCTGAAGGTGGGGTTCACGCAGGATGCCTCCACCGGCGACCCGTGCGACCCGGTGGCGAGCGGGGGGTATCTGGGGGCGGACAACCAGCTCATCCGCGTGCGCGTGGCGGGCGATGTGCTGGCGTGGGGGTATGATAACGCGAGCTTCATCTACCGCATCGCGTCGATTGGCGCCGACCGTAAAACGCTCACGTTGGCGGGCGCGCCGCCGGATGCGTTGCATTACCCGCAGGCCGGGCAGGTGGTGGAAATCCTGGCCACCAGCGCGGTGATCGGCGAGGAGCCCGATGTGTCCGGCACGCCGGGCGCGCCGCCGATGATCCGCGTTTCGGCGCAGGCGAACGGCACGTTGTGCAAGCTGGCGCAGCCTTACGGGCCCTCGGTGCAGGGCGACCCCACCAATTACATCGTGCTGGATAAAGCACTGCCGGCCGGCATCACGGCAAGCGATCTGCCGGTGTTCCTGCGCGTGTGGCAGGCGCAGTTGCCGCTGGTGCTGGGCAAGCCGATTGTGCTGGAGGACCCGGCGACCGGGATCACCACGGGCATCGAGGTGACGCTCTCGGGCGCCAAGGTGGCGGCGGATGGGGCGTTCTGGCAGATCGCCGCGCGCCCGGCGACGCCGCAGGGGGTGTATCCGGAGGAGCTGCTCACCGCGCCGCAGCCCGCGAACGGGCCGTTGCGGCTGGTTTGCCCGCTTGCGGTGATCAGCTGGGGGGTCGAGGGCGACCCCAGCATTGCCGATTGCCGCAACAGTTTTGACAATCTGGTCACCCTCAGCCGCCGTAAGCCGGGGTGCTGCAGCATTGCCGTGTCGCCGGCGGATCTGGTGGGCCGGGTGACGCTGCAAACGCTGATCGACGGCGCGGTGGCGCAGGCCCCGGCGGCGAAAATCTGCCTCGCGCGGGGAGTCTATTTGCTGACCGAGCCGCTGCGGCTGGATTTCACCCACCATAACCTGACCATTGAATGCTGCGGCGGTGTCGCGCAATTGCGCATGGCGCCGGGGGCGGATGCCAGCCGGTTCGCCAGCGGGCTGATCGGGCTGTACGATGCGTTCGACGTGACTTTGAGCGGGCTGACGCTGGTGCCGCCGATCGTGCCGTTTTCCGCCGCCTTGCTGGCCAGCCTGACCAGCCGGCTGGCGAATGACAAGGCGCGCGTCCGGGTGCGCGGGGCGCTGCGGTCGCCCAGCTCCTGCATCGGGATTCATGCCTGGAACGGGGTTGGGCTGACCGTGCAGCAATGCAACATCAGTTTTCCCGCCGCTGACACCGCGCGGCTGGACCTGGTCGCCGCCGGGTTGTTCCTGCAAGGCAATTGCACGAACCTCGCCGTGCAGGATTGCAATTTTTCCTCCATGCCGGCGCCAACCTATAATCCGATTTTCCAGGCGAAGGATTATTTAAACCTGATCCCGGCCGAGCGGGTGAATTTCATGGCCCCGGCGTTGAGCGCCGCTTTGGAAAAAACGGCGGCGCCCGTGCTGCGGGACGTGGCGCCCACGGTGCAAGGCGGCGCCGCGCCTGCTCCGGCGCCCGCGCCGTCGCCGGTACCCGGCGCGTTTAACGCGGCGCAGGAGATCTTCTCTGGTGCGGCCCTGGCAAAGCTCGCCGCCAGCCGGGATTCCGGCAGTTTTATCAGCCTGCAACGCCCGATGATCGCCAGCTGCGGCATTCTTGCCATGACCTACGGCGTGCCCGCGGCGGAGAGCAAAGCGCGCGGCAATGATTTCAGCGCTGGGCTCACCGTTTGCGCGTTTGATAATGCGCTCATCGCGGGCAACAACTTTAGCAAGCTCACCATCGCCACGCTTATGGTTGCCAATGGCGGCGTGCTGCGCGTGCAGGACAATAACGTGAGCGCCAGCGCCGCCGGGTTCTGGATTGCCTTGTCGGACCCGGTGTCCCCCGACAATGCCTTGGACGGCACCGACCAATATTATGACTCGGTTACGGAGTTCGAGGAGTTCCAGGCGCTGTTTGCGGTTTCCTCGATCTTGCCGCCGCCGGAGCCGTTCGCCGGCCTTACGCGCGCCCGCATGAAGCAGGAGGCCATTGTGGTGCCGGTTGGGCTTACCGCCACCTACATGGTCAGCAACAACCAGATACTCACCGGCCCGCATCCGCCGCCGGCCCCCGGCACCACGCGCGAGCCGGGCGCGATCATCGGCAGCAGCGCCCTGCTGCTCTGGCTGGATGCGGATACCGGGCAGGATTCGCCGTTCCTGGGCAATATCTCGGCGCTTGTCACGGGCAACCAGATGCTCACCGGCGCCGCCAACGTTCCCTCCGCGCTGTTCGTGCTGGCGGATGGCCAGCCTTGCGCCGTCAACGGCAATGTCATCCTCAACGAGCCGGGCAACATCGACGTGCTGAAGCCGAGCCTGTGGGCGGTGATCTCCAATTCGGCGCAGAACACGCAGCCCTTCGCCGCCAGCGGCAATGTGCTGCGCGGCGCCTCGGATATCTCGTATTTCAACCGTACCGGCGCGGCCACGCGCGGCGGCTGGTCCGGCTACAACGCCGATCCGTTCTGAGCGCCCGATGAGCAACGCGCTCGCCATCGCCGCGGTTACCGACTCCCTGGTCAGCCTGCTGGGGAATTACCTGGACACGTCGCTGGTTTCCGGCGCGCATGTCTCCGCCGTGCCGCCGGACGGGCCGGGCAAGCTCGCCAATCCTGGCGTCAACGTATTTTTGTACCAGGTGACGCCGAACAAGGCGTACCGCAACGCCGATCTGCCGACACGCGATGCCGCCGGTAATTTGCTGCGCAAGCCGATGGCGGCGCTCGACCTGCACTACCTGCTCACTTTTTACGGGGACCCGGCGGCGCGTGAGCCCGAACGGCTGCTGGGTGCGGTGAGCCTGGCGTTGCAGGCGCAGCCCACCTTGCCGCGCAGTCTCATCCAATCCGTGCAGGCGGCGACGCCGTATCTCAATACCTCGACCCTGGATGCGCAGGTGGAGTTGGTGCGCTTCACGCCGATTGTGTTTTCGCTGGAGGAACTCTCGAAACTCTGGTCGTTTTTGCTGAAAATCGATTATGTGCTCTCGACCGCCTATGTCGCCAGCGTGGTGCTGATCGAGACCGACGACAGGGTGCCCGGCCCGGCGCTGCCGGTGCTCTCGTACAGTGTTACCGCGCAGGCGCCCTCGCCGCCGGTGATAACGGGAATCGCCGCTTCGCCCGATGCCACCAAGCCGATTGTGGCGGGGAGCAGCATCGCGATTAACGGGCAAAATCTCAGCCCACCTTCGGGTGGCACCATGCAGGTGCTGATTAACGGCACGGTGGTGCCGGTTACCGGCGTCACGCTGACGCAGATCACGCTGGCGCTGCCGACGGGGCTGGCTTCCGGGGGGCAGGTGGCGCAGGTGGAGCAGCCGCTGGCGCTGGGCGCGCCGGCGGTGGTGCATCCGGGGACGGGCGTTAGCTCCAACCCGGCGCCGTTTACGTTGCTGCCGCAGGTTACCACGGCCAATGCCATTGCCGGGCCGGGGGTGTCGTTCAGCATCAACCCGCCGGCGCAGGTGGGGCAGCGGGTGATTTTGCAGCTCGTCGCGCAGGCGGTGCCGGGGGGGACAAACCTGTTTGATGCGGGAACACAAACCGCCTCGCTCGCGACGTTCAGCATTCCTACGCCCGGCCTGGCGAGCGGGGTTTACGGCGTGCAAGTGCTGGTGGATGGCGCGCAGAGCCCGGCCGGGCCGCAGGTGACGTTATGAGCGGCGCGGATTGGCTGGACCGCAACCAGGCGGCGCTGCATGGCGAGCTGGACCGGCTGAAGCGGGTGCTGCGCCACGCCGGCGCGCAGGCCACCGCCCCGCCACCGCCCGCTGCGGTGCCGGAGGAGGGTTCCACCTTGGCGCATCTGGCCGAGGCTTTTGGGCTCTCGGCCTTTGAGCGCGATGTGCTGCTGCTGTGCGCGGGCATGGAGCTGGACGCCGAAATCGCGCCGCTTTGCGCCGCCGCGCAGAATGATTCCACGCGGCCGTTTCCGAGTTTTTCCCTGGCGCTGGCGGTGCTGCCCGGCGCGCATTGGTCGGCGCTCTCGCCCGAGGCGCCGTTGCGCAGCTGGCGGCTGGTGGAGCTGGAGTCCGGCCCCGTGCTGGCCCGGGCGCGGCTGCGGATTGACGAACGGGTGCTGCATTTCCTCGCCGGGCTGCGCCAGATGGATGAGCGGTTGAACGCGCTGCTTGACCCGTTGGCCCCGGCGGACGCGCTGCCTGCCTCGCAGGCGGAGATTGCCGATCAGGCGGCACAGGCCTGGGCCGGCGCGGCGCATGGGCGGGAGATTGGCATCGTGCAGCTGTGCGGCACCGCCGCCAACTGCCGGCCCGTGGCCGCCGCCGCCGCCGCCCTGCTGGGGTTGCGTGCCGCAGCGCTGCCCGCCGAGCGCCTGCCGGGGAGTGCCGCCGAGTTGGATTCCCTGCTGCGCCTGTGGGAGCGCGAGGCCGTGCTCTCCGGCTTTGGGGTGCTGCTGGTGGAGGTGGATGACGCGCTGCCCGGCGAGAGCGAGGCGGGCCGGGGGCGTGATGCCGCGCTGGCCCGGCTGTGCGAGCGCGCTGGTGGGCCCGTGATGCTGCGCGAGCGCGAACCCCGGCGCATTACCTCCCGCCCCAGCTTGGTGCTGGATGTGCCCGCCCCCACCGCCGCCGAGCAGCGTGCGCTGTGGCGCGAGGCATTGGGTGAGGCGGCGCCGGATGAGGCGACGCTCGCCGCCGCCGCCGCGCAATTCAACCTGAGCCCGGCCTCCATCCGCGCGGTCGCCGCTGAATTACGCGAACAAGCCTCCTCGCCGCCCGGCGATACCGGCGCGGCGATGTGGTCATTATGCCGCCGCCGCTTGCGTGGGGCGCTGGACGGGCTGGCGCAGCGGATCGACTCCACCCAGCACTGGGACGATCTGATTTTGCCCGAGGCGCAGAAAGCCACGTTGCGGGCCATTACCGCGCAATTGCGTCAGCGTGCCACGGTGCATGAGGATTGGGGGTTCGCGGAGAAATCCAAACGCGGGTTGGGACTCTCCGCGCTGTTCCATGGCCCCAGCGGCACCGGCAAGACCATGGCGGCGGAAATTTTGGCGAACGAGCTGAAGCTTGACCTGTATCACATCGACCTCTCCCGCATTGTGAGCAAATACATTGGCGAGACCGAGAAGAATCTGCGCCAGGTGTTCGATGCCGCCGAGGAGAACGGCGCGATTTTGCTGTTCGACGAGGCCGACAGCATGTTCGGCGCCCGCAGCGAAGTGAAGGACAGCCACGACCGCTACGCCAATATCGAGGTGAGCTATCTGCTGCAGCGCATGGAGGCGTACCGGGGGCTTGCCATCCTCACCACCAACATGCGCGCGGCGTTGGACCCGGCGTTTTTGCGGCGCATCCGTTTTTCGGTGGCGTTTCCGTTCCCCGATGCGGCGCAGCGCGCGGCGATCTGGGCGGGGGTGTTTCCGCGCGGCGCGCCGACGCAGGGGCTGGACCCGGCGCGGCTGGCGCGGCTGCGGCTGGCCGGCGGCAATATCCGCAACATCGCGCTCAATGCCGCCTTTTTGGCGGCGGATTCGGGGGCGCCGGTGGGCATGGCGCATCTGCGCACGGCGGCGCTGGCGGAGTACGAGAAGCTCGACCGCCGCCCGGCCCAGACGGAGGTGGAAGCATGGGCGTAAGTGCCGCGGCACCTGTACCCGCTGCCCCGGTTGCCGCCCGCCCGGCCCTTAGCTTAAGCGCGCGCCCTGCGCTGCAATTGGTGCAGCGCAGCTGCGATTGCGGCGGCCAGGCCGGGCTCTCGGGCAAATGCGTGGAATGCTCGAAAAACACCTTGCGGCCGCAGCGCATGTCCGGTGGGGGGGCGGCGGAAGGCGAGGCGGCACCGCCGCTGGTGCATCAGGCGCTGGCGCAGCCGGGCAGCGGGCTGGACCCAGTGGTGCGCAAAAAATTCGAGGCCGAGCTGGGGCATGATTTCAGCAAGGTGCGCATCCATGACGGCCCGCTGGCCGACGCCTCCGCCCGCGCCGTTGGCGCCAATGCCTATACGGTGGGGCACGATATCGTCTTCCGCGCCGGACTGTTCCGGCCCGGCACGGCGGGCGGCGCGCAGCTGCTGGCGCATGAGCTGACACACACCACGCAGCAGGCGCATGCGCCGCGCAGCGGGGCGTTGCGCATTGGCCCGGCGAACGATGTGCATGAGCGCCAAGCCCGCGCCGCCGCTGCGCCACGGCCCGCGGCGGCGGCACCCGTCCCCGCTGCCCCTGCGCCTGCCCCCGCGCGGATGGCGCAGCGGCAGGTGGTGCAGCGCGACACGCCGGGCGCGGCACCTGCCAGCTCACCGGGTTTTCTGGAAAGCTTGGCAGGGGCCAGCGCCGACGTGCTCTGGGGGCTGGTGAAAAAAGTCGCCCCCGGCGGGGTGGTTGATGCCATTCAGGCGATCCGCGCCAAAGGCATTGTCGGGTTTTTGAAAGACAAGCTCGGCGGCGCGTTCTCCGGCATTTTCGGCGGGCTGGGGCAGGGCGCGGCGGGGCCGGTGGCGGGGCTGCTCGGCAGCTTCACGCAACTGCTCGGCGCCGCCAAAACCATTCTGGCCGCCCTGGCGCACGGTGATTGCAAACCGCTGTTCGACGCGGTGAGCAAATTGGGCGACACGCTGGGGCAGATGGCGGGCGATGCCTGGGACAAGTTGAAGGCGTTCCTCGCGCCGGTGGGCGATTTCTTCTCCGGCCTGTGGGCGAAATTCGGCGCCCCGGCGGTGGATTTCATCACCGGCGCGGCCGCGGATATCTGGAACGGGATCAAAACTTTCGCGTCGCAGGTATGGGACCTCGCCAGTAGCCTGGTGAAGCCGGCCTGGAACTGGTTGAAGAACGCGCTTGGCATCGGCGATGGCGCGGAGGGGCAAAATGGGTTGCTGCAATGGGTGCAGCAGAAACTTGGCGAGGCCTGGGAGGCGATCAAATCCGTGCTTGCCCCGGTGATTACGCCGATGAAGGCATTTGCCGCGAAAATCGCCGATGTGCTGCCGATCGACGCGATATTGCACCTGCGCGAGCGTGTGCATGAATGGCTGGGCCATGCCGGTTCCATGGTCGGCAATCTGCAAAGCCCGAAAGGGGTGACGGCGAACCAGGCGAGCCTGCGCGAGAAAATCCTGCCGGCGGTGAAGGCCGCCATCGTCTCGCTGGGCGGGCAGATATCCTCCGCCGGCGGGTGGGTCGCGGCGCAGATCGGCGGGCTGGTGCAGAGTGCGACGCAGCTGTTCGCCAGCATCAAATCCAACAGCATTCTGGGTGCGTTTTCCGGCGCGATCGACTGGGTGGGGAGCAAGGTGCAGGCGCTGGGCGACTGGGTGCAAAATGGCGTGCGCGGGCTGTTCGATACGGCCGGACAGGCGGTGGCGAAGCTTTCCAGTTTCGTTGATCCCGTACTCGGCGTGTTGCAAAAGCTCGTGTCGGTGATCGGCAATGTGGTGAAGGCGCTGCCGGGGCTGGTGATGGGGCCGGTGTGGGCGCTGATCCCGGCGTGCATCAAGGACCCGATCAAGGATTTTATCGTCCAGCATATCCTCTCGGAAATCCCGATCATCAGCACCTTTGTGAAGCTCCCCGACATCTGGGCGAAAATCCAGAAGCTGGTGCTGGATTTCCTGACCGCCGTGTTCGTCAACGGCGATCTGTCAGGGGCCGCGATCATGGTGATCCGCTTCGTGCTGGAGGCCGCGGGGGTGGATGTGGATTTGATGCTGCGTGTGCTCGGCAAGGCGATTACCACGCTCGACGATATCATGATGCACCCGATGAAATTTCTGGCGAATATCGGAGGCGCGATTGTTGCCGGGTTCCAGCTATTCTGGAAGAATATAGGCAGCAATCTGTTCAAAGGTCTGCAAAACTGGCTGCTCGGGCCGCTGGCGGCGCTGGGCGTGACGCCGATGCAGGATCTTTCCATTGGCAGCATATTTAAGTTTGTTATGCAGGTGTTAGGTCTGACGATGGAGAAGCTGCGCGCCCGGCTGGAAAAGGCCATTGGCGCGAAGGCGATGGGGACCATTACCAAAATCGCCAATGTGATGGCTGATGCGTGGCACTGGATCACCACGCTCTGGTCGAAAGGCCCTGGCGCGGTGTGGGACGAAATCAAGTCCCGCCTCGCCGATCTCGGCACTGCGATCATGGCGGGGATCGGCGCCTGGATCGGCGGCGATTTGATCAAGATTGGTATCGAAAAAATCGCGAAACTTTCTAACCCGGCGGGCGCGATCATCGAACTCATCCAGACGATCTACAAAACCATCAGTTTTGTGGTGACCAAGATGAACAAGATTCTCGCCATGGCGGATGCGGTGCTGGATTCCATCGGCAATATCGTGAAGGGCAATATCGGCGCCGCCGCCGGGGCCATCGAGAAGGCGCTGGTGGGCGCCATCGGTACGGTGCTGGCCTTCCTCGCGGACTGGCTCGGCGTTTCCGACCCCGGTGAGAAGCTGAAGGGCGTGGTGGAGAAAGTGCAGGGCAAGGTGGAGATGGCGATAGATTGGCTGATCGCGAAGGCGATTGCGCTGGTGCAGAAGATTTTTGGCAAGGACAAGAAGGAAGACAAAAGCCCAAAATGGACTACTGCAGTGGCGGGCGTGAACGCACAATTGAAGGCCATGGAGGAAGCGAGCGGCGATGGTAAGTTAACGGAAGCGCAAATCGAAAAGAAGCTACCCGAATGGAAATCCACTTACGGCTTCAACAGTCTCCGGGTGGTACCAAAAGACAGCAATTACGATATTTTCGGCGCCATGAGTCCGGAAGATCTGGTGGCCGAAGCACCTGCCGAATTTGACGGCAAAGATGCCGCACACGCGATTGACTTCGCATGGATCAAACCGGCCGCCAGCGATTATAAAGAAATCACACTGGCCCCGCCTGAACAAGTCAAGCCACTTCGTAAAGGCGATTCTCCGGCGCCCTGGGAGCATGTGAAGAAACTCCCCGGATCATTTACACTCGGCCCGCTCGGGTCGAAAACCCTCACGACAATGCCGATCGGCATCGCAACAGCCTATCAAATCAAGGATAATTTTGTCTTCCAAGCAAAGTCTACAACGCCTCGCGATCCTGCAAATGTACGAAAATTTAATCAGGAGTTGACCAATTGGGGCTATAATCGGAACCAGAATTTGGCCCCATCGACCGATGGTGACCATGTGATGGAACTTCAGGTCGGTGGTCGCGACGGTTCGGCCAATCTGTGGCCGCTCAATCTATCGATCAACCGCGCATCAGGTGGTTTTGTGGAGCGGGAACGCGGCCGTATTCTCAAGCAGCTTAACGTGACAGACCTAAAAGACCGATATTTGCGCATCAAGTTAAAATCCGGCGGCTGACATGCTGGGTAGCTCGCCTCCGCTTGCCTCCTGCATCATGCCCACCGCTAATCGGCGCCGCTTTATCCCCGGCGCCATTGCGCGGTTTCTGGCGCAGGATTTTGCTGGTGCGGAACTGGTCATTCTCGATGATGGCGAGGATGCGGTCGGCGATCTGGTGCCAGATGTTTCTAACATCCGTTATATACGCACTCAAAAATACAAATCCCTGGGCCAGAAACGCAATGCCGCGGTGGAGGCGGCGCGGAGCGAAATTTTACTGCATTGGGACGACGATGACTGGTATGCGCCGCAGCGCGTGCGGGTGCAGGTGGAGGCGCTGCTGGCCAGTGGCGCGGATATCTGCGGCGTTGACCGCGCGTTTTTCATGGACCCGGCCGCGCGTGCGGCATGGGAATATGTGTACCCGCAAACCGCCGCGGCACCTTGGGTGTGCGGCGCGACGCTGTGTTACCGCCGCGATTTTTGGGCAGCGCACCGGTTTACCGATTTGCAGGTAGGAGAGGACACGTGCTTCGCCGCTGCCGTGCATCCCGCGCGGCTGCATGTGCTGCCGGAAAACCGGTTTTTCGTGGCGCTCATTCATCGCGGCAATACCAGCCCCAAGCATGTACACGACTCACGCTGGCGCCGTGCCGATTTCGCCATGCTGCGCGCGCTCACGGGGCCGGACTGGCCGGCGCCGGAGCCCGCACCCAGCGCAGCACCACGCGGGCCGGCGCTGGTCGCCGCCGCCAGCGGTATTGGCGATATTTTGCGTGTCACGCCGCTGATCCGCGCGTTGCACCGGCTTGGGCATGGAGTGGATGTGCTGCTGGCGCCCGATAACGCGGCGGCGGCGGAGTTGCTGCGCGGCGCGCCGGAGATTAACGCCCTGCATGTGGTGCGGGACACGACGCAAGGCGCGGTGCCGCCGGTGCCCCCGCCGCTTGCTGCCGCGCAGTACCAGCTCGCGGTATTCGCGCGTTGGGCGGCGCCGTTGGCACGGCAGGTTCATGCAGCGAAAACTTTGCATTTTCACCCCGCCACCTGGCTGGAGCAAGGCGATAGCGCGTGCGTCGCGGCGATTGCGCGGGAGGCCGGATGGGCGGGTGCGTTGCCGCCGCCGTTCGCGCAGACATCCGGGCGCGATTTCGCGCTGCCCCCCGGCACAATCGGCCTGCACCCCGGCTGCAAACCCGGCTGGCCCTGGAAGCGCTGGCACGGTTTTGCCGAGCTGGCGGCCATGCTGGAACATGTGGTGATCCTGGGTACCGCGGCGGACCAGGACACATCCGGCACCTATTTCCCCCCATTTTCGTGGCCCGCGCATGCGCAAAATTTTACCGGCCAGCTTTCCCTGGCGGACAGTGCCGCGCTCATTTCCCAATGCGCCGCCTTCGTCGCCAACGATTCCGGGCTGATGCACCTTGCCGCGACGCTGGGTGTGCCCACGCTCGGTGTGTTCGGCATCACCAGCCCAATGCGCGAGGCCATGGATATTCCCGCCATGCACCCGGTCTCGAAAGGGTTGGATTGCGAGCCGGCCTGCCGCCGGGAGGCCTGGGGGCGGCGGGACTGCGCGCAGCATCTGGCGTGCCTGAAGTCCCTCACGGCGACCGAGGTGCATGCCCGCCTCACCGCCATTATCCCCGCCACGGAGACGCAAGCCATGCTGCGCCAGCCTTTCCCGCCGAACCCGCTCCCTATCCGGCCCCGCGCGGCGCCGCCGCCCCAGCCCGCCGCCCCGCCGCCCGCCGTGCATGCCAAGCTCCGCCTCGCCGTGCGCATGGAAGGCGGCATTGGTGACGTCATCCTCGCCGCGCGGCTGGTCGAGGCCGCGTATCTCGCGCTGGGGCATTGCGAGATCGATCTGTTCCATCACAATGTCGAGGCCGCGCGTTTCGTCTTCCATGGGACGGGCTTCATCCGCGCATTTTATCCGTCGCAGATGGCGCGAAATACCGGTTACGATGTCACGGTCTATACCCAGCATTATGCGAATTTCATCGTGCATGACGCCGTCCGGTTGCGGCAATTGGCGCCAGATGCCGTATCCTGGCTTGGCGATGCCGCGTCACGCTTCGCGGCGTATCGCGGCCTGTCGGAGCGCCAGCCGAATCTCGATGGCTTATGGGGGCGGCTTTCGGTCCGCCAGGGCCGCAATGTGCTGGATAATCTCGGCTTCCTCTCTGGGTTGGAGATCAACCGCGCGACACAAGTGGTTCTCACGCCCGATATCGCCGCAATCGAGACGCTGCCAGCGCTACTTGGGCCGGTCACCGGCGCTTACATCACTGTCCATGACGGGTTCGACAATAACATGCGTATCGCCCCTGGGCAGGCGACGAAATGCTGGCCGCTCGGCCATTGGACGGCGTTTGTCGCGGCTTTGCACGTAGCGGCGCCGGAGGTTAAGATCGTGCAGCTCGGCGGCAACAAGAGCCGTGCCATCGCGGGCGTTAACGTCAATCTGCTCAACCGCACAAATCTGCACCAGGCCGCGTGGATTCTGCAAAACGCGATGCTGCATGTGGATACCGATTCCGGTCTCGTGCATCTCGCCCAGGCCATGCACACCAAGGCCATAGTCTTGTATGGCCCCACCGATGCGGGGCTGTATGGACATGACGAACATACAATATTGCAAGCGGGCGACTGCAACGGTTGCTGGTGGTCCACGCCCGACTGGCTGGCGCGTTGCCCGCGCGGCCTGGCGCAGCCGGCCTGCATGGTGGCGATAACGCCGGAGCAGGTGCTGGAGGCAACAACTGCCGCGCTCGCCGCGTGCGCGCCGCCGCGTGCGGAACTCCTAGGTGCCGGCTTGTATGATGGTGCGTTGCTGGAGGAACACGCCCGTGAACTTACGGAGATTTTCGCAGCCGCGGGGCTCGCGCCTGCACGGTTGAGCGAACATGCGCATGGTGCGGAGTCAGGTGCCTATCTGCACGCGTCCAAGCAATGGGAATATTTGTTTGCGCTGTCCTGGCTGCGTGCCGCCATGCCCGACCGGCCGCGCCTGCGTATCCTGGATGCGGGCGGTGGCCGTGGCGCACTGCCGTTGTATTTCGCGGCGCGCGGCCACGATGTGGAAGTGATCGACCGCGATTATTTGTGGGACCATGGCGGTGACCTGGATATTGAGCGGCGCTACATGCGGGCATGTGCCGATAAGGGTTTGCGCATCCGGCATGGCGGCATCCACAATCTGCCGGTGGCGGATGCAAGTTTCGATGTTGTCACCTGCATCTCCGTGGTCGAGCATGTGCAGGGCAAGGCGGTGGTGCTGCGCGAATTATTGCGCGTGTTGCGCCCCGGCGGCCTGCTGGTCCTCACCTTCGACATCGCCGCCGACCCAAAGCCCTTTGAGGACGGGATGCGGGTGGAAATATTCTCCCCCGTGCGGCTACGCGATTGTTTAAAAATCGTTGGCCTGGACGTTGGCCTGGACGCGGAAATATTCACCGCCGGCGAGACCGGGGTCAGTGCCGTGCGCATCCAGCAGGACGGTGTCGCCGGCATTCCGGCTGGCATGACCGTTGGCGGCGTTGTCCTCCGCAAGTCGGGTTAGGCTTGAAAATTGACCCTAGATCAATAGGCGTCCTGGTTGAACCGGGTTTGGTGTGCTTGAATAATGCGCGCGGCCGGCAATAGGGCCAATGACAAAGGAGAACACATGAGATTTTCCCGTGAACCACGGATTCATCCGATTCCCCTGGCTGATTTGCGGCCGACACAGATTACGGTTGGCATGCGAGAGGTGAATGAAAAACGAGCGGCGTGGCGGGCGCATGGCGATGGCGCAAAGGCGGATTTTCTGGGGGCGCATCTGATCCCGGTGGTGCTGGGGCCGCGCAAGAAACATTTTGTGGTTGATCATCATCATCTGGCGCGGGCGTTGTTCGATGAGGGGGTGGAAGAGATTGCGGTGACGGTGGTGGCCGATCTTTCAGGCCTCGAAACGTCGGCGTTCTGGGTTTATCTCGACAACCGTGCGTGGACGCATTTGTACGATGCGCACGGCGTGCGGCAGGGCCATAAAGAGCTGCCCAAGGATGTGGCGGGGCTGATCGATGATCCGTACCGCAGCTTGGCCGGGGCGCTGCGGCGGGCTGGGGGTTATGCGAAAGATACCGAGCCGTTCAGCGAATTTTTGTGGGCGGATTTTTTGCGGCGGCGCATTAAACGCAAGCAGGCGCAAGCGCATGCGGCTGCGGCGCTGGAGGAGGCGTTGCGTTTGGCCAGGAGCAAGGATGCTGCCTATTTGCCGGGCTGGTGCGGGCCGGTTAGCGCCGGGTGAAGAACGGGGGCACGAACATGAGTGCCCCGAGGAGCATGAGCAGCCATGCCCAGGCGATGTGCGGCGGGGCGTAGGTGAAGGCGACGGTGCTTTGGCCCGCAGGCAGGGCGATGGACTGGAACAGGCCGCTTTGCGCCTGGATGGGGGTGGGCTGGCTCTTGATGCGGGCTTGCCAGCCGGGGAAAAACAATTCGCGGCGAACCAGCAATGTGGGGGTGGCGCAGTTGGCGAGGACGCGGGTGCGCGATTGCGGTTGCAGGGTGCAGCCGGTGGCTTCGAAGTAAGGTTTGGGTGCGGGGAGCTGATAAATATCCATCAGGCTGTCGGCATAGACCTGGCGGGGGAGGTTGCCGGCGGATGTGGTGCCCTGCGGCTGTAGTTGCAGGCCGGAGCCGGGCAGTGGGCCGGCGGGGGTGAGTAGGGATTGCGGCGCATCCGTGGAGAACGCCCAGAGTGCCACGGGGTGGCCGCCGGGCTGGTGGAGGATTTTGTAGGTGACGGCGGTGTTCGCGGTGAGGCTGATGGGTTGTTGCAGGGTGACCTGCAAGGGGGCGTTGTCCGTTGAGCTGGTGAGGCCGGCGGAACCGGAGGCGCATTGCCCGGCGGTGCACAGGCTGACGCTGAGTGTGCCGCTGGCGGTGTTCTTGTAATTGCCGATAAGGACGCTGAGTGCGTTGATCTGGCTGTAGCCGGTGAGCAGACCGGGCGGGATGATGCCCGATACGCTCTGGCCGGATGTCACGGACACAGAGACGCTAGTCTGGCCGAAGCTTGGGGGCGTGCGGGTGAATGGATTCTGGCCGGCCGGGGTGACGACGTATTTCACCCCCACTTCCTCGTAGGCGGGGAGATGTTGCTGGAGCTGCTCGGCGGCGCTTGGCTGCCCAGGATCGCGGCGGTGCGTGGCTGTGAAATTGATGGCGTAAGCGTCCTGGTCGAGGTTGGCGCGCACCCAGTTGGCCCAGCGTGCGGACACCGGGAGGTAGTCGTGATTTATTGAGGCAATCTGGAAATAGGCACCGTAATTCGCGGCGATTGGCCCCAGGGTATAAAAACGCTGCAGGCCGAGATTGTTTTGCAGGAAGGTGATCGCGGGGACGTCGAGCTCGCCGCCAAGCGGGTCGCACAGGGTTGGGATGGCGAACATGACCGTGGAATCGAGCACCAGCAGGGCGGCGAGGCACGGGGCGCGCCAGCGGCGGGGCGGGCAGGCCAGTAAGGCCAGCAGGAGGATGCCGGTGACCGAGGCCCAGGCGAGCGAGGCGAGCATCCAGGCATGCAGACCGGAGCCAGGTTCGTGCGGCCACAGCCGGATGGCAAAAGTGAGCACCACCGTGATGGCGGTGACGAGCGCGGCGGCGGCGGCCAGGACCGGGGCGCGGCGCGGGGTGGTTTGCTGGCGTAGGGCGTCGATGCCGAAGGCTGCCAGCGTGTAGCTGGCGAGTTCCCATGTGGGGGTGGAATAGCGGCAGAAAATGGAGGCGGCGACGCCGGGGATAAGATTCCAAGCCGCTACCAGCGGTTGGATGCCGAAAACCTTGGCCAGTGCCAGGACGATCCAGGCAAATAGCATCCAGGCTTGGCGGTCTCGGCGGTGCCAGAGGCCGTAGGCGGCCAGGACCAGCACGGCCGTGTCGATATAGCCGCCGATGCCCTGCCAGGCGATGTCCAGGGGGGTCCACCCGGCCGGTGAGTAGGCGCGGTATGTCCCGTAGGCGTAGGGAGCGAGCAGGCTGGACAGGCCGGCGAGGGGAGTTGAAGTCCGGTAGGCGAAAGTATCGGCATGGCCGCCGATGACCGCGATTGAGAGGAACTGGGCGAAGGTGAGAAGCTGAGGGGCGGTCAGGGCCAGCGCGGTGCCGCCGCCCAGGAGCAGCCGTGCGGCGATGCCGTGGCGTTGGGCGGGGTTGTATTGCGTGGCCCGCACGACCGCCCAGGCGAGGGCGAACAAGCCGCAGATATAGGCGGTCTCTGGGAAGCCGGCCAGGAGCATGAGGGTCAGGGCGATGGCGAAGGGTTGCCAGCCGGCGGGCTCGCCGCGCACTGCTTTGGCGATGGCCCATTCGACGCCCAGCAGCACCCAGGGGAAAAATGCCAGGGGGGCGATGGGGGCGTCGGCGAACCAGCTGAGTGTGCCGTTTTGCGCGAATAGCAGGCCGCCGGCGAATGCGGCCAAACAGCCGAGGCGGAGTTGGCGCAACCAGGCGTAAAAGCCCCAGCCGGCGAGGATTTGCAGCAGGAGGTGGCGCCAGATGACGCCGCTGGGCAATGCCAGGAGCAGGGTGGGCGGGAAAAACGCCGCGGGCTGGAACTCGGCGGCGAGCGGCAGGCCGATGCCGGAATAGGGGTTCCACCAGGGGATGGTGCCGTGCAGCCAGTCCCGGGCAACCAGCCCGCCGAGCGACTGGACGGTGAGGCCGGCGTTGGGGTCGAGATAGTGGTGGCCGGCGAGCCAGCCGGGGCGAAGGTTTTGTACCAGATCGCCGGCGTAGAACCAGGGGATGGCGTGAACCAGGCCCAGGAGTTGCGGCAGGGCGATGAACAGCGGCAGCAGGGCGATGCCGAGCAGCGCCGGGATGTCTTCTCGCCGGGGCCGCCACAATGTCATCCAGCCGGTCCTTTGGGTTACAGGGGCGGGGTAGGTGTTAGATGCGGCGGAGTGTGAAGACTTCGGCGAGGGAGGCTTCGATGGCGGCGCCGTGCATGGCGTCGCGGGCTTCGATCATCACTTCCAGCTGGGCGTCCTGCACCGAGGGGCTGGAGAACAGGCGGTGATGCGAAACCTCGATGATGTTGCCGCCCAGCGCGCCGATGCGGGAGGCGACTTCGGCCAGCATGCCGGGGCGGTCGGGCATTTCCACCACCACGCGCAGCAGGCGGCCGTCACGCAGCAGGTTGCGCATGAGGGTGTTGGCGAGGATGCGCGAGTCGATATTTGCGCCGGAGATGGTGACGCCGACTTTTTTGCCGCGGAAGCGCTCGGGGTAGGCGAGCACGGCGGCGAGGGCGGCGGCGCCGGCACCTTCGGTGACCTGTTTGGCGCTTTCCACCAGCATGGCGACGGCGCGTTCCACCTCATGCTCGGAGACGACTACCACTTCGATGTGCTGGTTGCGGAAAATTTCCAGCGGGTTCTGGCCGATGTCGCGCACGGCGATGCCCTCGGCGACCGTGGGGCCGCCGACTTTAATTTCCTTGCCGGAAAGGGTCTGGGCGAAGGCGGAATAGTTTTCGACCTCGACGCCGAGCACTTCGAGTTCCGGGCGCAGCGCGCGGGCGACCACGGTGCAGCCGGCGAGCAGGCCGCCGCCGCCGGTGGCGGCGATCAGCACGTCAAGGTCCGGCACGTCCTGCAGCATTTCCAGCGCCATGGTACCCTGGCCGGCGATGACGGCGGGGTCGTCATAGGGGTGGAGGAAGAACAGACCGTCTTTGTCGGCGAGTTCATGCGCGTGGGCAGCGGTTTCGGCCAGGGTTTCGCCGTAGAGCACCACTTTCGCGCCCCAGGAGGCAGTGCGGGTAACCTTGGTGGAAGGCGTGTGCACCGGCATGACGATGGTGGCTTTGATGCCTGCGAGCTTGGCGTGGCGCGCGACGGCCTGGGCGTGGTTGCCCGCCGACATGGCGATGACGCCGGCTTTACGTTCGGCCTCGGTGAGCAAGGCGATACGGTTGGCGGCACCGCGCTCCTTGAAGGCGCCGGTGGCCTGGAGGTGGTCGTATTTGAGGTAGATTTCCGCGCCGGTGAGGCGGGAGAGGCCGTCCGCGCGCAGGAAGGGGGAGCGCAGTACGGCGCCCTCGATCCGCTTGGCGGCGTCCTGCACGTCCTGGAGGGTGATCATGTGTGTATTAGCCGTAGGTGATTTTGAGGATTTCGTAGGAGCGGTCACCGCCGGGGGCGGGGACGGAGACGGTGTCCCCCACACGCTTGGCGATGAGGGCTTTGGCCAGGGGCGAGGTAATGGACAGGCGGGCTTTGCGCACGTCGGCCTCGTGGGTGCCGACGATCTGGTAGCAGAACTCCTTTTCGGAATCCTCGTCCACGATGAGCACGCTGGCGCCGAACATCACGGTGTCGCCCGAGAGGGAGGCGGGGTCGATGACCTCGGCGGCGGAGGTGATTTCCTCAAGCTCGGCGATGCGGCCTTCGACGAAGGACTGGCGTTCGCGCGCGGCGTGGTATTCGGCGTTTTCCGAGAGATCGCCATGGCTACGGGCTTCCGCGATGGCGCGGATGATGGCGGAGCGTTCCGAGCCTTTGAGGTGGCGCAGCTCTTCTTCAAGGGCGGCAAGGCCGGGGGCGGTCATAGGAAATTTCTGCACTGCGTCTCCTCAAAGCGCGCGGGGCGCCCCGATGGGGTTGGGGTTAAATGGAAACGCCGCCGGAACCGGTGAGGGCGCCAGCGACGATTTGGAAAGGCTAGGGAAAGTACGACTGAAGTGGCGCAACTTCAAGACTGCCTGAAATTAGGGCGGCAATGGCGTGCGCCGTGGCCCGCGCGGCGGCGATGGTGGTGAAATTTGGCACACCGTGGGTGAGGGCCGAGCGGCGGATGTCGAAACTGTCAGTCACCGATTGGGCACCGTGGGCGGTGTTGATGACGAGCTGGATTTCGCCCGAGCGGATGGAGTCCACGCAGTGCGGGCGGCCCTCCAGCACCTTGTTGACGCGCTTTACTGGGATGCCCGCGGCGGCGATGCGCCGGGCGGTGCCTGAGGTGGCCATGATGGAGAAGCCGAGTTCGGACAGGCGGCGGGCGATGGGGACGATGGCGGCTTTGTCCGACTCCTTGACCGAGAGGAAAGCGGTGCCCTTGAGCGGTAGGATGACGCCCGCACCCATTTGGGCTTTGGCGAAGGCGCGGGCGAAGTTGGTGTCCAGGCCCATGACCTCGCCGGTGGATTTCATCTCTGGCCCCAGCAGCGTGTCCACATTCGGGAAGCGGGCGAAGGGGAACACGGCTTCCTTCACGGCGACGTGGCGCAGGGCGACCGAGTCGTCGAGTTTGAAGCTGCTCAGTTTTTCGCCGGCCATGATGCGGGCACCGATTTTGGCGACGTCCACGCCGGTGGCTTTGGCGACGAAGGGTACGGTGCGCGAGGCGCGCGGGTTCACTTCCAGCACGTAGATAAGGTCGTTCTGGATGGCGTATTGCACATTCATCAGGCCGACGACGTTGAGCGCCTTGGCCATGGCGACCGTTTCCGCCCGCAGTTCCGCGACGATGGCGGGGGAGAGCGAGTAGGGCGGGATGGAGCAGGCGCTGTCGCCGGAATGGATGCCGGCTTCCTCGATGTGTTCCATGACGCCGGCGACGTAGACGGTCTCGCCGTCGCAGATACAGTCGACGTCAACCTCGGAGGCCTCGTTGAGGTAGCGGTCGATGAGGACCGGGTTTTCAGCGGAGGCGCGCACGACTTCGCGCATGTAGCGGGCGAGGCCGTTGCGGTCATAGACGATTTCCATGGCGCGGCCGCCCAGCACGTAGGAGGGGCGGATGATGATGGGGTAGCCGATGCGGTCGGCGATGGCCTCGGCCTGCTCGGCGGAGCGGGCGATGCCGTTTTCCGGCTGGCGCAGGCCGAGTTTTTGCAGGAGCACGGCGAAACGCTCACGGTCTTCGGCGATGTCGATGGCGTCAGCCGTGGTGCCGAGGATGGGGATGCCGGCTTCCTCCAGCGCCTGGGAGAGTTTGAGCGGCGTTTGGCCGCCGTATTGCACGATGCAGCCGAGCAGCGTGCCGTTTTGTTGTTCGGTGCGGATGAGGGAGATTACATCCTCGGCGAACAGTGGTTCGAAATACAGGCGGTCGGAGGTGTCGTAGTCGGTNNGGCCGATGCGGTTGGGGCCGCCGCCTAAAATGATGATTTTGTTGCGCGCGGTGGGGGCGGATTCGCAGATGGGGGTGCCGAAGGAGCCCTCATACGTGCCGTACATGTAGGCGGCCTGGGAGGAGAATTCACCGCCGGAGGTGTCGATGCGCTTGTACACCGGGGTGACGCCGAGTTTGAGCCGGTTGGCGGTGACGGTGGCTTCCTTCTGGCCGGAGAGTTCGGCCAGGCGCTTGTCGGCGAAGCCAAGGGCTTTGAGCTTACGCAGGCCCTGGGGGTCGCGCGGCAGGCCGTTTTTCTTCACCTCGTTTTCGGCGTCGATGATGATCTGCATCTGGTTGAGGTACCAGGGGTCGTATTTGCAGGCAGCGTGGATTTCTTCAACTGTGAGGCCGGCGCGCAGGGCTTGCGCCGCCATCAGCAGACGGTCGGGGCGCGGGGTTGAGAGGGCGGCGCGGTAGGCATCGGGCGTGCCGTCACCCGGAGCAGAAATTTCGTCGAGGCCGGAGAGGCCGGTTTCCAGGCTGCGCAGGCCTTTTTGCAGGGCTTCCGCGAAATTGCGGCCGATGGCCATGGCCTCGCCGACGGATTTCATGGAGGTGGAGAGAAGGGCCGGGGTGCCGGGAAATTTCTCGAAGGTGAAGCGGGGGATTTTGATGACGACGTAGTCGATGACGGGCTCGAAGCTGGCTGGCGTGCCCTGGGTGATGTCGTTTTTCAGCTCGTCCAGCGTGTAGCCGACCGCGAGTTTGGCGGCGATTTTGGCGATGGGGAAGCCGGTGGCCTTGGAGGCCAGAGCGGAGGAACGCGAGACGCGCGGATTCATTTCGATGACGACCATGCGCCCGTCTTCCGGGTTGATGCCGAACTGCACGTTGGAGCCGCCGGTGTCGACGCCGATGCGGCGCAGGCAGGCGATGGAGGCGTCGCGCATGATCTGGTATTCTTTGTCAGTCAGCGTCAACGCCGGGGCGACGGTGACGCTGTCGCCGGTGTGCACGCCCATGGGGTCGATGTTCTCGATGGAGCAGACGATGATGCAGTTGTCGGCGCAATCGCGGACCACTTCCATCTCGTATTCTTTCCAGCCGAGGACGGATTCTTCCACGAGGACTTCATTGGTGGGGGAGGCGTCGATGCCGCTGTCGCAGATTTCGTAGAATTCTTCGCGGTTGTAGGCGATGCCGCCGCCGGTGCCGCCGAGGGTGAAGGAGGGGCGGATGACGGCGGGGAGGCCGACGAATTCCAGGGCCGCGGCGGCTTCCTCGCGGTTGTGGGCGATGGCGGATTTGGGGCCGGCGATGCCGATTTCCGCCATGGCGTCACGGAATTTGAGGCGGTCCTCGGCGCGGTCGATGACGTCCGCCTTTGCGCCGATGAGTTCGACGCCGAGGCGCTCCAGCACGCCGGATTTGGCGAGGGTCATGGCGGTGTTGAGCGCGGTCTGGCCGCCCATGGTGGGGAGCAGCGCGTCCGGGCGTTCACGGATGATGATTTTTTCCACCATCTCGGGCGTGATCGGCTCGATGTAGGTGGCGTCCGCGAGGGACGGGTCGGTCATGATGGTCGCGGGGTTGGAATTGACCAGGATGACCCGGTAGCCTTCCTCACGCAGCGCCTTGCACGCCTGCGCGCCGGAATAGTCGAACTCGCAGGCCTGGCCGATGACAATCGGGCCGGCGCCGATGATCATGATGGATTTTATGTCGGTGCGTTTGGGCATTTTAGAATTCCTATTTAAGTTGCAGGGCTCTGCCCTGCACCCGCCGGGGCCTGATGCCCCGGTCCCCCGTTGGTTTGCTAGTTAGATTAATCAAAGAGAGCACAAGAAATGGATCAAAGTATCTAAATGATTAAACGCCTTCACAGCCAATTCTCGAACAACACCGCTAATACTCTGTTCCATAAGCCATTTGAGCGTAGAATTGCTTTTGGTTGAGTCCCATAACGCGGAAATATGTATGCGTCGTTGGCCGATAAGCTCTTTAATGGCATCAATTTCTTTTGACAGTATTATTCGGTCGTCAGGATCGGCGGTCAAAGAGACATTCGTATCGCGGGGATGACGAATAGCTGCTGACAATTCGTCCAAGGCTTCTATTGCCTGAGAGACTTCTGGCTGATTGTCTCCGATAGAAACAAAACGGTCTGATGCGGGAACATCTCCAGGCAAAGATGTAGTAATTGGCTCTGTAATCATAAAATTGACGTAAGAATCAATTTCATCTGCATATTCTGGGTTGATCTCGTAATATGAATCGTCGTCGCTGTCGTAGTTGCGCACGGTCGTTAAAGAAAGAATTCCTTTTTGGCACAATTTTTCAAATGTTGCTCTCAGAAAGATGGGGCGTATTCCAAACTCCTTTGCGCTGGTGTGGATGCTGCTAGCATCTACACGTGTCAGCTCGTGTTTGTCGGCAAATTCAACAAACTTAACAAGGAGGGTGCTCTCAATATTGCTAAGCTCTGGGAAATTATTCGGTGCCATCGTTTTAGTGTACCGCGTTGTTAGGTAGTTTCGGTGCATTCGAGCGCGAAGGTGGTTTCATTGCGTCATTGCGAGCGTAGCGAAGCAATCCATCTTCTTCTTTGTGGGAAGAAAGATGGATTGCCACGGCCGCTTTGCGGCCTCGCAATGACGGCGTGATAGGCATTAGGCCAACATGTCCACAAAACGCTTAAACAAATACCCAGAATCACTCGGCCCCGGAGACGCTTCCGGGTGGTATTGCACCGAGAACACCTTTTTGCTTTTGCAGGCAATGCCTTCGTTGGAGCCGTCGAACAGGGAGGTGTGGGTGACTTCCACGCCGGCGGGGAGGGATTTTTCGTCGACCGCGAAGCCGTGGTTCTGTGAGGTGATTTCCACCTTGCCGGTGACCAAATCCTTTACCGGCTGGTTGGCGCCGCGATGCCCGCGGTCCAGTTTGTAGGTTTTGCCACCCAGTGCCGTGGCGAGCAGTTGGTGCCCCAGGCAAATGCCGAAGATGGGCACGCCGGCGGACATGACGCCCTGGATGGCGGGGACGGCGTAGGTGGCGGTGGCGGCGGGGTCGCCGGGGCCGTTGGAGAGGAAGACGCCGTCCGGCTCGTGGCGCAGGATGTCCTCGGCGGTGGAGGAGGCGGGGACGACGATGACGCGGCAGCCGGCGGAGGCGAGCGAGCGCAGGATGTTGCGCTTGGCGCCGTAGTCGACCGCGACGACGGTTTTGATGGGTTCGGGGGTGGCGAAACCGTGTTCCCAGCTCCAGGTGCCGCCGGTCCATTCGTAGGATTGCAGGCAGGAGACTTCTGCGGCGAGGTCCAGGCCGTTGAGGCCGCTCCAGGCGGCGGCGGTGGCGGCGAGGGCGGCGATGTCGAACTTGCCGTCAGCGGGGTAGGCGAGCACGGCGGAGGGGGCGCCGAGGTCGCGGATGCGCAAGGTGATGGCGCGCGTGTCAACGCCCGCGATGCCGGGGATGTTCATGCGTTTCAGCCAGGTGTCGAGATCGGACGTGGCGCGGTAGTTGGAGGGGGCGGTAGTGTCCTCCTTGACCACCAGGCCACGGGCGAAGACCTGGGCGGCTTCGCAGTCTTCCTCGTTGGCGCCGACGTTGCCGATGTGGGGGAAGGTGAAGGTGATGATCTGCCCGGCGTAGGAGGGGTCTGTCAGGGTTTCCTGATAGCCGGTCATGCCGGTGTTGAAGCAGATCTCGGAGGGGGCGCTGATGCCGTGCGCGCCGAAGCCACGGCCCCAGAAGACGGTGCCGTCAGCCAGCACCAGGGCGGCGGTGGCGCCGGGCGGGGTGTCGCTTTCCACGGCGGTGCGGGGTAGGTCGTCCATGTTAAGGCCCGTGGCGGTGCAGATGGCCGGCCAATGGCGGGACGGGATGGCGCCGGAGGTGCGCCATTTACGGATGGCATCCGGCGAGACGCCTGTTAGAGTGGCGGCGGCATCCGCGCCGCCCAGAAGGTCGATGAGGTCTGCGATGGAAATTGACATGGAAATCTGCTACCGGATTTTTTGTCCGGCTTCAATGTGTTTTGGATGGGCTGGAAATTATTTCCGAGGGGGCGAAGATGAGTTTGCGTGAAGATATTACGGCCGCTGTGAAAAAGTCCATGCTGGCGCGCGATGCGGACCGGACCTCGGCGTTGCGGCTGATTCAGGCCAAGCTGAAGGATACCGATATTGCCGCGCGGCCAAAGGGCGTGACAGAGGTGCCGGATGACGAGATTTTTGCGATGATGCGCTCGATGATTAAGTCCCGCCGGGATTCGGTGGTGCTGTACCGCCAGGGTGGGCGCGAGGAGCTGGCCGCGAAGGAAGAGGCGGAGATTGCTGTTATTGAAGAATTTTTGCCGCAGACGCTGGGTGGCGAGGCTCTGATGGATGCGATTACCACCGCCATTGCCGAGACCGGGGCGAGCAGTGCCAAGGATATGGGCAAGGTGATTGGCGCGCTGAAGGCAAAGCATGGCGCGGCGCTGGATATGGGCGTGGTTTCCGCCGCCGTTAAGGCTGCGTTGGCCTAACGCATGGCGCTGCCCGCCAATTTTCTCGATGAGCTGCGGGCGCGGGTGCCGATTGCCGGGGTGATTGGGCGTACCGTGAAACTCACGCGCTCTGGGCGGGAGACCAAGGGGTGCTGCCCGTTCCATGGCGAGAAAACGCCGTCTTTCTATGTATATGACGACCATTTCCATTGTTTTGGCTGCGGCGAGCATGGGGATGTCATCACGTTTGTGATGAAATCCACGGGCGCTGGCTTCATGGAGGCGGTGGAGAGCCTGGCGCAGGAGGCTGGGCTGGAAGTGCCCAAGCCGAGCCCGCAGGCGGCGGCGGCCGAGCAGCGGCGGGCCAGTATTTCCGAGGTGCTGGAGGCGGCGGGAAAGGTTTTCCAGAAGTTTTTGTATGAGCCGCAGGGGAAGCCGGCGCTGGATTACCTGCGCGGGCGTGGCTTGAGCGATGAGACCATACGCAAATTCGGCCTGGGCTGGTCGGGCGAGGGGCGGGGCGTGCTGGCGGCGGCGTTGCGCGGGCAGGGGATAAAACCGGAGCAGCTGATTGAGGCCGGGTTGATGAAGCAGGGCGACCATGGCCCGGTGGATATGTTCTTCTCGCGGGTGATGTTCCCGATTACCGACCGGCGGGGCAGCCTGATCAGCTTTGGCGGGCGGATTATGGGCGATGGCCAGCCCAAGTACGTGAATGGGCCGGAGACGGCGGTGTTCTCCAAGCGGCGTTCGCTGTACGGGCTGAATTTGGCGCGGGACGCGGTGCGCAAGGGTGCGGCGCTGATTGTCGTTGAGGGCTATATGGATGTGATCGCCCTGGCGCAGGGCGGGTTTGGCGGGGCGGTGGCGCCGCTGGGGACGGCGCTGACCGAGGAGCATCTGGCAGAGATCTGGCGGCTGAGCCCGGAGCCGGTGATATGTTTTGACGGCGATGCGGCGGGCCGGCGGGCGGCGTTGAAGACGGTGGATTTGGCGCTGACGGCACTGGCGCCGGATAGGTCATTGAAATTCTTGAATTTACCGGAGAAGGATGACCCGGATAGTCTGATCAAGCGGGAGGGGCCGGCGGCGTTCAAGGCGCGGTTGGATAGTGCTAAGCCGATTTCGGCTGCGCTGTACGACATGCTGGCCGAGGGCGGCGCGCGGACCACACCGGAGGCGCGGGCGGCGTTCCGGCAGCGGTTGATTGAGGTGGCGAACCGGATTCCGGACAAGAATCTGGCCGCGGAGTATCGCTCCATGCTGCTGGAACGGTTTTTTGCCGAGCGCCGGGGGAATAAGCCGGGGGCGCCGAAGAAGCCGGTGCCGTTTGTGCGCGATACCACCCCGCCGGATGGTGCGGGGGCGCAGAGCAAGCGCGGGCGGTTGATGCTGGCGATGCTGTTGAGCCATCCGGCGCTGATCCATGATGTGGAGGAGGCGTTTGCGCGGGTTGCCCTGCCGCCGGCCTACGCAAAGATAAGAGATGCGCTGCATAGTTTCGCTGCCGAGGCAAAAACCCTTGACACGGATAGCCTGTTCACCCACTTGAGCCACCTTGGGTTGGCCGAGGAGGCTAGGTTGATCGAGGCCCTTGCCGCCGAGGATTTCCGTCCTGAACCGGATGCAAGCCTGGCCCAGGTCGCGGAAACCTGGTGGAGTTGGTATATACTGATGGATTTCAGCATCGAGATGTTGCGCGCCCAACGTGACGAGCAGGAGCAGTTCTGGAAGGTGCATCAGGATGATGCGGCGGCCTGGAGCCGGCTTATTAAATATAACGAGCTGCTGCGGCAGGCGATGACCGGTGAGTACGGTGCGGCCGATCCCTAACTTACCGATCCCTGACTTAAATGAGGCAAGCTCCTTGCCTACATATCGAATAGTAAAATAATACAGCCCCGTATTTCCGGAGTATCGCCTGACCATGGCACTTAAGCCCGCGACCACCACCGCCGCCGAGACCCCCGCCCCCGAAGCCGAAGCCGATGCCAATGTGCTCGATACACAATCGGCTTCCGTTAAGCGGCTGATCGCCAAGGGTAAGGAGCGCGGCTACATCACCTTTGATGAGCTGAATGCTGTCTTGCCGGCGGAGCAGAACTCCTCCGAGCAGATCGAGGACATCATGGCGATGCTCTCGGAGATGGGCATCCAGGTGGTGGAGAGCGAGGAAGGCGAGGACGCCGAGACCGCGGCCGCGCCCAAGGAAGAGGCTGCCGAGGACGATGAGGCCCCGGCAGGCAACATTTCCGAGAGCTCGGTCAGCCGTACCGATGACCCGGTGCGTATGTATCTGCGCGAAATGGGCACGGTGGAGCTGCTCTCGCGCGAGGGCGAAATTGCGATCGCCAAGCGGATAGAGGCCGGGCGGGACATGATGATCCGCGGGCTGTGCGAAAGCCCGCTGACGTTCCGCGCCATTATCGCCTGGCATGAGGCGCTGAATAACGGGCGGATGCTGCTGCGTGACGTTGTTGACCTGGAAGCGATGCAGGCCGGCAATGAGCCGGGGGTGGCGGAAGGCTTTGCCGCGGCCGAGGAACTGGACGACGACGAAGAGGGCGATGGCGGCGGGATGTCGCTGGCGGCGCTGGAAGAGAAGCTGAAGCCCGAAATCTTCACGTATTTTGAGGATATCGAGAAGCTTTACGAGAAGCTGGCGAAAATCCAGCAGAAGCGGCTGGATAATCTGACGGCGGGTGGCGATGTGAATTCGCGCTCCGAAAAGGCCTATGAAAAGCTGCGCGACGAGCTGGTGGCCAAGGTTGAGCAGGTGCGGCTGCATAATAACCGCATCGAGGAGCTGGTGGCGCAGTTGAAAGTGCTGAATCAGCGGCTGAACGGGCTGGAGGGGCAGATTCTGCGTCTTGCCGAGGGCGCCAAGGTGACGCGCGAGGAGTTTTTGCAGCATTACCGGGGCCGCGAGATGGATCCGGGCTGGATGGCCTATGTTTCCGCGCTGCCGGGCAAGGGGTGGAAGGAATTTGTTAAAAAATTCCTCCCGCAGGTAACGGAGCTGCGCGCGCAGATTGGTAAGGTGGCGGCCGAGGGCGGGTTGCCGATTGAGGAATTCCGCCGGGTTTATACCACGGTCTCACGCGGGGAACGTGATTCTACGCGGGCGAAGAAGGAGATGATCGAGGCGAATTTGCGCCTGGTGATTTCCATTGCGAAGAAATACACCAACCGTGGTTTGCAGTTCCTGGATTTGATCCAGGAGGGCAATATCGGGTTGATGAAGGCGGTGGATAAGTTCGAGTACCGCCGTGGGTACAAGTTCTCGACCTATGCGACGTGGTGGATCCGGCAGGCGATTACGCGCTCCATTGCCGACCAGGCGCGGACCATCCGTATTCCGGTGCATATGATTGAGACCATTAATAAGCTGGTGCGGACCTCGCGGCAGATGCTGCATGAGATTGGCCGCGAGCCGACGCCGGAGGAACTGGCGGAGAAGCTTGGCATGCCGCTCGAAAAAGTGCGGAAGGTGCTGAAGATCGCGAAAGAGCCGATTTCGCTGGAGACGCCGATTGGCGACGAGGAAGATAGCCATCTGGGTGACTTCATCGAGGACAAGGGGGCGATTATTCCGCTGGATGCCGCCGTGCAGGCGAATTTGCGCGAGGCGGCGACGCGGGTGCTGTCGTCGTTGACGCCGCGCGAGGAGCGTGTGCTGCGCATGCGCTTTGGTATCGGCATGAACACCGACCATACGCTGGAGGAAGTGGGCCAGCAGTTTAACGTGACGCGCGAACGTATTCGCCAGATTGAGGCGAAGGCGTTGCGCAAGCTCAAGCACCCCTCGCGTAGCCGCAAGCTGCGTAGCTTCCTGGACGACTAAGCCCGTGTTGGACTACGCCCGCCTCGCGCCTGGTGAGGCCTTCGACCGGGTGACGGTGGAGGTGGTGTTTCTGCGCATGGACCAGGCGCCCCGCCGGCCGCTGGCGGTGCTGCCGCCGGGTGTGGTGTTGCGCAACGAGCGGCTGAGCGTGGCGGAATACCGGGCGCTGTATAATGAAATCGGCGCGCCCTGGCTGTGGTGGCTGCGGCGGATGATGCCCGACGATAAGCTGGCGCGGCATTTGGCCAGCCCGGCGTTGGCGATTCATGTGCTGCGGGTGGACGGGCAGGTGGCTGGGTTTTTTGAGACCGACGCGGGGTACTGGCCGCAGGTGAATTTGAATTATTTTGGGCTGATGCCGGGGTTTATCGGCAAGGGGCTGGGCCGGGTGATGCTGGATGCCGCGGTGGACAGCGTATTCGCGGGTGGCTCGCCTTTGCGCGGCATGACAGTGAATACATGCTCGGCGGACCATCCGCGCGCGTTGCCGAATTATGTGGCGGCAGGGTTCAGGCAAGTGCGGCGGGTACAGGAGGAGTGGGATATTCCCCACCGCCTGGGGCTGCGGGTGCCGGAGCATCTGCGCGGGTGAGTGTTCCGGCCGTGTTGTACCAGGACCGGCGGTTTTTGATTGTTAACAAGCCGGCGGGGCTGCCGGTGCATGCGGGCCGCGCGGGTGGGCCGAGTGTGGAGGATTATTTTCCGCAATGGCGGTTGGGCAAGGATGGCCCGTGGCTGGCGCATCGGCTGGACCAGGATACCGCGGGGTGCCTGGTGATTGCGCTGAAGAAGTCGGCGTTGCTGGCGGCGCAGAAATGCTTTGCCGAGGGGCGGGCGCAGAAAACCTATTGGGCGGTGGTACGTGGAGTGCCAGCGGCGGCTGAGGGCGTGGTTGATTTGCCGCTGGCCAAGGTGACGCAAGGGCGGGCGTGGAAAATGGCGCCTGATAAGGTGGGGGCGCCGGCGGTGACGGAGTGGCGCTTGATGGCGCGGGGGCCGAATATGAGCTTGTTGGAATTTTCGCCAAGGACCGGGCGTACGCACCAGATACGCGCGCATGCCGCTGCCCTGGGCCACCCGATTTTGGGCGATATGGTATATGGCGGCGGGAGCGGGCCGCTGCATTTGCTGGCGCGAAAAATTGTGCTGCCGCTGGAGCCGGTGTTGACGGCGCAGGCGCCAGTGCCCGCGCACATGGCGGCGGCGATGAAAGCTTGTGGTTATGCAGCGGTCTGAATTCGAGCCGGGGCAGTATGTGCGGCATCCGCAAAAGCCGGAATGGGGGTTGGGGCAGGTGCAAACAGCCATTGGCGAGCGGGTGACGGTCATGTTTGAACATGCCGGGAAAGTGCTGATCAATACTTCCGTGGTGGCGCTGGAGCCGGTGTGGGACCTGTAAGCGGGGCTTGTAAGGGGACCGCATTAGTACGAAATGGAACGCATGATCGACCCGTTTGGCCGCGCCATTACGTATCTCCGTGTCTCCGTAACCGACCGCTGTGATTTCCGCTGCACTTATTGCATGGCCGAGGACATGCAGTTTTTGCCAAAGGCGGAATTGCTGACACTGGAAGAACTGGAGCGGCTGTGCGGGGCGTTTATTCGCCACGGGGTACGCAAGCTGCGGCTGACCGGGGGAGAACCACTGGTGCGGCGCGATGTGATGACGCTGATCGAACGGCTGGGGGCTCGGCTGGGGCCAGTGCAGAGTGGCAGCTTGGATGAACTGACGCTGACGACCAATGGCAGCCAGTTGGCGCGGCATGCCCAAGGGCTGGCGCGGGCCGGAGTGCGGCGGATTAATGTGAGTATCGACACGCTGGATGTGGAAAAATTTGCGGCCATTACCCGTGGCGGCAAGTTGCCCGTGGTGCTGGAGGGCGTTGCCGCCGCGAAGGATGCTGGGATTGCGGTGAAGATTAACACAGTGGCGCTGCGTGGGGTGAACGAGGATG
This sequence comes from Acetobacteraceae bacterium, assembly GCA_003164135.1. GTDB lineage: Bacteria > Pseudomonadota > Alphaproteobacteria > Acetobacterales > Acetobacteraceae > Acidocella. The sequence goes on from PLSD01000093.1 coordinate 41,927, forward strand.
AGTTCGACGGCATGGTCGAATGGTGCGGCGTGAATGGGTTGGACCTATGCCTGATAGAGACCATGCCGATGGGCGACGTTGGCGCTGACCGGGGGGACGCGTATTTGCCGCTCTCGCTGGTGCGGGCAAGGCTGGCGCGGCGGTGGACGTTGCGGGAGACGGACTACGTGACCGGCGGGCCGGCGCGGTATGTGGATGTCGCCGAGACGGGACGGCGGCTGGGGTTCATCACGCCGCTGACGCATAATTTTTGCGAGGGCTGCAACCGGGTGCGCGTGACCTGTACCGGGACTTTGTACATGTGCCTTGGGCAGGACGACGCAGCAGATTTACGCGCGCCGTTGCGGGCCGGGAGTACCGATGAGGCGTTGGATGTTGCGATTGCCGAAGCCATTGCCCGCAAGCCGAAGGGGCATGATTTCGTGATCGACCGGCGTGGCGCCGCGCCGGCGGTGGCGCGGCATATGTCGGTCACGGGTGGCTAAAGCGCTTCGGCGGCGCTGACAATGGGCCGGCTTTCCCGCGTGGCGCGCATGCGTTTGTCCGGCGTTGCCGGGTCGCCGGGGGAAATTTCGATATAGTCGTCGAACACCGCGAGGATGGTGCCGACGAAGGGGAAATCACCCAGCGGATCTGGCACGCGGTAGCTGACCATGTCGCCGGGTTTGAAGCTGGCGGGGTCGAAGTTAAAACTGAAGGGGCAGGCCTCGCCCTCGGTTCCCATATTCTGCATTGTTGGTCCTCCTTTGTTCGAGATGGTTTTATTTGCTTGCGGCGCAACCGGCGAGAAAAATATCCACGGCGTCGCGGACGCGATTTTCCAGCGCCTGTTTTGTGGGCGCGGCGCGGAAGCCGACCAGGACGCCGAGATGGAATTCGCCAATGGCCATACCGAACAGCATGGCGGCCATCTCCTTGGGGTCCGCGGTGAGGCTGGGATGCTGCTCGACGATGCTGGCGAGACAGATTTCCAATTTGCTCTTGGCCTTGGTGACATGGGAGCGCAGGAATACGCGGCCGAAATCCGGGCTGTGGGTATATTCGGCCATGATGAGGCGCAGCAGGGAGATTTGCTCAGGTGAAAGCAGATACCGAGCTAGACAGAGGACGTTGGCGATCAAATGGTCGCGGGCGGTCCAGGCTGATTCTGGCTCGGGAAATTTAAGCAGGGAATGGTGATGCGCGAGCAAGGCGACGAACAACTCGGCCTTGGACTCGATCATGGTGTAGACGGTTTTTTTCGACATGCCGGCGGCTTTGGCAACGTCGCTCATGGTCGCGGCGTGATAGCCCTTGGCGAGGAAGATATCCTCGGCGGCCTCAATGAGTTGGGGCATGCGTGCCGTGCAGGCGCTCTCCGCCCGCTCGGTGGTTTTTTGCGCTGAAGATGGGCGCGGCTTGGATGTTGCTTTGCGACCCGCGAGTTGATCCGCCATGGGCGCATAATAGGAAGTTTTGGGAAACTTACAAGTTTCCTTAACGTAAATTTGTTGAATTTTTACGGCTTGACGGAGGGGGTAAACACCGGTAGCTGAAGCGTATGAAACCAACGGGTTTCCTTAACCATTCCCTTCCTCTGTTGCTCGCCGGCACTGTTGCGGCTTGCGCCGTGGGGCCTAATTATCACCAGCCCGCCGCACCGCAGGCCGCGCTGACGCCAGCGCCGTTGCCGGTGCAAACGCAAACCGCGGGTGGCGTGGCGCAGGTGTTTGCGCCGGGCGCGGATATTTCCGGCGATTGGTGGACGCTTTATCATAGCCCGGAACTTAACAGCTTGATAAGCGCCGCACTGGCGCACAACCCGAATTTGCAGGCTGCGCAGGCGACGTTGTTGCAGGCGGAGGAAAACGAGCGCGCGGATGTGGGTGTGCTGATGCCCTCGCTTGGTGCCAGTTTTCAGGCGCAGCGGAGCCATAACTCGACCGATAGCGTGGCGGGCACGGGGTTTGCGACACCGACGACGGCGCTGCCGGCCTATTCACTATTTAATGCCTCGCTCAGCGTGTCGTACGCGCTGGATATTTGGGGCGGCGCGCGGCGCGGGCTGGAGAGTGCGTCGGCGCAGGCGCAGTATCAGCGCGATGAGCTGGAAGCGGCGTACCTGACGCTGACTGCGAACATCGTGACCGCGGCGATTCAGGAAGCCTCGCTGCAGGCGCAGATAGTGGCTACGGACCAGGTGATTGCGGCTGAAGAGCAGCAGTTGTCCATTTTGCAGAACCAGGTGAGCCTGGGCGGCGTGGCGCAGGCAAGTGTGTTGCAGGAGCAGGCGACGCTTGCGGCCAGCCAGGCGACGCTGCCGCCGTTGCAGGCGGCGATGGCGCAGGCGCGTAACCAGCTGGCGGCTTATGCCGGGGTATTGCCGGGGGATTTCCACGAGGCGGATTTCACGCTGGCGTCGTTGCATTTGCCGGAAGCCCTGCCCGTGAGTGTGCCTTCGGCGATTGTCGCGCAGCGGCCGGATATTCAGGCGGCGGCGGCGCAGTTGCATGAGGCTTCGGCCAATGTCGGCGTGGCGGACGCGCAAATGCTGCCGCAGATTTCGCTTACCGCCGATGTTGGTCACGAGGCCATTTCAACCGGCGAATTGTTCATGCCGCAGACCTTGCTGTGGAGCTTGGTGGCCGGGGTGACGCAGCCGATATTTGAGGGCGGGGAGCTTTCCGCCAAACGCAAGGCGGCGCTGGCGGCGTTGCAGGTGTCGGGCGCACAGTATCAGGCCACCGTGATCGCTGCATTCCAGAACGTGGCTGATGCGCTCTCTGCCTTGCAGTATGACGCGATGACGCTGAACGCGGCGGATGCGGCGGCGGATGCGGCGGCGCAGAGCCTGAGTGTTACGCAGGCACAGTACCAGTTAGGTGGCCAACCGCTGACTGCTGTGCTGGTGGCACAGACCAGCTACCAGGACGCTGCGATTGCGCAGGTGAAGGCAAGTGCCGCGCGGCTGGCCGATACGGCCGCGTTGTATCAGGCGCTGGGCGGCGGCTGGTGGCAGCGTAATGATGTTTCGACTCCCTGCTGTGGGGTAATTCCATGAGGATAGCGAGAGCATGAGTACGGCACCGAATATGAAGCGGCGCATGGTGGTGATGCTGGCGTGCGTCGGCACCCTGTTTTTCCTGGTGTTTGGCTACGGTGTGTTCAAGAACATCATGATCGCGAAATTCCTTGCCGGGTTCAGTAACCAAGTGCAGACGGTGGCGACGATTTCGGCCGCGACTTCGCCCTGGCAGCCGCAATTAAACTCGGTCGGCAGCGTGGCGGCGGTGAACGGTGCGCAACTTTCCGCGGAAATTCCTGGGATTGTTGATAGTATCCATTTTGAGTCAGGCGCGGACGTGCCGGAAGGGGCGCTGCTGGTGACGTTGCGGGCAAATAGCGACCCCGCGGTGTTGGCGCAGTTGCAGGCAGCGGCGGCGCTGGCGAAGATCACTTATGACCGCGACGTGAAGCAGTTCGAGGCGAAAGCGGTGGCGCAGGCGCAGGTGGATACTGACCGTGCAAATCTTGCGGCGGCACAGGCGCAGGTGCAGGGTCAGCAAGCGCTGATCGCGGAAAAATCCATCCGCGCGCCCTTTGCCGGGCGGCTGGGAATTCGGCAAGTGAATCCGGGGCAGTATCTGACGGCGGGGACGCCGATTGTGACCTTGGAGCAACTTAATCCCGTTTACATGGATTTCTACCTGCCGCAGCAGTCGCTGGCGCAGGTGGGCACGGGGCAGGACGTGCAGGTGGCGGTGGATGCGTATCCGGAGCAGGTGTTTGCCGGCAAAATTTCAGCGATTGACCCGGTGGTGGACACTGGGAGCCGGAATGTGCATGTGCGTGCAACGCTACAAAACGATAAATTGCAGATGCTCCCAGGCATGTTTGCCACAATAACGGTTTCGGTTGGGACGCCGCAGGATTACATCACGCTGCCGCAGACGGCGATTGCGTATAACCCATATGGCGATACGGTGTTCGTCGTGAGCCACATGACGAATGCGGCCGGTAAGGATCAACTGGTGGCGAATGAAGTGTTCGTGACCACCGGCGATACGCGGGGCGACCAAGTGGCGGTGACGAGTGGAATTAAGCCCGGTGATGTGATAGTGACGGCGGGGCAGTTGAAATTGCGCAATGGCTCGCTGGTGAGCATCAACAACAGCGTGCAGCCGCCGAACGACCCCAACGCCAACCCGCCGAACGAATAGACCGATGAAACGCTTCACCGATCTTTTTATCGCCAGACCGGTGCTTGCCACCGCGGTGAGCATATTGATCCTCGTGCTGGGGCTGCGCGCGGTCGGTCAGTTGCCGGTGCAGGATTTTCCGCAGACGGAAAATGCCACCATCACCATTACCACGACCTATCCTGGCGCCTCGCCGGATGTGATCGCGGGGTTTGTCACCACGCCGATTGAGAATGCGGTCTCACAGGTTAACGGCATCGACTACATGACCTCGTCGAGCCAGACGAGCTTGAGCACGATCACCATTAATCTGGTGCTCAACCACGACCCGGATAAGGCGCTGACCGAAATCAGCGCGCAAGTGAATTCAGTGCTCAACCAGTTGCCGAGTGGCGCGCAGCAGCCGGTGCTTTCGCTGCAGATCGGCCAGACGTTTGCCTCGATGTATATCGGCTTCCGCAGCGATGTGCTCTCGGGTAACCAGATGACGGACTATATTACCCGCGTGGTGCAGCCGCAGTTGCAGGCGGTACCGGGCGTGCAGCAGGCGCAGATTCTGGGAGCGCAGAATTTTGCGATGCGCGTCTGGCTTAATCCGCAGAAACTAAGCGCCTACGGGCTGACGGCGGCGGACGTTTACGCCGTGTTGGGAGCCAACGATTTTATCGCACCCCTGGGCAATACCAAGGGGCAGATGACGCAGATTACGCTCACCGCCTCAACCGGTCTGCATAGTGCCGCGGAATTCGAGAACCTGATCGTAAAGCAGGAAAACGGTGCGATTATCCGGCTGAAGGATGTTGCCACCGTGGCTCTGGGCTCGGATACCTATGAGCAGAATGTGACCTTTGACAACAAGCCCGGCGTGTTCATTGGCGTTCTGGTGGCGCCGAGTGCCAATCTGTTGCAGGTGGCAGCGGGGGTTCGTAAAGTCTTCCCGCATATCCAGGCTAATCTGCCGAGCGGATTGACGGGGATGATCGTTTTCGACTCAACGGATTTCGTCAATGCCTCGATCCATGAAGTACTGACGGCGTTGGTGGAAGCGCTGATTATCGTGACGCTGGTGGTGTTCGCGTTCCTGGGCTCGCCGCGCTCGGTACTGATTCCGGTGGTTGCCATTCCGCTCTCGCTCATCGGCGCGTTCGCGATGATGCTGGTATTTGGGTTTTCCATCAATCTGCTGACACTGCTGGCGCTTGTGCTTGGCATCGGCCTGGTGGTGGATGACGCGATTATCGTAGTGGAAAATGTAAACCGGCATCTGGACGCCGGAGAGTCGCCACGGGAGGCTGCGCGACGGGCGGCCGCGGAACTGGGCGGGCCGATTATTGCCATGACGGTGGTGCTGGTCGCGGTGTATCTGCCGATTGGTTTCCAGAGCGGGCTGACGGGTGCGCTGTTTACGGAATTCGCGTTCACCCTGGTGGGCGCTGTAACGATTTCTGCTACCATAGCGCTGACGCTGACGCCGATGCTTAGTTCGCGGTTTCTTAAGCCGCCCAGGCATGGAGCGCCTAGCTGGGAAGACCGGCTTGTTGATTTTATTGATCGGCGCTTTGCCGAGGTACATAGGTTTTACACGGCAGCGCTGCACGCCAGCCTGGATACTGTGCCGGTGACACTTACTTTCGCGGCGATTATTCTGACCAGTATTGCGTTTTTGGCGACTGGCGCGAAGAGCGAACTGGCGCCGCAAGAGGATGAAGGCTCGACCTTTGTGTTCTCGACTGCCGCACCCGATGCCACAATTACCCAGCATGCGATGTGGGACTCGCATTTGAATGCGATGTTGCTGAAGTATCCGGAAGTTGAGCATACGTTCCACGTTAACACGCCGGGTTTTGACATTACCGGCGAGGTGTTGAAACCTTGGGGGCAGCGCCGCCGGGATGCGACGACGTTGCAGACGGTGTTCCAGGAGCAGGCCGATACCGAGATTGCCGGCGAGCAGGACGTGGTGGGCCAGCCGCCGCCGCTGCCGGGATCTTCCGGTCTGCCGGTGCAGTTCGTGATTAAATCTACTGATGATTTTTCAAAGATTTACCCGGTAAGCCAGGCGTTGCTGGCGGCCGCGCTGAAGAGCGGGAAGTTCATCTTTTTACAAAGTGATTTGAAGATCGATCAGCCGCAGGCGAATATTACCATCGACCGGGATAAGGCCGCGGCGCTGGGGTTGAACATGGCGGATGTGGGCGCGGCGCTGGGTGAGGCCCTGGGCGGCGGCTATGTGAATTACTTCAGCCTGGATGGACGCTCCTACAAGGTGATTCCTCAGGTTGAGCGTAAGTCGCGGCTGAATGTTGACGAGCTGAACAATTACTATGTTGCGTCGGTGAACGGGGTGAATGTTCCGTTGTCCTCGATTGCGAATATTACGACGAGTGTAATTCCAGAATCGGTGAACCATTTCCAACAGCAGAATTCCGCGACGTTGCAAGGGGTGCCGGCGCCGGGGGTGAGCGTAGCAGAGGCGTTGCAGACCTTGCAGAAATTGTCAGGGAATATTTTGTCGCCAGAGGATAATGTCGATTACGGCGGCGAGATGCGGCAATATGTGCAGCAGAGCAGCGGGTTTATTCTCACCTTTGCATTTGCCGTGGTGATTATTTTCCTGGCCCTTTCGGCGCTGTTCAACTCCTTCCGTGACCCGCTCATCATTCTGGTCTCGGTACCGATGTCGATCGCCGGGGCGCTGATATTCATCTACCTGGGTTTTGGCGGGCTGACGCTGAATATCTATACCGAGGTCGGGCTTATTACGCTGATGGGCCTGGTGAGTAAGCACGGTATTTTGATGGTGGAAGTGGCCAACGAGGCGCAACTGGCGGGCAAGGGCAAGCGCGCGGCGATTGAATATGCTGCCAATATCCGGTTGCGGCCAATTTTGATGACTACGGCTGCGATGGTGCTGGGGGTGTTGCCGCTGATTTTTTCCACGGGGGCAGGAGCGGCGTCGCGGTTTAATATGGGCGTGGTGATCGCGGGCGGGTTGTCCATTGGCACGATGTTTACCTTGTTCGTGGTGCCGGCGGTGTATCTGGTGCTCTCAAGCGTGAAACAGCCGCTGGATGACAACGAGTTTGAGCCGGAAGAAGTGGCGGCGGAATAATTCAGCGGGTTAACCTTTCGTAATTCTAGGACTCATGGCACGGTAGGCGTGCCATGAAAAAAAGAAACACCACCACAGGTTTTGCCGACGTCACGCTGCTGGACACCCTTTCCCCTGAAATACGCCCGCAGAAGCTGGCGGTGGGTATGGATGGGCACCGTGCCCGGTTGCGCGCGCGGTTCCTGGCGGGCGGGGCGGATGCCATTGCCGAGCATGAGTTGCTGGAGATGGTGCTGTTTCTGGCGTTGCCCCGGCGGGATACCAAGCCGATTGCGCGCTCCCTGCTGATGCGTTTTGGCTCCTACGCCGGGGCGATTTCGGCCAGCGTGCCGGATTTGCTGGCGGTGGACGGGTTGGGTGAGGCCGGGGCGGCGGCGCTAAAAATTGTGCAGGCGGCAGCGCAGCGATTGGCCAAGGCGGAGGTGCTGTACCGGCCGGTGCTGAACAACTGGGACCGGCTGATGGAGTATTTGCAAGCGGTTTTGGCGCGCGAAAAAATCGAGCAATTCCGCGTGCTGTTTTTGGATAACCGCAACCGATTGCTGGCAGATGAGGCGCAGGGCAGTGGCACGGTGAACCATACGCCGGTGTATCCGCGCGAGGTGATAAAGCGCGCGTTGGAATTGCACGCGACCGCATTTATCCTGGTGCATAACCATCCGAGTGGTGATCCATCGCCCAGCGAAGAGGACATCGCCATGACCAAGGAGGTCAAGCAGGCGGGGAATGCGCTCTCCATTTTGCTGCATGACCATGTGATCGTCGGCAATGGGCGATGGCTGAGTTTCCGGCGGGCTGGGTTGTTATGAAAGCGCGCGGAAAATTATGAGGCCCAGCCGGTGAGCACCGCCATGCGTAAGGTGACCTCAAACCGGTCCGCGCGCATGGGCAGCGCTGACAGCGCGGCGGGGAACAGGGCGCGAGGGGGAAAAATTCTACTCCGGGCCAGCACGGCATTCGTTTCCCCCGCGTCGCGCAATTCGTGCAGCAGGGCCAGCGGGTTGGCATACAGCAGGGAAATATCTTCTACGTCGGCAACAGGGAGGGCGAAACCCGCGCGTTGCAGCAGGCCGGCGCAGTCGCGCAGATCAGGGAAGGGGGAGACGCGGGGACTGACAGCGCCGGTGAGGGCTTCCTCGGCAGTTAGCAGCGCGGTGCGCAACTCGGCCAAGGTGCCCAGTACGGGCATGCTGGCGAGCAGCAGGCCCTTGGGTTTGAGCGCGCGGCGTAGCTGGATGAGTGCGCCGGGGAGGTCGTTGATCCAGTGCAGCGAGAAATGCGCCACCACCAGGTCGAAGGTTTGTGCCTCCAGGCCGAAGTTTTCGCTTTGGATGAAGAAGGGTTCGCCTCCGGCCAGGGCGGCCATGGGTGCGGAGAAATCGGCGGAGACCACGCTCATGCCGCGCGCGAGCAGGGCCGGGGCGATGGCGCTGCGGCCGCCGAAATCCAGCGCGGTGGTGAATTTTTGCGTGGTGTCGTCCAGCCGGTCGAGCAGGCGGGCGGCGAGTTCGTGCAATACCGGCGCAATCCGCCCGATGCGCGGGGCGGCGCGGTCCCGGTGTTTGCGCATCGCCGCGAAATCGAAAATCCGTTCCAAATGAAAACCCTCATGCGACGGGTGCTTGATACGCTGCTGCCGCCCAACTGTCTCGCCTGCGATACGCCGGTGGAGGATGACGGGCAGTTCTGCCTCGCCTGCTTCCGTGCCGCGAATTTTGTCTCGGCGCCGATGTGTGTGCAATGCGGCGTGCCGCTGCCCTACGCGGCGGCGGCCGGGGCGGGGGGCAAATGCGGGCGCTGCGAGGCGGTGCCGCCGGCGTTTACCCAGGCGCGGGCGGCGTTGCGCTATGACGATACGGCGAAAAAGCTGATCCTGCCGTTTAAATACGCCGACCGTACGGAGAGTGCGCGCGGGCTGGCGCGTTTGATGCGCCGGCCTGGGGCGGACATGCTGGCGGCGGCGGATGTGCTGGTGCCGGTGCCGCTGCATAAGGCTCGGCTGCGGGGGCGGCGCTATAATCAGGCGGCGTTGCTGGCGCTGGAACTCGCCCGGCTGACGCGGCGGCCTTGCGTGCCCGATGCGCTGGTTCGCCAGAAACATACCGCGCCGCTGGAGCGGATGAGCCTAATGCAGCGGCAGGCGGAATTGCATGAGGCGATTCGGTTGCGTCCGGGCTTTGCTGTGGCGGGGAAGTATGTGTTGCTCATTGATGACGTGATGACCTCCGGCACTACGGCCAATGCCTGCGCGCAAGCCATGCTGGCGGCGGGCGCGAAACGGGTGGATGTGCTGACCGCTGCACGCGTGGCTGATCCGCGATTTGAGTAAAAAGCACTTGCATAAGCGTAGCTCTCGGCTAGATGACCTGGATGGCTAATATTGAAATTTATACCCAGGGTTTTTGCCCCTATTGCATTCGCGCCAAAGCCTTGCTGCAGCAGAAGGGGGTTGCCTTTAACGAAATCGACGCGCCCGGCGGCTCGGCCGCGCGTGCGCAGGCGCGTGAGCGGTCTGGCGGAAGAACCTCCGTGCCGCAGATTTTTATCGACGGCACGCCGATAGGTGGCTGCGATGACCTCGTGGCGCTGGATCGCGCCGGCAGGCTGGATGCCCTGCTCGGAAAATGATCCACTACCAGCTGCATTGCGCCGCCGCGCATGAGTTCGACGGCTGGTTCAAGGATAGCGACGCTTTTGAGCGTCAGGCTAAGCGCGGCCTGATTTCCTGCCCGGTTTGCAGCGAGACCAAGGTGGAACGTGCCCTGATGGCACCGGGGATTCCCCGCAAAGGCCGCACCAAAGTGGTGGAAGCCGCGCCCGAGCCGTTACCCGAACCGGCGCAGCCGATAGCCGGGGGCGTGATCCCGGATGCCGTGCGCGCGGCACTGCAAAAACTGCGCGGGGAAGTGGAAAAAAACTGCGATTACGTCGGTAATGACTTCGCCGAGGAAGCGCGGCGTATCCACCACGGCGAAGCCGAACCGCGCGGGATTTACGGTGAGAGCAGCGACGAAGAGGCGGAAGAGCTGGCCGATGAGGGGATCGGCATCGCCCGTATCCCCTGGGTGCCCCGGACCGACAGTTGAGGCAGGCGGGCTAACTGTCAGCCGGCGCCGATGAGTACCCCCGTGGCGAACACCAATGCTCCGCCCAGCGCGACTTGGAGTGTGGCGCGGATGGGGGAGGTATCCATGAATTTCCAGCGGATCCAGGAGATGACGGCCAGTTCCACGGCGACCACGCAGAAGGCGACGATGAGCGCGAGGTGCAGGCTGGGGATAAGGAACGGCAGGGTGTGGCCGATGCCGCCGAGGGCCGTCATGAGTCCGGTGACGACGCCGCGGATGTAGGGGGTGCCACGGCCGGTTAAGCTGCCGTCGTCCGAGAGGGCTTCGGCGAAACCCATGGAGATACCGGCGCCGATAGAGGCGGCGGCGCCGACGATGAAGGCGGCGTGCGGGTGGCCGGTGGAGAAAGCGGCGGCAAAAATGGGGGCGAGGGTGGAGACTGAGCCGTCCATCAGCCCGACCAGGCCGGGCTGGATGTATTGCAGCATGAAGGCGCGTTCGGCGTGGACATCCTCGGCGCGGCGGGTTTTGTCGGGCAGGTTTTTCGCGGTGAGTTCGTCGGCGCGGACTTCGTGCTCCTGCTCGGCTTCGGCCAGATCGCCGAGCAGTTTGCGGATGGAGACGTCGGTCGCGCGTGAGGCGGCGAGGCGGTAGAAGCGCTGGGTTTCCGCCTCCATGCCTTCGGCCAGATTGCGCACATCGTCGATACTGGGTTTGGGCAACTGCCACACCGGCTTGCGGTTGAGGAAGCCGCGGACGTCCTGCCGGCGGATAAGCGGAATGTGTTCGCCGAATTTTTCGCGGTAGAGTTCCAGCAATTTGTGCCGGTGCTCGCTCTCCTCCGCCGCCATTTCGGTGAAGACTTTTGCCGAGGCGGGGTATTCCTCGCGCAGGCGCTCAGCCACGTCGTTATAGATGCGGCCGTCCTCTTCCTCGGCGCCGATGGCGAGCGCCAGAACCTCACGTTCGGAAAGCTGTGAGAAATCGCGCATGAAACACTCCTTGTGCTTTGCTCATGTGGCGGCAGATGGCGTTTTGGTCAAGAGAATCATGTAGAGGTGAGAATGCCTAGCATTGGCACAATTCATTGAAATATAACAGGTTTTTGTGGAGATGCCAGTGCCGTTGCCGCAGGAGGCAAAGCAGGTAATATGGCCAAAGTAACAAACTGGCATGAGCACCGTGACGGACCAAAAGTTGGATATGGGCTTATGCCTTTGCGGAAGTGGCTTGCGCCGGGTGCGGTGCTGCGAGGCTGACATGGCGGCTTGGCCGGGGCAGGAGGCTGTGGATGCGCTGGATGCGCAGGCGCAGGAGGCCACCAAGCTTTTTAACGACAAGAAGTATACCGAGGCCGAGGCGCTGGCGTTGAAGCTGCTTGATCTGGCGCCGAACCAGCGCTTGGCGCTGCGTGTGCTGTATGAAATTCGCAAGGCGCAGAAGCGCGACAAGGCGGCGGAGACTTTGGCCGTGCGGCTGGCGGCGTTGCCGGGACTGCCGGCGGTAAGGGCGGCGGCGAATTTGCAGCTGGCGCAGTATTACGTTGGGCAGGGGCGCTATGCATTTGCGCGCCCACCGGCGGCGGCGGCGTTGATGGCGGTGCCGAAGGATACGACCGCACACCATGTGATGGGCGTGGTGCTGACCGAGAGCGGAGCGTTGCAGCCAGGCGAGCGGCATTACCGGCGGGCTTTGGCGCTGCTGGGGCGCGATGATGGGGTGGTGCTGGCGAATCTGGCGTGGAACCTGAAGTTGCAGGGGCGTCTGGATGACGCGGCGGCGATTTACGAGAAGGCGCTGGCGCTGCGGCCCGATAACCGGCGCGGCCAGGGTGGTTATGCGCAGGTGGAGTTTGCGCGCGGCAACCGGGACAAGGCGCTCAGGCTGTTGGATGAGGCGCTGACCCGCTGGCCTGATGATCGCACGTTGCGCCTGTTGCGGGCGATGGCGGATGTGGCGCTGGGCAATGCCGAGGCGGTGCTGACGCGGCTCGCTGACGCGCCGGAAAATTTGCTTTCGGCCGAACTGAGCGTGCGTGGCCAGGCGCTGGCGCGGCTCGGCCAGCCGGTGGAGGCGGTAAAGCACTATGCAACCGCGAAGAAGATGCAGCGCGAGCGCAATGGCCAGCAGTATCAGGCCGAGGAATTTGCCGCCAAGGCCGAGACCTACAAGGCGTATTTCACCGCCGACCGGGTGCAGCCGCTGCCCCGTGCCGGGGCGGTTCCGGCACGGCAGCCGGTGTTTCTGCTGGGGTTTCCGCGCTCCGGCACCAGTCTGTTGGAGCAACTGCTGGGGCAGGTTCCTGGTTTCGCCTCGGGGGATGAGTTTTTTCCGGTGGCGGATTTGAGTGAAATGGTCCCGGCGTTGGCGGGGGTGGGGCGGAGTTACCCGGAGGCGCTGGATCAGGCGCTGGTGGCTGACGGCTGGGCGCTGCCGGAGCAGTTGCGCCAGCGCTATGAGGCGGCGCGCGCGCAACTCGGATTGGCGCGGCCGGAAGTGAAGTTCATCACCGACCGCGGGGCTTCCAACCACTGGCAGCTTGGGTTGATTAAACTGCTGTTTCCAGAGGCGCCGATTATTCACGTGCTGCGGCACCCGCTGGACGTGATGCTCTCGAACCTTGCGCAGGACCGTAGGATTGAGGGCAATTGCGGTGTTTCCATGCCCGCGCTGGCGCGGCACTACGCGCTGGTGATGTCGATGATCCGGCATTTCCGTGGGCAGCTGACGTTGCGTTACCTGCCGGTGCGCTATGAGGATATGGTGAGCGATCCCGCCGTGAGCCTGGGCCGCGTGCTGGAGTTTATCGGCGCGGAACCGGCTAGCTTGCCGCCGGAAGCGGTGTTGCGCGCGAACAATGCCATGCCGCCTGGGCCGATTCCAGCGCATTTTTCCGGGCGTGAGCCGGTGCATGCGCGCGGAGTTTACCGTTACCGTGAGTACATTAGAGAAATGCCCAATCTGTTTGCCGAAGTGCAGGAGACGCTGGCCCCCTGGATTGCCGAACTTGGCTATAAGGAAGCCGGACAATGAGCGGCGCCGCGGCTGGGAAGCAGGTTGTCCCGTTGGGTGAGGCACTGGCTAAGCTTTCAGCGCTGGAGCAGGCAAACAAGCTAGTGGAGGCGGATGATCTGGCCAATCGCATGCTGGCGGCCATGCCGGAGCATCCGCATATTCTGCATCTGGCGGGCATTGTCGCCTACCGCAACGGACGGACCGCGCAAGCGTTGGAGCGGATGGAGAAATCCGAGTCCTTGGGGCCAACGGTGGCACTTTATCCGCGCAACATGTGCGAGGTGTATCGCGGTGCCGGGCGGCTGGATGATGCAGTGCGGGCGGGCAGACGCGCGATTGAACTGGCGCCGCAGGATGCGCGGGCGTATTTCAATCTATCGCTGATTCATTATGAAAGATTGGAATTAGACGACGCGGTGCGGATTGCCGATGAGGCGATTGCGCTCGACCCGAATTTTGCCGAGGCGCATTTTGAGAAGGCCGAGGCACTGCTGCTGGGCGGGCGGCTGAAGGAAGGCTGGGAGAGCTACGAATGGCGCTTCAAGCTGAAACAGGCCGAGGGCATGCTGCCGAAAACCGACAAGCCGCAATGGGACGGTAGGCCGCTGGCGCCCGGCAAATTGCTGATTGTTGGGGACCAGGGGTTTGGTGACTGTATCCAGTTTGGCCGTTTGATCCCCTGGGCGGCGCTGCTGTGCCCGCAGCCGGTGCTGGCCTGCTCGGGAGAGCTGACATCGATATTGCGGCAGATTCCGGGGATTGGAAAAATCGTGACGCGGTGGGAGGACACCGGCGATTACGACGCATATATCCCGCTTTCCGGCCTGCCGCGCCTGGCGGGGATTACCACCGAGAATGTGCCGCCGGCGGGCTATCTCACGCCTAATCCGGCGCTGGTGGAAAGTTGGGGCGAGCGGCTGGACCGGCTGGTGCCCAAGGGCAAACGGCGGATCGCGCTGGTGTGGGCCGGGCGGCCGACGCATAAAAACGACCGCAAGCGGACCATGAAGCTGGAACAGTTCGCACCGCTGTTCGCGCGCGATGACCTGGCGATTCTCACCGTGCAGAAGGGCGAGCAGATTGCCCAGGTGGGCAGTTATTTCGGCCGCGCGCCGCTGATAAACCTTGGCCCAGATATTGGGGATTTTGCCGATACCATGGCGATATTGCGCCATGTGGAACGGCTGGTGACGATTGATACCTCGGTCGCGCATATCGCCGGCGCCATTGGCGCGCCGACCGCGCTGGTGCTGCCGCAGGCGCCGGACTGGCGCTGGTTGCTCGGGCGCGATGACACGCCGTGGTATCCCTCGGTGCGGCTGTTCCGGCAGGAGCGGGCGTATGATTGGAGTGGCGTGATCGAGCGGGTTTCGGCGTCGATTTAGGGGGATTATCCCAGCGATGAGAAGGTAAAAAATATTTAAAAAACCAGCGTCATAATACTGTCATGTTACTGTAAAATGCTATAATAAATATAGGCATTGTAGTTTGGCGAGGTGGCATGGAAGTTTTTGAATACGAGCGAAAGCTTGAAGAGCTGGACCATCTTTTCAACGACATCGACGCGCCGCTGGAGCCGGGCCGGGTTTGGTGCCTATTGGCCGAGTTGACGCGCTATGACCTCGCGAGCGTGGCGGAGATAGGTAGACACTAAAAAAGCGGGCGTTTTGGGCTAAATAACCTCTGCTATTAAGCCTAAAACGAACTTCGGACTGTGCTGATTAACTCTGGGTAGCTTCTTCCTTGCTCTGCACCGGCGGATTGAGCATTTGCTCGATCTCACGTGCGCGATTTAGCAAGGCCTCGTGCCCAGGGTGGAGCTGCAACGCCAACTTGGCTTCCGCTTGTGCAGTGGCGAGGTCGCCGGTGCGCACCAGTAACAGTAGTAGCCGGTTATACGCATAAGGTTCGGTGGGCTCCAGCTCGATCGTTTTGCGTTGCAGCCGGATCGCTTCCGGCAGATTTTTGCGCTGGATTTCGATATCAACCAGGCCGGACTGCGCGGCGGCATGTAAGTTGCGCGCGTTCGGCGAATCGGTTTGCAGAATTTGCGTGAACAGTGAACTGGCTTCCTCGAGCTCGCCAGCCTTTAGTAAAAGCCGCGCCAGCCGCAGCGAACTTAAAACTGGGCTGGGCACGGCAGCCAGGCTCAGGGATTTACGTTGGTGGGCGATGGCTTCCTCAAGATTTCCTTCCATCCGGGCGACTTCGCTGGCGCGGTGCAGTAGACCCGGATGTTCCGGAAAAGCCTGCAGGGCGGCATTGGCTTCAGCGCGGGCGGCGGTAATATCCGGCACGCGAAGCAGGGTAATGATCAGTCTTTCACGATTCCAGACTTTCTGTGGTTCCAGGGCGACCAGCTGTTGCAGCAGGTGAATCGCCTGGTTCAGGTCATTTTGCTTGATGTAGGCATCGGCGAGTAGCTGTAGCGCCATGGCGTTGGTTTCCTGGCGGGCCAGTATTTGCCGCGCCACCGCCATGGCCCATTCTGTATATCCATTCCGTAGCGCGATGCGTGCGATTCTGTTGGCAAATGGGACGTAGTTCTTTGCCTTGTTATTTGGGGCATAACGGTCGTGCAGTGCCATTCCCCAGCGCACATGACGGTCGGAGAGTTTCATTCCGACATCAAATGCCCGCAAGGGGCTTAGTTTCTGTGGCCGCGCCTGAGCAAAGGCGTTAAGGCCTTGAATATCATTGGTACGGCACAATTCCAGCAGCCGGGCTATTGCCGGGGCTTCCTTCAAAAAGTGCTGCTCATGACGTGAGGCATGTGGGATGGGGATTCTGGTTAGAGGATAGTTTTTTTCGATCAGCTCGACCTGCATCACCTCAGGTGTGGCCAGGCTATCGTACAATACATAGGCGTGGCCATGCGCAGCGGCAGCGGTGATGCGCATATTCTTATCGAGCGTGGCGGGGGCGGCTTCGAGCGAGATCAGTTGTTGCTGTACCGTTTCCTGCAATTCAGGTGGTACGTCCTTGATGTGCACGGAGTATTGCGGCGAGATCGCAATTGTCACGTCGGATTTGAGGAGCTTGGCGTAGCGCAGCGCGGCGAAACCGCCCATCGAATGACCGAGGCAGATTTTTTCGGGAAATTTTCTGAGAATAGGCTGGATCGCCTTGAGCGCCTTTTTCATATCGGCTTCCGGATACCAGTTCGGCTTCGTCGCAACAAAACCAAGCTGGGAAAACTTATTCTCGGCACCGAGGGAAGCCAGGTAGGCAGCTTCCTGGTGCTGCGCCAGATACTGGGGGGCGAAGGTAATCCACAGAAAATCTGAGCTCCGCTCTGTGTAGAAGACCTTTAGCGCTTTTGTTTCAAAAATGACCATAATTTATCCTACACTCGTGTGCTGCTGCTTGTGGTTCCCAGATGGAACTGCCGCCCAGTTTTTAGAATCAGCCTGGATGCCGCTCGGTTGACAAGGTTACATGACGGGCGAGCTGTTACGCAAACTGCCCTGGCATGTCGCTATGTGTATCCGGCAGACACGCCAAACCTTTTCCGCTGACATGGCGGGTCTAGCATGAGGCCTTACCTGATTTGGTATTAATTATAATTAGGTTGCGCAAGGGCGGCTTGAATTATTTTCGGGGCTCGGGGCGAGGCAAACCAGGGCCATCCCCCGTTGTTTGGGCCATATGCGATGAGGGAAGGTGGAGGTCCGGGCCGGAATCGAACCGGCATACGCGGATTTGCAGTCCGCTACATCACCACTCTGCCACCGGACCATCGGGGCGTGGGGCTGTATATCCTCGGGCGGCCCCCGCTGGTCAAGCCATAACGCATCAGATCTGCCATCGTGGTTGAGTTATATGGGCCGTGACCGCTATATAGGGAGGGTAATCTGTTGAGAGAGAAGCTTTACATGGCCGAGCCAGCCGCCCAGGGCATTGCACGTAATAATATGGTGGACGGTCAGGTGAGGCCGAATCAGGTGAGTGACCCGCGGGTGATTGCCGCCATGCGCGCCCTGCCGCGCGAGGCTTTTGCTCCGGCGGGGGCTGTTGCCTATGCCGACACGGACATCGATCTGGGGCAGGGGCGGTTTTTGGCCTCCCCGCTGGTGACGGCACGCTTGGCGCAGCTGGTGCTGGCAAGGAACCCGGCCGAAGTGCTGGTGGTGGGGGCGGGCAGCGGGTATTTGGCTGCGGTGCTGTCCGCCGGTGGCGCGCGGGTTGTGGCGCTGGAGGAAGATGCCCGGCTGCAAAGCGGCGCGCTGGCGCAATATGCCCCGGATGTGGAAGCGGTTTGCGGTCCGCTGGCTGCCGGATATCCCGCCGGGGGGCCCTATGACGTGATTGTGATCGAAGGCGCGGTTCCGGAAATTCCGGAAAATTTTGCAGCCCAGCTTAACGCGTCTGGGCGCATTGTCACGATTTTGGCTGATGGTGATGAGCCGGCGGGGCTTGGGCGCGCGGTTGTTGCCGAGGCGGTGGGCAAGGGCTTTGTGCCGGTTAGGGTTTTTGACTGCACGGCGCGGGTTCTGCCTTCGTTCCGCCGTGTTCCTGCGTTCAATTTCTAAACATGAATGGAATTGCTTCCATGCGGTCTATGTTACTAGCGGGTATTGCTATCAGCGCCGGTATGGTCCTGCTGCCGCGCGCCGTACTGGCTGAGCCGCCCCAGACGCTGACCCAGGCGCTGGTGGAAGCCTATAATAACAACGCGACGTTGCAGGCGCAGCGGGCGTCGCTGCGCGCGACGGATGAGGGGGTGCCCACGGCCCTGGCCGGCTGGCGGCCGACTGTGACGGCAAGCGGCACGTTTGGGCAGATCAATGATTCACAGACCGGGCTGAAGACCAATTCTTTAGGTCAGCCGACAGGAGGTACGGGTACGACCTCGTTGAACCGCACCGAGACAATCGGCCAGGTGCAGGTGACGCAGCCCGTCTATTCGGGCGGTAAGGTCATCGATTCAACCCGCCAGGCCAAGAACGCGGTTTATGCCGCGCGCGCGCAGTTGCTGGCGAGCGAACAGAGCGTATTCCTTAGCGTGGTCAACGCCTATGTTACGGTGATTACCGATACGCAGGTGCTGGCCCTGGACCAGAGCGACCAGGCCGTGTTGCAGCAGCAGTTGCGGGCGACCACGGAGCAGTTCAACGTCGGGGAGATCACGTTGACCTCGGTGGCGCAGGCCCAGGCGTCGCTCGCTGGAGCCAAGGAGCAGGTAGAGGTGGCGGACGGCAGTTTGCAGATTGCCAAGGAGAACTTCCGCCAGTTGGTGGGCGACTACCCTGCGGACTCGTTGGTGCCGCCGCAGCCGCTGTCGCTGCCGGTTACCTCCAAGGAGCAGGCCGCGGCCGCCGCGCTGGCCAATAACCCAAATGTGATCGCGGCCGAATTTAACGATGCCGCGGGGAAGGATGCGGTGGATGTCGCCTATTCCGCGCTGATGCCGCAGGTTTCCGTGCAGGCCTCGGCCTTTACTGAGAATGCGCCCGCTCAGGCGCGGACCAACCTGAACGGTGGCGAAATACTGGGCCAGTTGACCGTGCCGTTGTATCAGGGAGGCTCCGAATACTCCGCGATCCGGCAGGCGCGGGCCAAGGAACAGCAGGCTTTTGCTGGGATTTTGGACGCGCAGCGCACCGCCTATGCGCAGGCGACACAAGCCTGGGTCGGCCTGGTGGCCTCGCGCGACGCCATTGTTAGTACCAATGCGGAGATAAGAGCCAACGCCATCGCGCTGGATGGTACCGAGCGCGAGGAACTGGTCGGCACGCTGACCACGCTCGATGTATTGAACGCTCAACAATTGTTGTTGAATTCCCAGGTGCAACAGGTCCAGAATATTGCTTTACTTGTTAATAATTCCTACACGGTGGCGTCGGCGATCGGCCGCCTCACCGCGACAGACCTTAGATTACCAGTAGACCAGTATAATGACCTCAAATACTATAAATCCGTGGAATACGCCGGTTTCGGCACCGGGGAGAAGGCTGATAGAAAGGCCGGGATTACGCCTGATGGGAGTATGCTTGACGCCAGCACAACTCCGGTGATCGCGGATGAGCCTCCGGGTTCGCCCGCCCCTTGAAAGATAAGACGATGAGTGACAGCGACAATAATTCGAATAAATCAGGGTCAGGTGGTAATGCTGAACCTTCGATGGAGGAAATCCAAGCTTCGATCCGCCGCATTCTCCGTGAAGAGGAAGAAAGCCAGCGTCCCCCGACGGAAGATCAGGATGACGATGTGCTGGAACTCGATTCTTCCATGCAGGTTGCGCAGCCGCCGGCCGGCACAAACGTTGCTGAAATACATGACACGGGCGAGCAGACCAGCTACGGTGAAGAAACGATATTCCCGCCAGAGCGGGAACGCGAACTGAATATTTACCAGGAACCCTCCGCCGGGCAGAATACTGCCCCATACCAGGAACCGGAAAAGGAAGAGTTGATGGAAGACAATGTGCAAATCCCTAAAGGTCTGGTCGGTGATGACGCCACTAACTCGATTGCCAACACCATTGGCAGTTTGGTTCACAGCATCAGTAACGAACGGGCGGTTGCGGTAAGCCGCGGCGGTATCACGATTGAGGATCTGGTCCGCGAGGAGATTAAGCCGGTGCTGAAAGCCTGGCTTGATACGCAGCTGCCGAGCCTCGTGGAACGCGTCGTGCGGGCCGAAATCAAGCGTGTGATCGACCGCACATCACTCTGAGGGTTTGACTTGACCACGCTGGATAAGCATTTCGAGCCGGCCTCGTCTGAGGCTCGGCTCTATCGGGGCTGGGAGAAATCCGGCGCCTTCGCGGCACAGCCTTCGAGCAACGCGGCGCCCTACAGCATTATGATCCCGCCGCCGAACGTGACCGGCAGCCTGCATGTGGGCCATGCGCTGACGATGACGTTGCAGGATATTTTCGTGCGCTACCGGCGCATGCAGGGGCGCGACGTGCTCTGGCAGCCGGGCACCGACCATGCGGGCATTGCCACGCAGATGGTGGTGGAGCGCCTGCTGGATAAGGAAAAGACCACCCGCAAGGAGTTGGGGCGCGAGACGTTCCTCTCGCGCGTTTGGCAGTGGAAAGAGGAATCTGGGGGCACCATTACGCAGCAGTTGCGCCGGCTCGGCGCCTCGCCGGATTGGCAGCGCGAGCGCTTCACCATGGACGAGGGGCTTTCCGTCGCGGTGCGCGAGGTGTTCGTGCGCCTGCATGAGGAAGGGCTGATTTACCAGGACAAGCGCCTGGTGAACTGGGACCCGGCGCTGCAGACGGCGATCTCGGACCTGGAAGTTGAGACCAAGGACGTTAAGGGGCATCTGTGGCACATCCGCTACCCGGTTGAAGGCGGCGGCGAGATTGTGGTGGCGACGACGCGGCCGGAGACCATGCTGGGCGATACCGCCGTGGCGGTACACGGCGAGAACGCGCGCTACTTTGGGTTGATCGGCAAACATGTGATTCTGCCGCTGACCGGGCGCCGGATTCCGATTATTGCCGATGATTATGCGGACCCGGAAAAGGGTACGGGTGCGGTGAAAATCACCCCGGCACATGACTTTAACGATTTTGAGGTCGGCCGCCGGCATGGGCTGGCGACGCCCTCGATCCTTGACCGCCAAGGCAGGATTAGCTTGGCCGAGCTGGGCGAGATGCCGGAATTCGTGCGCTCGCTGGAGGGCATGGACCGTTTTGCCGCGCGCAAGGCGATTGTGGCGGAGCTGGAGCGGCTGGAAGTGCTGGCGGAGGTCAAACCTCACCCGCATGCGGTGCCGCATGGCGACCGTTCCGGCGTGCCGATTGAGCCGCTGCTGACCACGCAATGGTACTGCAACGCCGGGGTACTGGCGCAGCCGGCGATTGCCGCGGTGGAAAGTGGCGCGATCAAATTCGTGCCGCAGCAGTGGGAAAACACGTTTTTTGCCTGGATGCGCGATATTCAGCCGTGGTGCATTTCCCGTCAGCTGTGGTGGGGGCACCGCATTCCCGCGTGGTACGGGCCGGAAGGTGCTGTGTATGTCGCGCGCAGCGAGGCCGAGGCGCAGGCGCAGGCCGGCGCGGGCGTGGTGCTGACGCAGGACGAGGACGTGCTGGATACGTGGTTCTCCTCGGCGCTGTGGCCGTTCTCCACGCTGGGCTGGCCGGAGCAGACGGCTGAGCTGGCGAAATATTATCCGACCGACACGCTGGTGACGGGCTTTGACATTATCTTCTTCTGGGTGGCCCGGATGATGATGATGGGCCTGCATTTCATGGGCGATGTTCCGTTCCGCACCGTGTACATTCATGGCCTGGTGCGCGACGAAAAGGGACAGAAAATGTCCAAGTCCAAGGGCAATGTTATTGATCCCTTGAGCCTGATCGAGGCCTACGGCACGGACGTGCTGCGGTATTCCGTGGCGGCGGCGGCCGGGCAGGGGCGGGACGTGAAGCTCGGCGCCAAAATTGTTGAAAACAATCGTGGTTTTATCACCAAGATATGGAACGCGGCACGCTTTTTGGAAATGAATGGCGTGAAGCCGAACCCCGCGTTCCGGCCCGAGGATGCAAAGCTGCCGCTTTCGCGCTGGATATTGGATACGGCGAATACGGCGGTGCAAAATGCCACCGTGGCGCTGGATGCGTTCCGCCCGAATGACTACGCGCAGGCCTGCTACCGCTTCGCGTGGGGTGATGTCTGCGACTGGTTCATCGAGTTCGCCAAGCCTGGTTTCGCTGGGGATGACGCGGCGGAGATTCGCGATGTTGCCGCTTATGTACTGGGGATTTTGCTGCGGCTGATGCATCCGCTGATCCCCTTCGTGACCGAAGAGTTGTGGGATCATTTCGGTTATGGTCCGGAATGCTCGCTTATCAGTGCGCCTTGGCCGCAGCCGGTTGCCGTGCAGGCGCCGGAAGCAGCGCGGGCGGAAGTGCAGTGGGTGGTTGACCTCATTTCGCAAGTCCGCACCGTGCGTTCGGAAATGAACGTGCCGCCCTCTATTAAGTCTCCGGTTTTGTTGCAGGACGCGGCATCGGAAACGCTGGCGCGGGGGACAAAATGGTTTGAGGCGATCTCCCGCATGGCGCGCGCCAGCGAGTTTGGTCCGCTGGCCGGCGAGGTGCCGCATGGCTCCGCGCAGGCGGTGCTGGGGGAGGCAACCATCGTGCTGCCGCTGGCCGAAATCATCGACCTTGCCGCCGAGCGCGCCCGTCTGGCCGCGACGCGAGCGAAAGCCGTGGCGGAGTTGCAGAAGGTGGAGCAGAAGCTCGGGAACGCGGATTTTGTTAGCCGCGCGCCGGAAGTGATACTCGAAGAACATAGGGAGCGGCTGGAGAGTTTTTCAGCTGAGGTAGCGCGGCTGGATGCGGCACTGAAACGTATCACGTAGGGGCGTGGGTCATCATGCGCATCCTGATGATCAACCACGAGTTTACTATCACGGGTGCCAGCACGGTGTTTCTCCGCTTGGCGATGCATCTGCGGGCGCAGGGGCATGAGGTAACGGTGTTTCCCTGCAACCCGGCCGACGGGCCGATGACGACGCGTTACGCCGAGCAGGGGATTCCGGTTGTTACCGCTGCTGTCGCGAAAAATTTCGATCTGGCGATTGCCAACACGGTCTGTTCGGCGGCACAGGTGATAAAGGTTGGCGGCGGATTGCGGACCATTTGGTTTTTGCACGAGACGGAAATCGGTCTGAATATTCTGCTGAAATCGCCCGAACTTGCCGCCGCGTTCCGGGTTGCCGCGGCCGTGGTGTATCAAACCGCGTTTCAACAGGGGGTTTATGGCTCCTTCACCTACCAGCTAAATTCAGGAAAATTTCATATCGTGCCCAACGGGATCGATATTTTCCCTGAGCAAATAGCGCGCGTGCAAATCCCGGAGAAAACGAGGCGGCTGCGCGTGGTGCAGGTTGGTTCGGTGGAACCGCGCAAGCGCCCAGGGGATTTGATCCGCGCCGTTGTGCGCAGCGGGTTGGACATTGAGGCCGTGTTCTGCGGCAAGGTGTTTACGCTGGAGGATGACGCAAGGGCCATTATGGCCCAGGCGCCGGAGCAGTTCCGCCTGCTGGGCGAAACAGCGCAGGAGGAGACTTTGGCCTGGATGGCCTCTGCGGATATTTTCTGCCTCGCCTCGGTCAGTGAATCGCAGCCTGTTTCGGTGTTCGAGGCCGGGTTGCTGGGGCGGCCGTTGCTGCTTTCCGACCTGCCGGGCTACCGCGATGTGTTTGCCCACGGGCGCAACTGCCTGATGTTCCCGCCCGGCTATGTGGAACTGCTGGCGCTGAGCCTGCAAATGTATGCAGCCAGCCCGCAACTGCGCGCCGATATGGGTCAGGCAGGGCAGCGCACGGCGCGGCGCTTTTCCAACGCGGCGTTTCTGGCGGGGTTCGATACGGTTATCGCCGCGGCGCTGGCGGAATGATACAAATCCACGCAATTCAACATAAAGACCCGTAAAATGAGCGATGATTCAGTAAAGGCCGGGCACGACTACGTCTCCCCCGGCTTTGCCACCGTTGCGCCGGATGAAGCCTTTCCGAATATGATTTTAGGGGACAAATCATCCCCCACCTGGCCGTTTTTCCGGCGCTGGGTTGACCACAAATGGTATGTCGACCGGCGCAATCCGCAGATTGGCTTTGCCAACCGTGATGAAGCGTCGATCCTCTACAATACCGCACTGAGGTTCAAGGGGCAGCCGTGCCTGGAAATTGGCTGCTGGCGCGGTTGGTCGGCGGTGCATCTGGCGCTTGGCGGCGTGAGTCTGGATGTTATCGACCCAATGTTCCGCGATGACGCCTTCAAGCAGGGCGTTGCTGACTCCTGCGCTGCCGCGGGTGTGGGTGAGCGGGTGCGGCTGCACGCCGGGGCCAGCCCTGGCGCGGTGCAGGAATTGGCCGCCGCGAGATCGCAGCCCTGGTCGTTGATTTTCATTGACGGCGACCATGAGGGCGACGCGCCACGGCTGGATGCAGAAATCGTCATGCGTTACGCGCCGGCTGATGCCATGGTGCTGTTCCACGATCTGGCGTCGCCGTACGTCTCGGCAGGGCTGGATGCGATGCGTAATGCCGGCTGGCAGACCATGGTGTACCAGACCATGCAGATTATGGGCGTGGCTTGGCGCGGAAATGTGACGCCGGTTGAGCATGTGCCTGACCCGGAGATATTCTGGACCCTGCCGCGGCATTTGTCCGGGTACACGGTGAGCGGCTGGCAGCGCCCGGCGGCACCCATGGGAAACACGGTGGAAGACCAGCGTCGGGCGGCATTGTTGCGCGCGCAGGCAGCGGAGGATGAGTTTTTTGCCGCGCGGATTGAGCGCGAGAAGGCGGTCCGGCATATCCGCGCGCTGGAACAGGCTTATAATACGCTCAGGGCGGAAAAGGACGCGGTGCAAGCCACGGCCAAGACCATGGAAGCCGCGCTGGCTGCTTTGGTAACAAAGAGCTAGGGGATTGATGGTTTGATGGTCTGCTAGACGATTCTCTGATTAGCGGAGGCTTTAGGTCGTGAAGTTACGCATTTTGACCATCAGCCTTGTTGTCGTTGTGCTGGTTGTTTTCGTTTTTCTTGTCGGAGAAACGTCTCAAAATCTGCTCTCAAATCCTGGGTTTGAGGAGGGGACCACGGGCTTTTTCTCTGACTACCAGATTGGTGGCCCAGAAAGCTTTGGCACGATTCGGGTCGGAAGCGATCCGAACCAGTTTAACGGTGGCTGGCCTTCGATGCCTCCTTTTTCTGGCGCATACATGTTGCTCGTCGATGGTGGGGACGACCCGTCACTGGCCGTATGGAAAAGTCAAAAATTAAACGTCGTGCCGGACTCGACTTATTTTTTCAGTTTCGCGGCATCCTCGCTTTTTCAACCAAGCCCCGCTGACCTGCAAGTCATCATCAATGGACAGACCATTGGCCGCGATATTGTCCTCAGGCCGAGCGTTGGTGCCTGGACCCAGGTTTACGTCTATTGGAAGTCCGGTTCCGCGTCGACGGCTACGATATCGCTGGTCGATCGGAATACCGATCCATGGGGCAATGATTTTGCCTTGGATGATCTGAATTTCGCGGCCAGTGTTCTGCCGGTGTCCTGGGAGATTTGGCTACTGGATGCCAAGCGAGGGCTCTGGCGGGATGTTGGTGGTATTAGCGGCATTGATGTTGAAGGCGTGTTGCTTGGAATTGTCCTTACTGCTTTGGGCGTTTGGCTGGGGTATTGGGCATTGACTTCGGCCGGCTTTGGGGCTCGCGCAAACAGCGGAACGGCGGGCTTTG
Organism: Acetobacteraceae bacterium; assembly: GCA_003164135.1. Classification (GTDB taxonomy): domain Bacteria; phylum Pseudomonadota; class Alphaproteobacteria; order Acetobacterales; family Acetobacteraceae; genus Acidocella. The sequence goes on from PLSD01000093.1 coordinate 67,526, forward strand.
GTGACGGTCTTGTATCGCTCCAGCAAGACGATCAAACTGCGCGGGCTTTTAAATTCAGGACCAGACCGATGATCCGTGAAATTCAGCCCACCGACCGCGTCCAATGGGACTCGCTGTGGCAGGGTTACCTGACCTTCTACAAAACCGAACTTCCCGCCGCAGTCACGGAAGTTCTGTGGGGTCGCTTCTTCAACCCCGCGGAGCCGGTGAACTGCCTGGTAGCGGAGGAGGACGGCAAGCTGCTGGGTCTCGTGCACTACATTTTCCACCGCAATACCTGGGAGGTGGAGGACGTGTGTTACCTCGAAGACCTGTTCACCGCGCCAGAGGCACGGGGCAAGGGCGTGGGCCGCGCGTTGATTGAGGCGGTGTACGAGAAAGCCCGGCAGGCGAAGTCCAAGCGCGTGTACTGGATGACGCATGAGACCAACAAACAGGCGATGATCCTGTACGATCAGGTCGCGGACAAGCCGGGGTTTGTGCAGTACCGCAAGTATCTTTAGGCGGGTTTAGGCCCGTGCGCGGTCACGGGCAGCATGCCTTGTAGGTGCTCGGGCAATAACCCGACGATGTATTTTCGGGCCGGGTTCCAGAACGCAGAGAGCAGCAGCAGCGCGGCGCCGATGACGAAGCCGGCGGCGGCGAAGCTGACCTCCGGCGAGCCGGCGGTGCGGATGAGCGCGCTGATAGCGTACATCACATAGATGAGTGCCGCGGTGAGAATGGCGCGGCGGTCGATGACGAGGGCGAGCAGCGTCATTACCAGGTAGAGGCCGATGACCAGCCCTGCTCGGTCATAGGCATTCTGGCCGGGCGAGAACACGCCGAGCAGGTGGAACAACGAGCGCACGATAATGGGGGCGGCGGCCAGATGCAGCCAGAAGGCGACATCGGTGCGGCGGGTGGCACGCTGGCGGTCGCTCATGTCCCACCGCATGGCGATGGCGAACAGGGCCAGACCGCCGAGGAGATGCAGCCATGGCGCGCCGTAGGGCAGACCGGGGATGAACACATGCAGCAATGCGAGCAGGCTGGTGAGCCCGGTAAGGCCGATGAAGGCGGCCGTGATGGGCACCTGAAAGCGCCACCAATGCGCCAGATACGCCAGGGTCATGAAGCCCGCGACCGTGAACAGGTCGAACTGCGCGTTCCACAGATTGGTCCAGACGAACATGTCCGCCTGCCCGAGGGCGCGTGCGATGAGGTCCGCGAACAGCATTGCGGTGCCCAGGCCGTAGCCCAGCGCAAGAATGATGCTGGGGAGGGAGAGACGGCGGCGTTTGGTGAAATATTCCGCCAGTCCCCAGGAGAGCCCGGTGATGACCGTGCCGCCAAAGAGGAAGGAGGTTTTTCCCGCCAGCCAGCCGGTGCCGGTGAGGAACACGACCATGGCGATGGAGATGAAGATGTCGTTAAAGCCGGTGAGCAGGCGGAACTGTTCTTCATCCGGCGCGGCGCGGTGCTGGCCGACAAATTGCCGCAGGGCACCGGCGGCCTCGGGGGTAAGGGCTCCGGCTTTAACGGCGGCGTCCAGTTCTTCGTCGTTATAGATGGTCATGTTTCCTCAAGCCTGATTTTAGCGGCTAGGTCTCACTGCATTGTGGCAAAAGCAAGCGCCGTTGGGCGTGGCGCCGGTGCATTAAAAAAGGGGGCCGCTAAGCCCCCTTTTTGTAAACTCAGCCGGCCAGCAGGTTGGCTTCGGCGAATTCGTAATTCGCGATTTTGTCCAGCCAGTTGGTGATGTAGTCCGGGCGGCGGTTGCGGAAATCGACGTAGTAGGCATGCTCCCACACATCGTACACCAGCAGCACCTTGCCCTCCCCGGTAACGGCCGGGGTGGAGGCGTTGGGGGATTTGGTGACTTTAAGCTTGCCGTCCGGCGCCAGGACGAGCCAAGCCCAGCCGGAGCCGAACTGCGTGGTGCCGGCGGTCTTGAAAGCGTCCTTGAACGCCTGCACGGAGCCGAAATCTTCCACCAGTTTGGTTTCGAGCTTGCCGGGAATGCCGCCGCCGGTCGGGCTCATGCTCAGCCAGAACTGGCTATGGTTGAGATGCTGGCCTGAGTTGTTGAACACCGGCACCAGGTCCGGCTTGTTGTAGGAGAAGGCGACGATTTGTTCGAGGCTCTTGCCTTGCAGGTCGGGGTTTTTCTCGACAAGGCCATTCAGCGCCGTGATATAGGCCTGGTGGTGCTTGCCGTGATGCAGCTCAAGTGTCTCTTCGCACATGCCGGCCGCGGCGAGCGCGGTTTTGGCGTAGGGCAGGGTGGGGAGTTCGAAAGCCATCAGCGGGGTCTCCTTGTTAAAAGTTTTCTTTCGTCGTGACGATTAGCTATGGACTGCGCATGCCTCAGTCAAGCGAACATTTGTACCTTGCGCGATTGCAATGCGCTGATCCCGACCGGTACTTCTGCAACCTGTTTGCTCCGCCCGAAGTGCGTGGCACCCTGGCGCTGCTGTACCTGTTCAACAATGAGCTAGCGCGGGCGCGGGAAGTAGCTTCCGAGCCGCTGCTGGCGCGCATCCGCCTGCAATGGTGGCGTGAGGTGGTGGAGGGCGAGGCCAAAAAGCACGAAATCGCTACGCCGCTCAGCGCCGCGCTGGACTCCGGAGTATTCGCGCGCGCCGACCTGTTGGGGGTGATCGAGGCGCGGGAGATGGAGGCCGAGGCGGAAATCCCGGATGCGGCGGCGTTTTTTGCCTATGCGCGGGGTACGTCGGGGCGGCTGGCGCGCATTGCCGGGAAAATTCTGGGCGCCGATTCGGTAGTTATCGAGGATCTGGGTACTGCCTACGGGATCTCCGGCATCCTGCGCGCCGTGTCGTTTCTGGCGGCGCAGGACCGCTCACTGCTGCCGGCCGATGCCACGCCGCTGGAAAATCTGGTGGCGCAGGCGCGGGCGCTGTTACAGGTGCAGCCGCCGCGCGTTGGTCTGGCGGCGGCACTGCCAGCGGTGTTCGCACGGCGCGACCTGGGTAAAAAATTTGCCCCGCGAACCTTGGGCGACAAGTTTGCCGTGCTGCGCGCAGCACTTACGGGCCGGGTGTAAAACTCTGCCTGGTCAGGGTTTCGGCGGTTTCCCACAACGCCTTGGCCACGCTCGCGTCCAACGCCTGCTTTTCGGGTTTGGCGACACCCGGCGGGCCGCGGAATTCCATGAAGCCGGTGGGGCCATAATAGCCGCCTGGCGTTACATCCGGCGCGGTGGCGGCGAGCAGCGTGGGTAGCGCCCCGGCCTCGCCTGATTGCGAGATGAAGGGCTGGGCGAGTTTCAACACAAAGGCCATCACGCTGTTAGTGCCGGGGCCGTTGGCGACCAGCTCCGTGCGGGCAATGCCGGGATGTGCCGCCAGTGAGAGCAGGCCCCAGCCGCCGGCGTCCGAGCGGCGCTGCAGCTCCAGGGCGAACATCAGCATTGCCAGTTTGGACTGGTTATAGACCTGCCAGGGCTTGTAGTTCCGCGCCGCCTGCAAATCGGCCAGATCAATCCGTCCTTGGCGGTGCGCGACGGAGGAGAGTTGGATGACGCGCGGCTCGCGGGCCTTCATCAAAGCAGGCAGCAGCAGCGCGGTGAGGGCAAAGTGTCCCAGAAAATTCACGCCGATCTGTAGTTCGAACCCGTCGGCGGTAACTTGCCGCGTGGGCGGGGCCATGACGCCGGCGTTGTTGACCAGGAGATCGAGCGTGCCGTGCGTGGCTTTGAAGCGCGAGGCGAAATCATGCACCGAGGCGAGGCTGGCCAGGTCGAGTGCTTCGAACACCGCGTGCCCAGGTGCCACCGCATTGATTTTTGCGGCTGCCGCGGCACCTTTATCCGGGCTGCGGCATGCGAGAATCACATTGGCCCCGGCTTTTGCCAGCTCCAGCGCGGTGAAATAGCCAATTCCGCTATTCGCCCCCGTGACAATCGCCAGTTTCCCGGCCTGCGATGCAATGCCGCCCAAAGTCCATGCGCTCATTTCATCCCTCCAAGAGTTTAGCCGCTGCCTCCACCGCAAAGTACGTCAGCACCCCGGAACACCCGGCGCGTTTGAAGCCGAGCAGGCTTTCCATCATGGCGCGGTCGCGGTCCATCCAGCCGTTTTGTACGGCTGCCATGATCATCGCATACTCACCGGAGACCTGATAGGCGAACACCGGCACCTCGAACCGGGTTTTCACCCGGTGGATGATGTCCAGATACGGCATGCCCGGTTTGACCATGACCATGTCCGCGCCCTCGGCGAGGTCCAGCGCCACCTCGTGCAGCGCCTCCTCGGCATTGGCGGGGTTCATCTGGTAGGTCTTTTTATCCCCTTTCAACGCACCGCCGGAGCCGATGGCGTCGCGGAACGGGCCGTAGAAGGCCGAGGCATATTTGGCGGCGTAGCTCATGATGCGGGTATTGATGAACCCAGCCTCGTCCAGCCCGGCGCGGATGGCGCCGATGCGCCCGTCCATCATGTCCGAGGGGGCGATGATGTCGATGCCGGCGGCGGCCTGGTTCACCGCCTGTTGCACGAGGATGCCGACGCTCTGGTCGTTCACCACGTAGCCATCCTCCAGGATGCCGTCGTGGCCGTGGTCGGTATAGGGATCGAGCGCGACATCGCCGACCAGGGCGATGTCGGGGAATTCGGCTTTGAGGACGCGTGCGGCCTGGCACATCAGGTTGTTGGCGTTGAGTGCCTCGGTGGCGGTGGGGTTTTTAAGTTCGGCCGGGGTGGCGGGGAACAAGGCGATGGCCGGAATCTTCAGGCGCGCGGCGGCCTCGACATGTTTGACCAGACCATCCAGCCCGGTACGCGAAACACCCGGCATGGAGGCGATCGGCGTGGCCTCACCGCTGCCCTCACGGATGAAAATTGGCCAGATCAGGTCGTCGGTGGAGAGCTTGTGCTCCGCCACCAGACGGCGGGTAGCATCGTCGAAGCGGTTGCGGCGCAGGCGGGTGTTGGGGAAAGAGCGGTTTGTCATGCGCGTGGTTTAACGGGTTTTGCGTGCCGTTGCGAGGTAGCCGGGTGCATTTGACAGGCGCGCTGGAGGGCGGCTATCAGGGTGCAGTTACTGCGAATAATTCTTATTCGCAGTAACTGCACTGAACTCTGTATCGTTTGATCTGCATCAATGCGGGTGCCAGGCGTTGCACGGAAAGTAGATGAGAATGAATTGCAACTGTAGCCCGAGCGGAGCTGACTGCTGATGCCCTCGACGACCAAGAGCCAGACCGCCAAGCCCTCACGGCTCAGGTTTTTCTCCACTTTACCGTTCCTGGCCGTATTCGGCCCCGGTCTGGTCGTCATGCTGGCTGATACCGATGTCGGTTCCATCATCACCGCCGGTCAAAGTGGTGTGCAATGGGGCTACAAGTTGCTGGCCGTGCAGCTCATTCTGGTGCCGATTCTCTATGTTGTGCAGGAACTCACCGTGCGGCTGGGTATTTTCACCGGCCGGGGCCATGGCGAGTTGATCCGCGAATGTTTCGGCCCGAAATGGGCATGGCTCTCGGCGGCAGGTTTGTCAGTGGCCACCATCGGCGCGCTGCTGACCGAGTTTTCCGGCGTGGCGGGTATCGGTGACCTTTACGGGGTGCCGCATTATGTCTCGCTCCCGCTGGCCGTGGTCGCGTTGCTGGCGGTGGTGCTCACCGGCTCCTACCGGCGAGTGGAGCGTGCCGCGATTGTCATTGGCCTGTTCGAATTTGCGTTCTTTTTCGTCGCCTGGGCGGCGCGGCCGGATCTTGCCGTCATGGCGCGGCAATCCATCCAAATTCCCGTCTTCAACCCGCATTTTGAATACCTGGTCGCCGCCAACATCGGTGCCGTCATCATGCCGTGGATGATTTTCTACCAGCAGTCGGCCATCGCCGACAAAAAGCTCGACCCGCGCCATTACACCGCGGCCAAATGGGATACCGCAATCGGCGCGCTGGTTACCCAGCTGGTCATGGCCGCGGTGTTGATTGCGGCCGCGGCTTCCATTCGCCCGCACGCGCCGCAGGCCACGCTGAATACGGTCGGCGATATGAGTCAGGCGATGACGCCGTATCTTGGCCCGCAGATGGGCCGGTTGATTTTCGGCCTTGGCGTAGTGGGAGCGGGTATGGTCGCCGCCATTGTCGCCTCGCTGGCTTTGGCCTGGGGCTTGGGCGAGGTCGCGGGCTACAAGCGATCGCTGGAACACCATCCGTTAAAGGCACGCTGGTTCTATGGTGTTTATGCCATCTGCGTCATTGGCGGCGCCGTGCTGGTTGGCGTCACGCCCAACCTCGTCAGCCTGAATGTTGGTGTGCAGGTGATGAACGCGCTGCTGCTGCCGCTGGTGCTGGGCTTTCTGGTCCGGCTCTCGCGGCTGGCGCTGCCGCCGGCGCACCGGCTGCAAGGTACGTATAAATGGGTGGTTATTGCCGTATGCGGCGTGACCTGCGCCTTTGGCGTGCTCGGCGGGCTGGGTGGTTTCTTTATCTCCTGAGCATCCGCGTTTTTGCGCCCCAGCCTCGCGCACAGCGGATTCGGGGCGTTATTTCCTTCTCATGAAGCCTCATGATAAACGCACTCCATGACTCGTTCTTTGATCGTAGCCCTGGGCGCTGACCACGGCGGTGTGACCCTTAAAAACCGGCTGGCCGCCGTGCTGGCAGAGGCTGGCCATCAACTGCTGGATTTCGGTACCGATGGTCCCGCCAGTGTCGACTACCCGGACTTCGCCCACGCCGTTTGCGGCGCGGTGACGGCCGGGCAGGCGGATTTTGGCATCCTTGTCTGCGGCACCGGCATCGGCATGAGCATGGCCGCCAACCGCAACCCCGCCATCCGCTGCGCGTTGGTGCACGATGTCACCACCGCCCGGCTCACCCGCGCGCATAACGACGCTAATGTGCTCGCCTTGGGCGCGCGCATCATTGGCGAGGAAGTGGCGCTGGATATTCTGCAGACCTTCCTTTCCACCCCGTATGAAGGCGGGCGGCATGACCGCCGCCTCGCCAAACTCAACCCGTCAACGGAGCCCGCCGCATGAACGAGCAAATTACCGCCCCCAGCCTCGCGCGTTTTTTTAACGCCCCGCTGGCCGAAACCGACCCCGAACTGGCCGGTATTCTGCACCAGGAGCTGGTGCGCGAGCAGGACGGCATTGAGCTGATCGCCTCGGAAAACATCGTCTCCGCCGCCGTGCTGGCCGCGCAGGGCTCGGTGCTGACCAATAAATACGCCGAGGGCTACCCCGGCAAGCGCTACTACGGCGGCTGCGGCCCGGCGGATTTGGCCGAGACGCTGGCCATCGAGCGCGCGAAGAAGCTGTTTTCCGCGGGTTTTGCCAATGTGCAGGCCAATTCCGGGTCACAGGCTAACCAGTCGGTGTTTTTGGCGCTGGTGCAGCCGGGCGACACCATTCTTGGCATGTCCCTGGCTGCTGGCGGGCATCTCACGCACGGCGCCGCGCCCAACATGTCCGGCAAATGGTTCCATGCCGTGCAATACGGCGTGCGCAAGGATGACGGCATTCTCGACTATGAAGAGCTGGAAGCCCTGGCCCGCCAGCATAAGCCGAAGCTGATCATCGCCGGCGGCTCCGCCTATCCGCGCTTCATCGACTTCCCGCGTATCCGCGCCGTGGCTGATGAAGTCGGCGCCTATTTCATGGTCGACATGGCGCATTTCGCAGGCCTCGTCGCGGCGGGCATTTTCCCCTCGCCGTTGCCGCATGCGCATGTGGTCACCACCACCACGCATAAAACGCTGCGCGGCCCGCGCGGCGGCATGGTGCTGACCAACCACGAGGACATTGCCAAAAAGATCAACTCGGCGATTTTTCCCGGTCTGCAAGGCGGCCCGCTGATGCATGTGATCGCGGCGAAGGCGGTTGCCTTTGGCGAGGCGCTGCACCCGGATTTCATCACTTACCAGAAATCCGTGGTCGCCAACGCGAAAACCCTGGCGGCGACGCTGGTGGAGCAGGGGCTGGCGATTGTCACCGGCGGTACCGATTCGCATCTTCTGCTGGTCGACCTGCGTCCCAAAAACACCACCGGCAAGGCCGCCGAGGCCAGCCTGGAGCGCGCGCATATCACCGCCAACAAAAACGCCATCCCGTTTGACCCGGAAAAGCCGTTCATCACGTCCGGGATTCGTCTTGGCTCCCCGGCCGCGACGTCGCGTGGCTTCGGGGTGGCTGAGTTCCGCGAAGTGGGGCTGATGATCGGCCAGGTGCTGGACGGTCTGGCCCACTCCAACGACGGCACCAACACGGTGGCCGAGCAGGAAGTCGGCGCGCGGGTGAAAGCCCTGTGCGCTCGCTTCCCGATTTACCGTTAAAGGGGGACCGCGAACATGCGTTGCCCGTTCTGTGGAGAGGCTGATACCCAGGTTAAAGACAGCCGGCCCACTGAAGATGGCAGCGCCATCCGCCGTCGCCGCTTCTGCGGTGGTTGCGGCCAGCGTTTCACCACCGTCGAGCGGGTGCAGTTGCGTGAACTGGTCGTGGTCAAGGCTGACGACCGGCGCGTGGCGTTTGACCGCGACAAGCTGGCGCGTTCGGTGCGTATCGCCATGCGCAAGCGCCCGTTCAACGAGGAGCGGATCGAGCGCATCGTCAACGGCATCGTCCGCCAGCTGGAAGCCAGCGGCGAGACAGAGGTAAAAAGCCATGATATCGGCGAGCTAGTGATGGAGACGCTTAAAGAGGTGGATACGGTTGCCTATGTACGCTTTGCCTCGGTCTATCGTGATTTCCGCGAGGCCAAGGATTTTGAGACTTTCCTCGGCGACATGAGCGAGCTGCCGAAGCCAAAGCTGGACGAATGAGCACCAAAGCCACAGACGAGGCGCATATGCGCGCCGCGCTGGCCCTGGCCCGCCGGGGTTTGGGCGAAACAGCGCCCAACCCTTCGGTAGGCTGCGTCATTGTGGCGCAGGACCGGGTGGTGGGGCGCGGCCGCACGGCGGCGGGCGGACGTCCGCATGCCGAGGTTGAGGCGCTGAAGATGGCTGGTTCCGCGGCACGCGGGGCAACAGCCTATGTTACGCTCGAGCCATGCGCGTTTACTGGAAAAACAGGGCCTTGCACGTCAGCGCTGATCGAAGCAGGGATCAAGCGCGTGGTGATCGGTGCTGGTGACCCGCATCCCAAGGTCAATGGCGCCGGGGTAGCGCAGTTGCGCGCCGCCGGGGTCGCGGTTGATGAGAATATCCTGCAAAAAGAATGCACTGCGGTTATTTCTGGGTTTTTGAGTGTCGTCCAGCGGCAACGGCCTTTGGTTCGCCTGAAACTTGCTTCCACGCTCGATGGCCGGATTGCGACCAGCACCAAGGAATCGCAATGGCTGACAGGTGAGGCCGCGCGCCGGGCCGTGCATGCCATCCGTGGCCGGCACGACGCGGTGCTGGCGGGCGTTGGTACCGTACTGTCGGACGACCCCGACCTGACGTGCCGGATCGAGGGGTTCCGTTCCAGCCCGCTGGTCCGCATTGTCATCGACAGCCATTTGCGTACGCCGTTGATGAGCCGGTTGGTGCGCACCGCGGCGATACATCCGTTGTGGATTTTGCACCGCAACGGCGCCGACGCCCTGCGCAAGCGGGCCCTGGAAAACGCCGGGGTGAAGCTTATCGAACTGCCTGCATCCTCCGCCGGGGTTGATCTGTTGGCCGGGCTGCAAGCGCTCGCTAAACACGGGCTCACGCGCATTCTGGTCGAGGGTGGCGGCACCCTGTCAGCCGGACTGCTGCGCGCCGGACTGGTGGACCGGCTGGCCTGGTTCCATGCGCCCAGCATTATCGGTGGTGATGGCTGGCCCGCGGCCCAGGCTTTTGGCGTGAGCACCTTGGCCTCCATGCCGCGCTTCAAACTGATGGCGCGCGAGAGCTTTGGCGACGACATACTAACGACCTACCGAAAGGCTGACTGAAAAATGTTCACGGGTCTGATTACCGGTGTGGGCGTTGTGCGGGAGGTCCAGGCGATCAGCCAGGGCAAGGACGCGCGTTTCGTCATCGAGACCCCGGCCGATGCCGGCTGGCACGTGGGTGAAATTAAACTTGGCGCCTCCATCGCCTGCTCGGGCTGCTGCCTCACGGTGGTGGAATTTGGCTCCAACTGGTTTGCTGTGGAAGTTTCGGCCGAGACGCTGGCCTTCACCACGCTGGGCGGCTGGGTGCCGGGGAGCCGGATAAACCTGGAAGGCTCGCTGCGTGTAGGCGACGAGCTGGGCGGGCATATTGTCTCCGGCCATGTCGATGGCGTTGCGCAAGTGCTCTCCGCGACCCCGGAGAACGGCTCAACCCGATGGAAATTCCGCCTGCCGGACACGCTGGCGCCATTCGTGGCGCAAAAAGGCAGCATTGCCATCAACGGCGTCTCGCTCACCGTGAATGAGGTCGACGGCGCTGAGTTCGGCGTCAACATCATCCCGCACACGGCGGCGCACACTAACTTTGCCTACCTCACGCCAGGGCAGCGCGTGAACATAGAAATCGACATGCTGGCGCGCTATGTCGCGCGACAGCTCAGTTTTCAGCATGCGTAAACATTTGCACACCATAACTCACACAGCCGCTACGGCGGCGCTGAAGGACAACGCCCTATGGACGGCCTGAAATCGACGCTGAAAACAGCGGGACTGCATGATTATATCTCCTCCGCCGCTGAGATCATCGAGGAAGCGCGCGCTGGACGGATTTTTATCCTGGTCGATGACGAGGACCGCGNNGCCATCAACTTCATGGCCAAGCACGCGCGCGGGCTTATTTGTTTGGCGCTGACCAAGAGCCGGGTGGAAAAACTCGGCATTCCGCTGATGAGCAAGGCAAACGGCACGCGGCACGAAACCGCTTTTACCGTCTCCATCGAGGCGAAAGAGGGTGTGACCACCGGCATTTCCGCCGCTGATCGTGCCCGCACAATTGCCGTTGCCATTAACCCGGAACTTGGGCGCGATGACATTGTCACCCCCGGCCATGTGTTTCCGCTAATGGCACGTGACGGCGGCACGCTGGTCCGCGCCG
>PLSD01000100.1 GCA_003164135.1 Acetobacteraceae bacterium
CAATCTTTAGGGCTGCTGGTATTAGACCATTGGCTAAATCCCGTGGCCCATGCGGGCGAATACCCCTCCCGCCCAAGAACCTTATTATCGGATTGCAAAGGCTAGCCTTTGCTGGGGGTCCAGGGGGCAAAGCCCCCTGGCCTTGCCTTACTTCCCTACCCCGCGCGTAAAAACAGGCCGATGGTGAGGAGGATGCCGATGGTTGTGATGGCGATGCGCAGGGCGGTTTCGTTGATGCGGCGGAGCATATAGACACCGAGTTGGCCGCCGAGGATAGCGCAGACGGCGACGAGCAGGACGATGTGCCAATGCACGTGGGTTCGCACCGCGAAGATGACGACGGCGGCGACGTTGATGACGCCGGCGAGCATGTTTTTGGTGGCGCCGGCATGGCGGACGGAGAGTCCGGCGGCGGTGAGGGCTGCCAGCATGAGGATACCGATACCGCCGCCGAAGTAGCCGCCGTAGATGGCGATGAGCATTTGCGCGGCCATGGCGGCGCGCGGGGTGATGTGGGCGGGTTCGTCTTCGGCGCGCTTTTTGGCGAAGAAGCTGCCCCAGGCGAAGACGACGGTGGCGAACAGCACCAGGAAGGGCACGAGATGGGTGAAGATGCTGACGGGCGTTGCCAGGAGGAGGCAGGCGCCGATGGCGCCGCCGGCGAGGCTGATGCCGAAGAGCATGCGGATGGAGAGGCCCGCGGCACCTTCCACCATGTTGCGGCCGGCGAGCGAGGTGGTGACCTGGCCGGGGAACAGAGCGATGGTGGAGGTGATGTTGGCGGCGAGCGGGTTAAGCCCGGCGAAGAGCATGGCCGGGAACACCAGGAATGAGCCGCCCCCGGCCAGCGCGTTTTGCGCACCGGCGATGAAAGCCGCGAGGAGCAGCAGGATAATCGGCAGGGTCATGCGGCTTAGAGCAATATGGCTTGAAGTTGAATCGCGGAGCGATTCAACTGAGCCATGAAATTGCTCGCCAAACCAAATCTAGAGCATGATTGATGTAAAGCAATCATGCTCTAGCCCAGGGCTTTCAGTTCAGCCGCGGGCGGGCGGGCGCCGATGCGGCTGATGGCCAGTGCCGCCGCTTTGGCGCCGAGCATACCGGCCGCGTGCAGCGTTTCACCCTTCGTGTAGGCGGTGAGGAAGCCGGCGGCGTAGGCATCGCCGGCACCTGTGGTGTCCACCACCTGGGTTGGCACGGCGGGCACATGGGTTTGGGTGCCTTCGTGGAGGATGATGCTGCCGGCTTCGCTGCGGGTGAGCACGGCGAGCTTGATGTCGCGCGCGGCGTCGGCGGCGGCCTCTGCGAAGTCGTTGCGCTGGTACAGGCTGCAGATTTCAGCCTCGTTGGCGAAGAGGATGTCCACGCCCTCGGCGATGAGGCGGCGGAAGCCGTCGCGGTGGCGGTCCACACAAAAAGCGTCAGAGAGGGAGAGCGCGGTTTTCTGCCCGAAGGCGCGCGCGGTTTTGGCGGCTTCGATGAAGGCGGCCTGCGCGGCCGGCGGGTCGAACAGATAGCCTTCCAGATAGGTGACGGCGGAGGCGGCGATGACGGTCTCGTCGAGGTCAGAGAGCGCGAACTCGCCGCCGGCGCCGAGGTAGGTGTTCATGGTGCGCTGGCCGTCCGGCGTGACCAGGATGAGGCAGCGCGCGGTGGGGATCTGCGCCTGCAGCGGCAAGGTGGGATAATGCACGCCATGCGCGGTGATCTCGCGGCGGAAAACATCGCCCATGTCATCGCCCGCGACCTTGCCGAGGAAGGCGACGCGGGCACCCAGCGCGGCGGCCACCGCGCAGGTGTTGGCAACCGAACCGCCGGAAGCCGTCAGCCCGCCCTGCATGGCGGCGGTGAGTCTGGTCGCGGTATCCGCGTCAATCAGCGACATGCCGCCCTTGGGCATATCATGGCGGCTTAAAAATGCGTCATCAGTTGGTAACAGAAGGTCGACGATGGCATTGCCGATGCCGGTAATATCGAAGCGGGTGACGGCCATGCTGCTCTCTCCAATGGTTTTTCAGCCCGGCCGATACCACCGCTGCCGCAGTGGCGGCAAATGTTTGTGCCGCATGGCTGAGGTTGTCCCGGAACGGCGGGCCGTGCTAGCCCACGGGTACCATTTTTGTGCCACGGAGGATTCGTGTTCAACAAACGTACACCTGAAGAGCCGAAACCGGCCGCCGTAATTCCGCCGGCCGCGCAAGCCCCTGCCCCGGAAGCCGCGGCGCTCCCCGAATCCGGCAACGCCCCGGTCGAACCCGCTCAATCTAGTTTCAAGGAGACTCTTATGGTCCGTTCCCCCTTCACGCCGCACGTGCCCACGCCGCCCCCCGGCGTTCCCGCCCGCTCCACCGTAACCAGCACCGCCGCCTCCGCCGCCCCGCGCGAAGACGGCCAGCGCCGCACCCTGGTGGTCGGCCGTGGCATTAGCGTGCAAGGTACCGTGCAGGACGCGGAACGCCTGGTGGTTGAAGGCACCGTGGAAGCAGCCATGATCAACGGCCTGGTGGAACTCTCCATCGCCCAGGGCGGCCTGTTCAAAGGCGAAGTCGAAGTCGACGAAGCCGAAGTCGCCGGAACCATCGACGGAACACTCGTCGCCCGCCACGCCCTCATCGTCCGCTCCTCCGGCCGCGTGCTCGGAACCGCACGCTGCCGCCGCCTGCAAGTGGAAGACGGCGGCCAAATCACCGGCCGCATCGAAATGCTCACCGATGCCCAAGCCATGGGGCATGAAGACTAAGCGGAAGTAAGGCCAAGGGGCTTTGCCCCCTGGCCCCCCACGAAGGGCCGCGCCCTTCGAACACATAAGTAAAAGGGTTATGAAAGAGGGCTGCACCGGGCGTTGAAAACGCTAGGGCAGCCCTCTTTCATAACCCTTATTCATGGATTCCAAAGGCGAGCCTTTGGCGGGGATCCAAGGGGCGTCGGCCCAGAGGGCCGCCTATTAGCTAACCGGCGCGCCTCCGGCGCGACGCCCCTTGGCCTTACCTCCGCTTAGTCTTCGTGCCCCCGCGTTTGGCTTCCTGGGCGAGGATGACGGGGGCGGCCATGATGACGGCGGCGATGCTCCAGGTGACGAATTCCAGGTTGTTGCCGCCTTCGATGACGGCGTCGAGGATGCCGAACAGGGCGAGGATATTGGCGCTGAGGATTTCCTCCCAGCCGAGTTGTTTGGGTTTGTCTTTGGTCCAGACGCGGATGCCGGCGGCGATGACGGGGATGATGAAGACGGCCATGGGGGCGTCGCGGTAGCGGCCGTCGAAGACGAGCAGGGTTTGGAAGATGGCGGCGCTGGCCAGGAAGATGAACCAAAACGAGTCGTAGGTGAAGGGGAATTTGCCCCGGCGCAGGGCGGCCAGGGTTTGCGCGCCGGTGATGGGCGGCGGCAGGATTTTGCCGGAGAGCACGGCCTGGGCGCGGCGGATGGCGAGCACCGCGAAGATGGCTTGCAGGGGCAGGTTGACCAGGGCGTCGAGGCGCAGCCAGTTGTCGTAGAGCATGGGCACGGTGCCGATGCAGGCGATGGCGAAGCCGTTGCCGAGCGCAAAGGCGGGGGCGGCGAGGCGCAGGTTTTTAAGGCCCGTGGCTCCGAACAGCAGGCAGCCGGAGAGCGCGCCGAGCAGGGCGTACCAGCGCCAGTCCGGGCGTTCCGTGACCGGGCCGGTGAGCGGGAATTTTTGGATGCGGTGGGTGTTCCAGAGGCCCCAGTTGGCGCCGGCGACACCTTCGTCCTCGTATTTCCAGGGCTGGTCGAAGGCTTCGATGAGGTTGTAGTCGACACCCTCCTGGCTCGCCAGGGTAACGAACTGGCGCAAGAAGACGGCCTCGTTGACGCGCGACGGCACAGCGCCGCCGCGGGAGCGGCCACGGGACGGCCAGCCGGTTTCGCCGATGGAGAGCTGCTTGCCGGGGAACAGCGCCTTGAACTGCTCGGTGGTGGTTTTGATGTTGGCGATGGAGGCACCGAGGCTGAGCGGCGTGTTTTCCCAGTAGGGTAGGAAGTGGATCATCACGATGTCTACGTGCGGGGCGACCTGGGGGAATTGTTTCCAGAAATCGGTGACATCGGCGTAGGCGACGGGTTGTTTCACCTGGGCGTGGACGGTGTCGATGTCGGCGGTGAGGTCGTCCACCGAGAGGTCGCGCCGCAGCAGGACCTCGTTGCCGACGACGACGCGGGTGACGGTGGTTGGGTAGGCGTTGGCCTCGGCGATGCCGGCGGCCATTTCCTTGGCGTTGTCGGCTGGGTTGGAGCTGAGCCAGATGCCGAGCCAGACTTTGAGGCCCGCTTTTTGCGCGAGGCCCACAATATCCGTGCCGTTTTGGATGGCGGCCAGGGTGGCGGGGAGCGTGCCTTCGACCGAGGAATAGGTGCGGATGCCGTTGGTTTGGCCGGCGACGAGGGCGAGGTCCCGCGAGATTTGCGCGGGGGTGGGGTAGGATTTGTCCGCCGGGGACTGCCAGGAGCGGTAAGGGGCGTAGGAGAGGGAATTGAACTTGCCGGCCGGCATGGTCACATCACCCGCCTGGGGCTGATTCTGCGCCTTCCAGAACATGAAGGTGAGGAGGCTCAGGACGATGCAGGCGATGATACCTTTGTTCATGCTTTGGGCTTAGCCGGAGCGCCATTTTTAGGGAAGAGACATGTCCGACGAGATGATCCGCGAGATTTTGACCAGCACGAAGCGCATTGCGCTGGTGGGGGCTTTGGTCAAGCCGGAGCGGGCCTCCCATGGGGTGATGAAGTTTTTGCTGAGCCAAGGGTATGACGTGACGCCGGTGAATCCGGGGCTGGCGGGGCAGGAGATTTTGGGGCGGAAAGTGGTGGCGAGCCTGGAGGAGGCGGTCCCGCTGGAGATGGTGGATTTGTTCCGGGGGGCGGCGGATGTGGGCGAGCCGGTGGATGAGGCGATCCGGCTGGGGGCGAAGACCGTTTGGATGCAGTTGGGGGTGGTGAACGAGGAAGTGGCGGCGAAGGCGCGGGCGGCGGGGTTGCGGGTGGTGATGGACCATTGCCCGGCGATTGAGATTCCCCGGCTGGGATTGTTGAAGTAGGGGTGTTTCACGTGAAACACTTGCGAGGATTGAGGCATAACATATTGTTAGTGTGGCTTAATTTTTTGCTTGCACCCCAATTTGTGCGGGTTTGTGTCGGAAAAGGAATGATCTAGCACGGATGGCCGGGCGGACCCGGCCATCGTTGCGGGTTAGATTGAGCGCGCGATGATCACGCGCATGATTTCCGAGGTGCCGGCGAAGATACGGTGCAGGCGGGCGGCGGTGTAGAGGCGGCTGACGGGGTATTCATCCATGTAGCCAGCGCCGCCGTGGAGCTGGACGCATTGGTCGATGATGCGGCCTTCCATTTCGGCGCACCAGAGTTTGGCGATGGCGACTTTCAGGGTGTCTAGCTCGCCGGCCTTTTGGTAGCCGCGGATCAGGTCATCGAGGAAGGCGCGGCCGACGGTGAGCTCGGCTTTGATGTCGGCAAGTTTGAACTGGGTGTTCTGGAAATCAAAAATGCGCTGGCCGAATGCCTTGCGGTTTTTGGTGAAGGTGACGGTTTCATCATAGGCGCGTGTGGCGGCGGCGTGGCCGATGAGAGGCCAGGTAATGCGATCCATGTTGACGCCGCCAAGGACGATGCGCATACCCTTGCCTTCGGTGCCCATCAAGTTTGTTACTGGGACGCGGACGTTGTCGAAGAACAGTTCGCCGGTGTCGCCTGCGTTCTGGCCCATTTTTTTTAAAGTTCGGCCGGCTTTGAAACCGGGGGTGCCGGATTCTACGAGGATGGCGGAGATGCCTTGGGAGCCGGCGGCGGGATCAGTTTTGCAGGCGACGATGAAGAGCCCGGCGCTGGCAGCGTTGGAGATGTAGGTTTTGGAACCGTTGATGACGAAATGGTCGCCGTCACGGATTGCCGTGGTGCGCAGGGCGGAGACGTCGGAACCGGAGTCCGGCTCGGTGATGGCGAGGCCGCCGCGCAATTCGCCCTTGGCCATTTTGGGGAGGTATTTGCGGCGGTGTTCCTCCGAGCCGCCGCGAAAGAGAATCTCGCTGGTGCCGTCACCGATGATGGAGGTGCCCATGGTGGCGCCGGCGATGCTGTAGCCAAGCTCCTCGGCGATGACGAGGCGGTGCAAAAAATCGCCGCCGGGGCCGCCGTATTCCTCCGGAACGTCAACGGCGAGGATGCCGGCGGCGCCGGCTTTCAGCCAGAATTCCGGCTCGATGGTGTGGGTCTCGGTCCAGCGGTCGAGGTTGGGTTCGGCTTCCTCACGCAGAAAGCGGCGGAAGCTTGCGCGGAAGATTTCATGTTCCGGGCTGTAGAGGCCTTCGGTGACGGGGTAGGTCATGTGGTTTCCTTTTGTTTCAGCAATAGCCGAGCTGGCGGCCGGCGAGGTCGAGCAGGATTTCCTCCGAGCCGCCGCCGATGGCGAGGACACGGACCTCGCGGTAGAGGCGCTCGGTGAGGGTGCCTTTAATGTAGGAGGCGCCGCCTAACACTTGCGCGGCTTCGCGGGCGACGAGTTCGAAGGCGCGGGTGGCCTGGACTTTGAGCAAGGCGAAATCAGCCGGGTGCGCGGCGCCGTTTTGGTAGCGCCAGGCGCAGAGGTCGATATAGGCCTGGGTGGCGTCGATGTGGCGGCGCATGTCGGCGAGTTTGCTGCGGATGACCTGATGTTCGACCAGGCGCTTGCCGAAGGTTTCGCGTTGCAGCGCCCAGGTTACGGCTTCCTCCAGGCAGATGCGCGATTGCGCCGCGCAGGTTTGCGCCGCGACCAGGCGCTCGCTGTTGAAGTTTTCCAGGATTTTGACGAAGCCGCCGTTTTCCGGGCCGATGAGGTTTTCGGCGGGGACTTCGACGTCGTCGAAGTAGAGGGCGGCGGTGTCAGCGCAGTGCCAGCCCATTTTGTCGAGCTTGGTCTGGGTGAAGCCGGGCATGTCTTTTTCAATCAGCAGCAGCGAAATGCCGCGCATGCCGGGGCCGCCGGTGCGCACCGCGACGGTGTGGTAGTCGGCGCGGATGCCGTTGCTGATGAACATTTTTGAGCCGTTGACGATGTATTTATTGCCGCGTTTTTCGGCGCGGGTTTTGAGGTTTGCGACGTCCGAGCCACCGGAGGGTTCGGTGATGGCGAGGGCCATGATTTTTTCGCCGCGTAGAACGGGCGGGGCGATGCGGCGTTTCATTTCCTCAGTGCCGAGCAGGAGGATGGGGGGCAAGGCGACGAAATGCGTCATCAGCGCGGAATGGATGCCCCCTGCCCCGGCGCGCGCCAACTCCTCGGCCTGGATGAGGTTGTGGAAAATGTCGATGCCCTCGGAGGTGCCGCCGTATTCCTCCGGGAAGCCGAGGCCGAGGATGCCGGCCTCGCCGGCCTTGCGGTTGAATTCGCGGGGGACGGATTTTTGCTCCTCCCAGAGGTCGACGTTGGGCGCAGCCTCCTGCTGGATGAACTGGCGCACCGAGTGGGTGATGGCCTCGTGCGTCTCGCCGTAATGCGGCGAGCGGCTGCGCCAGTTGTCGAAAATTATATCCATCCCGGTACTTCCTCCACGGGCGGTTGGCCCGGATTGTTATGTTTTGACCGGTGCAGGCTAGCAGCGCTATGAGTCGGGTAATAGTCGCATTTTAGTCGCATATGGAGGGCGGGTTTTGGCGGGGAATTCTGACGGCGAGGGGCGGTATCACGCGCGCAAGGCGCCGCGGCAGTCGCGCTCGAAGACGACGGTGGAGAGCATCAAGCAGGCGGCGCTGGAGCTGGCGGCGCGGGGCGGGTTTGCGGGGCTGACGACGGCGGCGATCGCGGAGCGGGCGGGGGTGAGCAAGGGCTCGCTGTACCAGTATTTTCCGTCGCGGGAGGCGATTTTCTTGGCGCTTTATGATGATTCCTCGGCGAAGATGGCGGGGGCGATGAAGGAGATGTTTTCGCGCATCCGCGACCAGCCGCCGGAGCGGGGGATTAAACAGGCGATACGGCTGCATCTGGCGCTGGTGCGGGCGCATCATCTGGTGCAGGTGGAGCTGATGAGCGAGTTGCCGGAGTTGAGTGCTGGGGCGGCCGCGATTTCATACGAGGAGCGGGCGGCGGGGGTTTCGCGGTTGTATATTCAGCACAAGTATCCGGAGCTGAATGCGCGGGAGGTGGAGCGGCGGAATTTTTTTGTGCAGGAGATCGTGAGGGGGTGCATTTACAGTTATGTGCGCGTGCAGCCGGAGGCGTTGACGGATAATAGCTTTGTTGATGAGCTGGCGCGGATTGTTAGTAATTATACGATGACGGGGGCGCGGTAGGGGGTTTGGGTTTTGGGTGAATGCGCTAACCTTATGTTTTGGCGATCAATTTCATGCGGTTGGTGCCCACGTTCGAAAAATCAGGACTGACGGGCTTGAGTGGTCTTGCGACGGTCCACTTCCGAATCAGGGCTGCTTACGATTTTACGATATCGGTAGCCATGTTTGGTGTATTGCTCGAAGCGATAGCCCGCCCACTCCAGATCCTCTGCCAGGCGTTCGTCGTCAGCGATAAGATACGTGACCGATAAACTGTTCAGCTGTTGGACGAGATATCGCCGATTGATCATTCGGGCAGCGTCGATGGGCATAGCATTAATAGTGAAGCCAGGTGGCCCGCCAGCCACGATCAAGGCGCCCCAGTGACGGTCAAGCGTGAGCCACCAAGTGCGGAGCGAGTTGAAAATCGGACCGAAGATAGATTCTGTGCCGGGACAAGAGACAGTCAGCGTAGGATTAGTGGAGCTGCGCAAGGCAATTGGAGATTGGCAGACCATCACATTGATTCGGTTCGCATCGGCTGGCGGCATCGTATCGAGTGCCCCATCGTGAAACAGGGTGCGCGCACCCTCAACCGACGTTGCGATCCATCGATACATGTCACGCTCTTCCTCATTGAAGCTAGCATCAAATCCTTCCGCCTGCACCCGCGCACTCTCGGCTTCGATGAAGCGCAATGTCTCCAAATTGCGGCGCTGGAGGTGGCGTGCGAACATATAGATTGGCAACTTGTCTTGCTCGGTCAGCGAAGCGCAGGCGCCAGCGCTAATCTTTGACCAAGTAGAACTGCTCGCGAACGGCGTTTCTATCGCCCGATTTATCTCGCATTCAATCGAGGCGGGCTTGCCGTCGTTGTGATAGTCGTGAAGCCCTTCCTCATAGCCGACGTAATCAATTGATTTGCGATCTGCGACCAAAAAATCGTGACGCCGTTCGAGGATCATCAGCTTATTGAGGTCGTTGGAGCAGGCGAAGCGCCTGAGATAGAATCGCGGGACATAATGATGGCGTTTCGGCTGGTCGCTTTTCATTGCTAAGGGTTTACCATAATCGTCGTCGTTTACACAGCCGTCGTGGGCGGCAATTGTGGAGCATTGGACAGCATACTGCAAGCGACCCCCTTGCCTCGATCCTAGCCCTTTTGCGCATTGCGCACCGGCACCAAGCGTATGCTTCTGACCGCTAGCCGGTCTTCAACATGCGGATGCGCGCGCTGCGTTCGAACAGGCCGGTGCCGGTCTCGCCGCTGAGGTGGAAGACGGCGGGGGCGCCGGCCATTTGCACGGCTTCGGGGCGGGTGAAATCGGTGCCAGAAAATTCTTCCATGATGGCGGCGTAGGTGATGGCGTGGGAGTTGCTGCCGATCTGCTCGGTGTGGAAGGTGCCTTCCAGGCGGCCTTCGGTGATGTCTGAGGGTTTGGCAAGGCGTGGATGCCCCGCTTTCGCGGGGCATGACGGTGGGGGCGTGTTAGCATTACAGTTGCAATTAATCTAAAGCTCTGAATCAATGGGTCTCCATGAGTCGGAGGTCATGGATTTTGGGTGCATCAATTGAGGCGACGCTGGAGTTTTGGGCGAGG
>PLSD01000081.1 GCA_003164135.1 Acetobacteraceae bacterium
AAGGCGGCCGCTGCCGGAGGGATACATGAACTGGGCAGAGCTAATCGGAGGTCTTGGTATCGGTTCCCTCATCACATCCGTTGCGACCCATTTTATGACGCAACGTGCAGCATCCAATGACCGTTTGTTCCAAGAAAAGCGCGAAGCATATCTTGGACTACTGAAGGCTCTGCACGATGCGTCGGTGCATCCATCGGACGCACACTCAAAAGCATACGCCTTGTGGCAAACCCGATGTGAGCTATTTGGGTCGGCCACGGTCTCCAGATACGCCCAACGTATAGTTGACACAAACGATGGTCCACCCGGAGAAAGGCAAGAAGCGTTTGAGGGGCTGGAAAAGGCGATGAGGGCCGACCTGAAGAAATAAGTCCCTCTACCAAAAGTGCCCGCCGCCTTGACTCTCCCGCCCCCCGGTTCTAGGGGGTGCAAACATTCGTCCGCCGTGCTGCGAGGGTTCGCACCACGGCGTGTTTTGCGTTGTGAGGTAGGTAGAGCATGTTCGACACCCTGTCGGGCAAATTAGGTGAGGTTTTTGACAAGCTCCGCCGCAGGGGGAGCTTGTCCGAGGCCGATGTGACCGAGGCGCTGCGGGAGATCCGCCTGGCGTTGCTGGATGCTGACGTCGCGCTGCCGGTGGTGAAGGATTTTATCGCCACGGTGAAGGAAAAATCCGTGGGCGCGGAAGTGCTGCGCTCGGTCTCGCCGGGGCAGATGGTTGTTAAAATCGTCAACGATGCGCTGGTCGAGGCGCTCGGTGGCACCGCCGTGCCGATCAACCTGCTGGCCCCCTCGCCTATTCCTATCCTCATGGTTGGCTTGCAGGGTTCGGGCAAAACCACTACCTCCGGCAAGCTGGCGCTGCGGCTGCGCACGCGCGAGCGCAAGAAGGTGCTGCTGGCGAGTTTGGATACGCAGCGGCCGGCGGCGCAGTTGCAGTTGGAGCAGTTGGCGCAGCGCGCCGAGGTTGCCAGCCTGCCGATTATCGCCGGGCAGACGCCGATGCAGATCGCGCAGCGGGCCATGGATGTGGCGCGGCGCGAAGTTTATGATGTGGTGATTTTGGATACCGCCGGGCGGCTGTCCATCGACGCGGCGCTGATGGATGAGGTGAAAGCCATCCGTTTTGCCGTGAATCCGGTGGAAACGCTGCTCGTGGTCGACGCCATGACCGGCCAGGACGCGGTGACCACGGCCACCGCCTTTAATCAGGCGCTGGGGATTACTGGCATTGTGATGACCCGGCTGGACGGCGATGCCCGTGGGGGTGCCGCGCTCTCGATGCGCGCGGTTACCGGCGCGCCGATTAAACTCGCGGGTACGGGCGAGAAGCTGGATGCGCTGGATGAGTTCAACCCGGAGCGGATTGCCGGGCGGATTCTCGGCATGGGCGACATTGTCGGCCTGGTGGAGCGCGCGGCGCAGAATATTGACCAGGCGGAAGCCGAGAAACTCGCCAAGCGCATGGCGAAGGGCAAGTTCGACCTTGACGATTATGCCTCGCAGCTCAGGCAGATTTCCAAAATGGGGTCGCTGTCGGGCATTCTGGGCATGCTTCCCGGTGTCGGCAAAATTAAAAAGCAGATCGAGGATGCGAACCTCGATACCACCATGTTCAAGCGTCAGGCCGCGATCATCAGCTCGATGACCAAGGCCGAGCGCCGCAATCCGGATTTGTTGAAGGCCAGCCGCAAGAAGCGCGTGGCGGCGGGGTCCGGGACATCCGTGCAGGAGGTCAACAAGCTGCTCAAGCAGTTCGATGACATGTCCACCATGATGAAACGCATGAATAAAGCCGGCGGCCAGGAGGCGATGATGCGCCAAATGCAGGCCGCCATGGGGGGCGCCAAAGGTGGGCGCCGTCCGTTTTAAGTTTTTTTACGTCTTTTACTGTTTAACCCGTTTTACTGTTTAATAAGGAGTTCCTATGTCTGTTAAAATTCGCCTTTCCCGCGCCGGTGCGAAAAAGCGTCCGTTCTACCATATCGTCATCTCCGATGCGAACAGCCCGCGCGATGGCAAGTTCATTGAGCGCGTTGGCACCTACAACCCGATGCTGCCGGCCGAGCACGCCGACCGCGTGACGCTGGTGACCGAGCGCCTGACCCATTGGATCGCCAATGGCGCGCAGCCGACCGACCGCGTTGCCAAGTTCCTCGGCAAGGCTGGGTTGATCCCCATGCCGGTGTACCCGGAACAGCCGAAGCAGTCCCTGCCGAAGAAGAAGGCGCAGGAACGTGCCGCCGAGCGCGCGAAAGCCGCCGCTTAAAGCATAAGGCAGTTAGGTGAACGAGCAGTTGATCCTGATGGGCGTGATCGGCAAGCCACATGGCGTGCGGGGACTCCTGCGCGTCAACTGCTTTGCCGAAGAGCCGGAGGCGCTGGCGGAATATCCGCTGAGCGACCGCGCCGGCCGCCGGTTCTCGCTGGAATGGATGCACGACAATGTCGCGCAGCTGAGCGAGGTCACGGCCACGGGGAAACGCGCGATCACCGACCGCAACGAGGCGGAAAAGCTCACCAATACCGAGCTTTTTGCCCCGCGCGATGCGCTGCCCGCACCTGATGAGGAAGAATTCTACCTCGCCGACCTTATTGGCATGAAAGCCCGTAACGAGGCCGGGGTGGAGATCGGCAGCATCACCGCCGTGCATGACTACGGCGCCGGCACCAGCCTGGAGATTTCTCCAGGCGCGCTGCTGGTGCCCTTTACCCGCGCCGCCGTGCCAGTGGTGGATATTGCCGCCGGTTATGCCGTCGTGGTGCCGCCGGTTGAAGTGGTGGTGCCGTCATGACCTGGCGCGCCGATGTGCTGACCATTTTTCCGTCCATGTTTCCTGGGCCGCTGGGTGACTCCCTGGCGGGCAAGGCGATGGAGGCGGGAACCTGGGCGCTTCAAGTCACGGATATCCGCGACTTTGGCCTGGGCCGCCACCGCAGCGTGGATGACACGCCGTTCGGCGGCGGGGCCGGAATGGTTATGCGGCCGGATGTGCTGGATGCCGCGATCAGTTCGGTCGCGGACGAGCGCCCGCTCATCGTGCTCACCCCGCGCGGCGCCCCGCTCACGCAGAAGCGCGTGCAGCAACTGGCGCAAGGGCCTGGAGCGATCCTGCTCTGCGGACGCTTTGAAGGCATCGACCAGCGGGTGATCGAAGCCCGCCAGGCCGAGGAAATTTCCATCGGGGACTATGTGCTCTCCGGCGGGGAAATCGCGGCACTCGTTTTGCTGGACGCGGCGATCCGCCTGCTCCCCGGCGTGATGGGTGCTGCCGACAGCGCCGTGGAGGAAAGTTTTTCCTCCCCCCTGCTGGAATACCCGCACTATACCCGCCCTGCCGTTTGGGCGGACCGCGCCGTGCCGGAAACACTCACCTCCGGCAACCACGCCGCCATTGCCGCCTGGCGGCTGGACGCGGCCCGCCAAACCACGAAAATCCGCAGACCGGACCTCTACAACCAATACATTGCATCTGGTGCCCAGGCACCCTAAACACCGCTTTCGAAAAGGACCTCGACCATGAACATTATCCAGACCATCGACGCCGAACAGATCGCCAAGCTCACCGCCGGCAAACCCATCCCGCCGTTCGCCCCCGGTGATACCGTGCGCGTCAGCGTCAACGTTAAGGAAGGCGAACGCTCGCGCGTCCAGGCCTTCGAAGGCGTCTGCATCGCCCGCTCCAACCGCGGCATCAACTCCTCCTTCACCGTGCGGAAAATCTCCTACGGCGAGGGCGTGGAACGTATCTTCCAGCTCTACGCACCCACCATCTCGGAAATCCACGTAATGCGCCGGGGTGACGTGCGCCGCGCCAAACTCTACTACCTGCGCGGCCGCCGCGGTAAATCCGCCCGTATCGCCGAAAAAGCCCGCGAAGTCGTCGAAGCCGCTCCTGCTGAGTAAAGGAAGGCCAGGGGGGCTTTGCCCCCCTGGACCCCCCACCAAGGGCCGAGCCCTTGGAACTCGCTAATTAGGGTTTTGGGAGGCTGGGGTAAGG
>PLSD01000091.1 GCA_003164135.1 Acetobacteraceae bacterium
ATATGAATGACTCGCGGCACTAGTGGTGGCGGGCGGGGGGTATATCGGCCTGGAGCTGGGCATCGCGTTCCGCAAACTCGGCATTGATGTTACGATTGTTGAAGCGCAAGAGCGGATTCTGCCGATTTATGACGACAAGCTCGTGGAGCCGGTGCGGCGCTGGTTGGAGCGTAATGGCGTCAAGCTGCATCTGGGCGCGCGCATGCTGGGGCTTGATGCGGCGGGAACTGGTGTTGATGTCGAAACCAAGTCCGGAGAGGCGCTGACGCTGCCGGCGGATAAGATTCTCGTAACCGTTGGGCGCAGGCCCCTGACCGAAGGCTGGGGGCTGGAGGAAATGGCGGTGCCCATGGACGGGAAATTTGTCCGCGTGGATGAGCGTTGCGCGACCTCGATGAAGAATGTCTGGGCGATTGGCGATTTGGTTGGCGAGCCGATGCTGGCGCATAAAGCCTCCGCCCAGGGCGAGGTGGTTGCCGAAATCATTGCCGGACACCGCCGCCGTTTTGACCCCGTGGCCATTCCGGCGATCTGTTTCACCGAGCCAGAGATTGTCAGCGTGGGGCTGTTGCCGGAGGCGGCGCAGGGGCAGGAGGTGATTGTCTCAACCTTTCCGTTCCAGGCCAATGGCCGCGCTCTTTCGATGGATGCGGGGCGCGATGGCGGTTTTGTGCGGGTCGTCGCGCGCAAATCGGACCATCGGGTACTGGGCGTTCAGGCAGTTGGCCAGCATATCTCGGAACTGGCGGGGGAGTTTACCCATGCGCTGGAGATGGGCGCGGTGCTGGAGGATATTGCCGGAACGGTGCATGCACATCCCACGTTGAGCGAGGCATTCCATGAGGCCCCGCTAAAGGGGCTGGGGCACGCGATTCATATGTGAGAATTGTGAGCGTGGCTGGTGGGTTTGGCCCGATTAGTCGGTTGCGAGCTATGCTTATCGGTCCCCTGGCTCCGTCTTATTCAAGGCTTGGGTGTGGCGGGGCGGCCGTCGTCGCGCAGCACGATGTAGATGGCGGGGATGACCAGCAGGGTGAGGAAGGTTGAGGAGATCAGGCCAAACAGCAGCGAAACAGCCAGCCCCTGAAAGACGTGATCGGGCAGGATGGTCAGCGCGCTGATCATGGCCGAGACGGCGGTGAGCGCGATCGGCTTCGCCCGCACCGCACCGGCTTGCAGCAGCACGTCGCGTAAGGGGGTGTCTGGTCCCTGATAGCGGCGGATGAAATCCACGAGAAGGATGGAGTTGCGCACAATGATGCCGGCCAGCGCGATGAAGCCGACCATGGAGGTGGCGGTGAAATCCGCGCGCAGCACCCAGTGGCCGAGCACGATGCCGATGAGGGTGAGCGGGATCGGCGTAAGCACCACCAGCGGCAGGCGGAAGCTGCCGAACAGGCCGACGACCAGCACGTAGATGCCGAGCAGTGCCACACCAAATGCGACGCCCATGTCACGGAAGGTCAGGAAGGTCGGCTCCCATTCGCCCTGCCACAAAATGGAGGGGGTGGTCTCATCTTCCGGCTGGCTGACGAAGCGGATTTGTGGCCGGGGCAGGTTGCCCCAGCCGGGTGAGTTGATGGCCTTGTCCACGGCCATCATGCCATAGATCGGCGCCTCGAACTGCCCTGCGAGCTCGCCGGTGACCATGTCGGTGAAATGTCCGTCGCGGCGGTAGATCGCCGGTGAGCCGGTGGTGTTTTGCACGGTCACCAACTGGCCGAGTTCCACCTCGCCGCGTCCGCCGGGCAGCACATTGGCGGGTACGGGCGTGTCGGCCAACGCTTGGTTCCAGCTGAGGCCCGATTTGGGCAGGCCGACGGCGATTTCCAACGGCAGGCGGTCGGTGCCGCGGTAGGAGTAGCCGACGCCCACGCCGTTGAACAATTCGTTCACCGTGTCGTAGACATCGCTCTGCTGCACGCCAAAATATTCCAGCTCGTCCTGGTCCACGGTGATGGCGACGCGTTGTGGCGGCTGGCCGTAGCTGTCGTCAACATCGACGATATAGGGGATGGATTTGAAGATTTGCTCGATGCGGTTGGCTTCCGCGCGGCGGGTTGGCAGGTCTGGCGCGTAGACTTCGGCGACCAGCGTGGCGAGCACCGGCGGCCCGCCGGGGACTTCCACCACTTTGACGACACCACCGGGCGGCAGATTGAGGCCGGCATCCAACTGGCGGCGCAGGTCGAGGGCGATGGCGTGGCTGCCGCGCCGGCGAGCTTTCTTGTCGGTCAGTACGATATGCAATTCGCCCAGCTCGGGCGCCTGCCTGGCGTAGTAATGGCGGATCAGCCCGTTGAAATCGAAAGGTGCTGGGGTGCCGGCATACACCTGCATGGAGATAACCTCCGGCATGGCGCCGGCGATGCGCGCGGCGGCGAAGAGCGTGCGCTCGGTATCCTCCAGCGAGGACCCCGGCGGCAGGTTCAGCACGACGGTAAACTCGGCTTTGTTGTCCGGCGGCAGTAATTTCACCTTCACCAGTTCGAAATAGAACAGCGAAAACGCGATAACGATGGTCGCCGCGCCGATGATCAGCAGAAAGCGCCAGGCACGCGTGCGGGTTTGCAGCAGCGGCCGGGCGAGAAAAAGATAGAACGCGGCCAGCCAGCCGCCGCCTGTAATATGCCCGTGCGCGGCACGCCGATTCTGGCAGAAGCGCAGCATCAGCCAGGGTACGAGGACAACGGCGACAAAAAAGGAGAATACCATGGCAGCCGAGGCATTCACTGGGATCGAGGCCATATAGGGGCCCATCAGCCCATGCACGGTGAGCATGGGCAGCAGTGCGGCGATAACCGCCAGTGTGGCGACGATGGTCGGGTTGCCGACCTCCGCCACCGCTTGCACGGCGGCCTCCACGCGGGTGCGCCCGTCGTTCAGGTCCCAATGCCGGCTGATGTTCTCGATGACCACGATCGCGTCGTCGACCAGGATACCGACCGAGAAGATGAGCGCGAAAAACGTGACGCGGTTGAGCGTGAAGCCCATGACCTCCGCGCCGAAAACGGTGAGCAGAATGGTCAGGGGAATGACCACGGCGGTGACACCTGCCTCGCGCCAGCCAATGGTGAACGCGATCAGCACCACGATGGAGACAGTTGCCAGGGTGAGGTGAAGCAGCAGGTCGGTGGTTTTTTCCGAGGCCGTCTGGCCGTAGTTGCGCGTCACCTGCACGTCGACATCGGCGGGAATCAGCGGGCCTTGGAGCGCTTTCACTTGCGCGAGTATCGCTTGGGATACGGTGACAGCGTTGGACCCTGTGGTTTTGGCGATTGCCAGCGTGATCGCGGGGCTTTGTACCCACTGCCCGCCCGCGCGGTTGAGCGCCCAGACGCGATGTTCCAACGGTGCCGGGGTAAATACCACCTGCGCGACGTCGCGCACGTAAACCGGACGATTATCGCGCGTCGTGACCAGCAGCAGGCCGATATCGGGCACGCCTGACAGGGTCTGGCCGGCTTCGACACCCTGCATGTCTCCGTTATCTCGCACCATGCCGGCGCTGAAAGTTTCGTTGGCTTCTTTGATGCGCGCGACGAGTTGTTGCAGCGTCACACCTTGGAGCATGAGCTTTTCTGGGTCGGGTTCGACACGGATCTGCTCAGGGTCATCACCGGCAACATAGGTGAGCCCGACGTTGGGAATTTTGATCAGTTCCGACTGCAGTTTCGCCGCGAGCTGGCTCAGGCCCGCGGCATCCCAGCGCCCGGCCGCGTCCGGCTTGGGCGTGAGTGTGAGCGTTACGATGGCGACATCGTCGATGCCGTGGCCGATGACCAGCGGCTCTGGGATTCCGATAGGAATTCTGTCGATATTCGCGCGGATTTTATCGTTTACCCGCAGTACCGCGTCGTCTTCGTTGGTGCCGACGACGAAGCGCGCGGTGACGGTGACCTGGTTGTCCACGGTAGTGCTGTAGATATGCTCAACCCCCGGCACGCCGCGCAAAATCGTCTCCAGCGGTTTGGTCGCCAGTTCAACGGCATCAGCGGCCCTCAAGCCGTCGGTGTTCACGACGATATCGACAAACGGCACGTGGATAGGCGGGTCTTCCTCGCGGGAAATTGTTACGGTCGCGAACAGCCCGATGAGGATGGCGGCCAGCAGCAGTAGCGGCGTGAGGGGAGAGGTGATGAAGCGGCGGGTGAGCGCGCCGGAAATGCCGAGTTTCATGGCGTGGCGGCGGATGGCGCGGTGAGGACATCCCCCCGGTGCAGGCCGGAAAGGATTTCCATGCCATCTGGCATGGTGGGCGTTGGCTGCGCCTGGCCCCGCTGCACTGGGATGGTGATGAGGCTGCCATCCTGGTTACGCAAATTCACGTAATCCAGGCCGAATTTTGTTTCGATAAAGCGTGCGGGAATTACGATTCCGGGGCGCTGGCCGGCGAACACCCAGACCTGGATGCGCTGGCCGACGAAATAGCTGCCCAGGTTGGGGGCAGTGGCATCCGCCTCGACCTGGCCGTTCTGGATTTGCGGGTAAATCAGGCTGATTTTGCCGAATTCCGCCGGGCCTGGGCTGGTATCATCACTGTCCAGCCGTACCGGGTCCCCGACATGCAGCAGTGGTGCGTGGTATTCGGGGATATCGAGGCGCAGCACGTAATTCTGGTCGGCAATGGTGGCGATGCTGTCGCCCGCCAGGACCACGGTGCCCTGGGTCACCGGCGTGAGCAGCACGCGCCCGGAAACCGGGGCAAGCACCGCTCCCTCGGCGATCCGCTGCGCCAGCGCCTGCCGCTCTGCGATGCGCGACTTCAGGCTGCTGTCGGCGACATTCACCGCCGTGCGCGCGTCATCCAACGTGGAGCGGGCGATGGCGCCGGAGCGAATGAGGGCTTGGTCGCGGGTAAAATCCACATTGGCCTGCGCCAGTTGCGCGCTCAGGCCGGCAACCTCGGCGTCCAGCGCCGATTCCTGCTCCGCCAGCGTGGGGTCGGCGACCAAGGCGATGGGAGCGCCGGCTGTTACCGTATCGCCGTCCTGCACCGCAAGCTGCATGACCGTGCCGCCAAGCCGGGCCCTGGCCGCTACCACATGGGCGCTTTCCACGGTAGCGAATACGGCTTTTTGGTCGCTGATCTGCCCGGAGGTGACAGTGAAGCTGGCGGCCGGTTGCGCCAGCGCCAGGGCCGGGCAAAGCAGCGCGGCGGCACCGAGTGCCAACAGGAAGTTCCGGTTATTCAATTGATCTACTCCAACGGCACATGCTGTAGCGGCGCTATATAGTATTTTCAGTCTGTGTAACAGCGTCACATTGTAACTTTATATACGGCCCGGGCTGTACTAGTGGATAGAATCCAACACTTGGTGCCCTCGTTTTACGGCTGCTAAAATTTTGCTGGGTTTTTTTTGTCCACTGGAACGGTCGCGGGTCTTGGTTGGTCTCGCCCAGAAATCGCTCGATTGCGTCTTTGAGTTCTTCGACGGAGTGAAACACGCCGCGTGCAAGCCTGCGCTTCGTCAGCTTAGCAAAGAAGCCCTCGACG
>PLSD01000064.1 GCA_003164135.1 Acetobacteraceae bacterium
GACCCTCAAGGATCAGCGCCAGTGCCGATAGACGGCGCACAACTTGGCCGTCACGTTCCTTCGACATCAGCCGCCGCAAATCCACTGCCGTGTAGTCCGTATTGGTAACCGCAATCGCCACAGCCATCACCGCCTCCCATCAATCAAATCAACGGGAAACATCGAATCATAACTCACCGCGTCGGGGGAATCCCCGGAGAGTCAGAAAATTCGGCGGCTGGTATTAGCAAGGTTAAATAACATTCCGGCTCCCATCGGGCGAACCGGTTAGGCGATTACCGAAGCCCTCAATGAGGCGCTTCGGTAATGTCTATTATAGGAAATATTTTTCGTGCTTCAAGAAAATTATGCGGCGCGGTTTTCCTTAAGCTGGAATCGTCATGCCGTGTTGCACCGCCGGGCGGGCGCCCACCGTCTCGAGCCATTTCGCAAGCGCCGGCAACTCACGCGCGTCCTCGGGCAGGATTTCCTTCATCATGGAAAGGAACACTGCCACCCAGGGGTAGGCCGCCACGTCGGCGATGGAATACTCCTGGCCGCCCAGATACGGCACTTCCGTCAGCCGTTTTTCCATTACATGCAGCAGCCGCCCGGTCTCAACCGAATAGCGGGCAATGGCGCCCTCGTTGCGCTCCTTCTGGCGGGAGAAGTAGCCAAGCTGGCCCATCATCGGCCCCAGGCCGCTGACTTGCCAGGCAAGCCACGCCAGCGCGTCGTAACGTGCCTGACCGGAGGGGGCGAGAAACTGGCCGCTTTTGTCGGCGAGGTAGGTGAGGATCGCCGCACTCTCGAAAATAGTGACCGGGCCGCCGGGCGCGTCATGGTCAATAATGCCGGGGATTTTGCCGTTCGGCGAAATCGCCAGAAATTCCGGCTTCTGCTGCTCACCCGCACCCAAATCCACGGGCTTCACGGTATAAGGCAGCCCCGTCTCCTCCAGCATGATCGAGATTTTACGGCCGTTGGGGGTCTTCCAGGTGTACAGATCAATCATCCGGGCTTCCTCGTCCTTGGTTTTACACGCGCACATCGCACCCGCGTTACATGGGATGCAACGCGGCCTTTACCAGCGCCCCTGCCGGAGGACATGGCTCAGCCCATCGCCGCCATCAGCGTACCGCCGGTAAGGCGCCAGATGCGGTCAAGCTGCTCCACGCCGGTAAGGCGGTGCGCAATCAGCACCACGGTGCGGCCCTGTGTCGCGGTATTTAGCACTTTCATGAACTCGGTCTCGGTATCCGCATCCAACCCGGCGCAGGGTTCGTCCAGCAGCAGAATGGGCGCCGCGGAGAGCAGGGTCCGCGCCAGCGCGAGGCGCCGCCCCTGGCCGCCGGAAATATTCTGCCCGCCCTCGCCCAGCCAGGTATCCAGCCCTTCCGGCAGTTCACGGATGGTCTGCGCCAACTGCGCCGCCTCCAGCGCCGCCCACAGCTTCGCATCATCCGCCGTGGGGTCGCCCAGCAGCAAATTGTTGCGGATGGTGTCGGCGAACAAATGCGTGGTTTGGCCCAGATAGGCGATGCGATGCCGCACCGCCTCGGACGGCAACGCCGCAAGGTCAGCGGTGCCGATGCGGATCTGCCCGCTGGCCGGGGCGATGAGTTTAAGCAGCAACGCCGCGACCGTGGATTTCCCCGCACCCGAGGGCCCAAGAATGGCGGTACGCGACCCGGCGGGCAGTTGCAGCGACAGGTTCTCGAACACAAACGGCAGGTCGTCGGCGTAACGGAAGCTGACATGCTCGAAGGCGATGGCATTGCCCGCCGGCATTGGCACCGGCGCTACGGGGGCCGGGACTTGCGGCGCGGCGGTGGCGGCTTCCACCACGCGGGCGGCGGCGGCGCGGGCGTGGCCATACAGCAGCCCGGCGCGCGGCAGGCCGAGCACGGTCTCAAACGCGGTAATGAGCACGAATACGGTGATGATGGTGATAACCGGCGCGCCGGATATGCCGATGAGCATGGCCAGCAGCAATCCCGCCTGCGCCACCACGAAAGCCACCGCGTTGAGCGCGCTGGTCTGCCCCACAAGTTCTCGTTGTGCTGCCAGATACGCCGCCTCGCGCGCCTGCACGGCGGCCAGCATGCGGCCCTCGGCAGCGTAAATTTTCACCTCGCGCAAGCCGGAGAGCGCGTCCAGTGCCGCGCTGCGCAGGCCGGACATCGCCAGCCCGGCGCGGGCGCCATTTGCCGCCGCCGCGCGGGCAGCCAGCATCGGCAGATAGAACGCAACAAAGGCAAACGGCGCCAGCACCGCCAGCGCCCAATGCTGTTCATGCCACAACAGCAGCGCCAGCACCGGGGTCATCAGCACCGCGCCCAGCAACGGCAGGAAGATACGCAGCAACAGCCCGTCCAGCGCATCGACGTCGTTGACCAGCCGGGCCAGCGCATCGCCAGCACGGCGGTAACCAAGCCCACCGGCGGCACTACGCGCCAGGCCGGTGAACAGCCAGATGCGCAAACCCGCCAGCGCGCGGAACATCGCCTCATGCGTGAACACGCGCTCCAGGTAACGCAGCACCACGCGTGCCGCGCCGATGTATTGCAGCACCGCCGGTACCAGCACGGCGCCGCCAAGCAGCGAGAGCGCGATGTAACGGCCGGAAGCGCCCATGAGCGCCAGCCCCGCCGCCAGCGAGGCCAGAAACAGCAGCGTGCCGAACAGCAGCCAGCCAGCCTGGCGCCTCCAGAGCAGGAAAATGCGTAACACCGGGCTCATACCAGCAACTCCCGCTGCCGCGCGTGGCGCAAGGCATCAAGGTCCAGCCGCCGCGCGCCGGATTTGCGCGCGAACTCAATGGCAATGGCCGAATGCGTGGCGAGAAGCACCGTGCGTCCGCTGGCCAGGCGCTTGATGCTGTCCAGCACATCACGCTCCACCGCGGGGTCCAGATGCGCGGTCGGCTCATCGAGCAGCAGCAACGGCGCGTCCTTCAAAAACGCGCGCGCAATGGCGATGCGCTGCGCCTGCCCGCCGGAAAGGCCAAAGCCGCCCTCGCCCAGCGGGGTTTTAATGCCCTCCGGCAGCGCGTCGACCAACTCGGAGAGCTGCGCGTTGCGGATGGCCTCCGCCACATCCTCGTCAGCCGCCTCCGGGCGGGCAAAGCGAATATTTTCCTCGATGGTGCCGGCAAAAATCATCGGCTTCTGGCCGATCCAACCCAGCATCTTGGTCCGCGCGGCGGGGATCAGCACAGGCAGGTCGACGCTATTGATGGTCACGCGGCCGGATTCCGGCGTGATGAACCCGAGGATCAAATCCACGATGGTCGATTTGCCCGCTCCCGAAGCGCCGGTAAGGAGCAGGATTTCCCCTGTCCCCACGCGGAAGGTGAGATGTTCCAGCACCGGGCCTCGCGCGGCATCCCAGGTGAAGGAAACGTCCTCGAACGCCAGCGTCAGCCCATGCGCGGCAACACTGCGGATTTCGGCGGCAGGCACGGGCGCCGGTGGCTCCGGCAGGGCGCAGAACGCATCGGCCACGGCCTCAGCCGCCATGCGGTCGGCGTACACGGCCGAGAACGCGCGCAGCGGCGCGAAGAATTCGGGCACCAGCAGCAAAATGAACAAAGCCGTGGGCGCCAGCGCGGGGTCATGACGCAGCGGCCCGGCAAAGCGCAGCACGATGATAACCAGCGCCGCCGCCGCCGCGAGGTCCAGCGCGGTGGAGGACAAAAACGCCATGCGCAGCACCCGCATGGTGCGCTGGCGCAACTCGCGCGCCGCCGCCGCCAGGGCACGGGCTTCATCCGCCGCGCGTCCGGCCAGTACTATGGTGGAAATGCCGCGAATACGGTCCAAAAACCGCGTTTGCAGCCGCGTGAGCGCCAAAAACTGCCGTTTCGCGGCCACACCCGCGCCAATGCCAGCAATCGCCATGGCAAACGGCACCAGCAGCCCGGCGATCAACAACACCGCGCCGCTGCGCCAGTCCGCCACCAGCACCACCAGTCCAACCATCACGGGTCCGGCCACGGCCAGCGTCGTCGCGGGTATCCAGCGCGCGTGCAGCCCTTCCATGGCCTCCACGCGGTCAACCGCCGTGGCGGCCAGCTCGGCCGAGTGTTTGCCGCGCAAACCAGCAGGCCCCAAGGCCAAAATGGTGGAGAGCACAGTGTTGCGCAGCCGCCGCCGTGCCGCGGCGCCTCGCTCAAATCCTAGTTTTTCCGCCTGCATACCGGCCGCCGCGCGCACGGTGGCGAACAAAATAAAGCCGATGGCATTGATGAGCACGGGCTCACCCCGCGGCTCCAGATGCAGCACGGCGCCCAGCAGGTATGCCGCGCACCAAGCCTGGGCGATACCAAGCACCACCTGCCCCGCCCCCAGCAAAATCGGCATTGTTGCAGCCCGTTGGCCGCGTTTCTGCTCCGCCCGTATCCAGGCTTTTGTCTCAATACTCATACCTCCGAGATAGCCGCTGAAACGGCCACTGCAAAGGGCAAAGCAAAGCGCATTCCCCAAACGGTCACACCCGCCACTGGACGCCGGGCCTAAAATCGTCAAAACCGCCGGACATGAAAATCGCCCGGACCCTGACAGAGCTGCAAGCGGCCACCAGAACACTGGGAGAAACCGCCTTCGTGCCCACCATGGGCGCGCTGCACAGCGGGCATTTGTCGCTGCTGGCGGCGGCCAAGGCTGACGGCCGGCCGGTGGTGGCAAGTATTTTCGTCAACCCGACGCAATTTGGCCCAAACGAGGATTTCAACCGCTACCCGCGCGATGAGGCCGGTGATCTGGCACAGCTGGAAGCCTCCGGCTGCGACCTGGTGTGGCTGCCTGACGTCACCACCATGTATCCGGCGCAAGCCGCCACCAGTATCAGCGTCGCCGGACCGGCCTTGCGTTGGGAAGGTGCTGCCCGGCCCACGCATTTTGGCGGCGTCGCCACCGTGGTCGCCAAGCTGTTCGGCCAGGTCCGCCCGGCAGCGGCGTATTTTGGCGAGAAAGACTGGCAGCAGGTGCAGGTCATCTCCCGCATGGTGGCGGATTTGCTGCTGCCGGTGCAAATTGTCCCAGTCCCAATCGCCCGCGATGTAGATGGCCTTGCACTGTCCTCGCGCAACCGCTTTCTGCTCCCGCCGGAACGCGCCGGCGCACCTGCCCTGTTCGCGGCCCTGACCAAGGCAGCCACGCAGATTGTCGCCGGCCAGCAAGTGGCAGCCGCGCTGCATGACGCCCGCGCCACCCTGACCACCGCCGGCATGGTGCCCGATTATGTCGCCCTGGTGCACGCCCAATCGCTGGAGCCGCTTGATGCACTCGAACACCCCGCCCGCATCATCGCGGCGGCAAAACTCGGCACCGTGCGGCTGCTGGATAACGTGCCGGTCGCCTAACCTAACTCGGCACCACCCAGGCCAGCGGGTGCGGCGTAACAAGCAGCCACACCGCCAGCGACCACACGCTACTAACCGCCACGCCGAGGATCAGCCCCAGCATGGTGCCGTTTTGCGCCTTGCCAAAATCCGCCCGCACGAGGGGGATGGGTAAGCGCAGGCCCAGCGTGAGGTTGCACACCAATACGCCGGCCATGCCGAGCAACAGGCCCGGCAGCAGCACGGCATCACGTGCCAGCACACCAATCACCGGCAACGCCATAAGTACCAGCGTGACGTATCCCGCCGCCACCAGGGCGCCGCGCTTCAGGAAAGCGGAGGAAACCGGGGCACTGGCCGCCAGTTCCGGCGATTCGTCGGAAACTACCATGACAGAGATGAAGAACAACGCGAGTTGCCCGGTAAGGAACACCAGCAGCGGCGCCACCACGTTCGTGCCGCTGCCGATGCGCAGTTTACCGGCCAGGATCATCACCACGGGGACCAGCGTGAGCGAGCGGTAGACCGTCTGCGTCACCACGCCTGGGAACCGCGCCAGCAGCCGCAGGTTTTTCATCAGCACGGCGGCAAAGGGGCTGGCGCGGAACTCCCCGCCCTGGCGCGCCTCGGTGCCGCCCGGCCGGTAGGCGGCGGCGGTTATGGCGCCGGAGGCAAAGCGCGCATCCAGCGTGACCAAGGCGAGCAAAAACACCACGCCGCTGAAGGCAAGGCTGGATGCCAGCGCCGCCGGCTGGCCGAGCAGCCCCTTGGCGAACACATGTTGCACGCCTGGAGCGCTCCCCACCGGCAGTAGCGCCTGCCAGAAATGGCCTAATGCGGCCTGCGGGATAAAACGCGGCGCCTGCCCGAGCGCAAAAATGAACACGCCCATGAACAGCGCCAACATGTGCCCGGCACGGCGCGCCAGTTTCGGCCCGGTCCAGCCGACTAGCCCCACCACCAGCGCGAAGGCCAACGCTGCCACCACCAACCCCTCGGCCAGCAGCATGGGGTAGATTGCCAGCGCCCAGGGCTGACCATGGATGGCCATCGCATTGGCCAGCACGCCGCCCAGCAACACCCAGGGCACCGCCACGCTGCCCGCCACGCCCAGCATGCGCACCGCCAGCACCCGCCCCGGCGGAATCGGCGAGGCCAGCAGAAAATCCACATCGCCGCGCCCGTACAGCACGTCGATCGCCGAGGTCATGGCGCGCGAGAGCATCAGCACGAAGAAGAAGAACAGGTTGAGGTTGGCGACCAGCACCATCTGCCCCAGCGGCAGCGGGTGGCGGACAATCTGTGCGGCGAGAATAAGCGCAATGCCCTGGAACATGAGGCCGACCACCACCACCGGGCCCAGCACATATTTATGCGTGCGCACCAGAATGGAGCCGCGCCACAGGATGCGGGCCTCGTTGACGAACAGCCAGGCGAATCCGGCCGGTTTGAACATCAGGCGCCGGTTAACTGCAAAAAGACGTCTTCCAGCGAGCCGTCATGCATCCCCGCCTGCCGTTGCAGGGCTTCGAGGTCGCCTTCCGCCAGCAAAATCCCGCCGGAGATGATCCCGATCCGCGTCGCCAGACGCTCGGCAACGTCCAACATATGCGTCGTGAGGATAACCGCGGCGCCCGCCCGCACGCGGGCCTGTAAAATTTCCTTCACCAGCCGGGAGGAGGCCGCGTCGAGCCCGGTAAACGGCTCGTCCAATAGCAGAAATTGCGGCTCATGGATCAACGCCCCGGCCAGCACGGTTTTCTGCTTCATGCCGCGCGAAAACCCCTCGCAGCGCTCATTGCGGTGCGCCCAAAGCCCCAGCGTCTCCATCAGCTCCTCGGCGCGCTGCCTCGCCAGCCCCGGCTCCACCCGCCACAGCCCGGCCACGAATTCCAGGTACTCCATCGGGCTCAGGCGGTCATAGAGCAGCGGCTCGTCCGGCAGCCAGGCCATAATCGCCTTGGCGCCCAGCGGGTCGGCCAGCACGTCGCGCCCGAACACTGAAATACTGCCCGCGTCGGGGCGCATCACCCCGGCGATCATCCGCAATGTCGTGGTTTTGCCCACCCCGTTGGGGCCGAGCAGCGCGTAAAATTCGCCGGAAGCGATGCTGAGGTCGAGTCCTCCGATGACCGGGCGGCCGAAAGATTTGGTCAATCCACGGACGCGCAACGCTTCGGTCATGCAAACCCGCCTGAATTGGAATGGATGGGGAAGAATTGGTCGGAGCGGCGGGATTCGAACCCACGACCCCCAGTCCCCCAGACTGATGCGCTACCAGGCTGCGCTACGCTCCGACCGTGCGGGAGGCTGTAGCAACTAAGTTCGGCGGTCACAAGCAACGACCGCCGATTTTCTCGTGTCCCGCGCGCGGTAGCATCGCGTCCCACGCGCCGTAGCACCCTCAATCGCTGCAAAATTTACGGCGCGGGGAACGCCATGCCCGATGCGGGATCCACGAACAGCAGTTTGTCCACCACATCCTTAACGCCCGGCGCATTCTCCGCGATCACCACCACTGCCTGGCGCTCCTCGTCGCTGAAAATAGTGCCCTCCAGCGTCACCGTCTTGCCCTCGACCTTGATGCGGATGCCCGATTTCGGCGCCCAGCGGGCATGCTCCAGCTCAGCTTTAATATAGTTGCCGATCGCCTCATCGCTGGTATTTTCCGGCGTCTCGATCAACTTGCGGGCCAGGATGCGCAACAAATCCGTACGGCTGATAATACCGACCAGCTTGCCGTCGTCGAGCACCGGCAGGCGCTTGATATGCTTGCGCAGCATCAGGTCCGCCGCCTCAGCCAGTTCCGTGTCTGAGGTTACGAACACTGGATTATGCGTCATCACGCCGCTTACATGCCGGGCATGCGTGGCGACATAGTCAGCCGCCACCGTGGAGGGCAGCAGAAATGTCTTCAGCCAGCCGGCCTGCTTGCCGTCGGTGCCTATTTCGGCACGGCGCAGCAGGTCGCCCTCGCTGACAATGCCGACAAGCTTGCCGCCGTCATCAAGCACAGGCAGGCCGGTGAGCCGATTCGCCAGCATAATCCGCGCGGCGTCAGCCACGGCAGTGGCGGGTTGCACGGAAACGGCAGTCTTATTCATCAGCTCGGCAACCTTCATGATATCCTCCATTTTATGAACGGATCATCGCGGGCCGGCCGGCATAGCGCCATGACGCAGATCAAACTGCGGCTTCTGCTATTTCCGAAAGAGTGCGCGGACGGAGCAGGATGATCTCGTGGATGTTGGGAATGTCGATCATTCCATCGCGCTTGAGCTGGCTGAGCGAGCGGGACACAGTTTCGATCGTCAGCCCAAGATAGTCGGCAAGGTCGGTGCGTGAGAGCGGCAGTTTCAGCACCGCGTTAGGCGCGGGCAGCCCGCCGGCCGGGCATATTTCCAGCCGTTCCGCCCAGGAAAGCAGGAAACTGGCAATGCGCTCAATGGCAGTTTTACGGCCGAGCAGAAGCATCTGCTGCTGCGCCAGCACAAGCTCGTGCATCGCGACTTCGAGCAGCTTGTGCTCCAGCACCGGCAGTTCCTCGAACACCGCCATCAGGCTGGCACGGCTGAAGCGGCAGAGCTTCACGCTATCCATCGCCTCGGCGGAGAAGCCGTTATTGTCGCCGGCGGCAAGACCCAGAAAATACCCAGCACTGGCAAAGCCGGTAATCTGGCGGCGGCCGTCCGGCAGGGATTTGAACAGCCGCACATTGCCCTGGTTGATATTATAAAAATACAGGGCTTTATCACCCTCTTCGACAAATACCGTGCCGGGAGCCAAGCTCACGCGCTGCGCGGAGCGGGTCAGAAATTCAAGTTCATCTTCGGTCAGGGCACTGCACAACCCACTGTGGCGGGCACCGCAATCATCGCAATTTGAGGCCGTTGGCCGGTTTACGAGGTTGATCGCCAGGGGACGGCGGAACTCGGAGAGCTCATGTAATGTTGCCATGGCTAACCCTTAACAAGGTTCTCAGCTTTGATCCATATCAAAAATTATACCCCTGGTTGCGATCGCTCCAGGCGCATCAATGCACGAACCGCCCACGGGTCGCCCATAGCGCCGCGGCGGTCAGGGCCAGCACGCCCAGGCTGAACAGGCTGCCCTCGGGCCCGGTGAGGCCGCCGGAGAGATAGGCAGCGCCGCGCGGGGTAAAATCCAGCAATGTGCCTAGGCAACTGGCGCCGCTGTCATGCGTGCCGAACACGTAATTCTCCGCGTAATCCCACCCGCCGTGAAACCCGATGGCCCACCACAGCGAGCGGGTGAGCCAGATGCCCAGGCACAGCACCAGCCCGGCGCCGAGGAGGTCAACCAGGCCAATGGCACTTTCCCCCGTATTCAGGCCGTGCAGCACGCAGAACAGCAGACTGGTCAGCCCCGCCGCCGGAAGAAAGCCGATGCCCCGCCCCAGCGTGGTGAGCAGATAGCCCCGGAAAGCGAGTTCCTCGGCGAGGCCGGTAAGCAAGCTGACCGCGAGCCACGCCGCGCCATAGCGAATCGCTGAAATCCAGCCGAGTCCCCCCGAAACCGCGACGCCATGCCCGGTGGCCAGCAAAACCAGCGCCAGCAGGCCAAGTGCTGCCATACCCACGCCCAGGCCGGAGGCCAGCCGCGCCGCCCGCCCTGCCCCGCTCAACCCGTAAGCGCTAAACCGCACATTTTCGAGAAACGCCATTGCCAAGGTGGCGCCCACAACCGGCAACAGCAGCGCCAGCTCGTTCACCGCAATGAACAGTGGCGTGTAGCGGCCGGACACAATCAACGCCGCATCCCCGGTATGGCTGAACACAATTGCGAGCAGCGCCATGACAACACCAAGCTGCACCACGCACAACGCCACGAAAACCGCCGCGCGCCAGCCCGTGCGCACGCCCCCCGAACCGGCGAACATACCCTCAACGTCGCGCCGCGCGCTCAGCCACCCCCGTAACCGCACCCTTTACCCCGCGTCAGACCGCAGTTCTGGCGGCCATGGAGACATTGCGCGCCTCGGGGCCGAAAAGCATCAGCACGATAAGGATCACCGCCACGCTGCCGGCTACCAGCGCCAGCGCGAAGCTATAATCCCCGCCATGCTGTGCCGCGATACTGGCCTGCATCGGCGCGTTGACGGACGCAATGAAATTACCAAGCTGATAAATAACCCCAGGGAACGTGCCGCGTATTTCCGACGGCGACAGCTCGTTGAGATGCACCGGCACCACACCCCAGGCGCCCTGCACGGCAAACTGCATGAGGAAAGCCGCGAGGCCGATTTCCACCGCCGTAGAGCCATAGGCCCAGAAATACAGCACCAGCAGCGAGAGCACACACGCGGCGATAATCGCGTAACGCCGCCCGATCCGCTGGCTCAGCCAGCCAAACGCGATGCCGCCCAGAATGGCGCCCACATTATACAACAGCACAATGTTGGTGAGCGTGGCGTGGCTGAAGTGCATCTGCTTGGCCAGGAACAGCTTGGGGTAAATATCCTGGGTGCCGTGCGAGAAAAAGTTGAACGCTGTCATCATCACCACGCCGTAAACCGCCAGTTTGGCGTTCTTGCGCAGCACCTCCCAGATGGAGATCTTTGGCCCGGTTTTGATCTTCTGGAAGGCCGGGCTTTCCTCGATCTGGCTGTTGATGAAGAAAATCAGCACCGCCGGCGCCGCGCCGACAAAGAACATCCCGCGCCACCCCAGGTAATGGTAGCCAAAACCGAACAGCAGCGTGGCAAGGAAATAGCCCGACGGATACCCAGCCTGCAGCAGGCCCGAGACCCAGCCACGCCAGCGTTCGGGGATCGTCTCCATGGCCAGCGAGCTGCCCACACCCCATTCGCCGCCCATCGCCACGCCAAATAGCGTGCGGATGACCAGGAAGGAGGCAAAGGACCAGGCGAAACCGCTGGCCGCTTCGAACAGCGAGTACAGAAAGATCACCAGCATGAGCACCGGCTTGCGGCCGTAAATATCAGCCAAACGGCCGAAAATGAACGCGCCCACAGCCCGCGTGGCCAAAGTCAGCGTTATCGCCAAGGTGATGGAGGTGACGGACACGCCAAAGGTCTTGGCAACGTCGTCGAAGGTGAAAATGAGGATAAAGAAGTCGAACGCATCCAGCGTCCAGCCCAAATAGGCCGCCAGCACGACATTGCGGGCACGCTTGAAGTCTTCGGACACGGATGCGGACATGCTTTCCCCCAACTCAGGCATTTCTGTCATGTGGAACAGGCCTTTGGCGGATAATCTGCGCTTAAAATGAAGCAAGCACAATTAAGCAGGCACAACGCCCGCTTAACCGCGGCGCGGCGCAAAAATCTTGATGAGGTGGACGG
>PLSD01000104.1 GCA_003164135.1 Acetobacteraceae bacterium
CTGCGGCCCACGCCGGATGATTACGACGATTGCTGATTTCCGGCGTGATAACGGTGCGGCAATCGTGGGCGCCTGCCGGGCCTTCGTACTTTTGTGCCGGGAGGCCGGGCTGTTTTCGGCACAGCTTATCGCGTTGGACGGCTCTAAATTCCGGGCCGCGGCAATTCCTAAGAAGGTTACCGGCCGCCGGGATATTGCCGAGGAAACTGCCTGTCTCGACGCCAAAATCGCAGCCTACCTCACCGGATTGGATGCGGCCGACGCGGCCGAACCTGACGATGCGCCGCAGGCGGTTCAAACGGCGCTTGCCGCCCTTCATGACCGGCGTGCCGAACTCGACAGGCTGGCAGCGAAACTCGAAGATGAGGGCCGCACAACCTTCGTCGAACGCGAGGAAGACGCCCGGCCGATGGGCATGGGACATGGTCCCAAACCACCATCCTACAATGTGCAAACGGCCGTCGATGCCGATACGGGCTTGATCCTTCACCATGACGTGACCGGCGAGCCGACCGACCGGCGCCAGCTTCACCCCATGGCAAGTGCCACGAAGCAGAGTCTCGGCCTCGATGAGATAACGGTGGTAGCCGACAAGGGGTTCGACAACGGTGAACATGCCAGCGCCTGCGAGCGCGACGGCATCGTCGCCTGTGTGCCGGCCCAGCGGACGGTTAACAACCAGGGCGGCGAAACGCTGTTCGACCGAACCGCCTTCGTTTACGATCCCGGCACGGACACACTTATCTGTCCGGATGGCCGTAGGCTGGTCCGCAAGCAACTGCAGCGCAAGGATCGCAACGTCACCTATGTCTCACCGGATTGCTCCGGCTGTGCGCTGAAAGCATCCTGTACGACTGCGGCGCAGCGATTCGTTACGCGTCACCTCGATGAAGACGCCCGCAACCGCATGGCCGCACGAGCAACAGCTGAGATGATGCGCAAAAGACGCTGCGCCGTCGAACATCCGTTTGGAACGATCAAGAGAATGATGGCAGGCGGACGCTTCCTCACCCGCAACCTCAAGGGCACACGAACCGAGATGGCCCTCTCCGTTCTCGCCTACAACATCCTCCGCGCCATAAATCTCAAAGCCCAACCCGCCTGAGACCAAGAAGGCTCTGAATACCAAAAGAGGCCCCGGTCAAACCGGAGCCTCCTTTGAGTTTCCACACAGCCTGCACTGGCCGGCTTTTACACCGCCCGTATCAGCACATCGCCGACTCTCCAGTGGCCTGTTTTGTCACCGCCCGGCACATTCAAGCTGTGGTCCGGTCGCGCTCGGCGGGAGCATGACCTCGATGGCGAAGATCGAACCCCTGCCCAGGCGGGAGCGGACCCTTACCCGATGGCCCAGCAAATCCGCCTGGCGCTGAACGATGGAGAGACCGAGGCCAAGACCATGGCTCCGTTCGCGCGCGGCATTATCGAGTTGATGGTACTC
This sequence comes from Acetobacteraceae bacterium, assembly GCA_003164135.1. Classification (GTDB taxonomy): domain Bacteria; phylum Pseudomonadota; class Alphaproteobacteria; order Acetobacterales; family Acetobacteraceae; genus Acidocella. The sequence continues at coordinate 1,442 of PLSD01000104.1, forward strand.
CTCGAAGATCGCTTGAAGATCCTTCTCGGGGATGCCAATTCCGGTGTCCCAGATCTCGATACGCAGCATTCCTTCTTGCCGCCGGCAACCGAGCAGCACCCCACCGCGCTTGGTGTATTTCAATGCGTTCGAGAGCAGGTTGCGGATCATCTGCTCAAGCAGACGCGGATCGCTGTATATCGAAAGGCCGCACAAGACCACGCGAAAGGTAAGCCCCTGAGCTTGCGCCTGATAGGTAAATTCGTCCCTCAACCGTTCCAGCAGATCGTTGATCGGGAAACCGACCATTTCGGCGCGGACAATGCCGGTCTCGATCTGGTTTATGTCGAGTATCGAGTTCAGCATGCCTGTCATGGAGACCAGCGTCTGGCCGAGCTGTGCGGTCAGTTTCTGTGCTCGCTCTCCCTCGGCGGTCCTCGCTAACAGCCCCTGAAGCAGAGTGAGCGCTTGAAGCGGCTGGCCCAGGTCATGGCTCGCCGCGGCGAGAAAGCGCGATTTCGCGGTAATGGCCTGATGTAATTCCGTCTCCACCCGCTTGTGCTCCGTGATGTCGCGCGCCGCGGCGAAGACACCCTGCAGTATGCGGTCCCGGTCGTAAAAGGTGGTCGCGTTGTAGGACACCACCGTTTGTTTGCCGTCGCGGGCGCACGCCGTCAGCTCGTAATCGGTGACCTTCCTTTCGCTCAGCGCGCGAATGATCCCCGCTTCGGCCCGCTGCGGATCGGTGAAGTAGCCCTTGAACGGTGCGCCGATCAGCTCGTCGCGCGTGCAGCCAGTCAGCGCCTCCATCTGCTTGTTGACGTCCGTGATGATGCCGGAGGGGTCCGTGGTCATGATCGCGTCGATGTTAGATTCAATCAACGAGCGGGTATAGAACTGCTGGTCGCGTAGGCGCTGATCGAGCTTTTTTTGCTCTTCTTCAACGAGTTTGCGCGCGGTGATGTCGAAACCCACGGCTATGTACTTGACCGGCTTGCCGCGCTCGATGACGATGGGTGCGATCGTGGTATCTACCCAGTAGAGTGAGCCGTCTTTAGCGCGGTTGCGGATTTCATTTCGCCAGACGTTGCCGTTAGCAATTGTCACCGACAGGTCACGGATGAATTCTTTGGCGCGCAAGCCGGCGTTCAACAGGCGGTGATCCTGGCCGATGAGTTCTTCGCGCGAGTACTTAGAAATGTGCACGAAATTATCGTTAACCTGTTCAATCTTGCCGGTCACATCGGTAATGGCGATGATGGCTGCTTCGGAGATTGCGGTCTGAATGGCAGCTAGTTCGGCGGCGGTCTTGGCCAGCGCCTCTTCCGCCAGCTTGCGCGCGCGGATTTCGCTTTGCAGTTGGATGTTCAACGAGTCGCCGACTTCGATGAGTTCACGCTGGCGCAGCGAACCGAGCATTAACGCCTCGTTCATCGCGAGTATCTTTTCATGGATCTGCGAGGCCTCCCGGCGCTGGTGCGCCAGATCGAAGAACACGTTCACCTTACTCTTCAGAATATGCGGATCGATCGGTTTGAACAGGAAGTCGACGGCGCCGGACTCGTAGCCCTTGAACACGCGCTGCGGATCACGGGTTCCAGCAGTCACGAAGATGATCGGCACGTGCTTGGTTCGCTCGACCCCGCGCATCAACTCGGCGAGCTCGAAGCCGTCCATCCCGGGCATCTGCACGTCAAGCAGTGCTAGCGACACGTCGTGTACGAGCAATAGCTCGAGGGCATCGGATCCCGATCGCGCCACGAGCACTTCGAGACCCTTGCGGCGGATGATAGCCTCGAGCGCGAGCAGGTTCTCACTCATATCGTCGACGAGCAGAAATTTGATCGGTTCGGACGTCACCATGGCAAGTCTCCACAGCGGGTCTTAGCGCCGACGAGCTTCGCGAGGAAGGCTCCGAGGTCCAGGAGTGAGACAACATGGGCAGAGGGTCCGACGCGCCGCATGGCCATCTCGGGCATCATCGGAGAAGACGCCGTCGCCGGGGCTTGGACGATCGCCACCCCACCGGCCTGCCGAATTTTCCAGAGCCCCTCCGCGCCATCCTGGTTCGCGCCCGAGAGCACAAGGCCGGCCACCGCCGGTCCGTAAGCGTCGGCGGCCGACTCGAACAGCACGTCAATCGCTGGGCGCGAATGATGGACGGGTTCGTCGATCGATAGTGACAGCGAGCGATTCCGTTCTATCAGGAGGTGATAGTTCGGCGCCGCGACATAGATCGTTTGGTCGCGGAGCGGCGCCTTGTCCTCGGCTTCGTGCACAGCCCGCGCACAGACTCGAGACAGTATCTCGGGCACGTGGTTCGGCAGCGCGGGCGGAAGGTGAAGCACGATGACGATCGGGCACGACACCTGTTCGGGCAACGCAGGCAGGATCGAGAGGAGCGCGTCGAGTGCCCCCGCCGATCCGCCGATCACGATGGCTTCGATGTTGCTCATCTAGATCCTTTGGTAGATACGAGCGTCCGGCACGAGTTCGGTGAACGCCGCCGCGTGCTGCGAGAATCGCAACGTCTCCTTGAGCCCGAGACCGAGAAAGCCCTTGTGGCACAGTGAATCTCTTAGCAAACCGAGCACGCGTTCCTGGAGTCCCTTCTCGAAGTAGATGAGCACGTTGCGGCACGACACGAGGTGCATCTCCGCGAACACACTGTCGGTCGCGAGACTATGGTCGGCGAACACGATCGCCTTCTTCAAACTGCGCTCGAGCACGGCTCCCCCATAGGCGGCCGAGTAATAGTCGCCGAGCGATGCTCGCCCGCCGGCAAGCCGGTAATTTTCGGTAAACTTTGTGAAGCGCTCGGTCTTGTACATCCCCTCTTCGGCAGTGCGCAGGCTCTCCGGGTTGATGTCGGTCGCGTAGAGCAAGGTGCGGTCGAGAAGCCCCTCTTCGTAAAGCATGATCGCGAGCGAATAGGCCTCCTCTCCCGTGGAGCATCCCGCGACCCATATTTTTAGCGACGCATACGTCTTCAGATAAGGAACCACCGTCTCCCGGAGCGCGCGGTAGTACGTCGGGTCGCGGAACATCTCGCTCACCTGGACGGTGAGGAAGCGCAGCAACTCGGCGAACAGTTGCGGCTCGCGGAGTACGCGCTCTTGGAGCCTGGAGATCGTTTCGCATTTGAAGTGGACGAGTGCGGTCATGACGCGGCGCTTGATTGATGCCTCCGCGTAGCTTCGAAAGTCATAGTGGTACGTGAGGTAGATGGCGTCCAGCAGGAGGCCTAGCTCGACGTCGCGGATCGATCGGTCCATCACTTGCGGATCCACACCCGGGTGAGGGATAGGAGCTTGTCGACATCGAGCGGTTTCGCGATGTAGTCGTTCGCGCCGGCTTCGAGGCATTTCTCCCGGTCGTCGATCATTGCCTTGGCCGTGAGCGCTATGATCGGCAGCTTGGCAAACTGGGGCTGCTTGCGGATCTCCCGGGTCGCCTCCAGGCCATCCATCACCGGCATCATGATGTCCATCAGTACGAGATCTACGCCGGGGTGCTGGCGCAAGTGCTCGAGCGCCTCGCGCCCGTTGCGCGCGATCTCGACCTTGGCGCCCTTGGGCTCTAATATGCTCGTCAGCGCGAACACGTTGCGCGCATCGTCCTCGACGATGAGGATGCGACGGTTCTCGAACACGGCTTCGCGGTCGCGGGCGACGCGGAGCATGCGCTGACGCTCCGGTGGAAGCTCGGACTCCACCTGGTGCAAGAACAGCGTAACCTCGTCGAGCAGGCGCTCCGGGGAGCGCGCTCCCTTGATGATGATCGAGCTCGAGAACTGCTCGAGCTCGTGGACCTCGTCTTGTGACAGTGAACGGCCGGTGTAGACGATCACCGGCGGCACACCGTACTGGTCTCCGCGAGACATCTCTCCGAGCAGCTCGATCCCGCTTCGATCAGGAAGTGACAGATCGAGGACCATGCAATCGAAGGTCGTGGCACCGAGGTGCTCGAGGGCTTGGGCCGCGGTCCCTACGCCGACGGTCTCGACGTCGTCAGCGGCGAGCAGGCGGGCGGTGCTCTCTCTCAAGACGGGATCGTCTTCGACGATCAACACGCGGTGGAGCTTCTGGGTGAACTTGGCTTCGAGGAGCTTGATGGCTTCGACGAGCCGTTCGCGCTCGATGGGCTTGAGCGCATATCCGGCCGCGCCCATCTCGAGCGCGGTCTTTGCGTGGTCAGAGGCCGAAATCACGTGGACCGGGACGTGCCGCGTCAGCGGGTCACGCTTGAGAGCATCAAGGACCGAGAGGCCCGATCGATCCGGCAGCCCGACATCGAGTATGATCGCGCTTGGTCGGTAGCGCTTCGCCATGGCGACACCGTCTTCTGCCGTCGTCGCGAGCAGACCCTGGAATTCGCGCTCGTGGCCGAGATCATAGAGGATCCGCGCGAAGGCGGGATCGTCCTCGATAATGAGAAGGGAGCGAGAGGTCGATATAAGCCGGTCGCGATCGTCCGCCGCCGGTGTTGAACGGTCACTCGGGGCAGCAATTGCGCCTGGCGCGCGCCGTGGGCTGGGAGCTGCGGGGGCTGGCGCTGGTGTTGCGTCATGTGCCGCATATCGCGCCGGCAACGACAGCGTGAACGTACTCCCGCGTCCCGGCGTGCTTTCGACGTGCAGATCACCACCGAGCAGGCGGGCCAGGTCGCGCGAGATCGACAGGCCGAGGCCGGTGCCACCGAACTTGCGGTTGCTCCCGCCGTCGGCCTGCCGGAACGCCTCGAAGATCATCTCGTGTTGATCCGGCTCGATACCGATGCCCGTGTCGCGCACATCGAACCGGATGCGCCCGTCAGTGGCTCCCACCACGAGCGAGACCCCGCCGCGCTCAGTGAACTTGAGCGCGTTCGAGAGCAGATTCTTGAGTATCTGCGAGAGCTGCGTCGGATCGGTCTCGACTGTGTCGGGCACGCCCGCTTCAATTCGCATCGCGAGCTCGAGCTGCTTCTGCGCCGCGATCGGCTGAAACGTGTTGGAGAGGTCATCGACGAGGCGCGCGATCGTGATCCGTTCCGGCCGCACATCTTGCTTGCCGGCCTCGATCTTCGACAGATCGAGGATGTCGTTGATCAGCGTCAACAGATCATTGCCCGCGGAGTAGATCGTCTGGGCGAACTTGATCTGCTCGGGGTTCAGGTTGCCCTCGCGATTGTCCGAGAGCAGCTTGGCTAGGATCAGCGAGCTGTTGAGCGGCGTCCTCAGCTCGTGCGACATGTTGGCGAGGAACTCGGATTTGTAGATGCTCGCACGCTGGAGCTCCGCCCCGGCTCGCGCCAGCTCGTCGCGTTGCCGCTCGAGAGAATGTGTTTGCTCCTCGAGCTGGGCGTTGATCTGTTCGAGCTCGGCTTGCTGATTCTGGAGCTGGGTCTGCGAGAGCTGCAACGTGTGGCTCCCTTGTTCGAGCTCCTCATTCGAGACGCGAAGCTCCTCTTGCTGCGTCTGGAGCTCCTCGGCTTGGCGCTGGGTTTCCTCGAGCAACTCCTCGAGGCGGCTACGATCCCGGGCCGAGCGGATCGCGATCGCGATTGTCTCCGACACGCGATCCAAGACCTCGAGCTCCATCGGGCCGACCGGATGCAGAAATCCAAACTCCGCGACGGCGTGCACCATACCGCCTACGCTCGCGGGCGCGATGACGAGTTCGCGTGACTTCGTGCGACCGACCGCCGACGTGACGCGGAGGTACTCCTCCGGCAAGTCGCGCAAGTGAACCGCCTGGTTCTCCTTCGCCGCCTGGCCGGTGAGCCCCTCGCCGAGACGCAGCGTCGCGCCATGCTCCATCGACGGTTCGAGCGCGTGACCCGCGACCCGGCGCAGCCGCTCGCCCGGTTCTGTCACGTACATCGCGCCAACCTGGGCGTCCAGGCTCTCCACCAGCACGCCAAGGATCTTCTCACCGAGGGACTCGACACGCAGGTCGCCTTGCACCTGTGTGTTTAATGCCATCTGCACCCGGCGCAGCCACGCCTCAGCCTCGCGGGTGCGGAAGTCGCGAGACGCGAGCCACGCGATCAACATGAGCGCACCGAGCAGCACCCCCGCGCCGCCGAGCGTGACGTAGGTCGACGACGTCACGCTGTCCTGCCAGTCTGTCGTTCGCTCCTGGAGCAGTCGATCCTCCGCCGCGTTCATCTCCGCGATCACGGCGCGAAGCCGGTCCATGATCGACTTGCCCGTACCGTTACGAACGATCTCGACCGCCGCGTCGGCTTGCCCGGCCCGCTTCAGGGCGATGGTCTGGGCCAGCTCGTCGAGCTTTTGGGTCATCAATGGTTCGAGCGTGTCGAGGTCCCGCTGCTGGTCGGGAGCCACGGTCAACCGGCGCAACGTCGCGAGTTCGCCGGGCAACGACGTTTGCGCGTGGTTGTAGGGCTCGAGAAAGGACTCGGTCCCGGTGAGCAGGAAGCCGCGCTGGCCGGTCTCGGCATCCGTCAGGTCGGACAAGAACAGATTCAGCTGTTGCCGAACCTCATTGCTGTGGTTGATGGACTCCACGGCGGCAGTGCGAGCCTTCAGCGACTGATAAGACATCCCAACGGTCACAAAAATGGCGATCACCGCCGCCACGAACGCGGCAAGCGTCTTGCCTGGCAAGATGGCACGCGATCGTCGCCCAACTTGAGCGGGCATCTTCGTGGATGATCGCTCTGTGCTGTTACCCGACATTTTTCTGCGTCTTCATCGCCTTCTCTCGGTCGGACGAGGCTTTTTGTCAACGCGGGAGAGAAAATGCATCGGCGGGCCGGAGTAAAAATGCATCGGGGATGAATGCAAGAAGGCCCCCGCGGGGCCTTCTTGCATTTCGGCATCATCCCTCGGGTCGGTTGTCCGGCGGATCGGCGGGTCGGGCGCCGCGCTGCCAGTGCTTGCTCTGCTTGAGCCGATAGCTGTCGCCGTTCATTTCGAGGATAAGGACGTGGTGGGTGAGTCGGTCGAGCAGGGCGCCGGTAAGGCGCTCGGAGGCGAACACGCCGGTCCACTCGTCGAACGGAAGGTTGCGGGTAACGATGGTGGATCCGCGCTCATAGCGCTGGCTGAACACCTCAAACAACAGCTCGGCGCCGGTCTGCGAAAACGGCACATAGCCGAGTTCGTCGATGATCAGCAGCTTGTAGCCGGCAAGCTGCCGCTGCAGGCGGAGAAACCGCTTCTCATCCCTTGCCTCGATCAACTCGCTGACCAGTGCCGCGGCGGTGGTAAAGCCGACCGAGAGGCCCTTCTGGCAAGCCGCCAGTCCCAATCCCAGGCCAATGTGCGTCTTGCCGGTGCGGGAGTTGCCGACCGCGATGATGTTCTCGCGGCGGGCGACGTACTCTGAGTGGGCGAGTTCCAGCACCAGGGCCTTGTTGAGCGAGGGGAGCGCCAGGAAGTCGAAGCTGTCGAGGCTTTTGACGGCCGGGAACCTCGCCTCCTTGATGCGCCGCTCGACCATCCGCCGTTCGCGCTCGATCAGTTCGAGTTCGGCCAGGCGCAGCAGGTACCGGGTGTGGTCGACGCCTTCGGCGGCACATTGCGGGGCAAGCTTGTCATACTCACGCAGGAAGGTCGGCAGCTTGAGCGCCTTCGGCTCGCGTTTTGTCTCGGTGACATACGGCGCGGATGGTTCCACGCGTGAGCGCACCCACGCCACCGTCGCGCGCATCGTCAAAGAGACAAACCTGAGGGCCTCGACGAGCAGCCCGAGACCCGCCAACTTGTCGCCGCCACCATCGCCGCTGAAATGTGCAAACAGCTTTATGATGGCGGTGTGCGCCACTTCCATTTTTACACACTCAACCGCGCGGCATTGACTGCTTCAATCTGCCATCTGTTCGGCAAAAAGCGCGCTGCGATGGCACCGCGCCTTGCCGAGCAGATTATGGCTTATCCAACCTCTGAATTTTCAAAAGCGGTTGCGGCGACCGGCATGTAAAGCTGGTTGCCGGTTTCCTTGAACAGGGCTTTCTGCGTTTCCAGACCCGCAATGCGCTCGGCCTCCTCCCGAATGTCATGGCTGATTTTCATGGAACAGAATTTTGGCCCGCACATGGAACAGAAATGGGCGGTCTTGTGCGCCTCTTTCGGCAGGGTTTCATCGTGGAAGCTACGCGCCGTGTCCGGGTCCAGGCTCAGGTTGAACTGGTCCTCCCAGCGAAACTCGAACCGCGCGCGGGAAACAGCGTCATCGCGTAGCCGGGCGGACGGATGACCTTTCGCCAAGTCAGCCGCATGGGCCGCGAGCTTGTAGGTGATAACGCCGGTTTTTACGTCCTCCCGGTTGGGCAAGCCCAAATGTTCTTTCGGCGTGACGTAACAGAGCATGGCCGTGCCGAACCAACCGATCATCGCCGCACCAATGGCGGAGGTGATATGGTCGTAGCCCGGCGCGATGTCAGTGGTCAGCGGCCCCAGCGTGTAGAAGGGCGCCTCGTGGCAAGTTGCCAACTGTTTATCCATATTGGCCTTGATCTTGTGCATCGGTACATGGCCGGGGCCTTCGATCATCACCTGGCAGCCTTTGGCCCAGGCAGTTTTCGTCAGCTCGCCCAATGTCTCCAGCTCAGAAAATTGCGCGGCGTCGTTGGCATCGGCGTTCGAGCCGGGGCGCAAGCCATCGCCCAATGAGAACGACACATCGTATTTGCGCATGATGTCGCAGATGTCGCCAAAATGCTCGTAGATGAAACTCTCGCGGTGATGCGACAGGCACCAATGCGCCATGATCGAACCGCCGCGTGAGACAATGCCGGTGACGCGCTTGGCGGTGAGCGGGATGTAGCCCAGCCGCACGCCGGCATGGATGGTGAAATAATCCACGCCCTGTTCGGCCTGCTCGATCAGCGTATCCTTGAACACCTCCCAGTCGAGCTTGCTGGCGTCGCCGCCAACTTTCTCCAGCGCCTGGTAGATCGGCACGGTCCCGATCGGCACCGGTGAATTGCGCAGTATCCAGCTGCGGATATTGTGGATGTTGCGCCCGGTGGAGAGGTCCATCACCGTGTCCGCGCCCCAGCGGATCGCCCAGACCAGTTTCTCCACCTCCTCCGCCGCACTGGAAGTCACAGCGGAATTGCCGATATTGGCGTTGATCTTCACCAGGAAATTGCGCCCGATGATGACAGGCTCCAGTTCAGGGTGATTGATATTGGCCGGAATGATGGCGCGGCCCGCGGCAATTTCCGAGCGGACGAATTCCGGCGTGACAAACTCCGGAATCACCGCGCCAAAATCCTCGCCATCGGCGCGCAGAGCCGCTGCCTGCTCATGCGCGGCGCAGCGCCCCAGGTTTTCCCGGTGCGCGACGTAGATCATTTCCTCGGTAATGATCCCGGCGCGGGCGAATTCATATTGCGTGACCAATTTTCCGTCTGGCGCGACATGAATTTCATGCGGTGCCGGACAGAGCGGCACCAGCCTGTCGGCGGGGACAAAGCCATTATCCCCGGGCTTTATCACGCGCCCAGCCACGCCGGCGAACCCACGCGCGGCAACCCACGCGGCACGGGGTTTGGGCAAACCCGCATCGAGGTCAATACAGGCGGAGGTTTCGGTATAGGGGCCGGAGGTGTCATAAAGCCGCAGGGGCGGCTCCTTGGCCGTGGGGTGCAGCGCGATCTCACGGAACGGCACCAGAATGTCGGGCCGCCCTTGCGGCGCGGTATAGATTTTATGTGAGCCGATAATCGGCCCGGTGGTCACGGCATGTAGCTTCTGTTGAATGGCCACGGTGTACGCCCTCCAAAAAACAGAGAGCGGGAGCAAAGACATTCTGCAAATCCCCGTCCCTCCGCCGGTATGATCCGGATCAGGTTCAAAGGGTTTATCGCGGCAGGTTGCCCCAAAGCGACGTCTCAGTTCCTTCACGGAACACCCCTCGGTACGGCCAGGACACTACGTTATGGCGAAACTGTCAAATACAGCCCGTCGGAATTCAACGAATGGCCGCTTCGGAGCAGGCCGGGAGCGCCCGGAAACGGCGAGTATGAGGCGCAAAGCGACCAGATGGAACAGGAACGGCAGGTTTGAAATGCGAAAAGGCAGCAAGTGGACAATCAAAGCGAGCGATCGCGGACAAATCGTTCGGTGACGCATTAAACGAGCTGCTTCAGCATTTCCTCAACCGCATTCGTCAGCACATTTCCTTCACTTAAGGGCTGCCGCGCCAAACCGATGTCTATATCGGGCAATTCTGGGAGGAATGGCGCAACCGGCAGGCTGCTGAGGCCCGGTGCCATCGCCATAGGCAGCATTGTCGTAACGCCTAGTCCTGCCCGTACAGCGGATTGAAGCGCCGTGAGGCTGCCGCTCTCAAAGGTAACACGATACTTGCGTCCAGCGGCGCTCAACGCCGTGATCATTCGACTATGCCACGGGCATGCTTCGATTTTTCCGAATCTGGCGGATTTCGATAAACCTCTCTCCCCAAAAGCGCAGCTTGGTTAAAATACCGTCGCCTGGCGCATGGCATGAAAAGCCGCCGCGCCAATTTGGGTAAAGCGTGCCGATGCCGTCACCAGCACCAAGCCAGCTTCATACTCCGCTTGGTGCTGCGCCAGCGCCATTTGGGCTGCGGAGATTTCGTCTGGCGTGAGTTCCGAGGAGTGTAGCAGTCTTTGCAGGCAGTCGATCATTCTGGCCAAAACATAGGTTGCGTGAAACAGTCCATCCATCGGGCGAAGATCGTCGCGCAACGGCGACAGGTAACGCTCCTCGGGGGCATTCTCCACCAATGGTGCACCCAGGCTCATGCCGAACAACAAGCCATGCACGGCCTCATGCACCAGGGTCACCGCCATGGACACCCGCCCCCGTTGCCGTGCCGAGTTCAGCAACAGTGCGCCCCAGAGATAGAAGCTTGAGGCACCGTCTAGTTCAAGTGCCGCGCTGTCATCTGCCTGGGCGGCGCTGTGCACGATCACCACCTCGCGCACCAGGACGCGCAGTTCACCGGCAATTTCGGGCGCCGCCGTATCCAGAAGCGAAAGCGTTACTGTAATCAACCGGCCGGCCCGCAGCAGCTCGGCTTCGTCCACCTGGGCAAGTGGAATGATAATTTCCGGTTCGTCTCCGGTGATGATCCGCCGGTATCGTTCCACTTGGCCGGGGCCAAGATCATCATCGGTCAAATTCACCACACGCAGGCTTTGCACCGTTTTTTCGCAGGCATGCCTAAGGTTTTTGGCCAGCGCCGCAGCCTCGGCGGCGTCCTCGCGCAGGGCGGCTTCCACCAGGGCGGTATAGATCGCGAATAGACCGGGCGCGACCGGCCTGGCGCGTAAGTGCTGAATGAGTGGATCTGCCTGCGACGGCGGAAAACCTATTTCCTCACCAATGGCATGGGCGATCTCGCTCAGGCTCACGGCCAGACTGTCGCGCACCCGTTCATCGAGCCTTTGCGCCCGCGCCGGGTCCGGACCAAAACTAAAAAGGGACAAACCCTACCGCCGCCAGCTGCCGTTCACGAAGCTACAGCGGGCCTTTATTAATTCCCGGTTTAACGGTGCCGATTTTGGCTGAACTATCCTTCGTAAGCCCGGCTGCCGGGGGTGCTGGCGGCTTCACGCCGCCAATCTTGGAGCTGCCAATCTTTGCGGCGTTGTCTTTCGTCGCGCCATTGGCTAAAAACCCGACTAGCTTGCAGCTGGCGAGCGCGGCGGAAAGGGATTTGGCCGGTTGGGACATGGTGGCTCCGTGGCAATTGTTCTGCGCCGGGAGTGTGCCTTTGGGGGGCGCTTTTGACAAGCGGAATCTTCCCGGAGACTATGCCGCGCAGATGATTATTTTCGTGACCACAAAGCGCCATGCTTATACCGTGGCCTCGCTTGTCGATGGCCGTTTAGGCCCCTCCGTGCCGCAATTTCGCGCCATGGCCTGGGAGCATTTGTTCCACGCCCGGCGCATCCCGCGCGCGACCTATGTTTTTACCGATCTGGAGCGTCTCTCGCCGCCGGAACTTTTTTTCGCGGCGCAGGTTTATCAGGCCGCCACTGCCGTCGGGCTGCGTTGCCTGAACAACCCGGCGCTGGTGCGGCATCGCTACGCTCTGCTCCACGCGCTGCACGCGCACGGCCACAACCCCTTCACCGTGTACCGCGCCGAAATCTCGCCCCGGCCGGAACGTTTTCCCGTGTTCATCCGCTGCGAGGCCGACCATGGCTTCCCGGTCACCGGCCTCCTTGGCAGTCAGGCGGAATTGGATGCAGCACTTGTCACCTTGCACGCGCAGGGCGTGCCGCTGCGCTTCATGGTCGTCATCGAATTCTGCGCCGCCCCCATCGCGCCGAACGTCTGGCGCAAGTTTGGTACGTTCCGCGTTGGCGCTGGAATGCATCTCGACCATGCCGTGGTGGAAGATAACTGGCTGGTAAAATACGGCACGCCGGGCCTCACCACGGCGGCGCAATTTGCCGAAGAACGCGATGCAGTCGCCGCCAATGAAGGGGCCGAGACATTGCGTCCGGCATTCGAGATTGCGCAGATCGAATATGGCCGCGCCGATCATGCCACCGTCAACGGCCAGGAAGTGGTGTATGAAATCAACACCAATCCGCATATCGGCCGGCTGAGTAGGCAACGTTCGCCGGTGCGCGACGAGGCGCTGGCCATCGCCCGGGCACGTTTTCTTGCCTTGCTGGCGGAGATCGACACGCAAGAGGGCGGCAAAGTCGTAATCCCTACGGCAGCGCCGTCAGGTTGGCGTTACCGTCTGGCTCCCATCGTCCATCGTCTTCGCGAGGGTCTCACCAATATAAAAACCAGCGTGATCTCAGGTTAAGCCACAGCGCCGAAAATGCAGAGAGCCTGGGTGCGAGGTTCACCGGCCAGGGGAAGAAAGCGTGGCGGCCTTTCATGCTGTTCCGATTTCTAAGGTACGAGATTGGCTTGAAATGCACGCCGCGTTTGCCGATATTCACCGCGTAGCTCGGCGTCGTCATAATCGAGAAGCAGCCCAGTTTGAGCATGATGGCCGTACGCGCGCCGTCCTGGCTGGTGATGCGCCTGAGCCACAAATTACCCCCCAGGCTGGCGATCCATTTTTTAATCTCCGGGTCGGGTCTGTCGCGGTAATCATGGCCCTCCAGAATGCGCAAATAGGCTTCGTAATCCTGCTTCGTGCGCTGCCAATAATCCCGGGTAATGCCATACCCCCAACGATGATGCATCGGTGTCAGCCAGTTGCGCAGCAGCCATTGCGTGGCGCAATGCGCGCCGGAATGGCCATAGGCGGAGAAAGCGCCGACGCGCGGATCGTTGCGGGCAATACGCGCCAGCGACGCCATGGCGGGGAAGAATTGTTCCCCGACGACAATGTCATCCTCGATGAAAATTCCAATATCCGCCTGCATTGTTTCAAACGCCCAGCGCTCGGCGGACCAATAGGTCAAGGCGATGCCCCGGTTGCGCCCGGGTTCGTGATCGACCGCTAAATTTTTGGCCGCGTAATAAGCTAGGTTGCGCTGAATGCGCGCTGCGTCGCCGACGATGTTCCCGGAATGCGTCTCGTGCTCGCCATCCTGCCAGACCCGCAGATCCCATCCTTCGGGCAAAAAGCGCAGGAGTCGTTCCAGGCACAGCCGCACGAGATGATGCCGGTCGAAGGCGAGAAAACACACGGCGACGTGCAGTGGTCGCTGCGTCACTTCGTTCCCGCCGTCCACCAAAAGGACATTCCCCACGAAACCGCTCTTTCCCAAATGGAATGGCCATTTAGCCCCCCTGGCCGGCGGAACGCTAGGGCCTGTGGTCATTTGACTGGGGGGATTCCGGCGCGGAGCTTTCTCTGATTCATAGCTGATCAGCGTATGAAAGGCCGATTAATGGGTCGCTATGGGCTTCGGACGGACCAATGGGAGCGGATTGCACACCTCCTGCCTGGAAAAGATGGCGACGTTGGTGTGACCGCCAAGGACAACAAGCTTTTTGTCGACGCGGTTCTATACCGGTATCGGGCTGGTATTCCCCGGCGGGATTTACCGGAACGGTTTGGCGACGCGATCAATATTCATAAGCGGTTCAGCCGTTGGGCTAAAGCTGGCGTCTGGGAGCGGGTCTTTGCCTTTTTGGCGGCTGACGCCGACAATGAATATGCCATGATCGACAGCATGGGATCTTCACCATAGCAGCCGTCGAGGACGCGAGTGTCCTACGTCCGGTTTCTATCCTATTCCTGCCCGGACAGATTCTCGACCGAACGGCTTCGTTGCGCGCTATAGGGACGGGCAGGGCGAGTTGAAGGTCGTTTTCTTAGCCTTGAACAAGGAGCAGGGAAAGCAGAAGGCCGCGGCGGTGGCGGGCACCGAGCCTACACAGTAAAATTCATATGTGGATGGCCCCCG
>PLSD01000079.1 GCA_003164135.1 Acetobacteraceae bacterium
CGATTATCTCGCGTTCAAAGTGCCGTCCCTTGAATAGCTCATCAAGGCCGACCGGTGATTTCGCCATTTCAGCAACCCTTTGCAGTCATCAGACCCATATTATCGACCGCGAAAAATTTGCACCAGAGCCGTTGATACGGCCCAAGCTGCATTGGCCGAAAGAGATCACTCTGAACCTGAGTTTGTTCTACACCGTTTCGCATATCATCTCTCCTCAACCTCAGCACCCGACGAAAAGCGGATGATCCCATCGGCGACCATGTGCACACCGGAACCGCAAGAGAGTAGCTGCCTGGAGATAAACGGCCATGATCTCGATCAACAACGGCTTAGATGCATCGCGCCTCAGCCAAGAAGAAAAAGGGGATCGTGGAACAGCCTGACGGCCATCGGCAAGATGGCGACGCGTTTATCATCGGGCATACAAAGTTATTTTCTTCTTGATAAAAATTTTTTAGTTTTCCCGTATCTCGGCCAGGACCGTCATAACCAAACGAAAAGTTTTACCCAGCTTTGTCAGTTTATTCTAAAAATCCAGGTATTTCGCAACTTTGGGCCTGGCATGGCCGCGTTCGGCGGTAGCCTCACCTTGAAGATTCTCGATATTGCCTACAGGTGACTCTGGACGGACCAGAATGCCGCCCAGCGTGAAGCGAAACGTGGTTCCCTGATTGACGGCACTGGAGACCGAAAGCTCTGCGCCAAGCCGCTCTACAAGGTCACGGCACAGAAGAAGGCCAAGACCACTGCCGCGCTCTCCTGCGGTTCCGTTAGTGGAAGTGCGTTGGTCCAGTTTGAAGAGATCGGAAATCTTATTTGGAGGCATACCGACGCCCGTATCGATAACTTCAATTTCAACCAAATCGCTACGCCGATACGCCGAGATTGTAATCATCCCTCCGGGCAAAGTGAACTTGACCGCATTGCTCACGAGATTACGCAGCACCGCCGCAAGCATGTCACGATGCGCACGCACCTGGATACCAGAGCAACTAACAAAAAGAATTATGCTCTTCTCGGTAGCTGCCTTCGCCGCGTTTCGGACCGTTTCATGTGCGACCTCCTCAAGATCGACGTCAACCAAAGAGATCGCCATCGTATCCATTTGCAGGCTCGCCCACGCGAACAGGCTTTCCATCAATGTATAGGCTTGGTCTGCTGCCTCCTCGATGCCTTGGGCGAGATGCTTGAGTGACGCGATATTCCCAGTGGATACAGCTTGGCGTAAAATGGTCGTCGTGCCGAGCAACACCTGGAAGGGATTGCGCAGATCGTGACCTATGATCGAAAACAGAAATGTCTTTTGCCGATTTAAAATATCAAGCGCGAGCGATTTTTCTTCGGCCTCGCGACGTGCCGTATTGAGCTCGGCCAGGAACTCCCGTCGCGCCTTCGCGTAGCGGATTGCCCGAGCGAGACTCGATGGCGTCACCTCAACCTTAGTCAGATAGTCGAGCGCTCCAGCCCGCATCAAGCTAATCGCAATCTCCTGGTCGGCTTCACCCGTCAACATCAAGACCGCTTGGCCCCCGCCCTCCGGCGACAACAGAACCGTCAGCAATTCAAAAGCATCGACGTCGGGAAGGCGATAATCGAGCAGCACGCAATCAAACGCCTGCTCTTGAGCATAACGAAGGCCGTGCGCGCCGTCTGCTGCTTCGACGAGGTCGTATGCGAGGCCAGACTTTTCAAGGGCTCTCCGCACCATTGTCCGGTCAACCTTGTCGTCATCAATCAGGAGGATGCGGGTCACAGATGTCATGTCGCTACTCAGGAAATTCCACAATCTTCCAATAGTGCTCCATCAGCGCAACGGCCTGCATAAAAGTGTTGGCTGGATCCTGCTTGACGATATAGCCCGCGACATGCTGATCGTAGGCGCGAGCCTTGTCCTCCTCCGCCTTCGATGTTGTGATCATAAAAACGACCGACCTTTTCAGGTCCTCGTCCGCGCGGATTGCCTCAAGGAACTCAAGCCCGTTCATACGAGGCATGTTCAGATCGAGCAGGATCAGATGTGGTTTGGGAAGTTGGGGCCGGCCATTCTCACCACGTAGGAACTCAAGGGCTTCAATGCCATCGCGCGCCACCGTGATCGGATTGCCGATCCGGCTTTTTGCAAAAGCGCGTTTCAGCCCTTGAACATCGACCTCATCATCGTCAACGAGCAGCAAATTTACCGTTAGTGTCATATGTGCTTTCCCGTTTACTCTGTGGCCAAATGAAGTGAACCGAGAGTCCTTGCCCCGCCCGTCCCTCTGTTAACCAAATTTTTCCGCCCTGATAGTCAACTAATTTCCTGACTATCGCAAGCCCCATCCCACTACCTTCAACCTCATCGCGAGGTTTGAGCGTCTGAAACATGCCAAAGACGCGCTCGCGGAAACGTTCCGGGATGCCCGGCCCGTCGTCCGTAACCGTGAATTTGATGGAGTGTGGGAGGGTAAGCGCTTCAATCCACACATGTCCATTTTCCGGACGGTCGTGGTGCTTGATCGCGTTGCCGATCAGATTCAGCACCACCTGGGTTAAAGGTACCCGATCGGTCTGTATGGTTGGAAGGGCCTCGCTCCCGACAATGCTGAAGCCCTGCGGCGGACTGACGAGAAGGGTAAGCTCATCGACCAGCTCCTTGGTGTCAATGAGTTCGCTAGCCGTCTCACCGCGTCCAGCGCGGGAATAGGCGAGCAGATCGTCCAACAAGCCCTCCAATCGCCGCACGCGGCTTTTCAAAAGGTCCATGTTGGCACGCGTGTCACCGGTGAGTGAGGATTCAAGATCTTCCTCGATCCAGCCCACCAGATTCTCGATGCCACGCAGAGGCGCCTTCAGGTCGTGCGAGGCCACATAGGCAAACTGCTCCAGTTCCTCGTTAGAGCGCAGGAGATTCTGCGTCTGCTGCGCGAGGCGAAATTCCATTTGCTTGTGATCGGTGATGTCGATCCGGATCGCGGCGTAACCCAGAAGTTTTGCATACTCGCCAAGGATCGGCACGATTGTAGTGTCAACCCAATAGAATGAGCCATCTTTCGCACGGTTTCGAATTTCGCCACGCCATTTTTTTCCGTTGGTGATGTCTCGATACATATCTTCAAAGAACGAGCGCGGATGGAACCCTGAATTTAGAATTCGATGGTCTCTTCCAATGATCTCAGTCCATGAATATTGTGATAGTTTTAGGAACGCGTCGTTTGCATATTTTATGACGCCCTTCGCATCGGTAATGGCGATGATGGCCTTTTCGTCGAGCACACTGTAGCAAATATTCTGTGCGAAAATCGACTGAAACTGTTCGTCAGTTAGCTCGCCCTTGAAGGGGTTTTCGCGCAAGCTGCTTGGAAGAAAATTCTGCATGATGCAGGAGCCCCTTGGGATAATGCCCTCGAACGAGCGGAAATATTCGGTAAACACAGAAAATGAGAATATCATGCGGCATCAAGACTTCATAGGGGTCTGTCTGCGCGAAGCAACGAAACGCTCAGGTTTCCAACGTAGGTGCCGGCCGCATTTACATTCAACGTCTCCGCCGTTGACAACGCCACACATCATGATTCATGATGTTCGGCAACCAAATTGGCGAAGGACGCGAAGTGATCCTATGACAGCGCTCCGCGTCCTCGTGGTGGAAGATCACGCCATGATCGCAATGTTGCTTGCTGAGACGCTCGCAGGGATGGGCTTTGACGTTTGTGCAATTGAGGCCACCGAGGCCGGTGCGGTGACTGCTGCCGCTCAACACAAACCGGACCTTATGATCGTCGACGCGTCGTTGGGCAATGGAAGCGGCGTCTCAGCCGTCGAGGAAATACTCCGCACCGGATTCGTTCCTCATTTGTTCATGAGCGGCAATATTTCAGAAGTTAAGGCACTTAGGCCGGAGGCGGTAGTTCTTGCGAAGCCCTTTCGTGAGGCTGAACTCACGCGCGCCATTCAGCTCGTGCTCGGCGGCCCGAAGTAAAGAAACACCAAAAATTCACAGATAAGAGATTTTTATTCCAAGGCATTCGTAAAAACTCGTGGTCAAGCTTCTCCGAAATTATGATCGCTACCTCCAGCTTATGCGGCTTCGCTCGGTAGAGCCACCATACGTCGGCAATGGTGACAAGAATCGCCAAAGCGACCACGTACGGACGTGTTACCGTTCCATCCAGCAAATTAGGTGATGGTGCCGAGTGTCTCACCCTTGGAGCGTCTCGCGGTCAGGTTCGCGGTGTATAGCATTGCGGGGGCAGCACACGGAGCCAACTTACACGATGCGACCGACGATTTCTTCCACTATTCGGATCTCGTAGACCCTGCATATCCATGGAGGCTCGGCCGCCAAGCGAGACCATCTGACAGAACAGAGGTGGTAATAGCCGCCAAAAAGAGCACGGCGCCGACCCAGAACAGCGGGCTTTTCAACGACATGATGATGAGCTTCTTTATTCACATGACCCCATGTTCTCCGGCAAGACCGAGTCATTCTGGCCAAAGCCGAGCCCAAGTCGATCACATCCGAATGCTTTAAGCAATTGGCGTCCTGTCTGCACGGCGTGGCAGAAACGCGCTGAAACGCGTGGGTGGCCGCACAGACCGTGAATGCGGCTCGCGCCAAGTAGATCGCCATCGCTGACACCGGGCGGCGCAAAAGTGGCCCGCTTCGCGACTGATCTCGGCATCGGGCGTGCCGCTATAGTTCCGAAGGTTGTTCTGCCGAAACTCGCCGCACAATTTCCGGACCGGTACGGCAAACTCGGCCTGCGAGATTTGGCGCGGGACATGTACGCGCAGATGCAGACGCTCAGACTCACTCCCCTGTGGTCGGCCATGATCAGGCAGGTGGTCGTGGCGCGTACCTCCTTTTCGACAAAACCATCGAACGGGCCACGCAATTCCATCAGGCTGGCACGTTCTTCCTGGAACACCGACCCGATCGTCCGGTCCTTGAGCTCCGGATGCATCGTGGCTTTGGCGTGGGCAACGCACTGGTCTTCCAGCCACGCATTCAATTCGCCCAGGCTTTTTACCCGCGACTTGGGCAAAAACAGCCGGTCACGCATGTTACGGACCTGGTTCTCAACCTGCCCCTTCTCCCGGGGCGCCGCCGGAGTGCAGGCGCGGGGCTCCACCAGATGGTGCGAGCACATTTGCAAAGTAACCGATGCGAGGACCCCACGGGAGTGTTACGCCGGGGTGGCTATGGGGTTTCAGCGAGGCGGTTTGGCATCCAGAAGTCTCGGATTGCGGGCACGACGATGGGGATGTCGTGATAGGCGGTTTTGAGGTACGATTTTGTATCGATGGCTTGTCGCGGGGGGCCTGCCGGCACGGCCAACTCGTCGGCGCAATAGAACATGATTGGCAGCAGCAGGCCGCATTCGATGCCTTTGGAATCGCGCAGTGGCGCCCAGGCGTCCCAGCGTAATTTCATCGCGGCGGCAAAGCCCATGCACCATGGTCCGGCGAACACGGTGCCATCGTCGGCACGCTGGAAAATGGGCGCGTATTCCCCGGGGGCAGTCGAGAGAATTTCGCCGATGGCATTGAACCGTGCGGCGATCGCCATGATGGCATCGAGTTGCTTGCCCTGCGCTGAGGCGATATTTCCCTTCGGACCGAGCAGATCAAAGAACCATTCGTTGGGCGGTATGGAGCAAGGACTGGCGACGATGGCGGCGAGATAACCGTCCAACATCGACACGCCGTCCACCTTGGCGGCCGGCTTCAACCGCTCCAGCCAAGCATCAAGGACCTCCAGATCCATCGTCCCTGCGGCACTTCGCGATGCGCGCGCCTGCCGCTGTCTCATGCGGCTTGTGCTGGTTGCGCCTGGAGCGCCTTCCAGTTCCAGGGCAATAATTCGTGCAAGGCATTCACCTTGGTCCGGCCAGAGACGATCCGTTCCAGAACATCGGCAACGTAGGTTTGTGGGGCGAGATTGTGCAGTTTTGCGGAGTTGATCAACGAGGCCAGAATCGCCCAGGTCTCGCCACCGCCGTCTGAGCCGGCGAACAAGGCGTTCTTGCGGCCCAGGCTGATCGGCCTGATCGTCCGTTCCACCGTGTTGTTATCCACTTCCACCCTGCCATCGGTGAGGAACAGGCCGAGCCCGGCCCAGTGGCCGAGCGTATAGCGGATCGCCTTGGCCAGGGAAGATTTCGCCGAGATTTCGGCCAGGCGGTCCATCAGCCAGGGTTTGAGCGCATCAAACAAAAGCCGTGTCTCGGATTGCCGTGCCCGCAGGCGGTTATCGGCACTGGTGCCGCGGATGCGGGCCTCAATCGCATAGATCTCAGCAATGCGCTGTAAAGCTTCAGCCGCGATTGGACAGCCGGTTGCCTTGTGGACTTCGAAAAACTTACGCCGGGCATGCGCAAGACAAAATGCCCGCGTAACAGCACCACCGGGACGATCAGCCTTGGTCAATCTGTTGTAACCGCCATAAGCATCGACCTGCAGCACGCCGTTAAAGCCGGCCAGATGGCATGCAGTCTGCCCTGGCAGCAGGGACAAGCCTTGCTCGCGGGCTCGATGACCATTTCCACGCGCGGTTGATGCCCCGGCAGGCCACCGATATTGCGCACCGCTTTGGGGCACGGCGGGGCGGCCGGTTGGAATTTGCCGGCGATGGCAATTTAGCTGGCTCGACCTGCGTGGCCGAGAGATCACCCAAAGCGAGCGGCAACTGGTTCGCAGACTCGCTTTGTTTCTCGGACCGCGCGCCATACAGGGCCCGCTTCAGAGTTTCCACAATGGCCCGCAGACTCTCGTTCTCTTCACGCAGAGCCGCGTTCAACGCCAGCAAGCGCTCCGGATCATGAGCAGGGATTTGGCCAACCGACATGCCGGAAATGTACCAAACACGCCGGGGGTTTCGCTAGAAAATTACGGTGCGTTCTGCAATTTTTCGAGCGGTATAACCGGGCGTACCGGCATGCTTGTGCGTGCTTGTATCTGCGTCCAGTCCATGCCGGAAAACAAAAGCCGTAACTGCGTGGTGCTCAGCGTGATCGAACCATCCTGTACCGGCGGCCACGTAAAGCTGCCCGCTTCCAACCGCTTGTAACTCACCTTCGAATGCAGACCATCCCTCTGCTTCGGCAAGGCTTGTCCGCATAACACATCCTTTCCATCCATTCGGCGGTCGGCAGCTTGTTTGCGTCGGCGAGCGCTCTAACCCGGCCGGCAAGCGACTTTTGTTGCGTGTCGATGATAGCGCCATTTGCTCGGTTCCGCCGCAATGGACCGACATGGTCGCCCCGGATCCCGAAGTCGTCATGGGCCAAGGGCGGGCGCTGTTTCGGGTCTCGGACTTGGTTGGTCTCGCCCAGCTCGTGGCTCTCTTCTCCTCGGAGAAGAATTCCAATTCCGGAGATATTTGTAAAGATAATTTCGCCGCAATTGTAAAGGAATTAACGCCGCGATGACCTTACACTTGTCGGTAAATCATCGATTTATGCCGATATTGCCAAATGGTATGGCAGTTTTTTGGCCGTTGACGGAGTATTATATGCGGTATAAATATAGTTACATTATACCTTTCCGGCTTCATGGAGTTCGCCATGCCGTCAAGCAACGATCGCAAGCACTCCAAGGCCGACGCCCTCGCCGAAGACGGCACCCTGCACCCAGCGCCCGAGAAAGTCTGCGATCCGAAGTTTCAGGAAGGCGGATTTTTCGATCCACGCGATGTGGTGCAGGTGAAGTACGAGATGCTCCGCCGGGTCTCTGTCGAGAACGCTTCGGTGACAGACGTGTCCGACGAATACGGCGTCTCGCGGCCGACCTATTACCAGGCCAAAGCAGACTTCGACGAAGCAGGAATCACGGGGCTGGTGCCGAAGAAGCGAGGTCCACGCGGTCCACACAAGATCCAGGCCGAACTGCTGGCCTTCCTCAGGACACAGGTTGCTCCGGGCGGGCCGATCCGCGCGCGCGACTTGGCGCAATTGGTCCAGAAGGAGTTTGGTCTCGATATCCATCCCAGAACAATCGAGCGCGCGGTCGGTGGAAAAAAAACGCCGCGCTGATCGAAGCTGTGGCAACGCCGTCGCCACACTCGTCCGCTGTCGTGATCCAATACGAAACCTTGCGCTCCGCCATGCTTGGCGAACCTCTGCCCCCAGCCGCCCGCAGTGGTCTGGTCGTCCTTCTCCAGCGTGGCCTGTGGGGATGGACACGCAGTGTAACTCTCGGCGCCATCCGGCAAGAGCCGATTCCCATCACCACATCCGGCTCGGCGAATCTGCCCGAGCTCAGCGAACGCCGCGCCGTCATTAATGTGCTGGCGACATTGGCAATGACCATTAATGACCGGAGACCAGCATGAATGTATCGCTCAAAGTTCAGCCCCATCACCTCGAACGGGGTGCTTATCTCTACATCCGTCAGTCGTCGATGCGGCAGGTCATCGAGAACGTCGAGAGCACAAAGCGGCAATATGCTCTTCGCGGCCGTGCGACCGCACTCGGCTGGCGTGACGACCAAATCAACGTGATCGACAGCGACCAGGGTGAGTCCGGCGCGTCGGCGTCCTGGCGGGAAGGTTTCCAACGACTGGTGAGCGATGTTGGCATGGGGCGCGCTGGCATCGTCATGGGGCTGGAGGTGTCACGACTGGCGAGGAACAACGCCGACTGGCATCGCTTGTTGGAGATCTGCGCCCTCGCCGATACGCTGATTCTCGACGAGGACGGCGTCTACGATCCGGCCAGCTTCAACGATCGCCTCTTGCTCGGCCTCAAGGGAACGATGAGCGAGGCCGAACTCCATGTCATCAAAGCACGATTGCGCGGCGGGATTCTCAATAAGGCTCGCCGCGGCGAATATCGCTGTGCGCTTCCCACCGGTTTCGCATACGATGAGGCCGGCAATGTCGTGCTCGACCCCGATACGCAGATAAGGGAGACGATCTCATATTTTTTTGAGACGTTCTCACGGGTAGGCTCCGCCTCCCAGACGGTCAAAGCATTCCGCCGCGAGGGGCTTCGTTTTCCATCGCGGATTCGCAATAAACAAGTGTTGATTTTCCAGCCACTGACCATATCAGCCGCACTCCGAACACTGAACAATCCGCGCTATTCCGGCGCCTACGCCTACGGTCGGCGCCATTATCGGCGAGCTGCCGACGGGAAGAAGCTCCAACGCAAGCGAGATTGCAACGACTGGCTTGCCTGCATCCCGAGCGCCCATCCCGGTTATATCAGTTGGGAACAATTTCAGCACAACCTTAAAGTCCTCGAGACCAATGCTCACGGATACGAAGTCGCAAGAGCGTCGGCACCGCGAGAGGGGGCGGCCCTCCTACAGGGGCGTGCGGTGTGCGGCCGTTGCGGCAGACATATGCGAGTTCACTATGCTGCACGTCGAGGAAAGCTGGATGCGTGGTATGTCTGCGACCGCGCTTGCGGCGCTAACGGTGAACCAAACTGCCAGTCAATCGCAGGCACGCCCATCGACGAAGCAATCGGGGAGTTGATCACCATCAACATGACGCCCGCCGCGGTCGACCTGGCTCTGGAAATTCGAAGAGAGATCGAAGTCCGGCACGACGAGGCCGATCGGCTCCGTCTTCGCGCAGTCGAACGCGCCCAGATCGACGCGGATCTCGCGCAACGGCGATTTATGCTGGTTGATCCGAATAACCGTCTTGTCGCAGATACGCTCGAAGGGGAATGGAGTGACAAGCTGCGCACCCTGGCCCTGGCACGAGAAGAAAGGCAACGCGGGCAGCAAGAGGACCGGCGTGTGATCGACGCTGCGATCCGTGATCGACTGGTCGCCATGACGACAGACTTCAAAACGCTTTGGCGCGATCCGAGCTTACCGAATCGAGAGCGCAAAAGGCTTCTCGCCTACGTCATCGAAGATGTAACGCTTATTAAAATGCCGGCGGAGGGAACAACCACGGTCCATGTCCGGTTCAAGGGCGGCAAGACCGAGACGCTGACCACGCAGAATCCTAAATCCTCCGCGCAGCAGGTAAAGACCCAACGGACTGTGGTCGAGCTTGTCGATAAACTGCTCGACGATCACATCTCTTCCGAGATCGCCGACATCCTCAACGAAAAGGGAATTCGCCCTGGCGGCTCGGCGCGCCGTGACCAGGCCAATGCTCGGTTCACCGACTTGCGGGTGACCTATCTTGTTCACCAATACGGACTCCGCTCTCGCTACGACCGCCTGCGAGACCGCGGAATGCTGACAAAGCCAGAGATGGCATCCAGGCTCGGAATCACCGAATGTACGTTGACCAGGTGGGTCGCGCATGGTCTCGTCACCAGACATGCTTATAATGGCTACGCCTACTTGTACGAACCGCCGGGGCCAAACCCGCCGGTCAAGCATAGCAGCCGATGGGATCGACTCACCGACCGCGCCGCCGCAATCACGCAAACCTTGGAATCAAAACAATCATATCCAACGGAAAGAGATGCAGTATGAAACCAGATAGTTGCTTACCAGGCAAAGCCCCGAACCATCCCAGAGCAAAACTTTGAGTCTGTCCGTTCTCTTGGCGCGGAAAATAAAAATATCCCCCGCGAACACATCGGCGGCCAGTGTCTGGCTAACCAGCGCTGCAAGGCCGTCCATGCCACGGCGGAAATCGACCGGCTTGGAGGCAACCATCACCCGAAGCCCAGGTCGTGTCGGGATGCCAAGGATCATCGTGCCGGTCCGATCAGTCCCAGAACCTGACGCAACGCCTCCGGGTCGACAGCGCCTTCCACACAGCGCCTTCCACCCGGACCCGGGCCCGGCCGATCTCGATCTCAATCGATCCCGCTGGTTGGTCCCGATCCGCCCGAGGTGCCGCCGCCGAATTTGAGGCCACGCTCTCCCCCGGCTCATCCTCAATACGCAACGGAACAAAACGCGGCGCCGTCTCCGCCGCCAGATCATCCATCGCCTTGCGACGCCAAGTCCAAAGCAGTCCCCGGCTAACATGATAACGTCGCGCGACCTCCGCAATCACGCAGCCAAGCACCATGCTCGCGGCAAGAATCTCCGCCTTCTCCTCGGGTGTCCAATCCCGACGTCGCCGACTACCCATGATCAGTTCAACCCGGCGGTACTCAACGTCCTGGTGACTGTGCTGATGCCTGGAATTAGAACCGTCATTATCCACCGTATCACCTCACCTCAAAATCAAGGTGCCAATGTTCAGCAAATATGCCCCCGCCGCGAGGTGGGGGGCTCGCATCGGTT
>PLSD01000056.1 GCA_003164135.1 Acetobacteraceae bacterium
AGGCCGGCAGGGGGCCGACCTGGGTATCAACCACGGAATGCCCGTAGTCGAAGGTGATCACCTTGTTGCTTTCGCTCTGCGCGGTGATCTGCCGCCAGGAGGACAGATCGACCCCCATATGGGTCAGGTAGTCGCTGAAGAAGCGCATATGGGTGAACATGCCGTGGTAGATGTCGGCGCTGTTTTCCAGCAACAGCTTCCAATTGGCCTTCATGCTATAGGACTGCCGGCCGGGCGCGACGACTGCCTCTGATTCGGTCATATCGAGCATCATGTCGATATATTCAGTGGCGCCGCCGAGGTAGGTGCGCAAATCGACGATGTCGGGCTTCATGCTCATGAAAACAAGGCCGCGATAGGAATCGATGCGCGGCGGTGAGCCGAGGCGGAGCTTGGAGCGGTCGAGTTTCTTGCCGTAGCCGAGCGGGTCTGGCACCACCACCAGATCGCCCCGCGTGTCGAACCCCCAGCCGTGATAGAAGCAAAGGAACCGTTCGGTCTTGCCGGACTTGTTGGGGCACACCGAATTGCCGCGGTGGGAGCAACTGTCAAAAAACAACTGGACGGCGCCGTCGGTATCGCGAACAAAGATCATCGGCCTCCCTGCCACCTTGCGGGAGATGTAGAAGCCTGGTTCGGGCACCTCGGATTCATGGCCGACATAGAGCCAGCACTGGTCAAATATCTTTTTGCGCTCCACCTCAAGAATTTCCGCGTCGGTGAAGACTCTGCGATTTACCTTGAAGGTCGCGGTCTCGACATCGTCGATAATGAGATTGTCGAACATTTCAGCGGGCTGTTCTTTCATTGAGTTTTCTCCCTATGCATAATCGGGCACTTTCGTGCTTCAGACGTTTATGGAACCCGATACGTCTGCATAGAGCCGACGCGCGTGGCCACGTTGGTTGTGCAGCCTCGGGCCGTGGCGTTACCGGCAAATCGCGTCGCGCGAGTTAGTCGATATTCCTGGCCGCTCGTCAGAAGGTTTCGATACAGCCGGTGCCTGGCACACTGGTGCTAAACTTCCTCTCCTCTGTCCGGCCTCAGCAAATAATGGCGTTTGTCCCAGAACCGCCCAAGAATTCCACTTGCCGAAACGTGGTCGACGCTTTACTCCGACCCGTAGCACACAAATGAACTGTACGGTACTGTTTTATGTAGCCGTCCAGGCATGGGTGAGTCAATTACGCGATGGTGTTTCGATAAGCTGCAACGGTTGCGGGAGTTTATTTTCAGCCGCCTGTAGGCAAAACCGGATAATAGGGAGATGTAAGAATGAATGGAATTGCCATAACGGCATGGCTCATGGCGGCGGTATGCTTTGCCGCGAGCCTCCATAATCTTTATGGGTCCGCCGCGGTCAAGGAGAGTTTCATCCGTTACGGGTATCCCGCCGGATGGCACCGCGTTACAGGTATCTTGGAGTTTGTCGGGGCTGTGCTGATCATACTGCCGGCGACCCGTTTCGCGGGGGCCGTGCTGCTGGCGACCGTGCTGAGCGCTGCGGCCGGGACCGTTGCTTGGCACCGAGATTGGAAGCCGCTTGCTCCGTGCCTGGTGCTGGCCAGCGGGGCGATCTTCGTCGCGGTTCATGGTCTGGGGGGTTTTCGGCTTTGGGCCGTTCAGATGTAAGCTGCATAGATTAATCTTAGAGCGGTCGGCTTGTTTGAGATTGACGATGGCCGCGAATCTGTGGTTATTGGGCCTGTACGATACGGTACAGTTCATTTTTAGGTGGCGGCTCTGAAGCCTCCAATTAAAAAAATAGATAAAAATGCCAAAGAGAGGAGATTAGCGATGCCCGCAATCACAGATCGTTCAACCGAAGAACCCTTGCTCGGCAAGATGAGCATGAATCACGGTACGCTGGCGTGCCGTGATATCGCTAAGACCCGGCGCTTTTATGAGGAGGTTCTGGGCTTGGATGTGGTTCAAGGCAGCCCCGTATCGCTTATGGTGCGCAAGGGTGCCAATTATGTCTATGCGGTGGTCGAAGCGCCCATAGAAAAGGAAGGGAGCATGCTGAACCACAACGGATTTGAGGTGGCGACGGCTGAAGAAGTGGATGCCGCCTATCGCAAATTGTTAACGGTGAAGGAGGAGTGGGGCCTGAAAATCATGCCGCCCCGCACAATTCATGGCGATCACACCTTCTACTTTCTGGATTTTGATGGAAATTGGTGGGAAATCGTCTCCATCCGCAAAGGTGGATATATCGCCGATTTCAGTGACAAGGACTGGGATCTCACGGGTCGCCATCACCTTGATTCCTGGTGTGACCTTTACACCAAGGAGAAGAAACTGATGCACATGCATGACCCTGAAGCCCGCGCCCTGGCAAAAGAGGCCGAAACGAAGGTTTAAGGCACGCCTCCAGGCTGCCATTGCCTGCGGTTTTAGCGAGTTCACCGTTGAGGTCTTTACAATTTTCCGGCCCAATTTTTTGAACGGGCTTTGAGGAGGTATTATGATGAGTAGCGCTTACGAGACATCGAATGTCCTGGCCGCCGTGCGTAAACTTGCGCCGGAAATCATTGCTCGCGGCGATGAGATCGAGACCTCCAGCGCCGTGCCGCCAGACCTGAATGAAAACTTCGCGAAGTTGGTGTTTTCAGGATGCTCATTCCACGCTCCTATGGTGGCGAGGAACTGCATCCCCTTCAGGTTTCGAGGGTGCTTCAGGAATTGGGGCGCGCTGATGCGTCTGCCTCTTGGACGGGAATGGTCGCCCTCGGCTTCAACGTGGCTCTGGGACATTTTTCCCGCGAATTGACGGATGAACTTTTCGCCAAAACGCCGGACGTGCTTGTTCGCGGAGCCATCGCGCCCAAAGGCGTTGCCATACCTGTACCCGGTGGTTACGTCGTGCAGGGTACATGGTCGCTTGGCAGTGGCAGCTATAACTATAGCTTGGTTCTGGCCAATTGCGTTGTGCTTCGGGATGGAAAGCCATCGATTGGCCCCAACGGAATGCCGGAGATGCTGGCCGCGCTGTTGCCGCGTGACAAGGTTGAGTTCCTCGATACGTGGAATTCCGTCGGTCTGCGCGGAACCTGTAGTCATGACTTCGTCATAAAGGAACAATTCGTTCCGGAACTTTATACGGCTAATCTTTTTGGTCCGGCGACCTTCGATATGCCGATCCAGAAGCTGACATTCCAGATGATCGCCGCGCCGACGCACGGCAGCGTCGCGCTTGGCATTGCTGAAGGCGCCATCGATGATCTTACCGCACTGGCGAAAACAAAGCGCCCCGCCTTTGGTGGGGGCAAGCGCCTCGCCGAGGACGCGGTATTCAACTATCGTCTCGGGTCTTTAGCCGTGCGCGTGGATGCGATGCGTGGCTCCCTGGAACGGGCCATTATGGACACGTGGGAGTTGGCGAATTCAGATGAAGCCGTCACTCCGCTGCATGCGGCCCGGACGACGGCCATGGCGGCTCATGTCCAGACAGAAGCCCTCGAGGTTGTCAGCGAAGCGTTCACGCTTGCGGGTGCCTCGGCGTGCTATAATTCCTTTGTCCTGCAACGGCGGTGGCGTGATGTCCGGTGCCTAGCGCAGCATGCGGCGGCGAACACTGGAATGCTCTATCAGGCGCTGGGGAGCGCTTTGGTGGCTTGATACGGGTGTAGGACCAACGGCGCGGACGGTGTCCGCGCCGTGCGGCATGGGTTTTTTGCCGAGATGGCAGACCGGCTTGCGTCTACTGTCGGCGCGATCATGAAACTGACAATCAAAGCCGGAGAGTGTGTGGCCTAAATGGGGGGACTCCGCCTCACCGTGCCAGATCAGGATTAGCTCGCCGGGTTGGCCGTCCATCTCAGTGTTTGTCCAAAAACAACGTGAATCTATAGAGTCACTTGTGATTCGATACTTCTGGCCCGATTCGCAGGAGCAGCCAGATGTGGACGAACGAAAATCGTGGTTGGTTATAATTGCATCAAACTGCGCTATCAAAATGATTTCACGGACGCTGAATTGGCAACTTTGAGCCATTGATCCCACCTGCCAAGCGGGGCGGTAATAAGCGGACGGTCAATGTCCGTGAGATTGTGAATGGCGTGTGCTACTGTTCGTCGATGAAAAATAATCAGGGATTAAATATCTACATATTAAAGGGCAAAATACGATTGGGGTTAAAGCGGGGATGCCGTTCAACCCCAATCTGTCAGCCTCGCTTCATGTCCCGGCGATTGTATAGGTTTCGATCGCCCCGATTTTCGCCATGCGTGGATCCTGAGGGGAGCCCCAGAAATCGGCGGCTTCCGGTTTTCTCGGCAGGGTGCGCGGAGCCCGCGGAAACGCTTCGGTAAACTGCTCCATGCCAAAACTGTATTCACAGGTCAGCCCGTCCGGATCAAGAAAATACAGAAAGGCGCTGCCGGATGCCGGATGCCGCCCCGGCCCGTAGACAATTGGCGCGCCCGCTCTGTTGAGGCGATGAATGGCACTGCCAATATCGTCAATTTCAGAAACCATGAAGTTGGTGTGGTGGTATACGTTCTTTTCTCCTCGGCCGATGCCAACGCCATGGTGAAACGGGTTGGGCCAGCACCGCATGAAGGTGAATGTCCCCTCAATCGAATCAGATTCCGCAAAATTCAGTACGTCGCGATAAAAAGCGACCGCTTCATTGAACTTTGGCGTTGCATAAACAACGTGGCCAAGCCGTACAATTTTGGCGAGCGTCGCGTTAAAGCCGTAATGCCCATCCGGTGGGTTGTTTATATAAAATTCAACGACGGCCCCGGTATTTGGCTCGACGATGCGGATTGCGTTCAGCAATCCCCGTTCGCTGCACTCGCCTTTTGATAATACCTCAAAAGGTGTGTCATGCGCGCGCAACTGGCTGGCGAGGACATCAAACTGGGCGGGTGATTCCAGCATCCAGCCGGTCCGTTTGTGGCCGGGTTCCGCTGCTTGGCGCAGGGCGACGTTATAGGGGTCGTCGCTGCACCGGAGCAGGATCGCGCCCTCGGGGCCTTGCCCGACATATTCGAGGCCCACGATGTTTTCATAAAAATGCCTGGACCGGGAGAGGTCTGAGACATTCAGGTCGACGTAGCCGAGCTTTTTATACCGTACCATCGATTTTCCCATCATCCTTGTCCTGGAGAAATGCAGCCAAGCGCGCGTCAGGCATTTCCAAACGTGGCCTGCGCCAGGGCCGTGTCGAAATACTCCCTGGCGCTGACGATTTTGTCGCCGTGGATTTCAAAAAGAATGTGAAAAGTATTGTGGTAGATGCGGCCATCCGGAAGGGGGATATTGCTTTCGGCTTCGGCGGAGACGCGATCACCTTCCGCGACGAAGCCGGTGAGCTTCATGGCATCCGGCCCTGGGGCGCTGACAAAAACCTGCGACCAGATTGCCTGCATCACCGGCTTGCCGTTTGTGCCATGCCCTTGCACCCACCATTTGACGTTGTCATCGACAAGTGCGAGGGCCTGGTCGATCTTGCCCTCTCCAAGGAAGCGGAAGAAACTGCGGATAAGATTCTTGTTGTTGTCCTGGCTCAACATCATTTTCTCCCGGTTTAGCCTGCTTGCGCGGCAGTTAGATAAATAGTGCTAGGTTGGCCAATCCAAGCGAGGCCTGGTCAACCAGAATGGTGCGCTTCGCGAGCAGCCAGCCCGTCGGCGTTTGGCGGAGGATGTCGTCGCGGCGTGCGGAAAAAATGTCGAAATGGTGCGCGTCGCCGCGGTTGCGGTGGATGAGCAGGTAGCTCTGCACCAAGTACTCACCCGGCACGGCGGTTTCGTGCAGCCGCATGTTCGTGACCAGGCGGCGCGTGCGTGACGGCGGATCTTCGGCCCAGGCGCTGTCTCCGTACAGGCGCTGTACCTTGAAGCCCAGGGAGCCCTTGTCCTCCTGCATCCAGATCATGCCCGGGCTGAATCCAGGACCCCGCTTGCGAGTGAACGATTGGCGCACCGGCATCGCGTAACGAATGTCGTCGGCGAGCAATTGCAGCCATTCGTTGAACAGGCCGTCGTCGAGCAGATAGGCTTCCTCGATCAGGAAGTGCATAACTTGTGGATAAAGGCCGGTGCCGTATGGGATGCTTTTGCCCTGTTGCAAGGGCGCGGGCGCCGCGGCAGCCGGGTCTTTGGTGTCGACTGTTTGCATGTTGCTTCCCCTCAGACTTTTGCTTCGAGACGATCGAAATAGACTTTCCACCAGTTCCACTGCGGGTCATCGCGCGAAAATCCGACGTGAACTTGCCCTTCTCCAGGCCAGCTTTCGGGTTTCGTGTCACCGGTCATGGCCCAGTACTTCAGCGTTTGCTGGCGGGTAACATAGCCGCGCGCCGCTGACGTCTGGCCAGGCCATACCTCGGCGTCGTCGCCCTCGATGAAGCCGGCGGCGCCCTGCATGAAGGAGGTCGAGCGGCGCATCAGATCGCGATATTCCTCGGACGCGCCTTTGGCGACCAGGACCCACATGTAGAACTCGAATTTGTCGGGTCCGATCGGTACATATGTGCGGAAACTCAAAAATGGCGCCGGCATGCCATTGTACATCGGGTTGTACATGGACCACACACCCGCATTCGGGAACATGCCGCCATTGGAGGGCGGGGTGGTGGCGAGAAGCTCCAACTCCTCCTCGGAGAAGCGTTGCAGCATCTCAGGGAGCATCTCGGGCGGCAAGCCTGCCGGAGGTAGCATGTGCAGTTTCTCCATGGAGGACAATTCCTTGCCACCCGTCATGGCGCGAAACATGTCGCCCAAGTCGAAGCAGATAATGTTGTGGCCGTTGGCGGTACTGACCTTGGGCGCGTGCAACTGCCAGTCACGCGGGTTGTTTGGGCTGCCGCCGGTTAGGGCACCGAGCGAGCGATGTAACTGCCCGGCGTGGTAGGCATCACCACCGAACTGCTCGGAGGCGGTCTTCCAGTTCGCATTGATGACGAAGCGCTGCGGCGGGCCGAGTACTTCGACGCCGTTAGCGGTCCGGTTAAAAATCAGGTTCAGGTAGAATTTGTAGTCGCCCAGGTAGTCGTCGAGCGACGGGGCGGATTCATCCCAATTGGCGAAGATAATGCCGCCGAAGATTCCGACGCGGGCCTTGGGCAGGCTCAAGCGTTTGGCATCCATGCCTTCAGGATACATTTCTTCCTTGAAGGGGGCACCACGGAAGCTGCCGTCCGTGTTAAAAATCCAGCCATGATAGATACAGCGGAAGACAGGGCTGTTGCCGGCTTCCTCGCGGCAAACGAGGGCACCGCGGTGCGGGCAGACATTGAGCACGCAGTCGATGCTGCCATCCGGCCGGCGCGTGACAATTACCGGATCTTCCGCAATCCGCCTTGTAACAAAGTCGCCTGGATTGGGAATCTCGCTTTCGTGGCCAACAATAATCCAGGACTTAGCCCAGATATTTTTAAGCTCCCACTGATAAATTTCAGGATCTGAAAATAAGCGCTGTGCTACCTCACGTCGATCGTGATCGATAAGTGCAGCAAGGGGTGTTCCGTCGGCTAAATACGGTTCGTGAGAGCCGGAAGAAGGAGTATTCAACATGGGTGGGCTCCTGGCAAATGATGGCGCTTTTCCGCTAAAATTTTTGAACTTTTAGACTTGCATTTTCGGAGGAACGTCCTGCGCGATGAGCGCTGCAGGTGTGGAGTTGCCGCGCGGCATGTGCAGGCCGCCGTCGACAGGAAGCGTGACTCCGGTGATGAAGTGGGATGCGGCGGAGGCAAGAAACACGACCGCGGGGGCAATATCCGCCTCCGGATCGCCCATGCGCCCCAGCGGGACGGCGGCGCCGGCGGCTTCGCGCAGGCCGGAGCGGTCCTTGCACATCTGCTCAAAGGCCGAGGACGCAGCAATGGGTGCCACCGCGTTCACGTTGATTTTGAAACGAGCCCAGTCGATCGCGGCACTGCGCGTCATCGCTTCGATACCGCCTTTGACGACACTGTAATCAGAGTGGAGCCAGGCGCCGGTTTCAATATCCAGGGAAGTGAAGTTGATGATCCGCCCGCCGCCCTGCGCGCGCATGACCGGCATGGCGGTCTGCATGCCCCACCAGGTGCCCCACAGGCCGACGCGGATCTGCTCTTCGAGCATCGCATCGGTTTTTTGCGCCATCAACACCGGGGTTGGCAGCTTGATGGCGTTGTTCACGAGAATATCGAGACGGCCAAAATGATCGGTGGCGGCCTGCACCGCAGCCTGGATGTCTTGCTTGTTGCCGACATCGGTGCGGATGAATTTACAGCGCGCGCCAAGCTGTTCCAGTTCACCCTGGACCCGGCGGCCATGCTCGTCATTGATTTCGGCGATGATAATTTCAGCGCCTTCACGCGCGAAACAGCGGGCTACACCACGGCCGATACCCTGACCGGATCCGGTTACCAAAGCGACTTTTCCGACAAGCTGCGCCACGTGCTTTCACTCCGTAAATCCGGTCTACGGCGTGGTGGCTGCCGCGGTCATGAAGCCACCATGCCTGCCGAAGAATTATTCTTGCCGCTACACGAACCGATGTGGCACTATTAATCTCTTTTACATCAATAAACTGTACGGTACAGTTTTTTAGCTTCAGAGGGCAAATGAGTCAAGCGCAAACGGTCAAGGCAAAGTTGGCGGCCAGTAAGCCACGTGCATCGCGTGGCGCCGCGCGGCGGGAGGAGATCATGGCAGCTGCCGAGGATGTTTTCCTCGAGCAAGGTTATGGCAATGCGACCGTGGATAACATCGCGGCGCGGGCCGGAGCTTCCAAAGCAACCATGTATAAGCAATTTGGCAGCAAGGAGGCGTTGTTCGCGGAGATCGTGCGCAGCCGTGCGCCCAACATCGTGGATGCCTCCACGGATGCGCTGCAGGCGGAAGGGACGTTGAGCGCGGTCCTGATCAACTGGAGTATGCGAGTGCTGAAGCTGGTAACAGAGCCCCGCTCGGTGGCGCTGTATAAACTTATCCTCACCGAAGCGCCGCGCTCACCTGAGCTGGCGCAGATATTTTATGAAAAAGGGCCAGCCAATGTACAGGCGCATATCGCCAGCTTTTTCAGGCGGGCCACGGCGGATGGCCTGCTGCGCTGCCCTAACGCAAAGCTCGCGAGTATACTCTTCACCTCTGTCGTGTTTGGTGAAGGCTTTGAGCGGGCTTTGATCGGGCAGGCGGACCAGGACTGGTACGAACGCAAGGCGAAAGTGCACGTGCGGGAAGCTGTTGCGATGTTTCTGGCGCGCTACGGGGTCTGAACCGTCCGGGGGCGCTTAGAGCAATATGTGATTAGGTTGAACCGGTAGGTTCCCCATAATCACATGAAATTGCTCGTTAAAATAAAGGTTAGAGCATTCATCTAAAAGATGAATGCTCTAACCCCTTGGCCGTGCACCGTTCAGATAGAGTTCGATGACTTTCCGGATATATGTCGCTTGGCTTTCCTTGGAGGGGCCGATGCTGCGTAGCGAGGCGATGCCATAGGGGTCGCCCTTGAGGGCGATGAGGAACTGAATGGCGGCAAAATGCGGGTCGGGCACAGCGATAAGGCCACGTTGGTTAGCGGCCCGGAAATAGCTCTCGACCAGGGTGACCACAAGCTCAGGCCCCGCGTGGCGGAAGGCTTCCGCGACTTCAGGAAAGCGCATGCCTTCACTGTGATAAACCAGCTCCACGCGCAAAGAGTCGGGCGAGCAGATAAGATCAACAAAGCGCCGGCCGATCTCAAAAAGGGCGGCGTCGATTTCCAGGCCGGCAAGGTCCTCCGGCTTGAACTCCATTCGCGAAACCTCTGTCCGCCCGAGCACCAAGGCGGCGAACAGCTCCGCTTTGGAGCGGTAATATTTATACAGCGTTGTTTTTGAGACTTTTGCCAAATGCGCGATCTGGTCCATTGAGGTCACGGCATAGCCATGCGCCAGGATCAGGGATTTTGCGGCCGTAACAATCCGCTCATCGGGCGGAACAGGCTGGACGGAAGACATTCGATCATGACTCGCTTTTAAAAATGAACGGACGCACTGAAGCTTTCGCTTAATATAGCGGCAAAAGCTCATGCAAGAGTAAGCCTTGCAAGTTTCGCCACGAGAAATCGTGGATTTACTCTTTTCTTTTAAATCGATTTATGGTCATATACTAAAAAATAATCGATTATTATGATAATGGGGTGGGATTGCACATGAGGCTGGTGAGATTTCAGAAAAATGGCGGTGCCGCTCTTGGCATTCGCCTGGGTGATTCAATCGTGGACCTTTCCCAGGCAATGCCTGGTGCGCCCGACGATCTGGCCGACCTGCTACGCCAGGGGCCCGCTGCCCTGGCCCAGGCCGTAGAGGCTGCGAGGGCCGCCCCGGTTTCGGCGCACATCGCCCCGGGAGGTATGAATTTTCTGCCTCCGATCGCCCGGCCGGGAAAAATCATCTGCCTCGGGGTGAATTTCCTCGACCATGCGAAAGAGGCGAGCCATCAGAAGCCCGCCCATCTGATGATCTTCATGCGCGGGGGCACCTCCCTCGTCGGCCATGGCGCGCCGCTGGTCCGCCCCAACTGCTCGGACCAGTTTGATTTTGAGGCAGAACTTGCGGTTTTCATTGGCGCCACCGGGCGCCACCTGAAACCGGAAAACGCCCTGTCCATTGTTGCGGGCTATGCCGCGTTCAACGACGGCTCGGTGCGCGATGTGCAGATACGCGTGTCGCAATGGACCTTGGGCAAGAATTTCGATGGCACCGGCGGCGTCGGTCCTGAATTCGTCTCCGCCGACGAACTACCACCCGGCGCCGCGGGTCTGCGACTCCAGACGCGTCTTAATGGCGAAGTGATGCAGGATGCGAACACCGCAGATATGTTGTTCGATGTAAGGGAAACTCTGGTCATCCTGTCTGAGTGCATGACATTGGAGCCCGGGGACATGATTATCATGGGCACGCCTGCCGGCGTGGGGCTGTTGCGCAATCCGCCGCTGTTCATGAAGCCCGGGGACGTGTGCGAAATCGAGATCGAGCGGATTGGGATATTGCGTAACCCAATCGTCCAGGAGGCACCGGCGTTCTGACGGTCGGGGAAAATCAGGTTCAGGGGATGGCATTCCCAAACTTTTGGCGCGATGCCGTGCCGTCCCAACGAAGAACAACCGTCCGGCGCGGCATTGTCCGCGAGACGTCCAAGAGGAGACTTTCCAATGTCGGCAGCATTACCGTTCGCTCAGGACGGATCGTTCAAAGTTAAGACATTATGCCGCCGTTATGAGGGGCGCGTGGTCATCGTCACAGGTGCTTCACGGGGCTTGGGCCGGGTTATTGCCCGCCGTGTCGCGGAAGAAGGCGCCTCGGTGGTGATTACCGACCTGGACGGTGCCGCGGCGCGCCGGACAGCAGGGTTGCTTGAAAAAGAGACCGGCAGCCACTTTCAATGGGCGGAGGGTGACCTGAGCGAAGCGGGCGTTGCGGAACAAGTGGTTGCGAAGGCGGCGGCGGCATTTGGGCGGGTGGATACGTTGATCAACAATGCCGCCGCGCTCATCCGTATGCCGCTCGTTGATTTCACCGAGGAGCTGATGCAACAGGCTGTTCGCGGCAATGTCTGGACCTTGCTGCGCTGTTGCAAGGCCGTGCTGCCGCAGATGATCGCCCAGAAATATGGGCGGATCGTCAATATCGGTGGCGAGGCATGGCGCACCGGCACACCCCACCACACCTTGCTCGGCGGCATCGGCAAGGGCGGAATGGTCGGGCTTACGGCGACGCTTGCCGGAGAAACCGCACGCGAGGGCATTACCGTGAACTGCGTGTCCCCCGCGGCCATGGCGGCTGCTGGAGATGGTGACCCCGCGGCGACGCCGTCGGTACGCGATCCAGCCTGGAACCCGCCAGCGGTGCTGGCGGGGTTGGCGAAGATGGCAATGCCGGCCACCTTCATCGGCCGCGCCGCGCATCTGACCGAGGTCGCGGCGGCGGTCGCCTTCTTTGGCTCGCCGGAAGCCTCTTATGTCACCGGCCAGCATCTCGGGGTCAGCGGCGGCCTGGTGATGATTTGACCGCGCCCAGGGCGCTTAATTTCTTTCAAATCAGACCGATAAGGACAATGAAGATGACACTCAGCGTATTGCGCACCGTTGCTTCCGCGGGCGCGGCCAGTACCGAGCGGGCTGGCCAATGAGCGGCGTTGTCATTGTCGAGGCAGTACGCACGCCGATCGGGCGGTTTCGCGGTGATTTCTCCGAGGTTCGCGCCGACCATCTCGGTGCAGTGGTGCTGCGCGAGTTGGTCGCCCGCGCCGGGTTGGAACCGGATGTTGTCGGCGATGTCGTGTTCGGTTGTGTGACCCAGGTTGGCGAGCAATGCGGCAATGTGGCGCGCACATCTTTGCTCAGCGCCGGTTGGCCCGAGACAATCCCGGGGATGACGGTCGATCGTAAATGCGGTTCAGCCGAATCCGCGATCCACACCGCCATCGGCGAGATCGCCGCCGGTGCGTTCGATGTCGTCGCCGCCGGCGGCGTGGAGAACATGACGCGGGTGCCGATGGGCGGTAACCGTGACGTGTATGGGGAAGTCTTTGGCTGGAGGCTCAACGAACGCTTCGCGCTGACCAGCCAGGGGGAAGCGGCCGAACGCATCTCCGACCGCTACGGATTTTCCCGCGAGAATCTCGACGATTACGCGATGGAGAGCCATCGCCGGTCGATCCAGGCCGCCGATAATGGCTGGTTCGACCGGGAGATTGTTCCCGTGGACGTCGTTGCCTGGCGTGAACACAATGCGACCGGCAGTAATGGGGTGGTGAATCGGGACCAGACCATCCGCCGCGACACCTCGCGCGAGCGGCTGGCGGGGCTCAAAACCAGCTTCCGTGAACAGGGCCGCGTCACGGCCGGCAATTCATCGCAGATCTGCGATGGCGCGGCGGCACTTCTGCTCATGTCCGAAGCCGCCGCCAAAACCTACGGCATCCGCCCGCGCGCGCGGATTCGCGCGATTGCCACGGTTGGCTCCGACCCGGAACTTATGCTGACCGGCCCGGTGGCCGCGACGCGGCGGGTGCTGGAACGCGCCGGTTTGTCCGTGGGCGACATCGACCTGTTCGAGGTGAACGAGGCATTTGCGCCAGTACCGTTGATGTGGATGCGCGAAATCGGCGTCGGACACGACCGCTTGAACGTAAATGGTGGGGCGATCGGGCTCGGTCATCCGTTGGGCGCCAGCGGGGCGCGGATCATGACCACCTTGCTGCACGAGTTGGAGCGGCGCGGTGCCTGGTTTGGACTTCAGGCGATTTGTTGTGCCGGTGGCCTTGGTACCGCGACCATCATCGAACGGCTCGATTGATCCCCATGACAGCACCATCTGTTCTGGCCGCAAGCTGCGACATTCCTGTTTCAGGGCTGGATTGCCTGCATTTATTCCGATCACCCACTAATCTCAATATACAACAACATCCTTGAGGAACCGCCATGGAAGCCGCAGCCGCCGATTTCACCGATATCATCTATGCGAGGGAGGGCGCTGTCGCCACGATCACAATCAATCGTCCGAAGCGGCTGAATGCGTTCACCGGCCATACGATCGAAGAGCTGCGCACGGCGATCGCCCGTGCAGGCGCGGATCATACGGTTGGCGTGATTGTGCTGACCGGCACCGGCGAACGGGCATTCAGCGCCGGCGGCGACATTGAATGGGAAGCGGGCGGCGGGCTTGAGGGGCACGACTGGCACTTAGGCGCAGAGATCGTCGCTTGTCCGAAGCCCATCATCGCGCGGGTAGATGGCTACGCCATCGGCGGTGGCAATCACCTCGCCTATTTTTGCGATTTCACGATTGCCACAGACCGTTCGACCTTTGGCCAAAATGGTCCGCGTGTTGGTTCGCCGGCAGGTGGTTATCTGGTGGCGCACGCGGCGAGTATTGTTGGCCACAAACGGGCGCGCGAAATGTGGATGCTCTGCCGCCGCTATACCGCGCAGCAGGCGCTCGATTGGGGGTTGATCAACGCGGTCGTGCCGCCGGCGGAGCTTGACGCGGAAGTGGCGCGTTGGTGCGCGGAATTGCTCGCGTTGAGCCCCAGCGTATTGCGTACGGTCAAAGCCTCGTTCCGCAGTCACATGCAGTCCTACATGAACCAGAATGTATCGGACATGGTCCGGCAGGAAATTCCTGGCTTTTTCGAGACTGGCGAACAGCAGGAGGGCGCAAAAGCCTTTCTGGAGAAACGGACCCCCGATTTTTCCCCGTGGCGCTGAAGATCAGGAGCTTAACATGCCCATCGCACTTCCCCTCACCTCACCAGAACGCGCTGCACAGTACCGGGCGAGCGGCCAGTGGGCCGATGTAACGATCGCCGAGCGAGTCCTGGCTGCCGCAGCGCGATATCCGGAGAAGGAGGCGATCCGATGCGGCGGCGTGCGGCTGCGCTATGCTGATTTTGCCGATAATATCCGGTGCCTGGCTAAGGGGCTGACAACCCTCGGGCTGCCGCCCGGTGGGATCGTTGCGGGGCAACTCCCCAACGGCCCGGAAATCCCGTTGCTGCACATTGCCTGTAATCTCGCTGGACTGCTGTTCATTCCACTGCACGACAGCTGGCGCAGTGGCGAATTACGGCATCTCTTAAGTAATGCGGGTGTAACGGTCCTGGTTACACCGCACATCTATCGGGATTTCAACCATTATGAGATGATCGCCGAACTCCGTGCTGAATTACCGGGACTGCGGCATTATTTCACGCTCGGTGGCGCGGCCGGACCTGGTGCGCGCGATTTTGGTGAGCTTATGCGACTTGGCCCGCTGGATGCTACCAAGATTGCCGCCCTGCGTCCGGACCCCGATCTGCCGGCGGCGGCGATGCTATCGGGCGGCACCACGTCAATTTCAAAAATTAGCCGGTTCAGCAGCAACAATTTGCTGGCGATGCTGGATGTGGAGGCCGCTGCGGCAGAGTTCAGTGCGGCGGACGTGGTGGCGGCCATCGCGCCGACGGGGACCGGGGCGACGGGGTATATCTACGGCGTTCTCACCCCGCTGCTGTACGGTGCCACCTCAGTGATCCTGCCGCGCTGGGGGGATCCGGCGGAGGCAATTGCCCTCATTGTCCGTGAGCATTGCACCTACGGCGTTGCGATTCCGACGCAGCTGACCAAGCTCGTCTCGGTGCTCGAAACGCGGCAGTTGGTTGAGTTCCACGATTTTCGCTGTTTTGCTAATGCCGGGGCGCCGCTGCCGTATGAGACGGCCGTAAAGATCGAGGATCTTATGGGGTGCGTAATTCAGAGCATCTATGGTGCCACAGACGGCGGCACCCCGACGATGACGACGATTCATGATCAGCGGGAGAAGCGGCTGGCAACCGTCGGCCGCGT
>PLSD01000089.1 GCA_003164135.1 Acetobacteraceae bacterium
AGATTAATTGCAACTGTAATGTTAGAGTACCGATCTGCCGCGAATCGTGCCGCGCGCCACCTCACTTGGCAACAATGCCGCCGCGCCGCGCAATTGCACTTGTCTGGCGCATTATGCTGGGTGTCACGCCATAGCTGCGGCGGAACATGCGGACGAAGGTGGAGTGGTCGCCGAATCCGCTGCTGAAGGCGATTTCGCTAAGCAGGACATCACTGCAGTTGGCTGAAAGCAGCATGTGCCGCGCATGTTCGATGCGGGCCGACCAGATGGCGGCGGCGACACCTGCAGATTGCTGGGCGAAGGCGCGGTACAGCGCCGCGCGCGAGCAGCCAAGCGCCCAGGCTATATGCAGCGATGTCAGCTCCGGATTGGTGCATTCCTGCGCGATCAGCGCCAGGGCCGCATGGTAGGTTCCGTTGGCGAAGTCTTCCGTCACGCCCCCGTCCATGGTCTGCGTCTGCAAAATCGACAAGGCCATGTCGCTGGCCGCGTTGATGGCGACGAGGCGCTGCGCCGAGAGCAGATGCGCCGCCTGCTCCATGGTCGCCCGCATATGCGAGCGCAGCAAGGCCGCCAGCCCATGCGTGGGCAATAGCCGTCCCGCCAACAAGGCTGGTTCAGTGAAGACGGCACTGACCTTGGCGCGGGGGATGAACAGGCTGATGACCCGATGCCTGGCGCGGTTGATCTCCGCGGGCTGGGCACAATCCACGACGATCAGGTCACCGTTCCGCAGCCGCCTTGTTCCGGCATGGGTGAGGCTGGCGCGGCTTGCCGCAACTACAAAATCGATGGCGATATCGTCATGGCCATCGCTGCGGCAACGCTGCGCGCTGCGTTGCGCCACCAGCGAATCGGCGCTGTGCTGCAGCATCTCCGCGCCCTCGCCCATGATGCGGACGAGGTGGCCCTGAAACGGCTTCGCGCCTGCCGGCCCGGCTTTGGTATTAAGGCGGCGCAGCACGGAATCGTGCCAGTACTCCATGCGCTGGGCGGGTGGAACGGTATCGGCGGAGAAGGTGGCGATTGATCCGGCAGCCCCGGACGCCGCGAGCGGAAGGCTTACAGGTGCAGGAGGCCCCGACGGCGGACAATGTGTCTCGTCAATAGCCGCAGTCATTCCTGCTTATCCTTGTCCGCTCCCTCCTGGGGGTACACGAGGGTCTTGGTGGCCGCAATTCACGTTGCGGTGTGAATGAGACGCAAGGTCAATATGTTTAGCCGCAGGCGGAGACGCAGGGTCTAAAAGAATTCGGCCGGTATCATGTACAGACGATGAACAACTGCGACATGTTCGCAACCGGTTGCAGCTCTGTGCCGGGACCTGAGGTAGAAGGAAACGCGCGGCCGTGAGTAACACGCTTAACAGCTATACCGGCACCGGCATAAGCTCAACCAATGGGGGCGCCTACCAGTCACCCTTCACGATCACCGTGGGTGGCACCGTCATGGCCGCATCGGGCACGGGGGTTTTCAGTAATATCGCTGCGCCAATCCTGCTGAACCAGGGCCTGGTTTTGGCGGCTTCAGGCATTGGCGTGGAATACACAGACGGCGGCCATCCGGCGTAAGGCAAGCAGGCAGTTACCCAAAAAATCAAACAATTAATGACAAGAATTCGCCCAATCTTGTCCGAGTTGAAAGCGGCGTTTC
The DNA here is from genome assembly GCA_003164135.1 of Acetobacteraceae bacterium. Classification (GTDB taxonomy): domain Bacteria; phylum Pseudomonadota; class Alphaproteobacteria; order Acetobacterales; family Acetobacteraceae; genus Acidocella. Next base: position 1,654 of record PLSD01000089.1, read on the forward strand.
CGTGTATGGAACGTTACGGACCTCTCATGGTCGCTAAATCTATTGCAAGCTGTTTTCCGGGCGGAACTGTCTCGCACCAACCGCCTGGGGATAAAGTATGACCGAGATCCAAGTCACCACGAAAACCACAACGCCGGTGACACTGACGAGTGCTGGCAATACCTATCTGTCGGTCTCCAGCACGGGTGCGATCTATGCCACCCCCGCGGTCAACGCGGCGGTCGCCGGTGCAGGTCTTACAATCACCAATGCCGGTAAGATTATTGGCGGCCACGACTCACCGCACTACTATCTTGTGGGTTATAATTCCTGGGGGGCTCATAGCCTCTATGGCGTCGGCGCTGGCGTTATCATCCAAACCGGTGGCACGCTGACAAATTCTGGTACCATTATCGGCGGTTATGGGGGGGAGCGAACGACTGCACCCTTCGAGTACTACAACGCCGGCGCCACGGGCGCTGCCGTAGATGGGTTTGGCACGAATTCGGGGCTTATCGTCGGTGGCTATGGGGCGAATGGGCTTACGAACCCCACGAATGGCGGTGTTGGGCTAAGCCTGACGGGCGATCGTTTTGCCAATTCCGGCATCATTCTGGGTGGCAGCGGGGGCGGTGCGGCGGTGGGCTTCGCTAACGCTCATGGCGGCGCCGGGGGGGCTGGCGCCAATGTCAGCGGCGGTGCCACGCTGAGCAATACCGGCAGTATTGCTGGCGGCGCTGGCGGCGAGGTGGATGGATCAAATAGCACCGGGGGCACCGGTGGGGCCGGCGTGTCTGTAAATAGCGGCACGCTGATCAATACCGGCAGCATTGCTGGCGGTATTGGCGGCCCGTTATTGGGCGCGAATGGTACCATCGGGACCGGCGGTGCTGGCGTCTATATCAATAGCGGTGTGTTGATCACTTCCGGCACGATTTCCGGCGCGGAGGCGGTGCAGTTTGGAGCGACCGCTGGGCGCCTGACGGTGGAGCAGGGCGCTGTGTTCCACGGCGCTGTTGTGGGCAATGGCGCCGTTGGCGATGTGCTGGAGCTGGCTTCCGGCGCGGTTGGTACCGGAAGCTACAGTTTTAGCGGCATTGGCAGCAGTGTTTCTGGGTTCAATACGATTGCCCTGGATGCCGGGCCGAGTTGGTTGCTGTCCGGCGCCTTGCTGGGCGAGACCATTACTGGTTTCAGCACGGCCGATACGCTCGATCTCACGAACGGCATTGCGAACGGCATTGCGAACGTCAACGGCGCGGTTGTGCTCTCCGAGGGCGGCGTCAATATCGGTACGATCCACCTTGCCAGCAATTTTTCACTCGCTTACCTCAACCTCGCATCCGACGGTAAGGGCGGAACGAATCTGGCATATGTTGCCAATGAGATCTCCGGCACGGTGGCCACGGGGATTACGCTTTCCAGCACCAGCACGACGATTTTAAGCAAGGGGCTGGTTGAAAATACGGCTGGTTCGGCGGTGGCGGAGCTGAGCCTGGCCAATCGTACATTGATTAATTATGGCCAGGTTACCGGCGGAAGCTTTGCCGGTGCCAGCTTCGCCAATGGCGGTCAGGTCATCAACGCGGTCTCCGGGACCATCAGCGGTGGCCAGAACGCCATCGTCATTGCCGGGAGTGCCGGCACGGTCAACAATGCGGGGACGATCGCCGCAACCAGCGGGGATGCGGTTTTTGCCAGTGCTGGCGGGTTTGTCAGCAACAACAGCACCGGGCATATCTCCGGCGCTGCGAGCGGTGTCTTCATTCAGGGCGCGGCCGGTACGGTGGTTAATGCCGGGAGCATTTCCGGTACCACTGGTAATGCTGTGTATTTCAGTGCCGGCGGGAGTGTCAGCAACAGCGGCAACATCAGCAGCGCCGATGGCGATGGCATCTTGCTCGGCAATGGCGGCACGGTGGCGAACACCGGCACGATCAACGGCAACAGGGCGGCGGTGAGTTTTGGCGGTGCCGGCAGCGATCTTTTGGCCATTGGCGCGGGCGCGGTGTTTGGCGGCAATGTCACGGCGAGCGGCACGGGCAACAGGCTGGAGCTGACCAATACCGGCAATGCCGCGACTCTTGCGGGGGTGGGCAGCAAGTATTCCGGATTTCAGACCATTGCGCTCGATGCCGGTGCCGACTGGACCATTGCCGGAGCGCTGCTCGGCGAGACCATCACCGGCTTCGATGGGTTTGATACGCTCGACCTCACCAATCTGGCCGTGGACAGCGCCAGCATCGCCGGTGGCGTGCTGACTTTGTCGGAGGCTGGCGTCGTGCTCGGCACGATGAATGTTTCGGGCTTTTCTCCGCCTGGCGAGATCGTACTCGGCAGTGACGGGCATGGCGGCACGGACATTCAACTGGCCGGCATCGTCAGCGGCACATATGGCGCTGGAATCACGCTGCGCTATAAAACAACCACCATCACCAATACCGCCGCCATCAGCCAGAGCAACCACTATGGCCGCAATAATGCCGTATATGGTGCCGGTGGCATGGCCTGGACCCTGACCAATGCCGGCAACATCGCCGGTAACTTTTCGGCTGTTTACATGAAAAGCGGCGGCAGCGTCTACAACGCCGTACAGGGCAAAATTTCGGCGAGTTATTATGGTGTCCTGATTTCGAATGGTTCAGGCACGCTCGTGAATGCCGGTACGATCCTTGCCGCGAGAGTGGGGGTCGAATTATATGGTGCCAATGACAGTATCGTAAATACTGAAACCGGAACGATATCCGGTGGCGAGTATGGCATCATCAATGGCGGCGCCGCCGGGACCGTGGTGAATGCCGGAACGATCACCGCCAATGGTAATGCCTATGGAAGTGTCGTTTTTTGGGATGGCGGGACCTTGGTTAATAGCGGCAGCATTGGCGCCAATGCCATTGGTCGTTCCGTGGTTTTTGCGACCTCCTATTACACCAGTTCCAATAATCGTCTTGTCATCGACCCGGGCAGCAGGTTTGGCGGCGCGGTGATCGCCAAAGGTACTGGCAGCAACGTGCTGGAGCTTGGCTTTAGTGCCACCGCCAGCAGTATAAGTGGGATCGGCAGTGATTTCATCGGGTTCAATACAATCGCTATCGATCCTGGCAATGCCTGGCAGCTTTCCGGAGCGCTCACGGGGGAAACGATCACCGGCCTGCGTGACGGTGATACGCTCGACTTCACGAATGTGGCCGCCGCCAACAGCTTCAGCTATACGGGCGGCGTGCTGACGCTGTTCGAAAATGGCGTTTCGGTCGGGACGGCTGCACTCTCCGGCGTGGCTGGTGCTGGCGATCTCAGCCTTAGTTCCGGCAGCGGCGGCGTGACGGTCGCCGTGGTGCCGCAAACCATTTCCAGCAACCTTACGAATGGCATTCTCCTCGACGCAAGCGTCACCACCATCGCGTCGGGCATCACGGTCTGCGGCGGCGGCAATTACGCGGTGTATGGGAACCAAAATCACACATGGCAGCTTATCAATTTCGGTACGATTTCAAATTTGCAGCAATATGGCGTCTATCTGCGCTCTGGTGAAGTGACCAACGCAGCTTCAGGCCAGATCTATGGAAGAGATAACGGCGTCAATGTCCTATATGGAACGGTCGTTAACGCTGGTACCATCAAGGGTGTGTATGGCGATGGGGTATTCACCACGGGCACCGTGATGAATTCCGGAACCATCATCAGCGTTCACAATGATGCTGTTTTCTTGCACGGAATCTACTCAAATCCTGTCCGCTTGATTGTCGATCCGGGAGCCGTGTTGGTTGGCAATGTCGTAGCTGACGGCGTAAGTAGAACACTCGAACTCGCTTCGACGAGCAGTGTGGGCACCATCACCGGCATCGGGTCCAGCTTCACCGGTTTTGGAACGATCGACATCGATGCCGGAGCGGCGTGGACTCTCTCGGGCAATGCCGCCGGCCTGGCTTCTGGTGAAACCATCAACGGCTTCACCAGGCTGGATACCATTGACCTCACGGGCATTGCCGCCACGTCGGAGAGTTTTTCCTCCGGTGTGCTCTCTCTCTATGGCGCCAGCGGCCTGCTCGCCACCCTTGATGTGACCGAGGGCAGCGGCATCACCAGCGCCGATTTTACCATTTCATCGGACCAAGGCGGCGGCACGGATATCACCTTGTGCTTTTACCCCGGTACGCAGCTCGCCGCCGAATTTGGCGCCGTTACGGTGGAGGACATCAAGCCCGGCACAATGCTGAGAATTGCATCTGGTGAGCTTATACCGGTCCGCTGGGTCGGGCAGTCGCATATCAGCACTCGTTTTGCCGACCCGCTGCGGTCCTTGCCCATCCGCGTTAAAGCAGGGGCGCTCGGTGAGAACCTGCCCCAGCGTGATCTACTGGTCTCGCCGGATCACGCGCTGTTCATTGGCGGCGTGCTCATCCACGCTGGCGCGCTGGTGAACGGGATCAGCATCATCCGCGATGCGGGTGTGCCGGAGCAATTCACCTATTATCATGTGGAACTTGCCACCCATGAGTTGCTCCTGGCCGAAGGTGCTGCGACGGAAAGCTTCGTCGATAACGTGGACCGCATGAATTTTTTCAACTGGGCAGAGCATGAAGCGTTGGGTGACACGGCGCCGATCGAGGAGATGGCCTATCCGCGGGCGAAGGCGCATCGCCAAGTGCCTATGCACGTGCGCCGGATGCTGGATGCCCGGGCGATGGCGTTCATGGTTGCCGAGGTGGCTGCCTGATACCGGTCGACGACCGGGTGAAACGGCCGATAAGGAGTTGTGGATAGCGGCACAAGGACGCATCGCCGTGCTGGGGCAGGCCGATCACCGTCTTCCTATAACCACCAGAGCGGACACAACCCCGAAGTTCATGTTGCCGCTATCAAAGGGCTCTAAACCGTGTTCGGTATTAGGTGGTTGCGTTGGAACGTACGGCAGCGGATGTCTGTGCACCCTGCCGACGCGCCCACAGCCTCGCGGCAGGGTGCTCTCTCCCTGGCCCCTGCCGCCAGCCCCGTGCGCCGGGGGCGAGGGGAAGGGGTATGGCGGGAGCGGGCAGGATTGCCGCGTTAAAAAGTGTTACCCAATATGTTGCCCAGCGTCGCCCGGTATGTCAGGTTTGTTGACGGTTATTTAGGCCCTAAGTCATTGGTTTTGCTGGTGGGCGCGACAGGGATTGAACCTGTGACCCTTCGCGTGTGAAGCGAATGCTCTACCGCTGAGCTACGCGCCCGGTGGGGCAGGGGATAGGACGTGGCGGCGGGGGCTGTCAAGGCGAGAGGGCCCCCCTTCTTCCGGCGCGGCGCGGAGGCTGCTAAACGGTACAAATGGCTGGACATTCACATGCTAAGAACATCATGCACCGCAAGGGTGCGCAGGACGCCAAGCGCGCGCGCATTTATGCCAAACTCATCCGCGAGATCAGCGTGGCGGCGAAGGAGGGGTTGCCGGACCCCGCCTTCAACCCGCGCCTGCGCGCCGGTGTCGGCGCCGCGCTGAAGCAGAACATGACGCGCGACGCCATCGACCGCGCCATTAAGAAGGCCACGGGGGCTGGGGCGCAGGAGCATTACGAATCAGTGCGCTACGAGGGGTATGGCCCGGCGGGTGTGGCCGTCATCGTGGAGGCGCTGACGGATAACCGCAACCGCACCGCATCTGTCATCCGCGCCGCGTTCAACAAGTCCGGCGGGGCGCTGGGCGAGACCAACTCCGTCTCCTTCATGTTCAACCGCCTGGCCGCGATTCGCTATCCGGCAGCCACCGCCTCGGCCGATGCCATGCTGGAAGCTGCCATCGAGGCGGGGGCTGACGAGGTGGTGAGCGATGAGCATGGCCATGAGGTGCAGACCACGATCGAGAATTTTTTTGCCGTGCGCGATGCTCTGGTGGCGAAATTCGGTGATCCCGCCGAGGCGGGGGTGGAGTGGCAGCCCAACATGACCGTGACGCTGGACGAGGACAAAGCCGCCTCGGTGCTGAAATTGCTGGATGTTCTGGAAGACGACGACGACGTCCAGAATGTCTACGCCAATTTCGAGGTGCCCGATGAGGTTCTGGCGAAACTTTCGGCTTGACCCGCATCCTCGGGATTGATCCGGGCTTGCGGTTTACGGGCTGGGGTGTTTTGGAGTCCGAGGGGAACAGGTTGCGGCATGTGGCGGATGGGGTGATCGCCACGGATAGCGACGAATCGGTGCCATTGCGGTTAAAAGCGCTGGATGACGCGCTGGCCGAAATCCTCGCCCGCTACGCTCCCGCCGAAGCCGCGGTGGAGGAGACTTATGTGAACCGCAATGCCACCGCTACGCTGAAGCTGGGGTATGCGCGCGGGGTGGCGCTGCTGGCCCCGGCGCGGTTGGGGATTCCGGTGTTTGAATACGGGGCAAAAACGGTAAAACTCTCGGTGGTGGGGACCGGCAATGCGGATAAGCTGCAGGTGGGGCTGATGGTGCGGCGGTTGCTGCCGGGGGCCGCAGCCAAGCGCGCGGATGCTGCGGATGCGCTGGCGGTGGCGATTTGCCATGCGCACCGGCGGGCCAGCCAGGCGGCGTGGAGTGTGCCGGCATGATCGCCAGGTTGCGCGGGATTGTGGATGGAATTGAGGACGGGCGCTGCATCATGGATGTGGGGGGCGTGGGGTATCTGGTGTTTTGCTCGTCGCGCACGTTGGGGGCGCTGCCGAATGCGGGGGTGGCGACGCTGCTGATCGAGACGCAGGTGCGCGAGGATGCGATTGCGCTGTACGGGTTTGCTACCTCGGCGGAGCGGGAATGGTTCCGGCTGCTGACCACGGTGCAGGGGGTGGGGGCGAAGGTGGCGCTGGCGCTGCTCTCGGCGCTCTCGCCGGACCAGTTGATTGCGGCGATTGCCACAGGCGATAAGGCGGCGCTGACGCGCACGCCGGGGGTGGGGCCAAAGCTGGCGATACGGATTTGCACGGAATTGCGGGAGAAGGCGGGGGTGATGCCCGGCGGTACGACCCCGGCGGTGAGTTTTGCGCCAAAAGGGAACGCGGCGGACGCGCTCTCGGCGTTGACGAATCTGGGCTACCGGCGGGCCGAGGCGGAGGCGGCGCTGGCGCGGGCTACCGAGGAGCATGGTGAGGCGGCGGCGCTGGATGTGCTGATCCGCGCCGGGCTGAAGGCGTTGGCGAAATGAGTGACGATGATCGGATTACCTCCCCCGAGCGCCTGGCCGATGACGCGGGGGAGAATACGCTGCGGCCGCAATCTCTCGAAGATTTCACCGGGCAGAAAGCCAGCAGGGAGAATTTAAAGGTATTTATCGCTGCCGCGAAATCCCGTGGTGAGGCGCTTGATCATGTATTGCTGCACGGCCCGCCCGGATTGGGCAAAACAACGCTGGCCCAGATCGTCTCGCGCGAGCTGGGGGTGGGGTTCCGTGCGACGTCCGGCCCGGTCATTCAGAAATCCGGCGATCTGGCCGCGATTTTGACGAATCTGCAACCGCGTGACGTGCTGTTCATCGACGAGATTCACCGGCTGCAGCCGGCGATCGAGGAAATACTTTACCCGGCGATGGAGGATTTTCAGCTCGATCTGATCATCGGCGAGGGGCCGGGGGCGCGCACGGTGCGGATTGATCTGCCGCCGTTCACGCTGGTGGGGGCGACGACACGCTCCGGGCTGCTGGCGACACCCTTGCGGGACCGGTTTGGCATTCCGCTGCGGCTGATTTTTTATACGCCTGAGGAGCTGACGAAGATTACCTCGCGGCTGGCCGGGAAGCTGGAGATGAATTTGACGCGCGAGGGGGCGGCGGAGATTGCCCGGCGTTCGCGCGGGACGCCGCGGGTGGCGGGGCGGTTGACCCGGCGGATCCGGGACTTTGCGCTGGTGGCGGGAGAAAAAATTATTGACCGCGAGGTGGCCGATGCGGCGTTGAGCCGGTTGGATGTGGACCATGTGGGGCTGGATGCGATGGATATCCGCTATTTGCGCCGCCTGGCCGAGCACCACAGCGGCGGGCCGGTGGGGGTGGAGACGCTGGCCGCGGCGCTGGCCGAGGCGCGCGATACGCTGGAGGATGTGGTGGAGCCTTACCTCATCCAGGAAGGGTTTTTGCTGCGCACCAGCCGGGGGCGGATGCTGGGCGAGGCCGGATGGCGTCATTTGGGTCTAAAACCGCCACAGAATCGCCCGGATCAGCCTGACTTATTAGCTGGTGACGAAATTTGAAGCATTCCTACGAACTGCGCGTGTATTACCAGGACACCGATGCCGGGGGCATTGTGTATCACGCCAATTACCTCGCGTTTGCCGAGCGGGCGCGCACGGAGGCCCTGCGCGAGCGGGGTGCCCCGCATGCGATAATGGTGGGCGAGCATGGCGTTATGTTTGTGGTGCGGCGCGTCAATTTGCACTATCAGCGGCCCGCGCGGCTGGAGGATGTGATTCGGATCGAGACCGAATTTCACGAGGTCAGCGGCGCATCGGTAACGTTACTTCAACATTTCTGGCGAGACAGCGACTCGCTGGCCGTGCTGGAGCTTGGCCTGGGTTGCATTCGCGTGTCCGACGGCAGAGCCGCGCGGATACCGGCGGATTGGGCGAGAAAATTAAGGGCATAAGGGGATAGAATTTTGGATCAAACGGTAGACACGGCGGCATTGGCCGCGCCCGCGTCGAATCTGTCGCTATGGGGGCTGTTCACGCAGGCCGATATCGTGGTGCAGCTGGTGATGCTGATCCTGCTGCTCGCCAGCGTGTGGGTTTGGGCGATCATCATCGAGAAAACGATCACCACCCGCCGCATTACGCGTGAGGCGAATGCCTTTGAGGACGCGTTCTGGTCCGGTGGCAGCCTGGATGACCTTTATACTGCCGAGGGGGCGGATCCGAGCAATCCGATCGCCGCCGTGTTTGGCGCCGCGATGAGCGAGTGGAAGCGCAGCGTGCGGATTTCCGGCGTGGATATCGGGCTGACCGCGGTTAAGGAACGGATCGACCGCGCCATGAACGTGACCATTATGCGCGAGATGGACCGGCTGGAACGCTGGATGATCTTCCTCGCCTCCGTGGGTGCGACGGCGCCGTTCGTCGGTCTGTTTGGTACCGTTTGGGGTATTATGCACTCGTTCTCGGCCATCGCCGCCATGCACAACACGGACCTTGCCGTGGTGGCGCCGGGCATTGCCGAGGCGCTGTTCGCCACTGCCATGGGCCTTGTCGCCGCTATTCCCGCGGTGCTGGCCTATAATAAGATCAGCAACGATCTTTCACGCTTTGCCAGCCGGCTGGAGGGGTTTGGTTCGGAGTTCTCCGCCATTCTCTCGCGCCAGGCAGAGGAGCGTAAGTAAATGGCCGGCGGCATGATCGGCCCCGGAAACGGCCGGCGACGTTACCGGCCGATGGCGGACATCAACGTCACCCCGCTGGTGGACGTGATGCTGGTGCTGCTGATCGTGTTCATGATTACGGCGCCGATGATTACCTCGGCCGTGAACGTGAACCTGCCGCAGGCCAGCGCCAAGGCGGCGAGCAATGATTCCAAGCCGATTACCATCACCGTGAACGCGCAGGACCAGATTTTCCTGCAGAATTCGCAGGTGCAGTTGACCGGTCTGGTCGCAACCTTACAGCAGATTTCGCAGAATAATCCGGACGAGCGGATTTTTGTGCGCGGCGACAAGGACGTGAGCTACGGCGACATGCTGCAGGTGATGGCGACCATTACCCAGGGCGGTTTCACCAAAGTGGCGCTGCTCGCCCAACAACCCACCACTGGCCAGTAAGCGGCGCGCGGAGAGGGGATAGCATTTTGGAACGGGATATGCGCCGCGGCGGGCTCATCTCATTTGGCATTCATCTGGCCATTGTGCTGGCGGCGATTATCGCGCTGCCGCCGCTGAAGCTGGATTCGACGGCCGATGAAAGCGTGAGCGTCGACCTGATGATGGGGCCGTCGGCGCCACAGGAGGCGAATATGAAGGGTACGGTCGCGGCGCCGACGAATACGCCGACCGTGAACAAGGCCGCGCTGGCGGTGAAGCAGCCCAAGCAGCAGCCGATTGAAGCGCCGCCGCCGCCGCCGCCGCCGCCGCCGCCCTCGCCGAACCAGACGCCGACGACCAAGCCGCCCGCGCAAGCGCCGCCACCGCCGCCGCCGACGTTGACCGCGAACGCGATCCCCACGCCGCCACCCCCGCCGCAGCCGCCGCAGAAGACGACGAGCACGGTGGTGCAGCCGAAGCTGCCGTTGCCGCCGGTGCCGCAGCCGCCTGCGCCCTCGCAGAGCCCGACGCATCAGCAGAATGTGGTAAAAAACCCTCCGCCGCTGAGCAAGAGCGTGCTGAATACGCTGCTGAAGTTTGAGTCGATGCAGCAGCAGACGCAGCCGCCGAAGGCGCAGTACAACCCCGACCAGGGCGGCGCGCCCAATGGTGGCGGCAGTACGCAGAGCACGGCAAATTCCGGGCTGACCGGGGCGGATCGCTCGGCGATTGGCAACCACGTGCGGCCTTGCTGGAATATTGACGCCGGGGCGCCGGGGGTTTCCACCTTCAGCGTTAATTTGATGGTGACGACCGATCCCACCGGAACGGTGCGCCAGGCCGTGGTGGCGCCGGAGGACCAGAACAAGCTCGGAGATCCGATTTTTAACGCCTATGCCAATGACGCGATTAACGCGGTGATGAACGTGCAATGCGCGACGCTGCCGCTGCCCTCCTACATGCTGGGCAAGAACCAGACATTTTTGTTTAATTTTACGCCATGATCGCGAAATTGCAGGGTAGGGGTGATACTGTGGGCACGGTGCGTGCGGCCAAAGTGGAATCGCGCGACCAGGGCAGACTGGAGCAACCTATTTTTGCCGCTTTTGCCCAGCAAGCAGTCCAGGCGCTGCTGAACCCGAAATGCGCGACACCGCCGCTGCCTAAAGATATGCTGGGCACGCCCCGGACGCTTTATTTTGAATTTTGACTTTAGCTTTAAGAGGTACTCATGACGCGTTTTAAAATTCAGCCCCTCTCCCGCCGTGGTATTCTTGGTGCTGGCGCTGCTACGTTCATAGCACCCAGAGCCTTTGCGCAGAGCGCCCTGGGTGGCGATGACACCACCGCCGCTCCCGCGCCGGCGGCTTCAGGCGGCAATAATGGTCCGGCGATCAGCGTCTCCGGCGCGCAGAGTGCGCCTATCCCTATCGCGGTGGCGCCGTTCACTGACCCGACCGGCAATCCCTCGCAGTATGGGGGCCAGATTACCGGGGTGCTGAGCGACGACCTTGGGCATTCCGGGCTGTTCCGGCCCATTGATCCCACGAGCTTTGTGCCAAATTCGGTCGCCAACGGTACGCCGGTGTGGCAGAATTGGAGCATTCTGGGCGCGCAGGCGCTGATTACCGGCGATGTTGCCGACCAGGGTGGCGGCCAGCTGCGGGTGGAGTTCCGGCTGTGGAACGTGGCGCAGCAGGCGCAGGTGCAGGGCACCGCTTATACTACCACGGTCGATAACTGGCGGCGGATCGCGCATATCATCGGCGATGTCGTGTATCAGCAGATGATCGGCGAGAAGGGGTATTTCGATTCGCGGGTTGCGTATATTTCGGAGGCCGGATCGACCACCAGCCCGGTGAAACGGCTGGCGGTGATGGATTATGACGGGGCGAATAACCAGTTCCTCACCGATGGGTCCTCGATGGCGCTGTCGCCGGAGTATAACCCGGCCCGCCAGCAGCTGGCCTTTGTGAGCTATCAGTCCAACAACCCGCGCGTCTATTTGTTCAACCTGCAAACGGGTTCGGAACGGCTGGTTGGTGGCTTTGGCGACCTTAGCATTGGGCCGAAATTCTCGCCCGACGGGAATTCGCTGCTGATGTCGGTGTCGCGCAATGGCGGGGCGGCGATTGTGCGCATGAGCGCGGACGGCGGCGGGATGACCGAGCTGACTAACTATGCCTCGATCAATGTGTCGCCCAGCTTCTCGCCGGATGGTTCGCAGATTGTTTTCAACTCCGACCGTGACGGCAACCAGCAGCTTTTTGTGATGAACGCGGATGGCTCGGGCGCCAAGCGGATCAGCTTTGGCGCCGGGCGCTATGCGGAGCCGGCGTGGTCGCCGCGCGGCGACCTGATTTGCTACACCTTCTGGGGCAGCGATGTCGGCGGGTTTTCGATCGGTGTGATGGCGCCGGACGGCTCGGGCGAGCGGATTCTCAGCCAAGGGTTCCTGGTGGAAAGTGCCAGCTTTTGCCCGAACGGCCGGGTCATTATGTTCTACCGCCAGACGCCGACGCCCGATGGGCACAACTCCCGCCTGGTGACCATCGGAATCGACGGTTTCAATGAGCGGTTGGTAGATACGCCTTCCAACGCGTCCGATCCTTCATGGGGGCCGCTGCTGGCGTAAATGGCCGAGCGATTTTTTTAGGCGCTATTTTTCAGCGGGGGGCAGTGACACTGTCCCCCGCGGGCACGTTCAAGACTTATGGTGCACTGCGCATAGCCGGTCTGCGTTTCAGGGTTGGCTTATTTGATCAATGTCAAATTTCTTACGCGGGGGGCGGCGTATTCGAATCACGTCGTCAACAAAACTGGGAGACTAATTATGACAACCTCATTCCGCCTCGGCTTGGCTGGCCTGCTGGCCGCGACAATGTTTAGCCCTGCCGTGGCGCAAAGCTATTTCTCCGGCCCGACCGGCTACCAGGCTGGCGACGTGCTGGTGCATGCAAGCGTGATCGGCGTGATTCCGGAAGATTTCAACAGCCATGTGCGCGTGGGCCAAGGTGTTGTTTCGGGTGAGCATGTGAGCGTCAGCGCTGGCATTTCGCCGGAAGTCGACGGTTCGTATTTCTTCACGCCGAGCCTGTCGCTTGAAGTGATCGCCGCCACCACCCGCCACAATGTTAAGATCACCGGCCCGGCGAACCTCAAGATTGGCAGCAGCTGGGTGCTGCCGCCGACCGTGACCCTGCAGTACCATCTGCCGATCATTGACGGCATTCGCCCGTATGCCGGCCTTGGCCTGACGGTTGCGTTCTTCTACGACCCGCATGCCGCTGCAGGCTGGTCGAAGGTTGGTGGTTTCTCAACCGGCATTGGCCCGTCGCTGGACGCTGGTTTTGACGTTCCCATCACCGGCAACTGGTTCGCCAATGTCGACGTGAAGCAGATCTTTATCGTGACCGGCACCCATGTGAACCACGGCTTTGCTGGCGCGGTTACCGAGCTTGACCCGACCGTTGTCGGCGCTGGCGTGGGCTACCTGTTCTAAGCCATTACGCGTAAGCTTGGCTGATAAGAGGGGTTGGACCGCAAGGTTCAGCCCCTTTTTTTGTATGCCGCCTTGCAATTGGGCGGCTGATTTGCGATACGGCGCGCGTCGGCATAGTGCCGATAATTCACACGCAGGGCGCTTATCCTTGGGGGAACCCACGGTCCGGTGCTGAGAGGCTCAGCCCTGCGGAGGTTTTAACCGGATTTTTGGAGAAGTTTTGCCATGGCATTACCTGAAGTTTCACTGCGTCACCTGCTCGAATCGGGCGTCCATTTCGGCCATCACACGCGCCGCTGGAACCCGCGCATGGCGCCGTACCTGTTTGGCGTGCGCAACCAGGTGCACATTATTGACCTGCAGCAGACCGTACCGCTGCTTGAGCGCGCCCTTAAAGCCGTGCGCGACGTGACCGCTGGCGGTGGCCGCGTGCTGTTCGTTGGCACCAAGCGCGCCGCGGCTGACTATGTTGCAGAATCCGCGCAGCGTTGCGGCCAGTATTACGTGAACCACCGTTGGCTCGGCGGCATGCTGACCAACTGGAAGACCATCACCGGTTCGATCAAGCGCCTGCGCCAGATGGACGAGCTGCTGGCCGGCGACGTCCATGGCCTGACCAAAAAGGAAATCCTGAACCTGACGCGCGACCGCGAGAAGCTGGAACGCGCTCTGGGCGGCATCAAGGACATGGGCGGCCTGCCGGACATCCTGTTCATCATCGACACCAACAAGGAGAAGCTCGCGGTTGAGGAAGCCACCAAGCTCGGCATTCCGGTCATCGCGATCCTCGACTCCAACTCCGACCCCACGGGCGTGACCTTCCCGGTTCCGGGCAATGACGACGCGATCCGCGCCATCACTTTGTACTGTGACCTGATCGCCGGCGCCGTGCTGGATGGCATCAGCGCCGAGCTGGGTTCTTCGGGAATCGACCATGGCGCTGCCGCCGAGCCGATCCTGGAAGCCCTGCCGGAACCCATTGAGTCTTCCGTTCAAGCCTAAGGAGCAGAAACATGGCTGAAATTACCGCGGCGCTGGTGAAAGACCTGCGCGAGACGACCGGCGCCGGCATGATGGATTGCAAGAAGGCGCTGGTGGAAAGCGATGGCGACATTCAGGGCGCCATCGACTGGCTGCGCAAGAAGGGGCTCTCTGCCGCCGCCAAGAAATCCGGCCGCGTGGCGTCCGAAGGTCTGGTTGGTGTCGCTCTGGCCCCCGGCAAGGCGGCGATGGTTGAAATCAACGCCGAGACGGACTTCGTTGCTCGCAACGAGGCGTTTCAGGAGTTTGTTGAGACCGTCGCCAAGCTGGCGCTGGAAACCGGTGAAGATGTGGAGGCCCTGAAGGCCGCCGCTTATCCAGGTACCGGCCGTACCGTTGCCGAGGAAATCGTGCATCTGGTTGCCACCATCGGCGAGAACATGACCGTGCGCCGTGTTGCCGTCATCGAAGTGCCGGGTGGCGTTGCTGCTGCCTATATCCACGGTGCGCTGAAGCCGGGCCTGGGCAAGATCGGCGTTATCGTCGGGCTTTCGGGCAAGGCGGATGAGGCGATCGAGACGCTGGGCAAGCAGATCGGCATGCATGTGGCCGCGACTCGCCCCGACGCGCTTTCCATTACCGAGGTCGACCCGGCCACGCTGGAACGCGAGAAGGCCGTGCTCTCCGACCAGGCTCGCGCCTCCGGCAAGCCGGAAGCGATTATCGAGAAGATGGTCGAAGGCCGCGTGAAGAAGTTCTACGAGGACGTGGTACTGCTTGAGCAGGTCTGGGTGCATGACGGCGAGAGCAAGGTGAAGGCTGTGGTCGAGAAGGCTGGCGCGAAGATTACCCGTTTCGTGCGCTTCCATCTCGGCGAGGGCATTGAGAAGGAAGTCACCGATTTCGCGGCGGAAGTTGCGGCGGCGGCTGGGGTTTAAGAGACTCCATAGCTAGGCTATGCAGGGGCGGTTCAGGCTAATGGCCTGAACCGCCCCTTTTCTTTAGAAGCCGCTCACCTGTATGGATGTTTCATGACCTCGATTCCTCAATATAAGCGCGTGCTGCTCAAAGTCTCCGGCGAGGCCCTGATGGGTAAGCGGGAGTATGGCCTGGACAACGACACGGTGAACGCCATCGCCGCCGATGTCGGCGACGTGGTGGCCATGGGAGTGGAGGTTTCCCTGGTCATCGGCGGGGGCAATATTTTCCGCGGCGTGGCGGGGGCGGCCAGCGGGATGGACCGCGCGCAGGCGGATTACATGGGCATGCTGGCGACCGTGATGAACGCGCTGGCCATGCAGTCCGCGCTGGAGCGGCGCGGCGTGCCGACGCGGGTGCAGTCGGCGATTCCCATGGCTTCGGTCTGTGAACCCTATATCCGCCGGCGTGCCGAGCGGCATATGGAAAAGGGCAGGGTGGTGATTTTCGCCGCCGGCACCGGCAACCCGTTTTTCACCACCGACACCGCGGCGGCGCTGAGGGCGGCCGAGATGAAGTGCGATGCGCTGCTGAAGGGCACGCAAGTGGACGGCGTGTACTCCGCCGATCCGCGCAAAGTGCAAAATGCCGAACGCTTCGAGACGCTGACGTATCTTGACGTATTGTCGCGGGATTTGAATGTGATGGATGCTTCGGCCATCAGCCTTTCACGCGAGAATAAACTGCCGATCGTTGTTTTTAACATCCATGCGCCAGGAGCTTTCGCCGCGGTGATGCGCGGCGAGGGGCTGTTCACCCGGATCGTGGAACCGAACCAGTAAGGACGGACACATGCCTGCCGATATTTCCGCGCTCAAAACCGACCTCACCCGCCGCATGGATGGCGCGCTGGAAGCGCTCCGCCGTGAATTCGGCGGGTTGCGCACAGGGCGCGCCAGCCCGGCGCTGTTCGACCCCATCAAGGTAGATGCCTATGGCCAGATGATGCCGATTAACCAGGTTGCCACCATTGCCGTGCCGGAATCGCGCATGTTGACCGTGCAGGTGTGGGACCGCTCCATGGTCAACTCCGTGGTGGCCGCCATCCGCGACTGCGGGCTAGGGCTGAACCCGCAGCCGGACGGACAGATGGTGCGCGTGCCGCTGCCGATGCTGACCGAGGAACGCCGCAACGAGTTGGCAAAAACCGCCGCCAAATATGCCGAGAACGCGCGCATTGCCGTGCGCGGCGTGCGGCGCGACGGCATGGAGCAGACCAAGGCGCTGCAAAAGAAGCATGAGATCAGCGAGGACGACGAGCGCGACTGGCTGGAGCAGATCCAGAAGCTGACCGATGAGTACATTAAACGCCTCGACGCCAACTTGGCCGAGAAGGAAAAGGACATCCGCCAGGTCTGAGCATGATTGTTTATTATCAATCATGCTCAGCTGATATTCTGGCGAGCAATTTCATGGCTCAGTTGAACCGCCCCACGGTTCAGCTTCAAGCCATATTGCTCTGATGTCTGATATTTTACCCCGCCAGGTCCCACTGCATGTGGCGATCATCATGGATGGCAACGGGCGCTGGGCTGCCGCACGCGGGTTGCCGCGGGTGGCCGGCCATCGTGAGGGTGCCAAAGCGGTTCGCCGCACCATTGAGGCTGCGATTGAGCAAGGGGTGCGTTACCTTACGCTGTTCGCGTTTTCATCGGAGAACTGGCAGCGCCCGCCGGGGGAAGTGGCCGACCTGACGTTTTTGCTGAAGCACTACCTGCGCAGCGAGTTGAACGAGATGCACGAGCAGGGGGTTTGCCTGAAGATTATCGGTGAGCGGGAGCGGTTTGGCCCGAACCTGACCGAGGAACTGGCAGCCGCCGAGGACAAGACGGTGGGTAATACCAAGCTGACGCTGGTGATGGCGCTCTCCTACGGCGGGCGCGCGGATATTGTGGCGGCGGCGCGCAAGGCGATTGCCGCCGGCATGGCGCCGGAGGAGCTGACCGAGCAGAATTTTGCGGCGCTGCTGGCAACTGATGGTATTCCTGACCCGGACCTGCTGATCCGCACCAGCGGCGAGGAGCGGATTTCGAACTTTTTGCTTTGGCAGACGGCGTATTCGGAATTGTTGTTCACCGATGTGCTGTGGCCGGATTTTGGTGCCGGTGATTTTGCCGCGGCACTCGACGAATTTGCCACCAGGGAGCGGCGCTTTGGCGCACGCCCGGTCTGAGATGACGGCGCGCAAGCCCAGCGGCAAGTGGTCGGATTTTAGTGTACGGCTGGCCTCGGCAGCGGTGCTGGGGCCGATTGCGCTGCTTTGCCTGTGGCAAGGCGGGTTGGCGTGGTCGTTGTTCATTGCCGCGGCCATTGCGGGCATGGGGTTCGAGTGGGCGAAGCTGGCTTTGCTGCCGCTTAAAAGCCCCGGCACCTGGCTTATTGTGGTGGGTCTGCTCGCTTCCCTCGCGCTGGGGCACAGCGGGCTGATTTTCGGGTTTGCCGGGTTGGCAGTGGCGGCCGGCGTGGTGGGAATTACCTACGGCTGGTTTCCCGCCGCTGGCATCCCTTATGCAGGTATCGGCGCGCTCTCGCTGCTCTGGCTGCGGCTGCAACCTGGCCATGGGCTTTATGACACAATGTTCCTGGTGGTTGTGATCTGGAGCAC
Source organism: Acetobacteraceae bacterium (assembly GCA_003164135.1). Classification (GTDB taxonomy): domain Bacteria; phylum Pseudomonadota; class Alphaproteobacteria; order Acetobacterales; family Acetobacteraceae; genus Acidocella. Next base: position 19,412 of record PLSD01000089.1, read on the forward strand.
GGATATCGGCGCTTATCTGGTTGGGCGGCTTATCGGCGGGCCAAAGCTGGCGCCTAAAATTTCGCCCGGCAAAACCTGGAGTGGGTCGATCGGCGGATTGTTGATAAGTGGCCTTGCCGCGACGGTGCTCGCAGGCGGGCGGCATGGGTTTGATTTCGGTGCCCTGCCGGCGGCGTTTGCCTTGAGTATTTTTGCCCAGGGCGGGGATTTGCTGGAAAGCTGGATCAAGCGCAAACTGGGGGTTAAGGATTCCGGACGAACCATCCCCGGTCATGGCGGGTTGTTTGACCGGCTGGATGGGTTTCTGGCGGCCGCTCCGGTGGCGGCGATACTGGCGCTCAGCGTCCATGGAGGCTTGCCGTTATGGGGTTAAAGATTTTGTCGGTGCTTGGCTCCACGGGGAGCGTCGGTACACAGACCCTTGATATTATAACTGAAAACCAAAATGGTTATCAGATCCGGGCACTCGTGGGCGGGCGCAATGTGGCGCTGTTGGCAGCACAGGCGAAGCAGTTCCGGCCGGAAATTACCGTGATCGCGGAAGAGTCGCTGCTGGCGGAGTTGCGGATGGCGTTGGCGGGTACCGGGCTGAAGTGTGCCGCCGGGCGCAGTGCCGTGCTGGAAGCCGCCGCGATGCATGTGGACTGGACGATGTCGGCTATTACCGGCGTGATTGGCCTGGAACCCACGCTGGAGGCCGTGAAGCATGGCGGTACCATCGCGTTTGCCAACAAGGAGGCGCTGGTTTCCGCCGGAGACGTGTTTCTGCGCGCCGTGGCGGCTGCCAATGCGACGCTGCTGCCCGTGGATTCCGAGCATAACGCCATTATGCAGGCGATGGCCGACGGTAACGCGAAATCCATCGACAAGATCATCCTCACTGCCTCGGGAGGGCCATTCCGTAACCATAAGTTTGAGGAGATGCGCGGCATTACCCCGGAAGCGGCGTTGCGGCATCCGGTGTGGTCGATGGGCGCGAAGATTTCCATCGACAGCGCGACGATGATGAATAAAGGCCTGGAAGTTATTGAGGCTGCAAGATTATTTTCGCTGCCGTCGGAGAAGATCGAAGTGCTGGTGCATCCGCAGTCGGTGATTCATGGCATGGTTTGTTATTCGGACGGCTCGGTGCTGGCGCAGCTTGGTTCGCCGGATATGCGCATCCCCATTGCGCATACGTTGGCCTGGCCGGCGCGTATTGCCACCGCGGCGCCGCGGCTGGACCTTACCGCGGTTATGAAGTTGGAATTCGCCGCACCTGATGAAGTCCGTTTCCCGGCGCTGCGTCTGGCGCGCGAGGCGCTGGAAGCCGGGGCAGGGGCGCCGACCGTGCTGAATGCCGCCAACGAGATTGCGGTTGCCGCTTTCCTGGAGCGCAAGATTGGCTTCCTTGACATTGCCGGTATCGTTGCTCAGGTATTGGAACAGTTTGGCGCCCCGCCTGTGCCCGATCTGGCCGCTGTGCTGGCGCTGGATGCCGCTGCCCGCGCCGCCGCCAATGGGCTTGCAACAGCAAAGGCCGCTTGATGTTTGATACACTGCGTTCGATTTTGACCTACGTCTTTGTGCTGGGCGTGCTCGTGTTCTTCCATGAGCTTGGCCACTATCTGGCGGCGCGTTCACGCGGCGTGGTGGTGGAGGTGTTCTCCGTCGGCTTTGGCCCGGCGCTGGTCTCCTGGCGGGCCAAATCGGGAACGTTGTGGAAAATCTCGGTGCTGCCGCTGGGCGGCTACGTGAAGATGCAGGGCTGGGGCGAGCCGAATGATCCGGCACCCGCGGTTCCCGGCTCGTTTGCGGGTGCCTCGCTGGGGTCCAAAGCCTTCATTGTTGCCGCCGGGCCGCTGGCTAATCTGCTTCTCGCATTTGTGCTGTTCAGCGGATTGTTCATGACGGTTGGGCGAGTCGTGGTGCAGCCGGTGCTCAGTACCATTCAACCGAACTCGCCTGCTGCCGCCGCCGGTTTGCTGACGGGTGACCGGGTTATGCGCATCGATGGCACGAATATAAGAGATTTCAGCCAGTTACAGAGCATTGTCAGCCTCCATCCGGATGTCGAGATGGACTTTACGTTGCTTCGCCAGGGCAAAGTCATCGACCAGGAGGTGGCGCTGGGCGACGTGAGCATGGACGGTGAGAAAATCGGCCATCTGGGCGTTGTTGGCACGATGTCCAGTATTCAGCATTTTTCGCCCCCCGCGGCGGTGGCCGCCGCGGGCCGGGAAACCTGGAACGATGCCAGCGGCATGCTCGCCGGGCTGTATGGGCTTGTGGTGCATCGCCAGGGGTTGGGGCAGCTTGCCGGTCCGCTGGGTATCGCCCAGATCACCGGCCAGGTCGCCGCCATGGGGTTCATCAGTGTCATCAGCTTCATCGCCTTCCTGTCGATCAATCTCGGGCTGGTTAATCTGATCCCCATTCCCATTCTCGACGGGGGGCATCTGCTGTTCTACGCGGCGGAGGTTATCTACGGCCGGCCGGTTCCGCCGCGCGCCCTGGATATCGGGCTGCGTTTTGGCGCCGCAGTCATCATCTCGTTGTTTTTTATAACAACTTTTAACGATTTGACCCGGATGGGAGCCGTTAGTTGGGTCATGCATCTGTTCGGTTAGCTGGCTTTTGGGCTGCGGCTGCAAGCGATTGACCTTGCCGATAAGCCCAGCACGTGCCAAACGCGCCACAGCGAAAACACTCCGGCGCGCCGGAGGCCTGTATGGTTTGGGAGATTATCTGTTGCTTAAGCCGCGCTCGGTCCTTTTGGCCTCCGTCTGTCTTCTGCCGGCTTTGCTGGTCTGTGGCCCTCATGGTGCCGCCTACGCCCAACCTGCGCCAGCGCTCGTGGCGCAGCCGGTGGCTTCCGGCGGTTTGATCGCGGGAATCGTGGTCAGTGGCAACCGCCGCATAGAATCCGACACCATCACCTCCTACATGGTGGTGCAGCCGGGTTCCCCGTTTGACCCACAGCGTATCAACGAATCGCTGAAGACGCTTTACGCGACCGGGCTGTTCTCATCGGTCACGATCACCCGCGACGGCAACAATCTGGACGTCGCGGTGGTGGAAAACCCGACCGTCGATCAGGTGTTATTCTCCGGCAACAAGGCGGTCGCTGACAAAGACGCGCAGGTAGCCGTGTCGCTGAAATCGCGCTCCGTGTTCACCCCCGCCGCAGCGGAGGCGGACCGCCGCGCGCTGCTCGAAGCCTATGCGAAAAAGGGCTATTTCAACGCCTCGGTGAAAGTAAATTACGTCCAGCTGCCCGACAACCGCGTGAATGTGGTGTTCCAGTGCAGCGATGGGGTGCAGACCGAGATCAGCCGCATCTCGTTCATAGGTAACGCCCATTTCAGCCAGTCCGCGCTGCGCCAGGTGGTTTCCACCCGCGAGTCCGCGTGGTTTCGTTTTCTTTCCAGCGCCGACCAGTACAATCCTGACCGCATTGAGTACGACGAATATCTTCTGCGCAAGTTCTACCTGCACAAGGGCTACGTCGACTTCAACGTCATCAGCGCCAATGCTGAGCTGAGCCCCGACCGTAAATCCTTCTACCTCACCTACGACATTTATGAGGGCCCGCGTTACCGCGTGAGTAGCCTGAAAATCGTCTCGGGCATCCGTACGCTTACCGACAAGGACCTGCGCGGCCTTGTGCCGCTTTCCGCCGGTGACTGGTTTGACGGCGACGCGTTGGTGGACGGCGTGACCGCGCTGAATACCCGCGCGCTCAACCTTGGCTATGCTTTCGCCCAGGTGAACCCGCAGGTGCAGACCGACCCGGTGCATAAAACCGTCGCCATTACGCTGAATGTCATTGATGGGCCGCGCGTTTATATCCAGCGCATCGACATTACGGGCAATACGCGCACCGAGGACAAGGTGATCCGCCGCGAACTGACCGTTGCCGAGGGCGATGGCTACAACCAGGCGAAGATCGACGACTCCACCAAGCACCTGAAAGACCTTGGCTTCTTCAAGGACGAGAAGATCACCTCCTCCCCCGGCTCGACGCCGCAGCAGGTGATCCTCAACACGGCGGTGACTGAGCAGGCGACCGGCCAGTTCTCGCTGGGCGGCGGTTATTCCAGCAGCCTCGGCGCGCTGATCAATACCGGGCTGAGCCAGAACAACTTCCTGGGTACGGGCGTGAACACCTCGATCAATGCCTTGCTGGCGCAGCGCGGCACGCAGGTAAACCTGGGTGTGACCGACCCGTATTTCCTCGACCGTAACCTGATCGCCGGCGCGGATATGTTCCGCTCGTCGACGAATTCCTATACGGCCTCCGCGGCGAGCTACGCTTATTCGGAGAGCGATATTGGCGCCGATGTGCGACTTGGCTACCGGTTCAACGACCATGTGCGGCAGTCGTTCAGTTATACATTGAGCCAGCGCGATGTTTACAATATCCCGACCGGCGCGAGTATCTACATTACGAGCGAAAAGGGCATTTCCAGCCTCAGCCAGATCAGCCAGACGATGACTTTCGACTATGTCGACGATGATCTGTCGCCGACCAGCGGTTTGCTGGTGGATTTGACGACGGATTTCGCCGGCGCCGGCGGCACTGCTAAATTTGTCCGCATCAGTCCGGATGTCACCTATTATGTCCCGCTGGAGCGGGTTTTTGGTTCCAAGGACTGGGTGCTGAAGTTTGCCGCCACCGGCGGCGATCTCATCCCGGTGTTCGGCTATCATGACCGCATCGAGGATCGCTTCTTTCTTGGTGGTGACTCGCTTCGCGGCTTTGCCGACGGTGGTGTTGGACCGTCGACGCAACAAACCCTTCAGGACGCCAAAGCAGGTGTGAACTATGGCGGCCAGTCGGTTGGCGGCCGGGTCATGTGGTCGGAGTCGACGGAGGTGAAGTTTCCGTTGCCGGTTTCACCTGACCTCGGGCTCAGCGGCTTTGCCTTTGTTGATGTTGGCTCGCTCTTTGGGGCGCGGCAGATATCGGGCGGCCCGTATGGCACGCAGCCGCTGAATCACACCACCGCCCCGCGCGTGGGTGCAGGTGTTGGCCTGTCCTGGAACACGCCGTTCGGACTTATCAATCTGTCGCTGGCTGATCCTGTTGTGAAGCAGAAGGGCGACCAGACTCAACAATTCCGCGTTTCTTTTGGTACGAGGTTCTAAGTGAAATTTTTCTCCCGTTTCTCTCCTATTATCGTAGCTGCCGTCGCTCTGGCCGTGGCGCCTGCCGCTTTTGCGCAGTCCTCGCCTGGTTACTTCATGCCGCCGAGCCAGACTGCCGCTCCGGCCGCCGCACCTGTGCATGCGTCCGCTCCGGCCCCCCAAGCTCCGGTGCAGGCCCAGGCACAGCAGCAGGCTCCGGCCATTCCGCAATTGCCGGCCTTACCCAAAGGTGTGGCGCCGCCGGTTGCCGTGATTGGTGTCCTCAGCGTACCCGAGGTGATGCAGAAATCCACCGCGGCGCAGGGTGTGCAGGCGGTGATCCGCCAGCGCCAGGATGCACTCGGCACGGAAGCTCAGGCCGCGCGGACGAAAATCCAGGCCGAACAGGCCCAGATTGTTGCCGACCGCTCGACCATGACCGATGCTCAGCTGGAAGCGAAGGAGCAGGCGCTGCGTAATGAAATTGCTGCGACGCAGACCAAGTTCCAGGAGCGCAACCAGGCGATCCAGAATTCCGGGCAGGCCGCCTTGGCACAGATTGAATCCGAGCTGATCGCCATCATCCGCCAGGAAGCAGAGGCGCGCGGCATGAACCTTGTGCTGCACCGTGAGCAGGTGGCGCTGAACGTGGACGCGTTTGATATTACCAGCGACGTGGTCGCGCAGCTCAACAAGCTGCTGCCCTCAGTGACCGTGCCGCCCAGCGTGGTGACCCCCGGCATGGCGGTTAACGCGCCGGACCAGGGCGACCAGGGTGACCAAGGCAACGGCCAGTAGTCTCAATGGCTGATGTCGCAAAACCCGGTGATGGCCGTTTTTTCGGGCGCACCGGGCCGCATACCGTGCAAACGCTTGCCGCCTTGCTCGGCATTGAAACGCAGGCCCCAGAACGGTTGATTTCAGGGGTGGCGCCGCTGCAAACCGCCGGGCCGCAGGATGTGAGCTTTTTGGATAACCGGCGCTATGCGGATATGCTGCCGGACACCAAGGCAGGTGCTGTGATTGTGCACCCCGACTTTGCCGCCCGCGTGCCGGAGGGGACGATTGCCCTTGTCACGCGGGAACCCTATGTCGGCTGGGCGAAGGTCTCGGCCTTGTTCCATCCATTCCCACAGGCAAACGCCGGAATTCACCCAACGGCGGTTGTTGATCCGTCAGCCAGCATTGACGCCTCGTCCGAAATTGGTGCCGGTGCGGTTGTTGGCGCCCAGGTGGAAATTGGCGCCGGAACCATTGTTGGCCCGCTCACTTATATCGCCGATGGTGTGATCATTGGTGCTAATTGCCGTATCCATGCGCAGGTCACAGTCTCGCACGCCATTCTGGGTGACCGAGTCGTTCTTTTTCCCGGCGCGCGCATCGGCCAGGATGGTTTTGGCTTTGCCATCGGGCCAACTGGCTTCACCCCGGTGCCGCAGCTTGGCCGCGTGCTGATTGGTGACGGCGCAGAAATTGGCGCGAATAGCTGCATAGACCGGGGGTCCGCGCAGGACACCGTGATCGGGCCGGGCGTGCATATCGATAACCTGGTGCAGATCGGCCATAATGTGAACATTGGCTTGCATACGGTCATCGTGGCGCAGGCGGGTATTTCCGGCTCCACGACGATTGGCCCACAGGTGATGGTCGCGGCGCAGGCGGGGCTTACCGGGCATTTGACCATCGGCCAGGGTGCGCGCATCGGTGCGCAATCAGGCGTTATGACAGACATCCCCGCGGGTGAGGAAGTTCTCGGCTCCCCGTCGCAGAGCTCGAAAGCCTATTTCCGTGAGGTTCTGACCCTTCGTAAACTCGCCCAGTCCGGGCGTATTCCCAGAAAAGCAGGTGGTGGAAAACCATGAACGACGTAACCCAGACTGAACTGCCGCCCGTGGACGTGACCCTTGTCGATGTGAAACAACTGCTGAAGTTGATCCCGCATCGCTATCCGTTCATGCTGCTCGACCGCATGGTCGACGTCCGCTATGGCCATTCCGCCACCGGGATCAAAAACGTCACGCTCAACGAGCCGTTTTTTCAGGGGCATTTCCCTGGTCACCCGGTTATGCCTGGAGTGTTGATTATCGAGAGCATGGCGCAGACCGCGGCGGCGCTGGTTATCAGCGGCATGGGGCCGCAAACTGGTACGCCGCTTGTCTATTTCATGTCGATCGAGAACGCCAAATTCCGCAAGCCAGTTACTCCCGGCGACCAACTGCACCTGGAACTGGTGAAAGACCGTAAGCGTGGTAACGTCTGGCGCTTTAACGGCACGGCGCGCGTGGACGGCGTGGTGGTGGCCGAAGCCTCGATCACCGCCATGATCATGGACGAAGCCAAGACCCCATAATCCCGCATATTGAGCAGCTTATACGCGGACACGGATGGAAACAATGATTGACTGGCGGGACGCTCACCGCCGCTCTAGAGCAAACGGCGCAATGAAAGTCGGACCAAAAAATGTTAAAGCCGGTGCATGAGATGATCCACCCCACCGCCATTATCGCTGAGGGTGCCGTGATCGGCGCGGGCGTGAAAATTGGTCCTTTTTGCACTGTCGGCCATCAGGTGGTGCTGGAGGATGGCGCTGAACTGGTCTCCCACGTCGCCGTGGATGGTAAGACGCGCATTGGCGCCGGGGCCAAACTGTTCCCCTTTTGCACAGTTGGTCTGGCGCCGCAGGATCTCAAGTATAATGGCGAGGAGACCGAGACCAGCATCGGCCCGCGCACGCAAATACGCGAACATTGTTCGATCCATCGCGGCACTGTCACTGGCACCGGCATTACCAAAATCGGTGCGGACTGCCTGCTGATGGCGGTGGTGCATGTCGCGCATGATTGCGATATTGGCGATGGCGTGGTGATTTCCAACAACGTCGTCATGGGCGGGCATGTCGAGGTCGGGAATCGTGCGGTCATCGGCGGGGCGGCGGCCATTTTGCAGTTCGTGCGCATTGGTGCCGGGGCGATGATCGGCGGCTTGACCGGCGTACCGAGCGACGTGACGCCGTATTGCTTCGTGTTTGGCCCGCGCGCGCAGATGGTCGGGCTGAACATCGTCGGTCTGCGCCGGCGTGGGCTGACCAAGGCGCAGCTGCATGAAATTCGGGCGGCACATAAGTTCATCTTCTCCGGCCCTGGTGTGTTTGCCGAACGTGTTGCCGCTGCCCGTGGTGAATACGGTGAAAATGTTTATGTGGCGGAAATGCTTGACTTTATTGCCAATCCCGGCCGCCACGGAATTCTTACCAACGTGGCGCGCGCGACTGGGCAGAGCGACGAGTAGGCAAGGGGCGGGGGCATGACTGCGGCGCCTCTGGGCATAATTGCTGGCGGCGGGGCGCTGCCGGGCCAGGTTGCCGCCGCCGCGCAAGCTTCTGGCCGGCCCGTGTTTATCGTGGCACTTGAAGGGTACGCGGAGCCGGAGGTTATCGCGCCTTATCCGCATCAGGTTTTCCGTTTGGATGCCGTGGGTGCCATCCGTCAGGCCTTGCGCGCGCACGCCTGTACCGATCTTGTGATTATTGGCCCGGTTAAACGCCCCTCGATCTTTTCCCTGCGGCCGGATGCCGAGGGGGTAAAACTTCTCGCCAAAATCGGCCGCGCGGCTTTTGCCGGGGATGACGGGTTGCTGGCAGCGGTGTTGCGGGTGCTCGGCGAGGAGGGGTTCAACCTGCTTGGCGCGCACGACATTTTGGGCGATGCGCTGGCGCCACCCGGCCTGCTGACCACCCGCGCGCCAGACACGGCGGCGATGGCGGATATCGAGCGTGGTATCGCGGTGCTGAAAATCATCGGCGCGGCGGATATTGGCCAGGCCTGCGTGGTGCAGCAGGGCATTGTGCTGGCGGTGGAGGCGGTGGAGGGAACCGATGCCATGCTGGCGCGCATTCCGGCGGTTACGCGCCCGGGTCCGGCTGGGGTGCTGGTAAAGCTGGCCAAACCGGGGCAGGAACGCCGGGCCGATATGCCGACAATCGGCGTGGCAACCATCCGCCATGCGCGGGAAGCCGGGCTGCAAGGTGTAGCATTTGAGGCGGGTGGGACTATCTTGGCGGACAGGAAGTCAATGATTGAGGCTGCCGACGCGGCGGGGATGTTCCTGCTGGGCGTGCAGCCCTAACCGAAAGGCCCGGCCATGAGTGAAAATTTCTCGTATCTGCATACCATGCTGCGGGTTGGCGACCTGGAAGCCAGCGTGAAGTTTTACACCAGCCTGCTAGGGATGCGCGAATTGCGGCGGACGGAAGTGCCGGCCGGGAAGTATACGCTGGTGTTCGTCGGCTACGGTGATGAGAAGACGCACACCGTGCTGGAACTGACCTATAATTGGGGCGTTTCCTCGTACGAGATGGGTACCGCCTTTGGACATCTGGCCCTTGGGGTACCGGATATTTACGCGACCTGCGAGAAGCTGCGCGCGGCCGGGACGAAAATTGCCCGCGAGCCGGGGCCGGTGAAATTCGGCACCACGGTTATCGCGTTTATCGAGGACCCGGACGGGTATAAAATCGAGCTGATCGAGCGCAAACCGCATTAAGGGATGGTCGCACTGTACCGCGCTTTAAGCTTGGGTTTTAGCGCCGCCGGTGCCTTGGTGCCGCGCAACTGGCAGGTGATTTACTCGGCGCCACGGCCCGTGGATTTTGACCCTGTGAAAGACAAGCGCGCCCGCGCCGTGGACCGGCAGTTGCGGATTTTTGCCGGGTTGGCGCCGGGGTTCACCGAACTGCATCCGATTTCGGCGGACAGCCTACAGGAATGCACCGAAATTACCGCGCATGCGCCGTATTCGTTGGAGACATTCAAGCTCAGCCCGGCGGCGGTGCAAAAACGGTTCGCTGCCTATGTGAGCCAGTACTGCGCCGCGGGCGGGGCGTGAGCAAACGCTTCATGCTCAAGGTGGCGATCGCGGCTTGGCGGCTGCTGCCGCCGGCTTTCCGGCGTACGGCCATGACCGGGATTGCGGCCCGCATCGCGCGTAAGCCGGACCAGCCGCCACCGGTAGCCAGCCGGGGTATTGTGATTGCCGGAGACGTTGAAGGGGCGAACGGCCTGGCCGAAAGTGCGCGGATTATGCATGCGGTCATCGCGGGGCAGGGGCTGGCGCGGGGATTTATTCCGCTTGGGCTGCCCAGCGTGGTGCCGGTCAACCGGGTATCCGTGCCACGGGATGCGGCGTTGCTCGCTGTTGTTAATGCGCCGATCCTGCCGGCCAGCTTGTTGCGCCTGAAGCGCGATTTCATCGCCGGCCGGCGGGTGATTGGCCTTTGGGCCTGGGAACTGCCGGTGGTGCCGGAATCCTGGCATGAAGGTGCGCGGTTTGTGCATGAGGTGTGGGCGCCCTCGCAATTCGCCGCCGAGGCTTTCGAGCCGCTGTTGCCGGGACGCGTGAAGGTGGTGCCGCATCCGTTAGCGGCGGTGGAGTTGCCGGTGGAAGGTGACCGCGCCAGCCTGGGCCTGCCAGAGGATGCGCTGATCGTGCTGACCACGTTTAATCTGGCCTCCAGCCTGGTGCGCAAGAACCCGTTTGGCGCGATCGCCGCTTTCAAGGCAGCTTTTGGCACCAGCCGCGCGCATTTATTCGTGCTCAAGCTTTCCGGCACCGAGGCTTACCCTGACGACCTGCGCCTGATACGGGCCGCTATCGGTGATGCGCCGAATATACGGCTGCTTACCCACGCGCTACCGGAGGCGCAGCTGCGCGGGCTTATTGCCGCCAGCGATATCGTGCTGTCGCTGCATCGCTCGGAAGGCTTTGGCTTGATTCCGGCGACTGCCATGCTGCTGGGGCGGGCGGTTGCCGCCACCGGCTGGTCGGGTAATCTTACCTTCATGACACCAGAAACCTCGGCACTCGTATCCTACCGGCTGGTGCCCGCCGTTGACCCGCGCGGGATTTATGCGCTGCCGGGCGCGTTTTGGGCGGAGCCGGATATTGATGACGCCGCAGCCTGGCTGCGTACGCTGGCCGCTGACGCCGGTGCCCGCCAGACCATGGCGCTGGCGGGCCAGATGCATGCGCGCAAAACACTTGGGGCGGAGCCGGTTCTGGCCGCGCTGGCTGCCAGCGGCATTGCATGAAGCTTTTGGTGTGGCATTGGGGGCGGCGGGGCGGCGGCCCGCTGTTTGCGCTACGCCTGGCGGCTGCCTTGCGGGAGATCCCCGGCCAGACCGTGCGCCTCTCCCTGGCTGGCGGGGCGGAAATCCTGGCGGGGCCGGACGCGGCTTCCTGTAGCTGGCGCGAGCCGACCTATAACAACGCGCTTGGCTATGCGGTGCAGCGCCTCACAGGGGCATTGGCGCGCGGCCGAGTCGCCCGCCGCCTTGCCGAGGACCGGCCCGATTTTGCCATCTGCGCGATGCCCGCCTTGCTGGACGGGCGCATGACCACGGCACTACGTGGCGCGGGGATTCCCTATGCGGTGATCGTCCATGACGCGGTGGGGCATCCAGGCGAGATGCTGAACTTCCAGATCATGGGGCAATACCGCTTGCTCCGGCATGCGCAGGTGCTGTTTGCGCTGAGCCAGCATGTGGAAACCGCCCTGCGCCGCCAGGGGTTTGGCGAGAAGACGCAGCGCGTGGTCAAGCTCTGGCACCCGCCGATCCGCTTTGGCGGCACCGCGCCGGTGATGGCGCATGGCGGGCTGGTGCGGTTGCTCTATTTTGGGCGATTGCTGTCGTATAAGGGGCTCGATCTGCTGGCTGACGCGATGCAGCGCCTGGGACCTGACATTCCCTTCCAACTGCGTGTCTGTGGCGATGGCCCGGATTCGTCCAGTTTGGCGCGGTTGCGTGTACTCCCGCACGTTACTGTCGAGCAGCGCTGGGTCGGCGAGGATGAACTGCCAGGACTGCTCGGCTGGGCGGATGCGGTGGTGTTGCCTTACCGGGAGGCTAGCCAGTCAGGCGTTGCTGCTTTGGCCATAGCGGCGGGACGCCATGTGCTGGCAACGAACGTGGGTGGCCTGCCCGAACAACTCGCCGGTGTGCCGGGTGCTCGCCTGTGCGCGCCCACCGCCGCAGCCATTGCCGATGGTATGCTGAAACTGGTGGCGGATTTGGCGGCGACGCCCCCCCTGCAGGATGGTACGGCGCGGGTAGACGCGGCGGTGGACTGGCCAGCCATGGCGCTGGCCATGCTGGCTGCGCTAAAGCCGTAGGTGGTTGTTGGCGTGTTCGCGCCTTGGCCGCGTGACGTGATGTCACTGTGGGATTTGTAAGGCATCAAACTCTATTTATTTTGTAGAATTTTTTCCGAAAGGGCTTGCACTTCACGGAAATCGGGGCATCTTGGCGCGAAATACGCGGAAACACACGAAGGAGCCATCGCATGAAAGCCAGCAGCGTTCTCGAAACCATCGGCAATACCCCGCATATCCGTCTGGCGCGGCTGTTTCCTGGCGCGGAAGTCTGGGTGAAGTCCGAGCGCACCAATCCCGGCGGATCGATCAAAGACCGTATCGCGCTGGCCATGGTGGAGGCAGCGGAGGCTTCGGGCGCGTTGAAGCCCGGCGGCCTGATTATCGAGCCGACGTCGGGCAATACCGGCATTGGTCTGGCGCTGGTGGCGGCGGTGAAGGGCTACAAGCTGATCCTGGTCATGCCGGAGTCCATGTCTGTTGAGCGCCGGCGCCTGATGCAGGCTTATGGCGCGACGTTCGACCTCACGCCCAAGGAGCTGGGCATGAAGGGGGCTATTGCCCGCGCCACGGTGCTGGCGGCCGAAAACCCGGGTTCCTGGATTCCGCAGCAGTTTGAAAACCCAGCAAATATCGAGGTGCATGCCCGCACCACCGCGCAGGAAATTCTGGCTGATTTCCCCGAGGGGCTAGACGTGCTGATTACCGGCGTGGGTACCGGCGGGCATATCACCGGCTGCGCCGAAACCCTGAAGAAGCACTGGCCGAACCTGAAGGTCTTCGCCGTGGAGCCGGCACTCTCGCCGGTGATTTCCGGCGGGGCGCCCGGTCCGCATCCCATCCAGGGCATTGGCGCCGGGTTCATCCCCGTTAACCTGCACATGGCGGTACTGGATGGTGTGATCCAGGTGGATGCCGAGGAGGCGCGGGAGTACGCCCGCCGTTCGGCGAGGTTGGAGGGCCTGCTGGTTGGCGTCTCCTCCGGCGCCACGCTGGCGGCGATTGCCAAGAAGCTGCCGGAACTGCCCGCAGGCGCCAAAATCCTTGGCTTCAACTACGATACCGGCGAGCGTTACCTTTCGGTGCCGGACTTCCTGCCAGCCTGACCGTGGAATTGCGCAAAGCCGGTAATGAGGGCCTGCGAGTTGCCTTTAGTACCGGCTTCGCCCGGATTCCCCGCTTTGACCTGAATCAATGAGTATCGGGCTGCATCCGTCCAAAAGAAGCGGATGATAACCGATGCCGAACTCATTGCCCGCTACGATGGCCGCGTACCGCGCTACACGAGCTATCCGACCGCGCCGCATTTTACCCCTGCGATTGGGGGGGAAACTTATGCCTCCTGGCTGGCCAATCTGCCGGCAGGGGAGCCGGTTTCGTTGTATCTGCATGTGCCGTTCTGTGACCGGCTTTGCCTGTACTGCGGCTGCAATACCTCCGTGGTGCATTTGGAACGGCCCAAGCGGAGCTACGCGGCAACGCTGGCACGTGAAATATCCCTGGTAGCGGCGACCATTGGCCGCCGGCTGGAAGTTTCCCACGTGCACTGGGGCGGTGGCACCCCTACAGTTCTTCCACCCGATTGCCTGACCAGTTTGATGGATGATATTCGCAGCCATTTCACGCTGCTGCCGGGCGCCGAAATTGCCATCGAAATCGACCCGACCTCGCTGACGCCGGAGCGGCTGGCGGCGCTGGCCCGCATGGGGGTTAACCGCGCCAGCCTTGGCGTGCAGGATTTTGACCAGCAGGTGCAGGACGCGATTGGCCGCCAGCAAAGCTTTGAGGAAACCCAGGCCTGCACCCATGCGCTACGCGGCATTGGTATAACCTCGCTCAATCTGGACCTCATTTACGGCCTGCCGCACCAGACCGAGGCATCGTTGGAGCGCACCTCGCGCCTGGCGCTTAGCCTGCGCGCGGACCGTGTTGCCGTGTTTGGCTACGCGCATGTGCCGTGGATGAAAAAGCACCAGTCACTGATCCCGGAAGCATCGCTGCCGGGCGCGCAGGCCCGTTTTGCCCAGGCGAAGGTGGTTCGCCGCGTGCTGGAGCGGGAAGGGGGGTACGTCCCGGTCGGGCTCGACCATTTTGCCCGGCCTGGGGATGCCATGGCTGATGCGGCTTTGGCGAAAAACCTGCACCGCAGCTTCCAGGGCTACACCACGGATGCCGCGCCCGTGCTCATCGGCCTGGGGGCGAGTGCCATCGGCAGCCTGCCGCAGGGTTATGTGCAGAATGCTTCGGCCGTGCCTGCGTACACTGCCGCCATCACCAAGGACCATCTGGCTACCAGCCGTGGCGTTGCCCTGAGTGCGGACGACAGGCTTCGCCGCGCCGTGATCGAGAGCATTATGTGCGAGCTGGAAGTAGACTTAGCGGCCCAGGCCGGGGTTTTTGGCGCCGATCCGGCACCACTGCTGGCCGACGCGCAAGCCTTGGCGGGTTTCCAGGCTGATGGTTTGGTGACCTGGGACGGCACGCGCATTGAGGTTACCGAAGCCGGCCGGCCGTTTGTGCGCAATGTCGCGGCGCTGTTCGATAGCTACCTGAAGCAGCAGACGGAAATGCCGCGCCACGCCGTTGCGGTTTAGCGGCGATAATTGTTTTAACAGCCTGTTTGCAGTTTGCGTTCACAGGCCAGCGCATTTGCAGGTGTAATTTTTTGGGTGCGTCCCGCCGTTGGCGTGCCGCGCATTCGCAATGCGAAACATTCGCAGATATCAAGAAAAATCCAATGTCGAATAGAACTGCTCGAAAACATGCCGGGCACAAAAAAAAGCCCCGCGCGCATTTCTGCGGCAGGGCCAGTGTGGGGAGTGTATCCGCTTTCGGATAAACAGACTTAACCCTGAATTTTGGGTCTGGTCGTTGATTTGAATCAAAGTTTGCTGTTTTTTTGTGTAAAAAAAGTAATTTACTTGGCGGACGGCGCCAGTTTGAATCTCGAATCCGTTAGTTCCAGGCGATCCACAACCATGTTCACGCCGCGCGTGTTTTCCGCCAGCACCCTGGCTGCCCGGCGTTCGTCCTCGCTGTAGACCATGCCCTCCAAGTACACGGTCGTGCCGGTCACCTGCACGCGAAGGCCAGATTTTGGCGCCCAAAGTTCGCGCGCCAGCGCCGCCAGGATCGTTTCCTGAATTTCCTGTTCGCCAACTTCCTCGGTGGCGGGAATGAGTTTCGGCGCCAGGGCGGTCAGTAGGTCGAACCGGCTGATTACGCCGACCAGCGTTTCACCTTGCAGTACCGGCAGGCGTTTCACGCGCTTGTGCTGCATCAGCTCCGCGGCTTTCGCAAGGCTGGTCTCCGGGCGCACGAATACGGGGTTGCGGCTCATCACATCACTCACGTGGCGGCTGTGCGTATGCACATATTCCGCGGCCAGACTCGCGGGATTGATGAGGGCTTTCATCCACGCGGCCCGGCGTCCCTCGGTCCCGAGTTCGGGCCGGCGCAGCAGGTCGCCTTCCGTTAAAATCCCCACCAGATGGCCGGATTTGTCAATTACAGGTAACCCGCTCACCCGGTGCCGCAACATGGACTGAGCGGCCTCCGCGATACTGCTTTCAGGCTGCACCGTTACAATGTCCCGGCACATCAGCTCGGCGACGATCATGCGGCCACTCCTTATTCATGCTGTTGCCACTATGATTGTTGCAGCGCGGCATTGTCCTTGATCCAGGTCAAACCCTGTTCCCCGGCACTTTGCGAGGGCGGTTTCCAGGATTACACAGCCGGGAGATACGAGTAGGAGACTTCCATTGAGCGATGCCATCCATGCCGTCTGGGCGCAGGATGATCTGCCGGCCACTGGTCCGCTGCGCGGCGTGCGGGTGCTGGATTTCACCACCGTACTCATGGGCCCCTCGGCAACGCAGATTTTGGGCGACCTCGGGGCCGATGTGGTGAAGGTGGAGGCGGCGGCGGGTGACGCCATGCGCTGGATCGGCCCGTGGCGGCACGAGGGCATGGGGCCGCTGTTTCTGTGGGCCAACCGCAACAAGCGCGGGCTGGTGCTGGACCTTAAAACGCCGGAGGGCAAAGCCGCCGCTTTGGCGCTGGCGGCGTCGGCCGATGTGCTGGTCTCCAACGTCCGCCCGCACGGTATGGCCCGCCTGGGCCTGGACTATGAGAGCATCCAGGCCGCCAACCCCGGCATCATCTACTGCGCCGCCGTGGGTTATGGCTCGGGCGGGCCGCAATCTGGGCAGCCGGTGTACGACGACCTGATGCAGGCAGCCTCGGGCATTGCTGGTCTGTTCGGCCGCATGGACGGCACACCCCGCTACACGCCGGTGAACATTTGCGACCGTATCGTCGGGCTGTATGTGGTCAACGCCATCACCAGCGCCTTGTACCACCGGGCGATGACGGGGGAGGGGCAGGAGATCGAGGTGCCAATGTTCGAGAGCATGACGCAGTTTGTCCTCTCGGACCACATTGGCGGCGAGGCGTTTGCCCCGCCGGAGGGTGCGATGGGCTACAAGCGCCTGCTCTCCACCACCCGTGGCCCGTACGCCACGGCTGATGGGTATTTAAGCGTGGTCGTCTATACCAACCGGCATTGGCAATCATTCTGCGCGCTTGTGGGCGCACCAGACCTTACCGCCACCGACCCGCGGTTTAAAACTCAGGAATCGCGCACGCAGTATGCGCTGGAAATCGGTGAATTTCTGGCCAGGCATTTTGCCACGCGCAAGACGCAGGAATGGGTAGAACTGCTGCGCGGAATTGATGTGCCGGCCAGTCAGGTTAACACCATGGAAGACCTGATGACCGACCCGCATTTGCGCGCGTCCGGGTTTTTTGAGGAAATGGAACACCCGACCGAGGGCAAGCTGCGCGTCGCACGGCATCCGGTGCGCTACAGCAAAACCCCCGCGAGCTTGCGCCGGCTGGCGCCTAATCTGGGCGAGCATAATCCAGATTTTTTAAAACCAGGCGACGGTGCTTAACAGGAAAAGCCAAAAGCTTCCGGTTCTGGTCACGGCCCAGGTGCGGCTAAGTCATGTGCCGGTAAAATAACTTTGCCCATGTCCGCAGGTGGGACAACGACCTTGCGGTATAAATGCCAGGTTGTGTGACCAAGCACGGGCAGCACCACAACCAGCCCGATGAAGCAGGGCAGGGTGCCCAGGAACAGGCTGATGGCTACTATGAGGCTCCAGGCGGCCAGCGGTCCTGGGTTGCGGCGCAGGGCCAGCGCCGAGGTGGAAATCGCCGTGGCAAAGCCAACCTGCCGGTCCAGCATTAATGGAAACGAGACGACGCTGATCGCCAGCACGCCCAATCCGAACAGCACTCCAGCGAAAAGGCCCAAGCCGATCATCACCCAGCCAGCCGGAGTGGTGAATACGCTTTGGGCAAATTGCCATATGGAGGCGGGTGGCAGGGGGCCTAGGGTAAAGTCGTAAATTACCTGCGCGACCGCCAGCCATGCCAGATACAGGCCGATCAGCAGCAGTCCCAGCCCGGTAATGGCCCCGATCGAGGGGGAGCGGATGACTTTGAAGGTGTCGAGCCAGCTGATTTTTCCGGTCAGTTCGCGTTGCCGGCTCATCTCGTACAGCCCAACCGCGGCGAGCGGGCCGATGAGGACAAAACCGGCTGCCGTGGGCAGCAGTAATGGCAGCAGGCGGCCGTGCGCCTCCGCCATGGCGATGAATATCCCAACCAGTGGGTAGATCAGGCAGAGGAAAATAACATCGGTGCGTGCGGCCGCGAAATCACGCAGTCCTTCACGGATGGCTTCCCGCAGTTCGGCAAGGGTGATTTTGCGGACTACAGGCATCCCGGCACCGGCGGTGACCGGCCAATATTCAGCCGGAGTCGCACTGCCGATGACGTTGGTTGTATCGATCTGGCCTGCCACCCACTCCATAGGATTGCGTATATGCATAATTCATATCCTCCTGGCGCTGCCCGTGTGCTCCGGGCGTAATGCAGAAGTGGTAGCTTTTGCGCGGAAAACCAGCGGGAAATTCGGGAATCTTTGTTAATCTCCCGGGGGCGCCGCGGAGGAGATTGCATTTGTTGGCCATTTTGCACTAAGCCGGTGTCCCGTAACCCTTACAGGAGACTTCCATAGCCAGACCGCCAGCGCCACCCACCCCTCCCTCGCGTGAAGGGCCCCGGGTCAACGACGAAATTAGAATTCCGCAGGTACGTCTCATCGACCAAAATGGTGAAATGCAGGGGGTGCTGAGCACCCGCGACGCCATTGCACGTGCTTTTGCCGTCGGTCTCGACCTGGTTGAGATCAGCCCGAACGCCGAACCGCCAGTCGCCAAAATCCTCGACTACGGCAAGTTCAAGTACGAGCAGCAGAAAAAGCGCAACGAAGCCCGCAAGAAGCAGAAGATCGTTGAAATTAAGGAAGTCAAAGTCCGTCCGAATATCGACGAGAATGACTACCAGGTGAAGCTGCGCGCCATGAAGAGCTTTATAGGCGAGGGCGACAAGGTGAAGGTGACCCTGCGTTTTCGTGGCCGTGAAATGGCGCATCAGGAGCTGGGCGTGAAAGTTCTGGAGCGGATTCGCGCCGACATGGACGTCGAGACCAAGGTTGAGCAGATGCCGAAGATGGAAAACCGGCAGATGGTTATGGTGCTCACCCCGCGCTAAGGGGCTCAAGTGAGTTAAGGCATTAAAAAAACCCACCAGGAGCGATCCTGGTGGGTTTTTTGTGGTTACTCTTCCACCTTCGCCGCTTCGGGCTTTATCAGCCTTGGCCGGCCACGGGGGCGGGGCACACGCGGCGCCTCGACCGGGGTCAGCACCAAAGGCGGGGCCTCGGCGACGATGGGGATCGGCTTGGGTTCCGGGGCAGGGGCCACCGCGGGGACGGGAGCCGGTTTCACGGTCACGGCCACCGGCACGATGACCGGCTGTGCGCCCATGCCGGGGTGTTCGCCCGCAGCGGCTGCGAGTTCGGCTTCCAGCGCGGAGCTGATGTCGATGCGCATATCAACCACCGGTTCAGCGCGGGGCTGGCGTTCCGGGCGGTCCTGGCGGTCTTGCCGCTCGGGGCGGTCCTGACGGTCCTGGCGCTGGAATTCCGGCTTCTGGCGCTGCTCGTAGGGGCGTTGCTCAAAGCGGCGCGGCTCCTGCTGGCGGACTTCCTGCTGGCGGTTTTCCTGGCGCGGTTCCATCTGCTGCTCGCCCTCGGAGGAGTCGCGGCGCTGGTATTCGCCCTGGTTGCCTTGCTGCGGCTGGTAATTGCCCCGCTCCTGGCCCTGGCCGGGTTGCTGCCCGCCTTGCGTCTGCGGGGGCTGCGTATTGGGCAGGCCCTGCGCCTGGTTGATGGCGCTGATGATGCGGAAATAATGCTCGGCGTGCTGGTAATAGGCTTCGCCCAGCACCCGGTCGCCATTGCTGGAGACATCGCGCGCCATCTGCTGGTACTTCTCGTAGAGCTGTTGCGCCGTGCCCCGCACCCGCATTTCGGGCCCGGAACTGTCAAAGACATGATTGCGGTTCAGCGGAATTCCGTTCTGCTGGTTGCGGAACCCGCCGCTACCACTGCCACCGCCGCCGCCATTCGGGCGATGGTTGCGGCCACGCATGCGCTTCATATTCATATGCTCTCGTCTATCCTCGTAAGATTGCTTGCACGGCTGGGCGCGTTAGCACCACCAAACCCAAAGCGGCCTCGTAAATCACCGAGACTCGAGGCCAATCAGCCCGCGCGCCCCGTGCTTAGCCTTATCCGCGCATAATGCCAAATGTTTATTTGCACCGCGTCAAAATAATGGCGCGTTCCACGCCGCCGAGATCGGCCCGAGTCGTGGTGGTAAAACCAGCCCGTTCCGCCAGCACGGCTACATCTGGGGCCTGCCCCACCCCAAGTTCAAGCACCGCCGCGCCATTTTCGGCGAGCAGGCGGGGCAGGTCTGCTAGTATCTTTCGGTAGGCAGCCAAGCCGTCCGCGCCGCCATCCAGCGCGCTGCTGGGCTCGAAACCCGCGACTTCGGGCATCAAATGCGGAATATCGGCACCGGGAATATAGGGTGGATTGCTCAACACCAGGTCGAATGTGCCATCCAGCGCTGCCGCCCAGTCGCCCACGCAAAATGCGGCGCGGCCGGCCAGCCCCAGGGCTTGGGCGTTGCCTGCTGCCAGGGCGGCCGCCTCGGGGGAAATATCCACGCCCACGCCAAAGGCTGCCGGAAATTCACTTAGAACCGCCAGCAGCAGACAGCCGGTGCCGGTGCCCAGGTCCAGCACGCGGGCGGGCGCGGTACCGAGCGCCAGCACGGCTTCCACCAGGGTCTCGGTGTCGGGCCGGGGGATCAGCGTGGCGGGGGAGACGGTGAAATTCAGCCCCCAGAACTCCTTGCGCCCGAGAATATAGGCCAGCGGCTCACGCGCCGCGCGGCGGGCAACCAGTGGTTCGAAACGCGCCCGGTCCACTTCATCCAGCAGCAACAGCCCGGCCGCGTTTACCCCCTGGGCGGCGGCCAGCAGCAAACGTGCCTCACGCCTGGGTTCCTCGATGCCCGCCTCGGTGAGCCGGGAAGTGATCGAGGCCAGCGCTTCGGCGGTGGCGATCACTGGTTGTCAGCCGCCAGCCGCGCGGCCTGGTCCTCGGCGATCAGCGCGTCGATGATGTCGTCCATTTCGCCCTGCATGATCCGGTCGATCTTGTGCAGGGTGAGGTTGATGCGGTGGTCGGTGACGCGGCCCTGCGGGAAGTTATAGGTGCGGATGCGCTCGGAGCGGTCCCCGGTGCCGACCTGGGACTTGCGGTCGGCGGCGCGCGTGGCGTGCAGGCTGGAGCGCTGCTGCTCGTACATGCGGGCGCGCAGGATTTTCATCGCCTTGGCTTTGTTTTTGTGCTGGCTGCGCTCCTCCTGCATGGCCACCACAATGCCGGTGGGAAGATGCGTGATGCGCACCGCGGATTCGGTTTTGTTCACATGCTGCCCGCCAGCGCCGGAGGCCCGGTAGACGTCGATACGCAGATCGCCGTCGTTGACCTCCACATCCACTTCCTCGGCTTCCGGCAGCACTGCCACGGTAACAGTGGAGGTATGGATGCGCCCTTGTGTTTCGGTTGCCGGCACGCGTTGCACGCGGTGCACGCCGGATTCGAACTTCAGCTTGGAGAACACGGATTTACCGGTGATTTCGGCTATGCCTTCCTTCAACCCGCCCAGCTCGTTCTCGACATACTCCATGACCTCGAATTTATAACCGTGCAGGCCGGAATATTTCTGGTAGGCCTGGAAGAGTTCGGCGGCGAACAGTCCCGCTTCGTCGCCGCCGGCCGCGGGCCGGATTTCCAGAATGGCGGAGCGGTCGTCCATTTCGTCCTTGGGCAAAAGCGCCAGGCGCAGGGACATTTCCAGCTCGGGGATCTGCTGCTTCAAGTCTTCCAGCTCAGCCGAGGCCAGATCCTTCATTTCCGGGTCGGCCAGCATCATTTGAGCCTCGGCCTGCGCCTTTTCAGCGGCGCGCAACTCAGCAATCCGCTCCTCGATCGGCGTCAGCTCGGAAAGCTCTTTCGAGGCTTTTACAAAGGCATCCCCGGCCAGCGCGCCGGAAAGCATGAAGCGCAGTTCCTCGGTGCGGGAGAGAATGCGGTCGAGTTTGTGGTCAAAACTCATGAACGCAGAAACCCTGGGAGATCGGAGAACAGCACGTCTTGCTGCGAACCATCCTCCAGATTTTTCAACTTGATGTCCTCGCTCACCAGGATGGCAAACTTTGCGCCGGATTTGTTCGCGCGCTCAAGCCGTTTTTTGGCATTGCCGGCGTAGGCAATCTCGGCGGGAATACCGATGTCACGGAGGGATTTCAGGATGTTCAAAGCCGTGCCGTGGGCTTCCTCGTTCATGGGAATGATCGCCGCCGGGCGGTGCGGCACCGGCGGGGGGGCGATGAGCATGGAGAGCCGCTCAATCCCCGCCGCCCAGCCCACGCCGGGCACGCTCGGTCCGCCCATCTGTTCGACCAGGCCGTCGTAACGCCCACCAGCCAGCACGGTGCCTTGCGCGCCGAGCGCTGTGGTCACGAACTCGAAGGCGGTGTGGTTGTAATAATCCAGCCCGCGCACAATGCGGGGGTTTTCGGTGAAGGGCACGTCGAACGTTGTCAGCACCGCTTTCAAGCCGTTGTAGAACACAGCGGCGGCTTCCGAGAGGTGGTCGTAGATCAGCGGTGCGTTGGCCACCAATTTCTGGTCGCCCTCGTCTTTGGAGTCCAGAATACGCAGCGGGTTTTTCTCCAGCCGCGTTTTGCTGTCAGCGGAGAGTGCAGATGCATGCTCGGTAAAATATTTCACTAGGGCAGCGCGATAATTGTCGCGCGATTCAGCATCGCCCAGCGTGTTGATGTGTAGTTCCACATTGTCCGCGATGCCCAGCTCGTTCAGAATCTGCCAGCCGGCGGCAATGACTTCAGCGTCGGCCAGCGGCGTGCTGGGGCCGAGCAGTTCCACGCCGATCTGGTGAAACTGCCGGTAGCGGCCTTTCTGTGGGCGCTCGTAACGGAACATCGGCCCGGCGTAGAAGACCTTTTGCGGCAGTGTCTGCGTCAGCCCGGCGGTGATCAACGCGCGGCACACACCTGCCGTGCCTTCCGGCCGCAGCGTCACGGAATCCCCGCCGCGATCCTCGAACGTATACATTTCCTTGGTCACGACATCGGAAGTTTCCCCCAGTGTGCGGGAAAAAACTTTGGTGTCCTCGAATATCGGCGTCTGCCACTCGGCAAAACCATACAGCGCGGTAACGCGCCGCGCGGTTTCCACGACATGGGTGTGGCGCGCGGCGTCGTCGCCGATGAGATCGCGCGTGCCACGGACGGGTTGCAGGGGAGGGGCCATGATTTTTAAACCAACCTAAAAACAAAAAATGCCGGAGCCATCAGGCTCCGGTTAAAACAGTCTCGCGGAAACGTTAGCTACTGCGCCGCGAGTTTGGCGGCTTTCAGTTCCGCTTCCACCACCGCTGCCCTGGCTTCCACCAGTTCGACGATGTGGTTCACCATGTCGCCGCCGTCGATCGTGTGGTCGGTTTTGCCCGCCGCGTAAATCATGTGCTTGCCGTTGCCGCCGCCGGTCAGGCCGAGGTCGGTCATCAACGCCTCGCCAGGCCCGTTCACCACGCAACCGATGATGGAAAGCGTGATCGGCGTCTGGATGTGCGCTAGGCGTTCTTCGAGCGTTTCCACGGTCTTGATGACGTTAAAACCCTGCCGCGCGCAGGAGGGGCAGGAAATGATGCGCACGCCGCGATGGCGGATGCCGAGCGATTTGAGAATATCCCAGCCGACCAGCACTTCTTCCTCCGGCACCGCGGAGAGCGAGACGCGCATGGTATCGCCGATGCCCGCCCACAGCAGCGAGCCGAGACCAATGGAGGATTTTACGGTCCCGGCGCGTTTGCTGCCAGCCTCGGTGATGCCGATGTGCAGCGGGTGGTCGCACACTTCAGCCAGTTGCTGATACGCCGCCACGGCCATGAACACGTCGGACGCCTTCACGGAAATTTTGAACTCGTGGAAGTCGTGGTCCTGCAAAATCTTCGCGTGTTCCAAAGCGGATTCCACCAGCGCCTCGGGGTTGGGCTCGCCGTATTTCTCCAGCAGGTGGCGCTCCAGCGAACCCGCATTCACGCCGATGCGCATCGAGCAGTTATAATCGCGTGCGGCCTTGATCACATCGCGCACGCGCTCCGGGCTGCCGATATTGCCGGGGTTAATGCGCAAACATGCCGCACCGGCCTGCGCCGCCTCTATCCCTCGTTTGTAGTGGAAGTGGATGTCCGCGACGATTGGCACATTCACCTGCGGCACAATGTGCTTCAGCGCCGCCGTGCTCTCTTCATCCGGGCAGCTCACGCGCACAATGTCCACGCCTGCTGCCTCGGCGCGCAGAATTTGCGCCACCGTGCCGTCAATGTCAGTGGTCAACGTGTTGGTCATGGTCTGTACGGAAATCGGCGCGTCGCCGCCGACTTTCACGTTGCCGACGCTAATCTGCCGGGACTTACGGCGGGTGATCTGCTGGTATTCGCGGTAGTTCATAACAATTCCCTCAGTTGGCGGCAGGCGGCGTGGCAGGTTTTGCCGCGGGCGGTGTGAGCGCATAATTGTGCAGCACGGCGCCCATGGCCCCCAGGGGCGCGCCTGCCTTGCCGTTAATGGCAATCTCGGTTCCGCCGGCATTACCGGCGGTCATGGTCAATCCGGCTTCATCGGGCACGGGCCAGCTATCTCCGGCATGCAACACTTTGCTGAAGAGTATGTTGCCCGTGGCATCGTTCACTTCAACCCAGCTATCGCCGGTGGCGACGATCATCTGGCCGGTATCACCGGTCGCCACCGGGGCCGCGGCGGGCTGCGGAGCGGAGGAAGTACCAAGGGTGGCCGCTGACAGCGCAGGCGCAGCGGCGTTGGCTGCAACCGGGGCTGGCGCCGGTTTTTGCGCGGCGGCCTGCACGGGAACAGGCGGCGGTGTAGGGGGTTTGGGCGGTACGGCAAGTGGTGCCAGTTCCACGGGCACGCTGGGTATGGCAGCGGCCAAACGGCGCTCTTTTTCAGTATGCAGATACCAAAGCCCATAGCCCACCAGCACCAGCAGCACGCCGAGCAACGCAATCGCCCCGGTTGGTACGCCTCGGTCCGGCACGGGGGCGAGAAATTTCAACTCCGCCTTGGGCAGGCTGCCCATGCTGCCGGCCTCGCGGAAGCGGCGCAAAATTTCCTCCGGGTCCAGGCCCAGGCTCTGCGCGTAGGTACGAATAAACCCGGTCTGATACGCGGGGCCGGGCAACGCATCAATGTCGCCGCGCTCGATGGCCTCCAGATATGATAGGCGGATGCGTAACCCCTCGGCGACCTCGGGCAATTTCCAGCCCAGCCGTTCGCGCACATTACGTAGGCCAGCACCTATCTGGGCGGCTCCCTGCGGCTGGTCGGATTCCGTCATATCGATCCCGGCAATAGCGTTTGGCATTCTGCGCCGCTTTGTATACCGCCCCGCCGCTTTACGCTACCGCATCCCACGCAGATCAAACCGGCAGGTTATGCTCGCGCGCCCAGGCGGTCAGCGGCTCCCGGATACTCCCGCCCGCCGCCCCTGAGCGCCGCAACTCGCGCAGCACCGGCCGCAGTGCGCCGAGGTCAGCCTCCACCAGCAGGGCCTTCACCGGCAGAATGGCGTTGCCGGACATCGAGAGTGTGCGCACACCCAGAGCGGCAAAGGCTAGCGCGTCCAGTGGGCGGCCGGCCGCTTCGCCGCAGACGGAAAGTGGCACACCCGCCTCGTTGCAGGCCGCCACCAGGCGCTCCAGCATTTCCAGCACGGGGGCGGAGAGGGTGTCGTAGCGTTCCGCCAGTTCCGGCGTGCCGCGATCGGCCGCGAACAGGAACTGCATCAAATCATTGGTGCCCACCGAGACGAAGTCCGTCTCGGCCAGCAGCCCCGGCAGTTGGAACAGCAATGCGGGCACCTCGATCATGGTCCCGGCCTCCAGTTTCTCCGGCACCGGGCGAATGCGCGCGGCCTCTGCCTCCAGCAGATCGCGCGCGGCGCGGAACTCCTCCACCGTGGCAACCATCGGGAACATGACCGCGAGCGGCCGCCCCTGCGCACCCAGCAGCAGCGCACGTAACTGGCGGCGCAAAATCGCCGGGCGGTCCAGCCCCACGCGCAGACTGCGCCAGCCCATGGCCGGATTTTCCTCGCCGCCGCCCACTTCGCCGGGGAGCAGCTTGTCCGCGCCCAGGTCCAGCGTGCGAAACTGTACCCGCCGGCCTTTTGCACGGTCCATTACCCGGCCGTATTCCGCCGCCTGACCCGCGACATCCGGGATGCCGCCCGCCGCCAATACTGCAATTTCAGTGCGATACAGGCCGATTCCGTCGGCGCCGGTGCGTTCCAGCTGGTCCAGCTCCAGCGCTAGGCCGACATTGAGCATCAGGCTGATCTGCGTGCCGTCCTTGGTGATCGCCGGTAAATCCCGGTATCCCGAAAGTGCTGCCGCGCGCACTGTGCGGGCTGCCAGGGCGCGGTCGTAAACCTGCACCACTTCGGGCTCGGGTCGCAGGATCAGCGTGGCGCCTTCCGCATCCAGCAGGGCGTCGTCACCCTCCTGCGCTGCTTCCACCGCGCCGCGTTCCACCGCCAGCGCGGGCAGCCCCAAAGCGCGGGCCAGAATCGCGGCATGACCGGAGGCGCTGGCCTCCTCGATCGCCACCCCGGCGATGCCGCGCGCATGCCAATCCAATAAATCGGCGGGCCCCAACCGGCGTACCAGCAGCAGCATCCCGTCCGCGCGCTCGGGCTTGGGCGCTTTGCCGCCCAGCGCCACCATCAGCCGGCCGATCATGTCCTCTATGTCGGCCAGCCGCTCCCGCAGGTATGGATCGGCAATCCGGCGCATCCGTTCGCGCAAATTCTGCGCCACCTTGTCCACAGCCGTCTCGGCGGTCAGCCCGTCGCCGATGGCTTGGCGCACCTGCGTCAGCCAACCGGCTGATTGCGTGACCATGCGGTAGGCGTCCAGCACATCGCGCGAGGTGTTGCCGCCGGGCAGGGAGGAAGCAATCAGCCCGTCCAGACTCTTGTTTGCTATCTCCACGCCCTTTTCCAACCGCAGTAATTCGGCGGCGGGGTCGTCGGTCAGCAGCTTGGCAATCGGCTGTGCCGCGCCATAGGGCAGGATTTTGCCTCGCGCGATCCCTGGCGAGAGGATATGCCCGGCGTAACGCCGTGGCAGCCGCTCGGAAAAGCCTTCCTCGGATAAATCGGTTGCCCCGGCGCGGGCCAGAATTTCGGCGAGCAGCATGGCCACGGTGGCCACCACCTCTACCTCAACCCGTGCAAACACCCGCGCCTCGCGCGACATCACCGAAATGACACCCAGAATTCGCCCCGCCCGCTTCACCGGCGTTGCCAGCATGGAAGCAAACGCCTCCTCGCCGAGTTCAGCCCGGTACACGTAACGTGGATGGTTCTGTGCATCGGCAAGGTTCAACGCGTCGCCGGAAGCCGCAACCATGCCGATGATGCCTTCGCCGATGCGCAGGCGCGTGTGCCCCACGGCACTCACATTCAGCCCGTAGGTCGCCGCCAGTTCCAGGAACTCCCCAGCGCGGGCAACGTAGATCACACAGGCATCGGCCGGGAGTTCCTGTGCCAAAAGCTCGGCGATATCGGGCAGGCTCGCGGTCCCGGAGGCAAGTGCTGCCCGCAGCCGGGCAAACAACTGCCTGGTGTCGCCAAATTTCGGCTTTCTGCGCCGATGCTGTCGCGGAGGAGATTCGCTCGTCATGCGGTTACTTTGCCATGTATTGAAGGCAAAAATCAGCCCCGATCAGAAGATTAGGTGGTAATTTCTCCCTGGATTGAATTTTAATTCAACCCAGGGATCCCACGTCCCGCTCTCATGCCTTTTGCGCGCGCGCCACCAGGGCCGCTATCGCCTGTGCCCGAAGGTCTTCGAGAATTTCCTTCACCGGCTGAATCGCCGTGACCATGCCGACAGACTGCCCGGCCATCACCGAGCCGTTCTCCACATCACCCTCGATCACCGCACGCCGCAGCGCACCGGCCCAGAAATGCTCGATCTCCAACTGCGCCGCGTTCTTGTCCAACTCGCCGTCCTGGAACTTCTTCAGCACCTCCGCCTGGTGCCGCATGAACTTCTTGGTTCCCTCGTTCACCAGTCCACGTACCGGGATTACCGGGAAGCGCTCGTCGATCTGCATCGAGGGCAGTGCGTCGCGCGCATTGGCTTTGAGGAACGCCCGCTTGAAGTTGGGGTGCGCGATGCTCTCGGTGGCCGCCGCGAACCGGGTGCCAAGCTGCGCTCCCGCGGCGCCCATTTCCAGGAAACCGAGAATCGCCTCGCCGCGCGCGATGCCGCCCGCTACGAACACCGGCACTTCGCGGATATGCGGCAGGATTTCCTGTGCCAGCACGGTCAGCGACACCGGACCGATATGCCCGCCCGCCTCTGAACCCTCTATTATGAGCGCGTCGACGCCTGATTTCACGAAACGCTTGGCCAGCACCAGGGCCGGGGCGAAGGCCACAACCTTCGCGCCGCCATCCTTGGCCGCGCGGATTGCCGGACCGGGGGGGATTCCGCCCGCGAACACGATATGCGTTACCTTTGCGCGCAGGCAGATCTGGACCAGCTCATCGAGCTGCGGATGCATGGTGATCAGGTTCACGCCAAACGGCTTGTCAGTCATCGCCTGGGTGGCGGCGATTTCCGCCTCCAGCAGGGCCGGCGGCATCGCGCCGCAGGCAATCACGCCAAACCCGCCGGCGTTGGATATGGCCGAAACCAGATGGCGCTCGCTCACCCAGCTCATCGCCCCGGCCATTATGGCATGTTCGGTGCCAAGGAACGCGGCGCCGCGAGCCTGCAGCGCGGCGTATTCAGCTTTTGCGTCGTGGGTACAATTAAGCATCGAGTTCATACGCCGTATGCAGGGCGCGCACGGCCAACTCGGTGTATTCCGAGGCCACGAGCACGCTGACTTTGATTTCACTGGTGGAGATCACCTGGATATTAATGCCCCGCGCCGCCAGGGTACGGAACATGGTGCCCGCCACACCGGCATGGCTGCGCATGCCAACCCCTACCACGGAGATCTTCGCCACGTTCGGGTCGCTGGAAATCTCGGCATAACCGATGTCCTGGCGGGCTTCCTCCAGCACTGCGGTCGCGCGCGGCAGGTCGGTTTTGCCGACGGTGAAGGTCATGTCCGTAGTGCCGTCGGCGGAGACGTTCTGCACGATCATATCCACGTTGATATGCGCCTCGGCTAGCGGCACGAAAATCGCGGCGGCGATGCCGGGGCGGTCCGGCACGCGGCGCACTGTTACCTTGGCTTCATCGCGCGAATAGGCGATCCCTGCGACTATTTCCTGTTCCACAACTTCATCCTCATCAACAACCATGGTGCCGGGTGCGTCCGTAAAGCTGGAGAGCACCTGCACCCGCACATGCTCTTTCATCGCCAGTTCCACCGAGCGGGTCTGCAGCACTTTTGCACCCACCGAGGCCAGTTCCAGCATTTCCTCGTAGGTGATTTTGGCAAGCTTACGCGCAGTGGGAACGATTCGCGGGTCGGTCGTATAAACCCCGTCCACATCCGTATAAATATCGCAGCGGTCGGCTTTAAGCGCCGCAGCCAGAGCGACCGCCGAGGTGTCGGAGCCGCCGCGGCCCAGGGTTGTCACGCGGTTATCCGGGCCAATGCCCTGAAACCCGGCGACCACGGGGATTTGCCCGCCCTGCATGCGCTCGACCAGTTCATCAGCCTCGATGGAGTTGATCCGCGCCTTGCCATGCTGGCCGTCGGTTTCCACCGCAATCTGCCAACCCATCCAGCTGCGGGCGTCCAGCCCCAGGTCTTGCAGCGCAATCGCGGTCAGCCCAGCGGTTACCTGCTCGCCGGTCGCCACCACGGCGTCATACTCACGCGCGTCAAACAGCGGCGAGAGATTCTGGCACCACTCCACCAACTGGTTGGTCGTGCCCGACATGGCAGACACCACCACGGCGACCTCATTGCCCCGGTCGATCTCCGCCTTCACCCGCTGGGCGACATTGCGGATACGGTCCAGATCGGCGACCGAGGTGCCTCCGAATTTCATCACGATACGCGCCATACATAAGTCCCTTGTGGAAAACCGGCCGGGGCGTCACATACCGGCCACAGGAGAGTTCGGCAATGCAGCGCAGTTCAGTCAGACCGGAAGAAATCGCCCTTTTCGACGATTTGGCGTCACGCTGGTGGGATGCAACCGGCCCGATGCGTCCGTTGCACATGATGAACCCGCCGCGCGCGGATTGGGTGCTGGAGCGGGTGCGCCGGTATTTTCCTGGCCCGGTGCGTATCCTCGATGTTGGCTGCGGGGCTGGTTTACTCTCGGAATCGCTTGCCGAGGCGGGGCATGAGGTGCTTGGGCTGGACGCAGGAGCGGATGTCATCGCCGCCGCGCAGGCGCATGCGGCCGGGCAGGGGCTCAACCTCACCTATCGCAACGATACCGCCGAAAACCTGGTGGCCGAGGGGCAAAAATTCCCGGTCATCACGGCGCTGGAGGTGATCGAGCACGTAACGGACCCGGCTGAGTTCATCGCCAGCCTGGCATCGCTGCTGGAGCCGGGCGGGCTGCTGTTCCTCTCCACGCTTAACCGGAGCAAGCGCTCCTTCCTGGTCGCCAAGCTCGGCGCCGAATACCTGCTCCGCCTGCTCCCCGTGGGGACGCACAACTGGAACCAGTTCATCACCCCGGTGGAACTGGGCAACCTTTGCCGAGGTGCTGGCCTGCGCATGAGCGACACGGCGGGTATTTCCTACGCGCCGATGGCGGTAAAATTTCGCATTTCACGTGATACCGCGATCAACTACATCGCCATGGCGCAAGCGGGCTAAGCTTTACCTATTCACGGACCAATGCTGGGCTTCTGTTTGCCGCGGCACAGGCATCATGGCCCGCTCAAATGTAGGTGTACCGCCTGAATATATACACGCCATAGGCTTTCACGCGCCGTAGTGCGATCCGCAACCGCCGCCGTGGAGACATGGGTCGTCCGAGGCTTTTTTGCTCCAACGGCTGCACGCCATCCAGTGCGCGAAGCCACGAATCATCGGGTTCGTAACCGAATTCGACCAGCCGGCGGCACATGCCGGAAAAGGCTGAAAACTGCGCCTTTATCCGCGGCAGATGCTGGTGCCAGTTACCGATACTTTGCATACTCACCTGCCGCGGTCTGGCCGGCCGCGCCGCGTTCTGCGGCACATGGTCAGAATATTGCGAAAACGGTGCGGTGGTTTTCAGGAAACTCATCCGTGCCGCCAGCTCGCGCTGCACCTTGTCCGGGTCGCGCACGAGATCCTCGTAACGAACCACAATAAAGCGCGGGTGATTCTTCAACTGGTCGTAGATCGCCGCCGCCTGACGCCACGACTGCAAATCACTCCAATAGCGCCCTGGTGCAGCAATATGCTCACTCACCACCACGTCACGCGGGTCTCGTAACATAAAGATAAACCAAAGCTGATGGTCCAAAGGCAGGAGGACGGGGGCAAGTCTTTCCTCGCCAGGGCATTTGGTCACCAGTACGGCCTCGCCGCGGGGCATCCGCTTCCACAGCCGCGTCTCATTGGAGACGAATTCACCAACGTCAAAGCAGGCTGAAATCATCGCGACCATCAGAGTTGTACCTGAGCGTGGCGCGCCGACAACGTGAATACGCTGGGTTTTCTCGTGGTTGGGCATCTCTTGCGTGTAACAAAAATGCAACACGTATTCAAGGTTTAATGCCTTTTTATACGGACAATCATATATAAAAAAACTAAGTAGGCAGCTGTTAATCTGTCAGCTGGTCCAGCACTTTCACCCGCCGGAACACAATTCGCTTGAGCGTCATGGGGCCCAACACCCCCGCTAGCATCAACGTCAACGCGAAGGGCAGGAAGTTTGTGCCGTCCCATGCGTAAAAATGCAGCAGCACGCCTTTGGTGAAGCCGATGAACAGCGTGTTGAACAAATAAATCATGAAACTATACCGCCCGAGGATAAGGAGAAGCTTCGGCGATGACGCGGCGTAGAATCTCAACCAACCATGAATTGCAGGCATGGAAAGCGCGCCCACGGGGAGCAAAACCAACGCCTCATTCCAATGCACGCCAAAGAACACAATCGCCGTGAGGCAAGCCGCGAACACCAGCAGCAACCAGCGCCACCAGCGATCCATGAATACGTCCCAGCGCGCGCCCAGCATGCCGGCCCCGGCGCCAAGCCCAAAAAATATGGCATAGTGCCCCACGCGGTCGAGATACACATAGGCGGGCAGAGGCAGCGCATAGAGCAGCAACAGCCCTCCCAGCAGCCAGGGCAGCCGCCTGGTTTGTCCATCCAAAATCACCATGCTGCCCAGGCTGACCACGAACAGCACGAACAAATACCAGACCGAAAGTGCCGGGCTATGCAGGGTATGCCACACGAGCGCACTCAACCCGCTGAGCAGACCGGCTGGGGCGTTGTCCACGAACATCACATGTGAAGCGGGCAGTTTGCCCAGCACGGTGAGTACGCCGAGCCCCAAAAACGGCACCAGCAGCCGCTTCGCCCGCGCCCGTGCCACTTTGGGCCATGCCATGCGCGGCGCCAGCAATGTGCCGGAGAGCACCGCGACCAATCCGCTCAGATACAGGAACAGCGGCATGTGGAAGGCATAAACCGCCCGGCGCAGCGGCTCGTACCAATCCACCCCCGCCGGGTCCGTCCGCGCTACCAGGTGCCCGAACACCACCAGCAGGATGGCCAGCCCTTTGGTCAGATCGATATCGTCCCGCCGCTGCATATTACCTCAACCAAAGATTGTGTTTTAGCTCAACTAAACGCAATAGTTGTAATGTGGAAATGCTGAACAACTATTGTGCGTAAAATTCTCGCCGGCCTGTTCACCCTGTGCGCGCTCCCCGCCTGCGCGCAGGAGATGGACGCCGTGTTACCCACGGCAATCCCCGGCTACGGAACGCCGTTTGCGGTGACCGGGGAGCACAAGCCGCCCCGCCCGGAACCAACCGGGTTTACCTGGAATGGCCTGGGTATCGCCCCCGCCCTGGCTTTGGCTGGTGGTTACGACTCCGCGCCCAACGGTGCTGCCGCCTCTTCCCTGTTCACCGCCGCGCCGAGCCTGTTGCTTACGGACCCTCTGTTCGGATTCGGCGCTTTCGCCACCGCCAATGCCGCCCTCTACCCAAGCAACCGCGCGCAAAATACCTCAGGCGTTGCGCTCGGTGCCGGGGAGCGTGCGGTGCTGGCGCGCGAGACCATCACGGTCTCCGCCGCGTATTTGCGCACGCAGGAAACTGGTTTTGCCTTGGACACGCTATCCATCACCCGGCCTGTCAGCTTCACCGTGCGGGATTTCCGGGCGAACGACGATGTTTCCCTGGGCATGTTCACCCTCACGCCCGAAGCCTCGGCCACGTCCTACAGCTTCCCCAGCCTGACGGCGCAGAACCGCACGGACACGCGCGAGTCGTTGACCACCACGTATCTCCCGCCCGGCCCGTTGCAGTTTTTGCTCCGCCTGCGCGCCACGCAGTCCAATTATGAGACCCCGGCATTCAACGCCTCGACCAACCAGATACTCGCAGGGTTGGTGGACACGGCCTCCGGTCTGTGGACCTTCAGCGCGCTGGCAGGTGCTGCCCAGCGCCAGCCGCGCCTTGGCCCCGCGCTCACCGCCCCGGTGCTGGAGGCGGCATTGGACTGGATACCCTCGGACCTCGATAAACTCCGCCTCACCCTGGCGCGCGAAATCGACGACCCGGACGAAGTCAGCGCCGCCGCCTATACGCTGACCGAGGCAAAACTCTCATTCAGCCATGAATATCTGCGTACGCTCAGCCTCAAAATTTCCGGCGAGGCCGCCAACGCCGCTTATTTTCACAGTTTCAAGCGCGAAACACTGTTCAGCACCACCGCGGGTGCCTCCTGGCAACTCGGTCCCAACCTCGCCCTCACCGGCGATTACGCCTTCAACGACCGCCAGGCCAATTATCTCCCCGCTGCCAACGAGCATATTTTCACTTTGGGCATGACATGGACACCCTGACCCCCCGCACCACCCCTGGCACCGTCCCGCTACTCGGCGTCACCTTTCACGACACCCCGTTGGAGGATATGACCGCCGCACTCCTGGCACGGCCGCCGGGCGCTCCCTTCGCTTATGTCGTCACGCCAAATGCGGACCATATTGTGAGGTTGAAACGAGTGCCTGAGCTGCTGCCGGTCTATCGGGCCGCGCATTATTGTCTGCTGGATTCGCAATTTATCGCCAGGGCGGCGTGCTGGCTCGGGCTGGCGCACCCGGCGGTGGTGCCCGGAGCGGACCTTACGGCCGCGCTGCTGCACCGGATGCATGGGGCGCGCATCGCCGTCATCGGCATGCAGCCGCACGCTTTCGCTGCCCTGGCCGCGCGCTATCCTGGCAATACCTTCCTACATCACGCCCCACCCATGGGCTTGCGCGAGAATCTTCCCGCCTTTGCCGCCGCGCGGGATTTCGGCCGTGCCGCGCAGGCGGATTTCACCTTCATCGCTCTCGGTTCACCGCTACAGGAATATCTGGCCCACGCCATCGCCACCCACGGCGGCGCCACCGGCACCGGGCTTTGCATCGGTTCGGGCCTGGATTTTTGCGCAGGCACCGCGCGCCGCGCACCATTATGGATGCGCCGGAATGGTCTGGAATGGCTCTATCGCCTTAACCAGGAGCCATTCCGATTGGCCCGGCGCTACCTGCGTGACGACCCGCAAATCCTGCGGGACCTGCTTACCGCGGCTTGGGCTCGAAGAGCGCCGCGATCTTAGCCGGGTCCACTTCCTCAAGCAGCGGCGGCTGCCATTTCGGCGCCTTGTCCTTGTCGATCAACAAGGCGCGCACGCCCTCGATAAACTCCCCACTCATCGCGATCTGGCACACCAGAGCGAATTCCGAGGCTAGGCAATCAGCCAGATCCTGCGCCGCGCCCCGGCGGATGATCTCGAAGCTCCAATGCACCGAGCTTGGCGAATGCCCGCGCAACTGCGCCAACGTCGCCTTCGCAAAATCGCTGCCGTCGTCCTCCAGCGTCGAGACGATCCCGGTGACCGTATCCTGACCAAAAGCCCAGTCGATCAGTTCCCGCTCGTTGGCCAGGGTGAACGGGGGCAGGGGGGCGGCAAATTCGGCAATCGCGGTCACGCCGTCACGCACAATCGCCGCACTCAGGGCGGGTATCCGCTCACTGGGCACAAAATGCGTGGCAAAGCCCGTATGCACCGCATCAGCGCCGGTCACGCGCGCCCCGGTGAGGCCGAGGTACATACCAAGCGAGCCTGGCATGCGCGGTAGCACGTAGCTTGCCCCCACGTCTGGGAATAGCGCGATCCCGGTTTCCGGCATCGCGAACAGCGCCCGCTCGGTGGCGATGCGGTGGCTGCCGTGCACGGAAATCCCCACGCCGCCGCCCATGCACAGCCCGTCGATGATGGCGATATATGGCTTGCGCAACTCCGCGATCGCCTGGTTCATCGCATATTCAATGCCGAAGAAAGTCTCCGCGATGCTCGAGTCGCCCGCCACCGCGCCGGCCTGGAGAATCCGCACGTCGCCGCCGGCGCAGAACCAGCGCTCCAGCGTATCCAGCAGGATGACATGCACAGTCGGGTCGGCGCCAAATTCGTCCACGGCGGCCCGGATCGTCTTTACCATGTCCAAATTAAGGGCATTGAACGACTTAGGTCTGTTCAACCTGATGCGTCCTGCTCTACCCTCACGCCAGACCTGAACCTCACGATCCATTCTTCGATCTCCAAAAACAAATTTGGCGGAGAAGTACAGAATGTTTCGTCCAAGACAAGGGGACGCGATGGCGGAGTTGATCTCTGACGAGCGCAAAAGCCCGGAAAGCTCGCTGTGGGCCGTGGTGGCGATGACGGGGCGGGTGATCCGCATCGCCGAGGTTTACGCCAGCCGCAGCGCCGCTTTGGCGGATAAAACCTGGCGCGAGTCGCAAGTACGCGCCTATGCCGGGTTTTTAGAGTCATCGGCCCAGCCGATCCCCATATATGCGGTGAAACCGATCCGCCGCACCGATTTACCCCGCCGGTGGAAACCACTTCCCGCTCTTGGTTTCCTCAATGGAAGATTTTAAAATGAATGAGTTCCGAATTGAACATGACAGCTTGGGTGAGGTTGCGGTTGAAGCCACAAAGCTCTGGGGCGCGCAAACTCAACGAAGCATCGAAAATTTTCCCATTGGGCGGGGCAATTATATTTGGGGCAGGGAGGTCGTCTGTGGTTTCGGTATCCTGAAAAAAGCCTGTGCGCTGGCTAATCAGGCTCTCGGCCAACTCCCGGCGGAAAAAGCGGCTCTCATTGTGCAGGCGGCGGAAGAGGTCATCGCTGGCACCTGGGACGCGCAGTTCCCCCTCGTGGTGTTCCAGACCGGCTCCGGCACGCAGAGCAACATGAACGCCAACGAGGTCATCGCCAATCGCGCCATCCAGCTCGCCGGCGGGGTGCTCGGCAGCAAAACGCCGATCGACCCCAATGACGACGTCAACCACTCGCAATCCTCCAACGACACCTTTCCCACCGTGATGCACATCGCGGCGGTGGAGGTGCTGGAGAATCTGCTCCTCCCCGCCGTGGAGGCCCTGCTGGATACATTTGAGGCGAAATCCCTGGCCTTTACCGACGTGGTGATGACCGGCCGCACGCATTTGCAGGACGCAACGCCGATCACCCTGGGTCAGGTCATCTCCGGCTGGGCGGCGCAATTAGAGGCGGCGCTGGCCGGTATCCGCGCCACGCTGCCCGGCCTGTATGAACTCGCCATTGGAGGCACCGCGGTTGGCACGGGCTTGAACGCCCACCCCAATTTTGGCGCCACGGCGGCGGAATTCATCGCGTTGGAGACCGGCAAGCCATTTCGCACCGCGCCCAACAAATTCGCGGCCCTCTCGGCGCATGACGCGCTGGTCGCGGCCTCCGGTGCCTTGCGCGTGCTGGCGGGTGCTGCGATGAAAATCGCCAACGATGTTCGCTGGTATGCCTCCGGACCGCGCACCGGTATCGGCGAGCTGCTGATCCCCGAAAACGAGCCCGGCTCCTCCATTATGCCCGGCAAGATCAACCCGACCCAATGCGAGGCCCTGACGATGGTGGCGGTGCAGGTGTTCGGCAACGACCACGCGGTCGCGTTCGCCGGCTCCCAGGGCAATTTCCAGCTCAACGTGTTCAAGCCGGTAATGCTGCACAATTTCCTCGACTCCGCCCGCCTGCTGGCCGAGTCGCTTACCGCCTTCAACACGCATTGCGCCCTGGGCATCGAGCCCGCCTATGGGAAGATCGCCGAGAATCTGGCGATAAACCTCATGCTCGTCACCGCCCTCAACCCGCACATCGGCTACGCGGCAGCGGCGAAGGTTGCACATAAAGCCCACCACGAGGGTCTGTCGCTCCGTGATGCCGCCCTGGCCTTGGACGTGACGACGGCGGAGGAATTCGACGCCTGGGTGAAACCCGAGGAAATGACCCGGCCGCTGCGGATTGAATCGGAGCGGTAGCGTCTTAGAGACTGTTTAAAAAGTCACTTTGGTGAGTCGTATAGGGGAGATTTTTGAGCACCGGAGCGCAGCGTACTCAAGGTACGTGAGCACCGGAGCACAAAAAATCGCCGCTAGACGGCCGCCGGAGTGACTTTTTAAGCAGTCTCTTAACCCTTCAGGGGCAGCCCTGGCGTTGCCATGGGATTACTGCCGCGCGCATCCGGCGCTGACGCGGCGCGGATGATTTCCCGCGCGATATTCTCCGGCGACAGCACAAAGTCGATGCAGCCGGTTGCGATGGCACTTTCCGGCATATCGGGGTGCTGGGCGGTGTCCAGTTTTTGAGCGATGGTAATGCCGCCAACCGCCCTGATCCCGCATAAAGCGTCCGCGCCGTCGCCATCATAGCCCGAGACGATCACCGCGATTAGTTTGCCGTGCCAATGCTCGGTGAGTGACCGCAAGAATACCGTAATCACGTCGGGCCATCCATGGGGTTTTGAGATCGGTTCAAGCTGGAACATGCCATTGCGCACATGCAGATCGGATTTTTCGGGAATAATAAAGACGTGATCGGGCTGGAGCGCCATGCCTTCGGTAATCAAATTCACTGGCATTTTTGTGTAATTCGGCAGTATCTCGTGCAACATGGTGGCGACATGCCGCAGATGGTTGACGATGATGATCGCCACGCCCATGTCGGTCGGCAGATTTTCCAGCAGTCGCTTATACGCATCAAGCCCGCCAGCCGAACCGCCAACGCACACAATGGGGAAATCCTGCTCAGGAGTATCGTCTTGCATATTGCGCTGCCCTTAACCCTCTACCGCCGGCCACTAAGTTTCACTTTAGTATCTGTGCCTCCCGTGCCACATCGCCAGCTTCGGAATCTACCTAAAAACTTCATTCTCTGCCGGTGCGGGCTTGAGGCAGTGGGGATATTATCAGCAGGGAACTCTTGCGTAGACCGGCGGCATCTGCATCTAGTAGTGCATAAAACAGACGCTCTTGGGGCGTTTGGACCTTAAAGAAAGATTATTATGATGGATGGCGGCGCCGAATCGCGGCGGATAACGATACACCGGCCCGAGGATTTTACCCCGATGCGTGCGGCTGGCCTGCTGGCGGCGCAAGCGTTGGACATGATCGGTCCGCATGTGGTTCCCGGTGTGACCACCGAGGAACTGAACACCATTTGCCATGATTTTATCCTGGCGCACGGGGCTATTCCGGCGCCCTTGAACTATCGCGGCTTTCCTAAATCTATCTGTACCTCGATCAACCATGTCGTCTGCCACGGCATTCCGGGTGAGAAGAAGCTGCTGGAAGGCGACATCGTCAACATCGACGTCACCGTGATCCTGAACGGCTGGTACGGCGATTCCAGCCGCATGTATGTCGCGGGCACCCCCAGCACCCGCGCCCGGCGGCTCATCGAGGTCACCTATGAGTCCCTGATGCGCGGTATCGCCGTGGTCAAACCCGGCGCCACCTTTGGCGACATCGGATACGCGATCCAGTCCTACGTCGAAGCCCAGCGCTTCTCCGTGGTGCGCGATTTCTGCGGCCATGGCATCGGCACCAATTTCCACGAGCCGCCGAACGTGCTGCATTTTGGCCGGAAAGGTGACGGGCCGGTGCTCAAGGCTGGCATGTTCTTCACCATCGAACCCATGGTCAACGCCGGCCGGCCAGAGGTGAAAGTGCTGGACGACGGCTGGACAGCCGTGACCCGCGACCGCTCCCTCTCCGCCCAGTTTGAGCATATGATCGGCGTGACTGAAACCGGCCACGAGATTTTTACCCTTTCGCCCGCCGGGTACACCGTTCCTCCCTACGTCTGATAAAAAGGGCTCTAATAAAAAAGGCCAGGGGTTTTATTCCCTGGCCTTTTTCGCGGCGTTTACGCGCCCGCGGGGTCAATCCATCCCACATGCCCATCGGGCCGGCGGTAGATCACATTCAGGTGCCCGTTCTTGGAGTTGCGGAACATCAGCACCTGCTGAAACGCCAGATCCATGCGCATTACCGCATCGCGCACGGTCAAAGTCTCGATCGAGGCATCGGATTCCGCGATAATGGTCGCGTGCAGCGCCTCGGCCTCGGTCTTGGCTTCTGCTGGTTTTTCTACCTCCGGCACCGCCTCGGCCTGCAGCACATATTGCCGGCCGCCCTCAGGTTTGGCGCGGCCGTTCGCATCGCGCGCATGGTCCGAAACCCGGCGCCGGTAGCGGCGCAGCCGGGTCGCGATATGCTCGGCCGCATCGTCGAACGCAGCATGCGCGTCCGCGGCCTCGCCTTCGCCGCGCACGGTCATCCCGCGCCCGGCATGCACGTTGATGTCGCAGGTAAAGAAACTTCGCGCCTTACTGAAAGTAACGTGCGCCTCCAGCGCCTGGTCAAAATATTTATGGGTAATGACATCCAGATGCGTCGCCACATGCGTGCGCAGAGCATCAGAGAGATCAACTTGTTTGCCAGAGACCGTCAATTGCATGGTCTTCTCCCGAACCAAATCAGACTCGTAGTCCAGCGGGCCACCCATTAACCCGCTAGGCGGGCATTTTCTCCCGCTTACGCTGCGCCGAGCCAGGTATACGCAACGCGTCCCGGTATTTGGCCACGGTCCGCCGTGCTATGTCTATGCCTTCTTTTTGTAATATTGCCGCCACGGCATCGTCGGACAAAATATTTTTCGGGCTCTCACCCGAAATCAGCGCCTGCACGCGGTGGCGGACCGTCTCCGCACTATGTGTTTGGCCGTTTGCGCCCTGCAAGGCAGTGGTGAAGAAAAATTTCAACTCAAATATCCCGCGCGGCGTGGCGATGGATTTATTTGAGGTCACGCGGCTCACCGTACTCTCGTGCAACTCCACCTCGGCGGCGACATCGCGCAGCGTGAGCGGGCGCAAATGGCTGATGCCATGGGTGAAAAACCCTTCCTGCCGGCGCACGATTTCGGCTGAGACCCGCAAAATGGTCTGTGCGCGCGACTCCAGCGCCTTTACCAGCCAGGTTGCGCCCTGCAACTGCTCGGTCAGGAAGGACTTTGTCTCGCGCGACGCCGATGCCGCCATCCGGGCATGAAAACCCCGGCGGATCAGCAGCCTGGACATGGTCTCGGGGTTTATCTCCAGCATCCAGTCGTTCACGCCATCTGCCGTCACCGGCAGCGGACGCATCAGCACATCGGGGATCAGCGGGCGCAGCGGCTCGGCCTCAAACCGCGCGCCGGGTTTTGGGTCAAGGCGCTTTAACTCGGCAACCATATCGGCCAGGTCCTCGCCGTCCACCCCGCAAACCGCTTGCAGCCCCCGCATGTCCCGCCTGGCCAGCATTTCCAGGTTGGCGAGTAGTGCCACCATCGCCGGGTCCAGGCGGTTTTTCTCGGCCAGTTGCACGCTCAGGCACT
Source organism: Acetobacteraceae bacterium (assembly GCA_003164135.1). GTDB lineage: Bacteria > Pseudomonadota > Alphaproteobacteria > Acetobacterales > Acetobacteraceae > Acidocella. The sequence continues at coordinate 60,167 of PLSD01000089.1, forward strand.
CCACCAGGTCTCGGGCAAACACGCCAACCGGCTCAAAATACAGCATTTTGGCGCGCACCGCCTCAACCTGTTCCAGCGGCACCCCCAACGTGTGGGCAATCAGCTCCGGCGGATCGGAAATCCGCCCGGCAGCGTCCAGTGCCGCGATCAGCGCCGCCGCGATCACCCGTTCTCCAGTGGAGGAAAACGCCAATCTTGCCTGTTGCTCCAAATGCTCGCGCAGGTTCGGGCCTTTGGCACCCAGTCCCTCTATCGCGTTCCAGTCCTCATCGCCGTCATGCCCGCCACCACCAAAGGCGCCGTCCGCGCCGGTTCCGGCGTCGTAGGTATTGCTCACATCTATATCCAGCGGCGCATCTTCAGCCCCCGGCATCATGCCGGAGCTGGCGAAGCTGGTGGCATCGGGGAGTTCAGCCGCCACGGGTACGGGTAAATCCGCCTCGATCGCGGTGACGGTTTCAGGTCCGTCAACCCGCTCAAGCAGCGGATTTTTCAGCAATTCATCCTCAATGAACTGGCTTGCCTCGATATTCGAATATTGCAGCAACTGAATGGCCTGACGCAGCTGCGGCGTCATCACCAGTGATTGCGATTGCCGCAGATTGAGTTGCGGCGCAAAGGAGGGGCCAAGTGCCATGCGCTGAGGTTAACTTAAATTTACGCCCGTTCCAAGTTTTTTTGGCACAAAAAATGCATGGAATTGTTACGCAGGCCGTTTCACCGGTCGTTACAATTTCGCATGGCGGTTGCGGCGCCACGGCCCGGCGTGGCACAATCGCGGCATGGATAGGCGCGCGTTACTGACCGGCATTTCTCTCTCTCTGGCGCTACCGGGCATTGCCAGTGCACGGGATTTTTTTGCTTTTCTCAAGGCGCTCCAGGCGCGTGCCCTGGCGGCCGGAATCCCCCCGGCGATTGTGACGCAGACGACGCGGCATCTGGTTCCCAATGCCACCGTGCTGAAGCTGGACCACCACCAGGCGGAGTTTACCGAGACCTGGGCTGAGTATTCATCGCATGTGCTGAGCCAGACGCGAATCCAGGCCGGTGCCGCAAAGGCAGCCGCCTCACGCAGTCTACTCGCTGCAGTGACCAGCCGCTTTGGCGTCGGTGCCGAACCACTGCTCGGGATTTGGGGTATCGAGACCAATTACGGCGCCAGCCAGGGCAATTTCGACGTCATCGACGCACTGACCACCCTGGCCTGGGACCGCAACAGCAGCTTCTTCGGCGGGCAGGTCATCGCCGCCATGCGCATTGTCGCCAATGGCGATGCCCCGGCGCAACAGCTCATAGGCTCCTACGCGGGCGCCATGGGCCAGCCGCAATTCATGCCCAGCGTCTACCTATCCACCGCGATTTCGTTTTCAGGCACCGGCCGGCCGGACATCTGGAATTCCGACGCCGACAGCCTGGCCTCGATGGCCAATTACCTGGTGAAATACGGCTGGCAGCCGGGCCTGCCGTCCTCCGAGCCGGTATTCGCCCCCGGACTGGACCCAGCGCAGACGGGCCGGGATGTCGTGCGCAGCCTTGACGACTGGCGCCAAGCCGGGGTGCAGCGCCTGCCCGGCGCGATTGAGCTGCCGGGCAATACGCCCGCCGCCGTGCTATTCCCCGATAGCACCGGGGGCGAAGCCTTTCTGGTCTACGGGAATTTTCATGTGATAAGGCGCTACAACCCCTCTGATTTTTACGCGCTGGCCGTCGGCGCATTGGGGCGAATGGTGCGGAGCGCATGATAAACCGTTATATTCTCGGCATTTTCGTGGGACTTTCCAGTTGTGTGCACCAGCCGGCCAGCCCGCCACCGGGGCCGGTGACCTTCACCATTGGCAATCCCTACCAGGCAGGTGCTGAATGGCGCTATCCACGCGATTACGACAATTACGACGTGACCGGCCTTTCCACGGTCATTGGCGACAATGCTCCGACCGCCACCGCCGACAACGAGGCTTATGACCCCAACGCGCTAGCCGCCGCCAGCCCGGTGCTGCAATTGCCATGCATTGTCACCGTGACCAATCTGGTGAATGGCAATTCGGTGGATGTAAGGGTGAACGACCGTGGCCCGAACATTCCCGGCCGCATCATTGCCGTCACCCCGCGCGTGGCAAAGCTGCTCAATTACCCTATTGGCGGCGTGGTTGAGGTCGAGGTGACGCTAAAAGCACAGGAGAGCGCCGCGCTGGACGGCACGCTCGGGCAGGGACCGAAAATGACCGCCGCCCCGGTGGCGGAAATTACGGCGCAGAGCCTGGGTGCGCCCGGCAGTGCTGCCTCTGGCGCCGCGCAGAACCTGAACCCGGTGCAGACCAATGGCACCGGGGCTCCCGTTGCGCCGCTTACCGGCGCCATCACCGTGTCCCCCCCGTCGCCGGGGCCGCTTTTCGTGCAAATTCCAGGATTTGGCCGGCCGTGGGATGCATATCAGGTGATGCAACGCCTTGGCGGGATGCCCGCACGTGTTGCCCCGGAATTCGGCGGCGACCGCACACTTTATGCTGTAAACGTAGGGCCTTATCACTCAGTCGAGGATGCCGATGCGGCGTTGAAGCAGATACTCAGCCTGGGTATCGCGGACCCTGAGATCATCGTGCGATGAGCACGTCTGAGGGGAGTGCGATGAGCGCGGCAGAGATTATCCGCAGGTGAACGAACGTCCGGGCGTTTTCATCACGCTGGAAGGCGGCGAGGGGGCGGGCAAATCCACTGCAGCCCTGCGCCTGACCGCGTTGCTGCGCGAGGCGGGGCAGGAAGTACTGGCAACGCGCGAGCCAGGTGGCACGCCAGGGGCCGAGGCGATCCGCGCGCTACTGCTCAGCTCCGACACAGCGCTGACCGCCATGACCCAGACAATGCTGCATTTTGCGGCCAGGGCAGATCACGTGGAACAAGTCATCCGCCCGGCACTGGCACGCGGCGCCGTGGTCATCTGCGACCGCTACTCGGACTCCACCATGGCCTACCAGGCCTATGGCATGGGCGTGGACATTTCCGCCGTGGCGGCGCTGACCCGGCTGATTGGCCTCACGCCGGATATTACCTTCGTGCTGGAAGTCCCTGAAGCCATTTCAAAAGCCCGGCTCAAATCACGCGGCGCCGCCAGCGATCGCTACGAGCAGATGGGCCGTGAAGTGATGGACCGCATCGCCCAAGGCTTCCGAGCCATCGCCGCCGCCGAACCCGCGCGCTGCGTGGTGCTGGACGGCACCGAGCCGGTGGAAACCGTAGTGGGCCGCATGCGAGATATTATCCTGGAACGGACCGGCCGCTGATGACCGAACCTCGCGCCAACCCACATTTCCGGGGGCATGAGGCGGCGGTCGCCTCGCTCTACCATGCCGCCACATCCGGGAGGCTGCATCATGGCTGGTTGATCTCCGGTGCGCCCGGCATCGGCAAGGCCACGCTGGCGTTCCGTTTCGCCCGCTGGCTGCTGGCGGGCGGCACCACGCCAGACCTCTCGCTTCCTCCCACCGCCCCGGCATTCCGCCGGGTAGCAGCCGCCACGCACCCGGATTTGTTCACCGTGGAGCGGCGGATAAAAGACAAAACCGACAAGCTCCAATCCGTCATTGTCATCGAGACGGTGCGCGAAGCCATCCAGTTCATGCACCACACCCCCTCGGAAGGCGGCTGGCGCGTCGTCATCGTCGACGGTGCCGAGGACATGAACCCGCAGACGGCCAATGCGCTGCTGAAAATCCTGGAAGAACCGCCGGCACGCGCCATTCTCCTGCTGGTCACCGCCGCACCTGGCCGCCTGCTGCCGACCATCCGCAGCCGCTGCCGCGCTTTGGCCCTCTCGGCGCTGCCGGATGCCGATGTGGCAGCGCTGCTGGAGGATTACGCCCCGGAACTGGGTCCGGACGAACGCGACCGCCTGGTTGGCCTGGCCGAGGGCAGCATCGGCACGGCATTGAACTTCGCGGCGGAAGGCGGCGTGGCGCTGGCCGGGCTGGTGGACGAGGTTCTCGCCGCCCCGGTTTCCCCGGCGCGCGCACAATCCGTTGCCGATACCGTGGCCCGCGCCGTTGAGGGTACCGACCATTTTGAGACCTTCTTCACCCTGCTGCGCGCGGGGATCGCCGGGAACACCCGCGCCGCCGCCCGCGGTGGCCAGCCGCCCGCCCGGCTTGCCGGGGATGTGGCACTCTGGCAGGAGTTCGGGAAGCTTGAACGTGAGGTCGTCGGCCTCAATCTCGATAAACGCGCCGCGGTCGTCGTGGCGCTCAGCCAGTTGCACAGGTCATGAGTAAACAGAAATTTTATATCACCACGCCGATCTACTACGTGAACGGCGCGCCGCATCTCGGCCATGCCTATACCTCCACGGCGGCTGACGTACTGGCCCGCTTCAAGCGGCTGGACGGGTTCGACGTGTTTTTCCTCACCGGGACCGACGAGCACGGCCAGAAAGTGGAAGCCGCGGCGCGTGCCGCCGGCATCGACCCGCAGAGCTTTACCGACAACGTCTCCGCCGATTTCCAGGACATGGCGCGGCGGATGAACATTTCCAACGACGATTTTATCCGCACCACGGAGGCCCGTCACAAGGCTTCAGCGCAGGCTATCTGGCGGAAATTACAGGAAAACGGCGCCATCTATCTCGGCGCCTATGAAGGCTGGTACGCCGTGCGCGACGAAGCCTTCTACGACGAGGAAGAACTTACCATCGCCCCGGACGGCACGAAAAAAGCCCCCAGCGGCGCGCCGGTGGAGTGGGTCATCGAGCCGTCGTATTTCTTTAAACTCAGTGCCTTCCAGGACCAACTTCTGGCGCACTATGAGTCCAACCCGGACTTCATCGCCCCCCAGGCCAAACGCAATGAGATCCTCTCCTTCGTGCGTGGCGGCCTTAAAGACCTGTCCATCAGCCGCACCAGCTTCTCCTGGGGCATTCCGGTGCCGGGCGACGAGAAACACGTGATGTACGTCTGGCTGGACGCGCTGGTGAACTATCTCACCGCCGTGGGCTATCCGGACCTTACCGGCCCGCGCGGCAAATACTGGCCCGCCAGCCTGCATCTGGTCGGCAAGGAGATCATCCGCTTCCACGCCGTCTACTGGCCCGCCTTCCTCATGGGCGCCGGCCTGCCACTGCCGGAAAAAGTGTTCTCGCACGGCTGGTGGACGGTCGAAGGTGAGAAAATGAGCAAATCCACCGGCAATTTCATCGATGTGCGGCCGCTGGTGGACGAATTTGGCCTGGACACCGTGCGCTTTTTCCTACTGCGCGAGGTGCCCTTCGGCAATGATGGAGACTTCTCGCGTAAGGCACTGATTTCACGGACAAATGCGGAGCTCGCCAACGGCATCGGCAATCTTGCGCAGCGCACGCTCTCCTTCATCGCCAAAAACGCTGGCGGCGTGGTGCCGTCCAAGGGCGCGCAGCACGAGGCCGACCTTGTGCTTTTGGAACTGGCGGACGAACTGCCGGAGAAGGTGAGGGGGGCACTTAATCGCCTGGCCTTCCACGAGGCGCTGGACGAAGTGTGGAAACTCATCCGCGCCGCCGATGGCTACATCGACCATCAGGCTCCCTGGAGCCTGCGCAAGACCGATACCGCGCGGATGAATTCGGTGCTCTTCGTGCTGGTCTCCGTGCTGCGGGTGGTCGCCGTGCTGCTGCAGCCGTTCATGCCTGACAGCATGGCCAAACTACTGGACCAGCTCGGCGTGGCGGCAGATGCCCGCCAATACGAAGCCCTGAACACACCGCTGGCCGAAGGCACGCCGCTGCCCGCGCCGGCCGGGCTGTTCCCCCGCTTCGTCGAGGCGGAGACAAAGTAATGCTGGTCGATACCCACTGCCATCTGGACTACTTCAACCAGCCCGGCGAGGAAGCCCAAGTGGTGGAGCGCGCCCGTTTGGCCGGGGTGAAAACCCTGGTGACCATCGGCGTGACTCTTAAACAATCACAACAAGCCATTGACATTGCAGAAAAATATGATAATGTCTGGGCCTGCATCGGGATTCACCCCAACCATGCGGCGGATGTTCTACCGGTCGCGGCGCCGGAGGTCATCGCCAAAATGGCGAAGCACCCAAAGGTAATTGGCATCGGCGAGAGCGGGCTGGACTATTTCTACGACAAAGCCCCGAAGGACGTGCAGGACCAGAATTTCCGCGCCAACATCCGCGCCGCGCAGCTCTCCGGCCTGCCGCTGGCTATTCATGCGCGCGATGCAGATGAGGACATTATCCGCATTTTGCAGGAAGAGCGGGCAGGGGGCGGCGATTTCAATTTCCTGCTCCACTGCTTCTCCTCCACCCGCCAATTGGCCGAGGCTGCGGTGGCAATGGGCGGCTACATCTCCTTCTCTGGCATCCTCACCTTCCCAAAATCGTTGGAATTGCGGGAAATCGCCGCCGACATGCCGCTGGATCGCCTGCTGGTAGAAACCGACTCCCCCTACCTCGCCCCCGTGCCCTTCCGCGGCAAACGCAATGAGCCGGCCTATACCGTGCACACCGCGAAAGTATTGGCTGAGATCAAAGGCATCTCGCCCGATGCCGTGGCGGAACTCACAACGCGCAACTTCCGTACCCTCTACGGCAAGGTGGCATGAAGGTTACGCTGCTGGGTGTTGGCGGCTCCGCCGGCCTGCCGCAGATCGGCGGTCCGGGCGGCTTTGGCGACTGGGGCAAAACTGACCCCTCCGAGCCGCGCAACCGCCGCACCCGCTCCAGCATTGTCATTGAATCGCTTGAAAATAAACGCATCCTGGTTGACACCTCGCCCGACGTGCGGCTGCAACTCACATCCAATGGCATCGGCCGTATCGACGCGCTGATCTACACCCACGCCCATGCTGACCACATCGCCGGGCTGGATGAAATCCGCATTCTCAATCGCTTACTGGGCGCGCCCCTACCGGCCTATACGGACGCACGTACCTGGGGCGAGTTGCACAAACGGTTCGACTATGCGTTCCGCCCCTTCGACGGCGGCTTCTTCTACCGCCCGGTGTTGGACCCGCATACCGTGGCTCCCGGTAATATTGTAGAAATTCAAGGTCTTCCGGTACAGTTCATCGACCAGGACCATGGCACGATCCGCTCGCTCGGCCTGCGCATCAACAATTTCGCCTATTGCACGGATCTGGTGCGGCTGGACGAAACCGCGCTGGCGGCGCTGGAAGGGCTCGATGTGCTGGTAATCGACAGTTTTACCCCCGGGCCGATTCATCCAACGCATGCGAATTTGGCGACGGTGCTGGACTGGCTGGAGCGCCTGCGGCCAAAGCGCTGTATTTTAACGCATCTGGGCCCGGATATGGATTTTCAGAGCCTGCGCGCCACGCTGCCCGCCGGCGTGGAGCCAGGGTACGATGGCATGGTGATTACCCTGTAAGGGCAGGGCGGGTTTATGCCCTGTCCCTAGCTGTATTGTCTGGGGAGATATGCCCGCTAAAAAGCCAAAACCAGACGAAAAGCCGCAAAGCGAGAGGTTCATTGAAACCGCCCGCGAGATGGAGGCAGACGAGACGAAAGAGGGGTTTGAGGCAGCATTTCGAATGATTGTCACTCAAGGGACGGCTTTGGGGGGTGGAACAACATGCACAGGTCCCATCGCCTCTAAGAGCAAATCAACAAATCTCCCAGTATCAAGAAAGAAGCTCGGATAGGAGCGTTTTATCGCGGACAGTGACCCCGCTTTGACAAGCACAACATGGTCGCCCGGCTTATCTTTTATCTGCTGTTCCAGCGCGGTATAACTCGCATTTGCCGCTTGCGATTCATGCCATCCATACGGAGTCCAGTTAATTTTTTTATCCTGCACGCTAAGATGCAGCAGATAATAGGCGGTATTTGTTGCGGCCTTTTGATTATGGATTGCTTGTATCCCAGTCCGAAAGCCTTGCAAAAAATCAATTACATTTAGTTCTCTGGCTAAATAGGCCAGTTCTCGGCGCAGTTCGGTGATATCGTCTGGAGTACCCGGCACCAATGGCGTCTTTTCCTTGAAGGCAATCATAGATGATGCGAGGGCAAAAAACCGCTTCCATCTTTCGTCACCCTGATTTGCCTTAAGCGCTTGCCGAGTGAGAATATCCACGGTTTCCAATGCAGTCGCCCATGCATGCTGATCTATCGATCTAATCTGCATTTCGATCCGGAGTTTATCCCAAGCAGGATTGGTAGAAGGGCCAACCCATCGAAAGATTAGGTGAATGCTCCGGTACCCATCCGGCTTCGGCGTAGTAATGTAGTCTTTACCTTGTCCTACAAGCTGATGAGCGAATTTTTTGTGCTGTTTTCCACGATATAGGGCGGCAAGCTTATACACATTTGTGCACGATGATAGCACAGCACGGCATCCACCTATGTCCTGCATCTGCGACAACTCTAGTGTTGAAGTTTGGTTCTAGTGTTGAAGTTTGGTCTCGCCCCAGCTTTTTTACGATAGATTCAAATCTCTTAAGTCTTTGACTTACAAGCGGCTTTGTAGATATCTTTCTTGCCCTAGACCGAAGATTGGTTTGGAAGCAGTTTAATGGATAGCTATGTGCCGAGCGCCAATTGTTAACAATTTCAACGGCGCTTAAATATTCATTGAATGCGATATGCAAATTCGGATCGTCTATGTCTGGAAGATCTTTGAGTATAGCCACGCCCGCTTTATCAACTTGATTTCTAGCATATGCCGGTTTCGCCCATTCCATATCGATAGGAAGTCTAGAAGACTTCTCCCAGTGCTCCCGCAGACAGTTCCGCATGAGGGCGCTCACAGCGCGACTCCACCATACCACATATTGGCTTGGGTATAGGAAGTGAAACATCGCCCCGTGACTTTCCATAATATTGATTCTGCGATCTTTGGGTGTACGAAAAAGGCGGCCAGAATTCCGGCCGCCGGCTCTCCCGTATTCAGCTGATCTCGATAAACACGGCCCCGTCTTTCTCGCTCGCGGGCAAAGTCTTCAGCCCTGCCGGCTTCTTGCCCATGGCAAGCGCACCCTGCGCCCAGACCGGTAGCGGTAGCCCGAGGAAGCTCTTCACCCAGTCCAGGTTCCGGCCAGAGCAGATGTCGAACTTCGAGCCATGGAACGGGCACGTCACCGCCCCGCCCTCCACCTTGCCACGGGTCAACGCCATGCCGAGATGCGGGCACTTATTCACAAACGCCTGCACGGTGCCGCCAACGCGTGTCAGGGCGACCGGTTTTCCCCCCACGGATGCGGTATACAGCGCACCTTCGCGCACCTGGTCGGACTTGGCGGCTTCAATCTGGCTCATTTGGACGGCTCCCCGGTTTCTGTGGAACCGTTTTCGATTAAAATCCGAAAGGATTCAATCGAAAATATTAAGACAGTTTTAATTCCCCACCTGGATCAACGCCCGGCGGGCATATTGCGCCGGGGTGCCATAGGCTGCATGCGACGGGGCAATGCCGATGGCGCGTGTATGAATGCGGCCCGGCGCGACGCCATCGGACACCAACGCATCCGCCACAACCTGGGCGCGGGTTTGGGAGAGGTCTTTGTTGGCCTTGCTGCTGCCAACACTGTCAGCCGCGCCGGTCACAGTCACCCGCGTCCCTGGTTTTTCCTTGGCCTCTTGAGCCACGCTGGCGATGGTCGTGAGTGCCGGTGCGTCCAATGCGGCGGAAAAAGGTTGGAAAAACACTGGGGTCGCCGGGGTGGAGGCCGCGCGCGGCCCGCCAAAGGGGAGCGACGCGCATCCGGCAAGGCCACATAACACGCTGATCATTAAAAATTTTTTCATCACAACTCCGGGCCAATGTGGCCTCACCTATGTCGTTACGCGGGGGGCGGGTTACAATGAGCCCCTTCCCACGGCACGGGTGAATGTGGTCTAACCGGGTTTTAATGACATCACCTAAGCATCTGCTCGGTATCGAGGGGTTGAACCCCAGCGCCGTCACCTCGTTGCTCGACCTCGCGGAGAGCTACGTACTCCTTAACCGTTCCGGCAAAACCCAGCGCGACTCACTCCGTGGCCGCACGCTCATCAACTTGTTTTTTGAAGACTCCACCCGCACCCGCACCAGCTTCGAGCTGGCCGGCAAGCGCCTCGGCGCGGATGTCATCAACATGTCCGTCTCCACCTCTTCGGTCACCAAGGGCGAAACCCTGCTGGACACGGCCGCCACCCTGAACGCGATGAACTGCGACCTGCTGGTGGTCCGCCACAACCGTTCCGGCGCCCCGGCCCTGCTGGCGCAGAAGGTGGAAGCCTCGGTCATCAACGCAGGCGACGGCACGCACGAACACCCCACCCAGGCGCTGCTGGACGCACTGACCATTCGCCGCCGCAAAGGCCGCATTTCCGGCCTCACCGTGGCCATCTGCGGGGACATTGCGCACTCCCGCGTCGCCCGCTCCAATATCCTGCTCCTCACCATGATGGGCAATTTTGTCCGCGTCATCGGCCCCCCTACCCTCATTCCGTCCGGCATCGAGGCCGCAGGCGTGACCGTGTTCAACGACATGGAGGAAGGCCTGACGGGCGCGGACATCGTTATGGCCTTGCGCCTGCAAAAGGAACGCATGTCCGGCGGCATGGTCCCCTCGTCGCGCGAGTTCTTCGCCTTCTACGGGCTGGACCGCCGCAAGCTCGGCTTCGCCAAACCGGACGCGCTGGTCATGCACCCGGGCCCGATGAACCGCGGCGTGGAGATCGACAGCGATATTGCCGACGACCCGGTACGCTCGGTCATCAAAGAGCAGGTGGAAATGGGCGTGGCGGTGCGCATGGCCGTGCTGGACGCCTTGGCGCGGGGTGAAATCCTATGATCCTGTTCCGTAAAATCAGATACTTGGACAGCGCCGCGCAAGCACTGGTTGAAGGCGAAGTGCTGGTAAAAAACGGCGTGATCGCCGACTTCGGACCCTCGCTCGGTGACCCTGATGGCGCTAAAATCATCGAGGCCGAGGGCGCCGTGCTTTCCCCCGGTCTGGTGGACATGCGCGCCAGCCTGGGCGAGCCCGGCTTCGAGTACCGCGAAACCATCTCCAGCGCCGCCCTGGCGGCTGCCGCTGGCGGCATCACCACCATCGCCGTGCTGCCGGACAGTTCCCCGGCCATCGACGACCCCGCCCTTGTCCGCCTTATCGCCACGCGCGGCGCCGAGACCGGCAGCGTTACGCTCCTGCCCTACGCCGCCGCCACGCGCGGCTGCGGCGGCCAGGAATTGGCCGAATACGGGCTGCTGAAAGCCGCCGGCGCGGTTGCCTTTACCGACGGCGCCAAAACCATCGCCTCTTCGCGCCTCATGCGCCTCGCCCTCTCCTACGCCAGCGGCTTTGGCATGCGCATCGTGCAGCACCCGGAGGATTACGAGCTGGCCAAGGGCGGTGCCGCCACCAGCGGTGCCCGCGCGAGCTGGATGGGCCTGCCCGGCATCCCCGCCGCCGCCGAGGCTATTTGCGTGGCGCGCGACATCCGCCTGGCCGAAATGGCCAATGGCGCCGTGCATTTCGCCCATATCACCACCGGCGAGGCGCTCGACCTCATTCGCCGCGCCAAGGATAAAGGCCTGGCGGTGACGTGCGACACCGCCCCGCCCTATTTCGACCTCAACGAAACCGCCATCGGCGATTACCGCACTTACGCTAAACTCTCGCCACCCTTGCGCGCAGAATCCGACCGTCAGGCCGTGCTGGCCGCGTTGCAGGACGGCACCATCGACGCCATCGCCTCCGACCATCAGCCACGCGACGCCGATGACAAACGCCTCCCCTTCGCTGAAGCCTCCCCCGGAGGCGCTGGCTTGGCCACGCTGCTCGGCGTCACGCTGGCGCAGGTACAGTCCGGCCACCTCACATTGCCCCAGGCGCTGGCCTTGCTCACCGCCCGCCCGGCCGCTTGGCTTGGCATCAACACCGGCGTCATCGCCAAGGGCGCGCCGGCGGATCTCTGCCTGTTCCACCCGGAACGCTCCTGGCGCGTGTCCGCTGGGCAATTACCGGGCAAGGCGCAAAACACACCGTTCGACGGCCGCGCGCTCGAAGGCATGGTCCTGGGCACCTGGAAAGCCGGCATTAGGGTATTTGGATGACAATTTTTCTGCTTTGCGTGTTTGCCTACATGGTCGGCTCCATCCCCTTCGGGCTACTGCTCACCCGCGCCGCTGGTCTGGGCGACATCCGCGCCATCGGCTCGGGCAACATCGGCGCCACCAACGTGCTGCGCACCGGCAACAAGGGCCTGGCGGTGGCAACTTTGCTGCTGGATGCCATAAAAGGCACGCTGGTCGTACTGTTCGTGCGCTATTACGGCCACGGCGGCGTTTTTTTGGCCGCCTTGGCGGTGTTTCTGGGCCATCTCTACCCGCTCTGGCTCGGCTTTAAGGGCGGCAAGGGCGTCGCCACCGGCCTTGGCGTGTTCTACGGCGTCTGCTGGCCGCTGGGCGTTGTTAGCTGCGCCGTCTGGCTCGCCACCGCCTTCACCATCCGCCGCTCCTCCGCCGCGGCACTTGCCGCCTTTGCCGTGGCGCCGTTCGCCGCCTGGTATTTCCAATCCTGGAAAACCGCTTTGCTGGCGCTCATCATCGCCGCCCTGGTGTTCTGGAAGCACCGCGACAATATCGCCCGCCTGCGCGCCGGCACGGAACCGAAGATCGGCCAGACGGCCGGATGAACCAACACATCGACCGCCTGCGCCTCGTCCGCACCGAAAGCGTCGGCCCCATCACCTATCGCCGCCTGCTGTCCCGCTTCGAAACCCCCGCAGAGGCCCTGGCCGCCCTGCCCGAACTCGCCCGCACCGGCGGCCGCGCCTCCGCGCCACGCATCCCCACGGCCGATGAAGCCGAGCGCGAATTTACCGCCCTCCATCGCATGGGCGGCCAATTCATCTTCCTCGACACTCCGGAATACCCCGAATTCCTCGCCCAACTGCCCGACGCCCCGCCGGTCATCGCCGTACTGGGCGACATCGACCTGCTGCACAGCCGCGCCATCGGCATCGTCGGCGCCCGCAATGCCTCGGCCAACGGCATGCGGCTAGCGGAAAACCTCGGCACCGAACTGGCCGAATCCCTCACCGTCGTCTCCGGCCTGGCGCGCGGGATAGATGCTGCCGCCCACACCGGCGCCCTGCGCACCGGCAAAACCATCGCGGTGATCGCCGGCGGGCTGGACCTGCCCTACCCGCCGGAAAACGAGAAACTGCAACGCCTGATCGCCGAACAGGGCGCCGTGGTGGCCGAAGCCCCGCTCGGCACCGCCCCCATTGCCCGCCATTTTCCCAAACGCAACCGCATCATCGCCGGGCTGGTTCTGGGCCTCGTGGTCATCGAGGCCGCCGCCCGCTCCGGCTCGCTGCTCACCGCCCGCATGGCGCTGGAGGCAGGGCGCGAACTGTTCGGCGTCCCCGGCTCCCCGCTCGACCCACGCTCCAAAGGTGCCAACGACCTCATACGCCAGGGCGCCCACCTCACGGAAACCGCGGCGGATGTTCTGGCCAACCTGCCCGACCACCCCGCCCGCCAGGGCCTCGCCCGCGACCCCATGTTCCAGCACGGCCTGCCCGGCTTTGCCGAACCCGCATTCGCCTGGGCAGACCCCGCCGAGGGTGCGCGCGAACTCACCCGCGCCCGCCGCGAAATCCCCGCCCTGATCGGCACGGACCCGGTCGGAGTTGACGAGATCGCCCGGCGCTGCCAGTTGTCGGGTGCCGCTGTTATGGCGGTTCTCCTTGAGCTTGAACTTGCGGGGAGGGTGGAAACTCTCGCCGGTAACCGCGTCGCGCGCCCTGCCGACTTATGATTGGAATGGTTCTTGACTGATATCGTCGTCGTTGAATCCCCGTCAAAAGCCAAGACAATCAACAAATATCTCGGCGATTCATACAAGGTCCTGGCCTCCTTCGGCCATGTCCGCGACCTGCCGCCGAAAGATGGCTCGGTCCGCCCGGACGAGGACTTCGCCATGTCTTGGGAAGCCGACGAGCGCGGCAACAAGCACATGGGCGAGATCGCCCGCGCCCTCAAAGGTGCCAAAACCCTCTATCTGGCGACTGACCCGGATCGTGAGGGCGAGGCCATCTCCTGGCATGTGCGGGCGATGCTGGAGGACAAGAACGCGCTGAAAGGCGTGAAGGTACTCCGCGTCACCTTTAACGAGATCACCAAATCCGCGGTCACCACCGCAATGGCCCATCCGCGTGAGCTGGATCAGCCGCTCATCGAGGCCTACATGGCCCGCCGCGCCCTGGATTATCTGGTCGGCTTCACCCTCTCGCCGGTGCTCTGGCGCAAGCTGCCGGGCAGCAAATCCGCCGGCCGCGTGCAGTCGGTCTCGCTCCGCCTCATCTGCGAGCGCGAGGCCGAAATCGAGGTTTTCAAATCCCGCGAATACTGGACCATCGAAGCCGGCATGGTCACCCCGACCGGCGCCCCCTTCCCCGCCCGCCTGACGCATTACCAGGGCAAGAAGCTCGAACAATTCGACCTCAACGACGAAGCCAAGGCACTGGCCGCCAAGGAAGCCGTCAAATCCGGCACCTTCACCGTCACCCAGGTTGACAAAAAACGCACCAAGCGCAACCCGCCGCCGCCGTTCATCACCTCCACTCTGCAGCAGGAGGCCAGCCGCAAGCTCGGCTTCTCCTCGCAGCAGACCATGCGCCTGGCGCAGCAGCTCTATGAAGGCATCGACATCGGCGGCGACACCGTGGGTCTCATCACCTACATGCGAACCGACGGCGTGCAGCTTGCGAAAGAGGCCGTCACCGCCATCCGGGGCCAGATCAAATCCAATTTCGGCCCGGATTACGTCCCCGTGGCGCCGCGCGAATACATCTCCAAAGCCAAAAACGCGCAGGAGGCCCACGAGGCCATCCGCCCCACCGATATCGGCCTGAAGCCCGAGCGCGTCGGCCGCATGCTGAGCGGCGAGCAGGCCAGACTGTACGAACTGATCTACAAACGCGCCATGGCCTGCCAAATGGCCGCCGCCGAGCTGGACCAGACCGCCGTGGACATGACCGACGGTAAAGGCCAGACCCTGCGCGCCACCGGCTCCGTGCTGGCCTTCGACGGGTTCCTGAAACTCTACCACGAAGACCAGGACGACGCGTCCTCCGACGACGAGGACTCCCGCCTCCTGCCGCCCATCGGCAAGGGCGACCCTCTAAAAACCGCCAAAGTCGATGCCTCCCAGCACTTCACCCAGCCACCGCCGCGCTATTCCGAGGCCTCGCTGGTGAAAAAGATGGAAGAACTCGGCATTGGCCGTCCCTCCACCTATGCCTCCATCCTCACCGTGCTGCGTGACCGCAACTACGTGCGCCTGGAAGCCCGCCGCTTCATCCCCGAGGACCGCGGCCGCCTCGTCACCGCCTTCCTCACCAGCTTCTTCTCGCGCTACGTTGATACCAACTTCACGGCGGCGCTTGAGGAGCAACTGGACGAAATCGCCGAGGGCAAGATGCGCTGGCGCGACGTGCTGCGCGCCTTCTGGGATGATTTTTCCAACGCCGTGGCGCAGACCAAGGACCTCAAAATCTCCGACGTCATCGACGCGCTGGACGCCGACCTCGGCCCGCACTTCTTCCCCGCGCGTGACGATGGCACCGACCCGCGCTCCTGCCCCGCCTGCGGCAACGGCCGCATCGGCCTGAAACTCGGCCGCTTCGGCAGCTTCATCGGCTGCTCGAACTACCCCGCCTGCCAATACACCCGCAAACTCGCCATCGATGGCGGCGACAACCCGGATGACAGTTTGAAGGACGGCATGCGTCTGCTCGGCAAAAGCCCCGAGACCGGCGAAGATATTACTTTAAAAAGAGGCCCTTACGGCCTGTATGTGCAACAGGGCGAACCCGACCCGGCGGACAAAAAAGCTAAGCCCAAGCGCTCCTCGCTGACCAAAGGCATGGACCCGGAGGCGCTGACGCTGGAAGACGCGCTCGGCCTGCTCTCGCTCCCCCGCTTGGTCGGCCTGCACCCCGAATCCGGCCAGAAGATCGAAGCCGGCGTTGGCCGCTTCGGCCCCTACGTCAAAATGGGCGCCATCTTCGCCTCGCTCGACCGCGACGACGACGTGCTGCACATCGGCCTCAACCGCGCGATGGACCTGATCGGTAAAAAGCAGGACTCCATCCGCAGCCTGGGCGATCACCCGAAAGACGGCGCGCCCGTGGTAGCCCGCAAAGGCCGCTTTGGTCCCTACGCGCAATGGGGCAATGTGGTCGCCAACCTGCCGCGCGGCGTGGAGCTGGGCGACTTTACGCTAGACGAGGCGGTGGCGCTGCTCGCCGAAAAAGGCAAGATCATGCTGCCCAAGGGCAAGAAGGGTGCGGCCAAAAAGCCCGCCGCCAAGGCCAAAACCAAGGCCGCCCCGGCGGCAAAGGAAGCCGTCGCTAAGCCAAAGGCAAAAGCCCCGGCCAAGGCAAAGGCTCCCGCCAAGGCCAAAGCCAAAGCCCCGGCTAAGGCGAAAGCCACCACCAAAGCCCCGGCCGCCAAAAAGCCCGTTAAAAAAGCCGGATAAGTGAGCTAGACCACCAGGTCCCCGTTCACTTTCCCCGGCGCTTCAGCGGCAGGGCTTTTTTCGGCTGTACCAACGGCTTTTTTGCCGCTTTCGCCACCGTCACCACCGGTGCCGCAACTTTCAGCGGCGCGACGGGCTCAGGACTCACAACGGGTGCCGCAGGCTTGGGATTCACCACGGGCTTTACCGTCTTGGGAATCAGCACAGGCGCCACAGGCTCGGGAATGACCACCGGTTCCACGGCCGCAGCGGCCAACACGTCTTCCAGCACAATTCCCGGCTCTTCCCCGGCCAACACGACTTCGTCAGCCAGCACCTCAGAAACCACCGTCTCTTCGTCTGTCAGCACCGCGGAAATCGCAACCTCATCCTTCATCAGCAGCTTCGCCGCCTCGCGGAATCCGCTGCTCACCTCTTCATTCACCTCGCGGATCAGCGTTGTCAGCCGCGCAACATCCTGCCGGGGCCGTTCGGTGAGCACTTGGGCAAACCCGCCCTCCCACTGCAGCGAACCCATGCGGCTTGCCATCAGTTCCCGGCTAAACTCCACCTCCAGGCGCGCCGCGTTCATAAGCCCGCCGAGCAACCGTTCCTGCGCCCGCAGCACCCGTATTCCAGCCTGCCGCCAGTTTTCCACAAAAATTCCCTCGTTCAGTGCTGAAATAGCCTTCGCTGGGTCAAAGAAGGGAGTCTGGTAAAAAGTCTCCATTTTGCGATCCTTTTCCTGAAGGCTTTACTATAGCTTCAGGAATCACGCGGATTGTACAAAGAAATGCTGGTTCTGCGATTTTTTTAATAAAATCAGCAGACGTCCAGTGCCTTCCCACTAAGGCGGGGAGTTGATACGCTCCGCCGCAAACAACAATGGGGAGATATAACATGCCGAGCCTGCATATCACGCTGATCACAGCCGGAATTCTAGGTCTGATATTTCTGGGGCTTTCCGTCTATGTGGTGGTCCAGCGGACGCGCGCCAAAGTGATGCTCGGCGATGGCGACGGCAAGCCGGGAACTGAGGCGCTACGGGCAGCGACCCGCATGCACGCCAATTTTGCGGAGTATGTGCCCTTAATCCTCATCCTGCTTGGCGGCATTGAATACGCCGGCGCGCCGCATAATCTGGTGCTGGGTCTGGCAGTGGCACTCGTGGTTGCCCGCTTGTCGCACGCCTTCGGCCTGCCCCGCCCTGCCCCGAATCCCTTGCGCGCCGCTGGCGCCTCGCTTACCTGGATCGTGCTGCTCGTCGCCAGCGCCGAGGCCCTGATCCTGGCGTTCTAATCCAGTCAACCGGCGGTCCCGCGCCCAGGCCGCCGGTTTTTCATTGGGCTACCCAAAAAAACCATACTTGTGTTCGGCGGCTCCGGCCCGTGCATACATTTATCTGTAATGCATCAATAATCCCGCCCCGGAGCACAGCCAGGCCATGTCAACCACCACCCAGCCAACCGAAGACGCGGCCCTGCTGGACGCCTCGCTGGAAATCGCCGCCGCTCGCGGCGGCGACATCGTCCCCGCCGTCTACGCCCGCTTCTTCGTCCTCCGCCCGGATGCCGCGGAGCTGTTCACCGTGCCAGACCCCACCCAGCCCCCGCTCGGCTGCGGCCAAATGATGTTCGAGATCATCAACTTGCTCATGGATAGCGCCGCCGGAAAACCCTACGTCGCCTCCTACATGCGTAAAATCGCCATCGACCACAAAGACTGCCGCGTCGCCGACCCGGTGCTCTACACGCAATTCATGGCCGCCTTCCGCGATGTGGTGGCGGATCTGCTCGGCGCGGACTGGAATGAAACCTACGCCGCCGCCTGGGAGCGCCAATGCGCCGCCCTGCTGCGCCATGTCCAGGAGATCGCGGCCCCCGGCGCCGCATGCCTGCGCTGAAAAAGCCTTAATTTGTAATTTATTCGTAGCCCCGCCGGGCAGAATATGCTTGTTGCACCGCATGACAGCTGCCCCCATTCACCTGCGCGATGAGCGCTTTATGCTCGACCCTGCCGGCGCCGCTTTCTGGCCGGCGCGGCGGATTCTCATCGCCGCCGACCTGCATTTCGAGAAGCCCGGCATGGGCGCCGCCCGCACCGCCGCGCTACCACATAACAACAAGGCCACGCTGGAGCGGCTCAACCGCTTGGTCCGGCTATATCGCCCGGCCAAAGTCATCGTGCTCGGTGATAATCTCCATGACCGTGACGCCACCAGCCTTTTAGCCAAGGACGAACGCGCCCGCATCGAGTCGATGGCCCGCGAAGCGAGCTTCATCTGGATATCAGACAAGCCCGATGCCGGGGCCGCCGGTCTGCCGGGCGTTTGCGTCCCGGTCTACCGTGAGGGCGCCTTCACCTTCCGCCACATGGCGGGGCCGCAGCTAGGCCCGCGCGAGTTCGAGGTTTCCGGCTATTTTCAGCCCAAAGCCAGCATCGACGCCCGTGCAAAGCGCGTCAGCCGGCCGTGCTTCGTCACCGGAGTCAACCGGCTCATGCTACCAGCCTTCGGCACGCATGGCGGCGGGCTAGACGTTCGCGACCACGCCATCGCGCGCTTCTTCCCGCGTGGTCTGCGTGTGTTCCTGCTCGGGCAGGACCAGCTTTTCTCCTTCGCGCTGGAACAGCTTGGCCGCATGGCCGAGGTGGCATGAAGGCAGCGTTACTGTGGTTCCGTAACGACTTAAGGCTGCAAGACAACCCGGCACTCACCGCTGCCCTCGCCAGCGGGGCTAAAATTCTGCCGGTGTACATCCTCGATGAACGCGCCGGTGCCGCCAGCCGCTGGTGGCTGCACCATTCACTCACTAAACTCTCCGCGGACCTCGCCGCGCGCGGCGCCAAACTGGTGCTGCGCAGGGGGGATCCCGCAACCATTATCCCCGCCCTGGCCGCGCAAACCGGCGCCACCGCCGTACATGCCGCGCGCAGCTTCGAACCCGCAATGCGTGATGCCGACCGCGCCGTGGACGCGGCACTAAAACCACACAACACCGGCTTCCACCGCCACCTCTCCACCAGCCTGTTCGCCCCGGAGCGGATAAAAACCAAAACCGGCGGCGCTTACGGCGTCTACACCCCCTTCGCCAACACCTGCCTCGCCGCTGGTGTGCCGGAGGATTTTTATCCCACCCCCGCGCAAATTCCAGGCCTAACGGGCGTGCAAGGCGACTCTCTGGACAACTGGTCCCTGCTAGCCGCAAAGCCGGACTGGGCAGCGGGCCTGCGCGCCAACTGGACGCCCGGTGAGGCCGGCGCACACCTCCGGCTAACGGAATTCCTCTCTAACCCGGTGCAGGACTACACCACGGCGCGCGACGTCCCCGCCCAATCCGGCACCTCCCGCCTCTCCCCGCACGTGCATTTCGGCGAGATCTCGCCCCGCCTGGTCTGGCACCGCGCCGTGGCGGCCGGTTCATCCCAAGGCGTCACAACCTTCCTGAAGGAACTGCTCTGGCGGGAATTCTCCATCAACCTGCTCTGGCAGCACCGGGAATTACGCACCTCCCCCATCCGCGCCGAATTCGCCAACTTCCCCAGGGCGGAAAGCCCGTCCGCCCTGCGCGCCTGGCAGCGTGGACAAACCGGCATCCCCATTGTCGACGCCGGGATGCGTGAACTCTGGCACACCGGCTGGATGCACAATCGCGTCCGCATGATCTGCGCCTCCTTCCTGGTGAAGCACCTGCTGCAACCGTGGCAGCACGGCGAGGCCTGGTTCTGGGACACGTTGTGCGACGCCGACGAAGCCGCCAACGCCGCCTCCTGGCAATGGGTAGCCGGCTGCGGCGCTGACGCCGCGCCGTATTTCCGTATTTTCAATCCCGTCCTGCAGGGACAAAAATTCGACGCCGCCGGTGCCTACGTCCGCCGCTACGTCCCGGAACTCAGCGCCCTGCCCGATAAGCATATCCACGCCCCCTGGGATGCACCGCCACAAATCCTTGAGAGTGCCGGTGTTAAACTTGGTGAAACCTATCCATATCCTATTGTACCATTGGCTGAAGGAAGGGCGCGGGCATTGGCCGCTTATGCAGAACTGAGGAGTAAATGAGGCCGCTGCCGCAAAAGCTGCGCGTGGTGGGTGATGTCCACGGCGACGCCAAAGCTTTCGCCATCGCTGCTGACACCGACCGCTTTGTCGTGCAGTTGGGTGACTTGGTGGACGACGGCCCAGACACCCCCGGCGCCCTTGCCATCATGTTCCGCCTGCTCGACGAACGCCGTGGGCTCTTTCTGCTCGGCAACCATGACTTTAAACTCGCCCGTGCCCTGCGTGGCGACAAGATAACAGGCCCTGGGGTGGAACGCACTTTGGCGGAACTGCCGGTCTCCATGCGCGAGCGCACCCTGGAAGCCATTTTCAACGCCCCAGCCTGGATCGCCTCTCGCGCCGCTTTCTTCGTCCACGGCGGCTTTCACCCTGGCATGCTGGCACAGTCCCCGCCTCAATTCCCATCCAGCCGTCCCGAGCCACTACTCGCCCGCGCCCTCTACGGCCAGACCACCGGCCGCGTCACCGGTGCCGGCCGGCCAGAGCGCCTGCTACGCTGGGTAGACGACATTCCATCGGGCATCACGCTCTACTGCGGCCACGACCAGCGCAGCTCGGATGGCCGCCCCTATATCCGCACCGGCCATGACGGCGGACGCGCGATCTTTCTTGACACCGGCGCCGGAAAGGGCGGCCACCTGTCCTGGATGGACATCGACCTGCCCCTTACTGAATAAACGGATTGCTCCGCTTCTCCGCGCCGATGGTCGAATTCACGCCATGGCCGCAGATAAAGGAAAAATCATCCGGCAGCACCAGCAACTTGGTTTCAATGGCATCCAGCAACTGCTGGGTATTGCCATAAGGGAAATCCGTGCGGCCGATCGAATTGCGGAACAACACATCGCCCACCATGCCGAAATTCGCCGCATGATTGAGGAACACCATATGCCCCGGCGTATGTCCGGGGCAGTGCAGCACCTCGAACTCCGCCCCGGCCATTTTCACCTTGTCGCCATCGTGCAGCCAGACATCCGGGGTACAATTTTTGGCCACAAGGCCAAACATCTTCCCCTGCTCCGCCATGCCTTCGAGCAGAAACTTATCCTCCACCCCCGGCCCGGTAATTTTTACCCCAAGCGCCGCGGCCAGCTCCGTGGCACCACCCGCGTGGTCGATATGCCCATGGGTGAGGAAAATATCCGTAACCTTGATGCCGGCCTGCTTAATGGCAGCCAGCAACTGCGGCACGTCCCCGCCGGGGTCCACCACCGCCCCCTGCAAACTCACAGAATCCCAGAGCAACGTGCAGTTCTGCTCAAACGGCGTCACGGGGATCACGGCAACCTGCAATGTCATGGCCTCACTCCCACTCAAT